>JBILNB010000001.1:0-186413 GCA_044375195.1 Rubrivivax sp. | reverse complement strand
GGTCCATCCTTCTGCGGACAAGGGGCATTGCGGCGTCGAAGACCGGGATCCTAACCACGGCCCGGCCTGGACACGCACCCGCGGCAGGAGACCCGCCCGCTTGACCCTTCACCCGGAAGGCATCGCGATTTCGGAGAACATATTCGTTTGCCTTGTCTGCCATCGTCATGCTCGACCGTCTGCGCCGCCTGATGCCCTCGCACGAGAGCGTGGCCAACAACCGCTGGCTGAGGTGGCTCGGGCCCTCGGTGCTGCACCCGCGCCTGTTCCACCTGAGCCGGCGCGGGGTGGCGACGGGCGCAGCGATCGGCGTCTTCTTCGCCTTCATCACGCCGATCGCGCAGATCCCGCTGTCGGCGGCGGCCTGCGTGGTGCTGCGCGCCAACGTGCCGGTGTCCATCGTCGCCACGCTCGTGAACACGCCGCCGACCTTCGGCCCGGTGTACTACGCGGCCTGGAAGGTGGGCGCCTGGGTGCTGGCCGAGCCGGTGGATGCAGCGCACACTCCGGAGGTGCTGGCGCGAGCGGCGGCGCAGCCCGCGTCGGCACAGGTCGTCCCGGTTGCCGCGGTAACACCCCAGACCCTGCAGGCGGGCGGCGGCGGCGCGGATGAATCTACCTCGTGGTGGCAGCGCACCGTTCAGGCCGTCCAGGGCATCGGCAAGCCGCTGCTCGTGGGCACGCTGATCTTCTCGTTCGGCTTCTCCGCCCTGGCCTGGGTGCTGTGCAACTCGGTGTGGCACTGGCGGGTGCGGCGCAAGCGGCGCCGGCGTCTTGCCTCAGCCTCGCACCGCGGCTGACCCACTGCGGGCCTGTGGGGCGAGACCGGCCCCGGGCGGCGGCCCGACGGCCGCCTACAGCCCCCGGACGACCTCGATCGCCTCCTCGATCCGGTCCACGGCGTGGATCGTCAGGCCCTCGATCGGCTTCTTCGGCGCGTTCGCCTTGGGAACGACGGCGGTGCTGAAGCCCAGCTTCGCGGCTTCGCGCAGGCGCTCCTGACCGCGCGGCGCCGGGCGCACCTCGCCGGCCAGGCCCACCTCGCCGAAGGCGATGAAGCCGCGCGGCAGCGCGCGCGCGCGCAGTGAGCTGGTGATCGCCAGCAGCACGGCCAAGTCAGCTGCGGGCTCGGCGATTCGCACCCCGCCCACGGCGTTGACGAAGACGTCCTGGTCGCCGCAGGCCACGCCGGCATGGCGGTGCAGTACCGCCAGCAGCATGGCCAGGCGGTCGCGGTCCAGGCCGACCGAGAGCCGGCGCGGGCTGGGCCCGCCCGAATCCACCAGGGCCTGCACCTCCACCAGCAGCGGGCGCGTGCCCTCCAGCGTGACGAGCACGCAGGAGCCCGGCACGGGCGCACCGTGCGTGGACAGGAAGATCGCGCTCGGGTTGCTCACGCCCTTGAGCCCGCGCTCGGTCATCGCGAAAACGCCGATCTCGTTGACGGCGCCGAAGCGGTTCTTGATCGCGCGCACGAGGCGGAAGCTCGAGTGCGTGTCGCCCTCGAAGTACAGCACCGTGTCGACGATATGCTCGAGCACGCGCGGGCCGGCGAGCGCGCCCTCCTTCGTGACGTGGCCGACGAGCACGAGCGCGCAGCCGCTGGTCTTGGCCAAGCGCGTGAGCTGCGCCGCGCACTCGCGCACCTGCGCCACCGAGCCCGGGGCCGAGCTGAGCTGGTCGGAGTACAGGGTCTGGATCGAATCGATCACGCAGAAGGCCGGCGCCTCCTCCTGCAACGTGGCGAGGATCTTCTCGAGGTGGATCTCCGCCAGCACGCGCACGCGCGCGCCCGGCAGGCCGAGCCGGCGCGCGCGCAGCGCCACCTGGGCGCCGCTCTCCTCGCCGGTGACGTAGAGCACCTTCATCTGCGCCGACAGCGCGTCCAGCGCCTGCAGCAGCAGCGTGCTCTTGCCGATGCCGGGGTCGCCGCCGATCAGCGTCACGCCGCCGGCGACGATGCCGCCGCCAAGCACGCGGTCCAGTTCCTCCTGGCCCGTGGGCGTGCGCGTGACCTCGGCGGCCTCGATCTCGCTGAGCGTGGCCACGGGCTGGCTGCGCGCCAGCGCCTGGAAGCGGTTGCGGACCGCGCCCGCGGGCGGCTCGGCCTGGCCCTCCTCGAGCGTGTTCCAGGCCCGGCAGTGCGGGCACTGGCCCAGCCACTTCGGGCTCGTGCCGCCGCAGTCGCGGCAGGTGTAGAGGGTCTTGGCTTCGCGCGCCATGCCGCGATTGTCAGGCGGCGCCCACCAGCTGCTCCAGCGCCGCGCGCAGGGCCAGCCCCTCGCGCAGCCCGAGCGCGCGCGCCGCGGCATTGACGCGGCTGACGACGCCGTGCTCGAAGGTGTCGCGCGCCTCGCCGATGCGCGCCGAGGTGTGTGCGACCGTGCAGGCGGGCGTGCCACGGGCCTGCAGCATGACCAGCGCGGCAACGCCGGCCTCGTCCTTGCCGACGCCGGCGTCGTTGAAGACGGCCAGGGCCAGCGGCACCGCGAGCGCGAACTCGCCCGAGCTCGTGCCACCGTGCGAGCCCGAGACCACGAAGGCGCCCGTGTCGCCGACGTCGACCTTGGTGATCGTGTCCATCAGCACGACGCGCCCGACCGCGCCGCGCAGCGCTTCGGTCTTCAGCATCGCCGCATCAGGACAGCAGCTTTTGGAAGGGCTCGCGCGCCTTCCAGCCGCGGGTGCCGACATCGCGTCGGAACTCCTGGCACCGCATGACGCCGCATGTCAGTCGTGCCGGATCGCCACCGTCTTCAGCACCGAAAAGCCGTACAGGGCCTCGAAGCCCTTCTCGCGCCCATGGCCCGAGTGCTTGACGCCACCGAAGGGCAGTTCGATGCCGCCGCCGGCGCCGTAGTTGTTGACGAAGACCTGGCCGCACTGCAGCTTGCGCGCCATGCGCAGCGCGCGGCCGCCGTCGCGCGTCCAGACGCCGGCCACCAGGCCGTAGGGCGTGCCGTTGGCGATGCGCAGGGCCTGCGCATCGCCCTCGAACGGGATCAGCGCCTGCACCGGGCCGAAGATCTCCTCCTGGGCGATGCGGTGGTCGGGGTCGACGTCGGCCACCAGCGTGGGCGGCACCCAGCAGCCGCCGGCCGGCAGGCTGGCCGGCAGCGGCGCCTGCGCGGCCACGCGCAGGCCGCTCGCGCGCACGACGTCGAGGTAGCCCTGCACGATCTCGCGCTGGCGCTGCGAGATCACCGGGCCGATGTCGCCGTCGTCCAGCGCCGGGGCCACGCGCAGCGCGCGGTAGCGCTCGGCCATGCGCGCGAGCACGGTGTCGAAGACCGGCCGCTCCACGAGGATGCGGCTGGCCGCGGAGCAGGTCTGGCCGGCGTTCTGGATGCCGGCGTTGACGAGGAAGGGCAGCGCGGCGTCGAGGTCGGCGTCGGCGAAGACGATCTGCGGGCTCTTGCCGCCGAGCTCGAGCGTGACGGGAATCGCGTTCTTCGCCGCTGCGGTCTGGATCAGCGTGCCCACGGCCACCGAGCCGGTGAAGGAGATGTGGCGCACCCCCGGGTGCGCCGCCAGCGCGGCGCCGGCCTCCTCGCCCAGGCCGGGCACGACGTTCAGCGCGCCGGCGGGCAGGCCGGCGGCCTCGGCGATGCGCGCGAAGGCCAGCGCCGTCAGGCAGGCCTCCTCCGCCGGCTTCAGCACGCAGGCATTGCCCATCGCGAGCGCGGCGCCGACACTGCGGCCGATGATCTGCATCGGGTAGTTCCAGGGCACGATGTGCGCCGTCACGCCGTGCGGCTCGCGCAGGGTCAGCGCGGTGTAGCCGTTGGCGAAGGGCAGGGTCTCGCCGTGCACCTTGTCGGCGGCGCCGCCGTAGAACTCGAGGTAGCGCGCCAGCGCCACGGCGTCGGCGCGGCCCTGCTTCAGCGGCTTGCCGACGTCCAGCGCCTCCAGGCGCGCCAGCTCGTCGGCCTGCTCGAGCGCGAGCGCGCTCATCTTCAGCAGAATGCGGCCGCGCTCGGCGGCGGTGAGCCGGCCCCAGGGGCCGGCTCGCTCACCCTCGGTGGCCCCCTCGCCGTCGAGCGCGACCTGCGCGGCGTGCACCGCGGCATCGATGTCCGCGGCCTGGCCGCGCGCGATGCGCGCGAGTTCGCTGCCATCGGAAGGGTTCGTCAAGGCCAGAGTCTGGCCACTGTCGGCGCCGCGCCAGCGGCCGCCGACGAAGACGCAGGAGGTGTCGAAGGGAACGAGGCTCATGTCGGGGTGGTCCGGGGGCTTGCCGTGCTTGAGGCATGATAGATCGTCATGTTGCTCTTCCTGCTCAAGCGCCTGGCCGCGATGGCCGCCACCCTGGCGGTGGCTTCGGTGCTCGTCTTCGCCGTGCTCGAGCTGCTGCCGGGCAATGCCGCGCAGGTCATCCTGGGCGACTCGGCGACGAAGGAGTCGCTGGCCGCGCTGGAGGCCAAGCTCGGCCTGGACCGCCCCGCGGTGGAGCGCTACACCCATTGGGTGGGCGGGTTGCTGCAGGGCCGCACGGCCGACAGCATCAGCTACGGCGAGCCCACGGCCGCGCTGATCCTGCAGCGGCTGCAGGTGACGCTGCCGCTGGCGGTGCTGGCGATGGTGATCACGGTCGTGCTGGCGCTCGGCCTGGGCGTGTATGCGGCCTCGCGCCACAACACGCTCGGGGACGTGGGGGTCATGGCGGCCAGCCAGGTGGGCATCGCGATCCCGAACTTCTGGTTCGCGATCCTGCTGATCCTGGTGTTCGCGGTGCAGCTGCAGTGGGTCAGCGCCGGGGGCTTCCCCGGCTGGCGGGAGGCCGACGGCGGCGGCGTGCTGAAGGCCTTGAAGGCCCTGGTGCTGCCGGCGGTGGCGCTGGCGCTGGTGCAGGCGGCGATCCTGGCGCGCGTCACGCGCTCGGCGGTGCTCGAGGTCATGCGCGAGGACTTCGTGCGCACCGCGCGCGCCAAGGGCCTGAGCCGGCGCCAGGCGCTGTGGCGTCATGTGCTGCGCAACGCCATGATCCCGGTGCTGACCGTGATGGGCCTGCAGTTCGCCAACCTGATCACCGGCACCATCGTGGTCGAGAACGTGTTCGTGCTGCCGGGCATCGGCCGCCTGGTCTTCCAGGCCATCAGCAACCGCGACCTGGTCGTCGTGCGCGACGTCGTCATGCTGCTGGCCGCGGTGGTGGTGGTGGTGAACTTCGTCGTCGACGTGCTGTACGCCTGGGTCGACCCCAGGCTGCGCAGGGCCTGAAGGCCGTGGCCATGGACAGCTTCTGGTCGCGCGCCTGGCGCCACAAGAGCTTTGCCGTCGGCGCGGTGCTGACGCTGCTGCTGGCCGCCGCGGCGCTGCTGTCGCTGGTGTGGACGCCCTACCCCTACGCCGAGATCGACATCCCGAAGAAGCTGCAGGGGCCGTCGGCGCAGCACTGGCTGGGCACCGACAGCCTGGGGCGGGACATCGTCAGCCAGTTGCTGGTGGGCTCGCAGAACTCCATCGTCGTCGGCGTCATCGCCGTGGGCATCGGCCTCGGGGTGGGGGTGCTGCTGGGCTGCGTGGCCGCGGCGCGCGGCGGCTGGCTCGACGAGCTGATCATGCGCGCCAGCGACTTCACCTTCGCCTTCCCGGCGCTGCTGACAGCCATCATGCTCACCGCCATCTACGGGCCGGGGCTGGTGATGAGCATCGTGGCCATCGGCATCTTCAACGTGCCGGTGTTCGCGCGCATCACGCGCGGCTCGGCCCAGGCGGTGTGGGCGCGCGAGTTCGTGCTCGCCGCGCGCGCCGCCGGCAAGGGGCCCTGGCGCATCACGCTCGACCACGTGCTGCCCAACATCGCCAGCCTGCTGATCGTGCAGGCGACGATCTCGTTCGCCACCGCCATCCTGGCCGAGGCGGCGCTGAGCTACCTGGGCCTGGGCACGCAGCCGCCGCAGCCGAGCTGGGGCCGCATGCTCAACGAGGCGCAGACGCAGATGTTCCAGGCCCCGCTGCTGGCGCTGTGGCCGGGCATGGCCATCGTGCTGAGCGTGCTCGGGCTGAACCTGCTGGGCGACGGCCTTCGCGACCTGATGGACCCGAAGCTCGCGCGCCGGCGCTGAGCGCGGGGCCGGAGCCCTGCGGCGATGCCGGGCCCCGCGTCGCACCCGCGTTCTGACGCTCAGGAGTTCAGGGGCAGGCCGCGATCACCTGCGCCACCGAGGCCGTGAGCTTCTTGCCGTAAGGCACGTGCAGGAACTCGTTCGGGCCGTGGGCGTTGCTCTTCGGGCCGAGGACGCCGCAGACCATCATCTGCGCGCGCGGGAAGCCTCGCTGCAGCATGCTCATCAGCGGGATCGTGCCGCCTTGGCCGATGTAGCCCACCGGGGCGCCGTAGTGGGTGCGCGAGGCGGCGTTCAGCGCGTCCTCGAGCCAGGGGGCGAGCTCGGGCGCGTTCCAGCCCGTGGCGCCCAGCGCGCCGGCGCGGCCGTCGGGGTGGAAGGTGACGCGCGCGTTGTAGGGCGCGTTGTCCTCGAGCAGCTCCTTGAGCTGCTGGCTCGCCAGGTGCGCGTCCACCAGCGGCGGGGTGCGCAGGCTGAGCTTGAAAGCGGTGTAGGGCCGCAGCACGTTGCCGGCGTTGCGCAACTCGGGGAAGCCGTCGGCGCCGGTGACGCTGAGCGTGGGCCGCCAGGTGCGGTTGAGCAGCGCCTCGGTCGGGTCGGTCGTCGTCGGCAGGCTCACGCCGCCGTCGGCGCCGCAGGCCCAGGGGAAGCGCTTCCAGACCGCGTCGCCGAGGATGGCGGCGGTGGCCCGGGCCTGCTCCGCGCGTGCGCTTGGGATCTCGCAGTGGAAGGCCTGCGGCAGCAGGCGCCCGGTGGCGCTGTCCTCGAGGCGGTCGAGCACGTGGCGCAGGATGCGGAAGCTCGAGGGCACGAGCCCGCTCGCGTCGCCCGAGTGCACGCCCTCGCTCAGGATCTCGACCTTCAGCACACCGCTGACCATGCCGCGCAGGCTGGTGGTGAGCCAGAGCTGGTCGTAGTTGCCGGCGCCGGAATCCAGGCAGACGACGAGCGAGACGTCGCCCAGGCGGGGCTTCAGCGCGTCCAGGTAGGCCGGCAGGTCGCCCGAGCCGCTCTCCTCGCAGGTCTCGATCACGCCCACACAGCGTGGGCGGGGGATGCCCTGAGCGTCCAGGGCCATGATCGCGGTCAGCGCGGCGTACACCGCGTAGCCGTCGTCGGCGCCGCCGCGGCCGTAGAGCTTGCCGTCCTCGTACTTCGGCGTCCAGGGGCCGAGGTCGCTGCGCCAGCCGTTGAACTCGGGCTGCTTGTCCAGGTGGCCGTACATCAGCACCGTGCCGGTGGCGTCGGGCCGGGTGGCCGGCACCTCGAAGAAGATCAGCGGCGTGCGGCCTTCCAGGCGCACGATCTCGAGCTTCAGCCCCGCGACCTTCTGCCGTTCCACCCAGGCCGCGGCGTCGCGCGCCACGCGCTCGAGGTGGCCGTGTTGCGCCCACTGGGCGTCGAACATCGGGCTCTTGGCCGGGATGGCGATGTAGTCCGTCATCGCCGGGACGATCTGCTCGTCCCAGGCGCGCGCGGCAAAGGCAGCCAGGGCCGCGTTCTCGTCGCCCGGCACGGGCATCAGGGGGTCGCGTGCGTTCATCGTCGGGGCCTTTCGCAAAGAGGCGCAGTGTAGAGAAGCCGCGGGGCCTGCGCGCCTGCGGGCCAACCCTAGAATGATCTCCATGGAACAGGCCCGCAGGGCGCTGCTCGCGGCCCTGCGCAAGGTGCTGGCCGAGCTGGCGCCCGACACCCCCGTCGAAGCCGCCTTCGAGCTGCCGCGCCAGGCCGCGCACGGCGATCTGGCGATCACCTGCGCGATGCAGCTCGCGCGCCCGCTGAAGAAGAACCCGCGCGAGCTCGCGCAGGCGCTGGTGGCGGCGATGCAGCGCCAGCCCGAGGTCGGGCACTGGGTCCAGGCTTTCGAGATCGCCGGCCCGGGCTTCGTCAACCTGCGCCTGTCGGCTGCGGCCAAGCAAGCCGTCGTCGCCGAGGTGCTGGCCGCCGGGCCGTGCTACGGCCACCAGGGCGCCAACGGCCGGCAGGTGATGGTGGAGTTCGTCTCGGCCAACCCCACCGGGCCGCTGCACGTGGGCCACGGCCGCCAGGGGGCGCTGGGCGATGCCATCTGCAAGCTGCTGCAGAGCCAGGGCTGGCAGGTGCACCGCGAGTTCTACTACAACGATGCCGGGGTGCAGATCGCCACGCTCGCGCGCTCGACGCAGGCGCGGCTGAAGGGCCTGAAGCCCGGTGACGCGGACTGGCCCGACGACGCCTACAACGGCGAGTACATCGCCGACATCGCCACCGCCTTCGCCGCGCGCGCGACCGTGAGCGCCGACGACCGCAGCTACACCGCCTCGGGCGACGTGGCTGACCTGGACGGCATCCGCCAGTTCGCCGTGGCCTACCTGCGCCACGAGCAGGACCTGGACCTGCGCGCCTTCGGCGTGCGCTTCGACCACTACTACCTCGAGTCCAGCCTGTACTCGAGCGGCCGCGTCGAGGACGCGGTGCGGCGCCTGATGGCCGCCGGCAAGACCTACGAGCGCGACGGCGCGCTCTGGCTGCGCAGCACCGACTACGGCGACGACAAGGACCGCGTGATGCGCAAGTCCGCGCCCGAGGGCGCGGCGGCCGAGGCCTCGCCGTACACCTATTTCGTGCCCGACGTGGCCTACCACATCCACAAGTGGCAGCGCGGCTTCGTCAAGGTCATCAACGTCCAGGGCAGCGACCACCACGGCACGATCGCGCGCGTGCGCGCCGGGCTGCAGGCGGCCGACGTGGGCATCCCGGCCGGCTACCCCGACTACGTGCTGCACAAGATGGTGACCGTGATGCGCGGCGGCCAGGAGGTGAAGATCTCCAAGCGCGCCGGCGGCTACGTCACGCTGCGCGACCTGATCGACTGGACGAGCCGCGACGCGGTGCGCTTCTTCCTCGTCAGCCGCAAGGCCGACACCGAGTTCGTCTTCGACGTCGACCTCGCGCTCAAGCGCAACGACGAGAACCCGGTCTTCTACGTGCAGTACGCGCACGCGCGCATCTGCTCCGTGCTGGCGCAGTGGGGCGGCGACGCGTCCACGCTCGCGCAGGCCGACCTGTCCCTGCTGACGGCGCCGAGCGAGGCCGCGCTGATGATGAAGCTCGCCGAGTACCCGGGCATGCTCACGCGCGCCGCGGCCGAGCACGCGCCGCACGACGTCGCCTTCTACCTGCGCGAGCTCGCCGCGGCCTTCCACGCCTACTACGCTGCCGAGCGCTTCCTCGTCGACGACGCGGCGCTGGCGCGCGCGCGCATGGCGCTGCTGGCGGCCACGCGCCAGGTGCTGCGCAACGCGCTGGAGGTGCTGGGCGTCAGCGCCCCCGAGTCGATGGGCCGCGATCAGGCGGAGGCGGGCGATGCCGTCGCGGCCTGATCCGGCAACCGCCGCGCCCGGGCGCAGCGCGCGCGCGCGCCAGTTTGGCGGCTTCGCGCTCGGCATGGTCGTCGGCCTGCTGGCCGGGCTGGCCGTGGCCTTGGCGGTGGCGCTGTACGTCACCAAGGTGCCGGTCCCCTTCATGGACCGCGTGCCCCAGCGCAGCGCCGAGCAGGACGCCAGCGAGCAGAAGCGCAACAAGGACTGGGAGCCCAACGCCCCGCTGGCGAGCAAGGTGCCGCGGCCGGGCGGCAGCGCCTCGGGCGTGGTCGAGGCGGCCGCGAGCGCGCCGACAGCTGCCGAACCGGCGGCGCCGACGCCCGCAGCCTCGGCGCCGCCGCGCGACCCCGCCGCGATCCTGGCCGGCGCGGCGCTGCCGGTACCGCCGCCGGGCATGGCCCCGGCGCCGGCGCCTGCGAAAGGCGGCGTCGACCCCTACGTCTATTTCGTCCAGGCCGGCGCCTTCCAGCGGCCCGAGGACGCGGAGGCGCAACGCGCCAGGCTCGCGATCCTGGGCCTGGAGGCGCGGGTCGTCGAGCGCGACCAGTCCGGGCGCACGATCCACCGCGTGCGCGTCGGTCCCTACGACAAGATGGGCGAGGCCGAGGGCACGCGCGACCGGCTCGTCGCCGCCGGCATCGAGGCGCGCCTGATGCGCGCCGAGCGCCCGCCGCAGTGAACTCTGCCGGGCGCGGCGGGTCTGTACCTGCTCCCCCCAACGAAAGGACGATCCGACCATGAAGCGCCGTGAGTTCTCCACCCTGATGGCCGCCGGTCTGGGCACCGCAGCGGCCGCGCCCCGGGCCCAGGGCGGGCCGGTCGAGGGCGTGCACTTCGTCCGCCTGGCCAAGCCGGCGCCGGTGTCGACGCCGGCCGGCAAGATCGAGGTCGTCGAATTCTTCTGGTACGGCTGCCCGCACTGCAACGCGCTCGAGCCGGCGCTCGAGGCCTGGGTCAGGAAGCTGCCGGCCGACGTCGTCTTTCGCCGCGTGCCGGTGGCCTTCGGCGCCGTGCACGAGGCCCACCAGCGCCTGTTCTACACCCTCGAGGCCCTGGGCCAGCTCGCCGCGGTGCACCCGAAGGTGTTCGCCGCCATCCACACCCAGCGCCAGCGGCTCGAGAAAGAGGCCGAGCAGATCGTCTTCCTGAAGGGTGTGGGTGTGGACACGTCGCGCTACGCCGAGCTCTCCAAGTCCTTCAGCGTGCAGACGAAGATGCGCCAGGCCAAGCAGCTTGCCGATGCCTACGACATCGACGGCGTGCCCACGCTCGGCGTGCACGGGCGCTTCCACACCTCCGGCTCGCTGGCGGGCGACAACATGCGCGCGCTGGCGGTGGCCGAGGCGCTCATCGCACGCGTTCGCAAGGGGGCCTGAGCGCCCCCTAGAATGCGCTGCAATTTCTGTGCCGACCCCATGCCCACAGCCCTGAACCGCTCCGCCCTCCTGCTCGCCGTGTTGCTGGCGCTGGCCCCCCACACCCGGGCCGAGAAGGCCGACCGGGCGCTGCCCATGGTCGTCGAGGCCGACAAGCCCGGCAGCATGGACATGCAGAAGCAGATCGTCGTCTTCAACGGCAACGTGGTCCTCACGCAGGGCACGACGACCCTGCGCGCCGAGCGCGTCGAGGTGCGCGAGACCAAGGACGGCCAGCGCAGCGGCGTGGCCACCGGCACGGCGGCGCGGCGCGCCTGGTACCGCGAGAAGCGCGATGCGCTGGACGAGTTCGTCGAGGGCGAGGGCGAGCGCATCGAGTTCGACACCCGCAGCGACACGCTGCGCTTCATCGGCAACGCGGTCGTGCGGCGCCTGCGCGGGAACGAGCTCGTCGACGAGATCACCGGGCAGCTGATCACGTGGAACAACACCACGGAGCTGTTCACGGTCGAGGGCGGCACCACACCGGCCAACCCCAGCGGCCGCGTGCGCGCCGTGCTCGGGCCGCGCGCCGATGCGCCCCGGCCGCAGGCGCCGGCCCCGGCGTCGCGGGGCGGCAACGCGCCCGCTGCCGCGCCGCGGTGAACGCCGCGGCCCCGGCGGGCGCGACGCTGCAGGCCATCGGCCTGCAGAAGCGATTCGGCGCGCGCAAGGTCGTGCGCGACGTGCACCTGACCGTGGGCGGCGGCGAGGTCGTCGGCCTGCTCGGCCCCAACGGAGCCGGCAAGACCACCACCTTCTACATGGTCGTGGGCCTGGTGCGGGCCGACGCCGGCACGATCCTCATCGACGGCCAGCCGGTGCACAACCAGCCCATCCACCGCCGCGCCCGCCTGGGCCTGTCCTACCTGCCGCAGGAGGCGTCGATCTTCCGCAAGCTCACGGTGGCCGAGAACGTGCGCGCGGTGCTCGAACTGCAGCGCGGCGCCGACGGCCGCGCGCTCGCGCCGGCACTGATCGAGGAGCGGCTGACGGCGCTGCTGCGCGAGCTCGGCGTCGAGAAGCTGGCCGACGTGCCCGCGCCCGCGCTATCGGGCGGCGAGCGGCGGCGGGTCGAGATCGCGCGCGCACTGGCCACGCAGCCGCGCTTCATCCTGCTGGACGAGCCCTTCGCCGGGGTGGACCCGATCGCCGTGATCGAGATCCAGCGCATCATCGGCTTCCTGCGCGCCAAGGGCATCGGGGTGCTGATCACCGACCACAACGTGCGCGAGACCCTGGGCATCTGCGACCGTGCCTACATCATCAGCGAAGGGACGGTGCTCGCCGAGGGCGCGCCGGCCGAGATCGTCGAGGACCCGCAGGTGCGCCGGGTCTACCTCGGCGAGCACTTCCGGATGTAGCGCGATGACCTCGGCTCCGCAGCCCTGAGGCGCTCTCCATGCGTGCCTCGCTCCAGTTCCGGCTCTCGCAGCACCTGGCGCTGACGCCCCAACTGCAGCAGTCGATCCGGCTGCTGCAGCTGTCCACGCTCGAGCTGCACCAGGAGGTGGGGCAGATGCTCGAGCAGAACCCCTTCCTCGAGCCCGAGGGCGACGACGAGTCGCCCTTTGCACCGGCGCTGGACCGGGCGGCCGTGGGCGAACGCCTGCGCGAGCGCGAGCGGGACGCCGAGGCCGCGGTGACGGGCGAGACCGGCGCCGAAGGCGGCGAGGCGCTGCCCGAGCTGGGCGCGGCCGAGTTCGGCGCCACCGAGCGCGATGACTGGGCCAACGGCACCGAGGGCGATGACTTCGACGGGATCCGCGAACTGCCCTCGCTGGCCGGCGGCACGCGCGCCGACACCGATGACGACGACGGCGACCCGGCCGAACGCCGGGCCGGCGCCGAGAGCCTGACCGAGCACCTGCGCGGCCAACTACCCGGCCTGCGCCTGCCGCGCGAGGACGCGGCGGCGGTGCTGGCGCTGATCGAGTCGCTGGACGAACGCGGCTACCTCGCCGACCCGCTGGAGGAGATCGCGCAGGCCCTGGGCGCCGGCCTGGACGAGGACGCGCTGGACGACCTGGGCTCGCGCCTGCGCTGCGCACTGCACTGGCTGCAGCGGCTGGATCCGCCCGGCGTGGGCGCGCGCTCTCTGTCGGAGTGCCTGTCGCTGCAACTGCGGCACGGGCTCGACAGCCCGGCGCGGACGCTGGCACTGGCGATCTGCGCCGCGCACCTGGAGCTGCTGGCGCGACGCGACGTGAAGAAGCTGCTGGCCGCCACCGGCGCGACCGAGGCCTTGCTGCGCGAGGCGCAGGCCCTGATCGCCGCCTGCGAGCCCCAGCCCGGGCGCGCCTGGGCCGACGCCGAGTCGCTCATCGTCGTGCCCGACGTGATCGTGCAGCGCGGTAGCCGCGGCAGCCTGAAGGTGGCGCTGAACCCGGACGTGATGCCGCGCCTGCGCATCAACGACGTCTACGCGGCCGCCGTGCGCGGCCAGCGCGGCGGGTCGATGTCGGCGCGGCTGCAGGAGGCGCGCTGGTTCATGAAGAACATCCAGCAGCGCTTCGACACCATCCTGCGCGTCAGCCAGGCCATCGTCGAGCGCCAGAAGGCCTTCTTCACGCACGGCGAGATCGCGATGAAGCCCTTGGTGCTGCGCGAGATCGCCGACGAGCTCGGCCTGCACGAGTCGACGATCTCGCGCGTGACCACGGCCAAGTACATGACCACGCCGCTGGGCACCTACGAGCTGAAGTACTTCTTCGGCAGCGGCCTGGCCACCGAGGCCGGCGGCAACGCCTCGAGCACGGCCGTGCGGGCCTTGATCCGGCAGATGGTCGCGGCCGAGGACGCACGACGCCCGCTGTCGGACAGCACCCTGAGCCAGATGCTCGAGGAGCAGGGCATCCAGGTCGCGCGCCGCACCGTGGCCAAGTACCGCGAGGCGCTGAAGATCGCGCCGGCCAACCTGCGCAAGGCCCTGTGATGGCTGCGGCCGGCGCCATGGACAGTGTGGTCGAGCTCTTCCTGCCCGCGGCGGGCGGCGCCGAGGCGCTGCTGGCCGAGGAGGCTGCGCGCCTGACCGGCGCCCCGGCGCAAGCCGGCCGCGGCGGGGTCTGGGTGCGTGGTGACGCCACCACGGCCATGCGCCTGAACCTGGAGAGCCGGCTCGCGCAGCGCGTGCTCTGGCCGCTGGCGGCCGGCCCCTACCGCGACGAGCACGACCTGTACGCGCTGGCGCGGCGCGTGCCCTGGACAGCGTGGATCACCCCCGCGCAGACGCTGCGGGTGGACGTGAACGCGCACGCCAGCCCGCTGCGCAGCCTGAACTTCGCCGCGCTGCGCATCAAGGACGCCGTGTGCGACGCGCTGCGCGAGGCCGTGGGCGAGCGCCCCAGCGTGGACACGCACCACCCCGACCTGCCGCTGCAGCTCTACCTCGGGCCGGAAGACGCCACGCTCTACGTCGACACCTCCGGCGAGGCGCTGTTCAAGCGCGGCTGGCGCGACGCCCGCGGCGGGCGCGAGGACGTCAAGGGCGAGGCCCCGCTGAAGGAGACGCTGGCGGCCGCGCTGCTCGCCGCCGCCGGCTGGCAGGGCCGCGCCGAGGACGGGCCGCTGCTCGACCCCTGCTGCGGCGCCGGCACCATCGCCATCGAGGCGGCGCAGATGGCCTGCGGCATCTCCCCGGGGCTGCGTCGGCGCTTCGCCTTCGAGCGCCTGCTGCCCTTCCGGCCGCACCTGCCGGCCTGGCAGGCGATGCGCCAGCGGGCGCAGCAGCGCATCCACGCCCCGGTGGTGGCCGTCCATGCCGGGGACGTGAGCTTTCGCATGACGGACTTCGCGGCGCGCAACGCCGAGCGCGCCGGGGTGCGCGAGGCGATCGCCTTCAAGACCGCGGACGCGCTGCAGCGCCCGGCACCCGAAGCCCGCGGCACCATCGTGATGAACCCGCCCTACGGCGAGCGTATCGCGCCCAAGGGGCGCGGCTTCGGGCCGGCGGCCGGACGCGAAGCCTTCGACACCGGCGGCGGCGCGGCCGAGTTCTTCGGCGCCCTGGCGGCGCACTGGAAGCGCCAATACCCGGGCTGGACGGCCTGGCTGCTCAGCCCCGAGATGAAGCTGCCGACGCTGATGCGGTTGAAGGAGAGCCGGCGCGTGCCGATGTGGAACGGGCCGATCGAGTGCCGGCTGTTCCGCTTCGACATGGTGGCGGGCTCGGCGCGCGGGAACGCACCGGACACGGCCGGCGAGGCCTGACTCTCAGCCTCTCAGCCCGCCAGGGCGATCGCCGCCAGCAGCGCCAGCGGGGCGGTGTCGGCGCGCAGCACGCGTGGCCCCAGGCTGACCGGCTGGAAGCCGGCAGCGCGCGCGGCCGCCTCCTCCTCCGGCGCCAGACCGCCCTCGGGGCCGGAGAGCACGGTGACGAAGCCCCCGGGGGCCCCGGCGGCAGCCCAGGGCACGGCGTCGCCGGTCAGACTCAGCAGCAGGCGCCGGCCGTCGGCCGGCAGACCGGCCAGCCAGTCGTCCAGGCGCCGGGGCGACGCCACGGCCGGCACCACGGCGCGCCCGCACTGCTCGCTCGCCGCGGCGGCCACGGCCTGCCAGTGCTCGCGCCGCCGCGCCGCGCGCTCGCCGGCCAGGCGCAGCACCGAGCGCTCGCACTCCAAGGGCTGGATCGCCGCCACGCCGAGCTCGGTGGCCTTCTCCACCAGGGTGTCCATGCGCTCGTTCGCCGGCACGCCCACGGCCAGCGTCACGGCCACGGACAGCTCGGGCACGGCCGCCACGGCGGGGCCGACCGCCACGCTCACGTCACGGCGCCCCATCGAGACCACGCGCGCCTCGTGCTCGCCGCCGCGGCCGTCGAACAGGCGCAGGGCATCCCCGGGCTGCAGGCGGCGCACCTGGACGTGCCGCGCCGCCGCCTCGGGCAGCGCCAGGGCAGCGCCGGCGACCAGCGGCCCGTCGACGTGCAGGCGCAGGCTCACCGCGCGGGCGCCAGCGCCGCCTCCACCGCCAGCGCCACGGCTGCCAGGTGGGCGTCGGCGCCCCGCGGGGCGGCCAGCATCAGGCCCACCGGCAGTTCGCCTTCGGCGTGGCACGGCAGGCTGAAGGCGCAGCCGTCCAGGAAATTCACCGGCAGCGTGTTGCGCAGCAGCAGGCCGTTGGCCTTGAAGAAGGCCTCGTCCGAGGCCAGCAGCGCGGCCGTGGGCGGCGCGACGATGGGCACCGTCGGGCAGACCCAGGCGTCGAAGCCCTCGAGGCGCTGCTCGACGCGCGCGATCCAGTCGCGCCGGCGCTGCAGGATGCGCAGGTAGTCGGCCGCCGACACGCCCTCGCCGAGCGCGATGCGGGCGGCCACGCGCGGGTCGAAGCGCTCGCGCCGGGTGCGCATGGCCTCGCGGTGCGTGGCCCACGCCTCCACCGGCGACAGGCCACCCGGGGCGTTGATCTGCGCGATCTCGGCCAGTTCGGACAGCGGCAGCTCGACCAGCCGCGCCCCGGCGGCAGACAGCCGCTGCAGCGCACGCTCGTGGGCACGGGCCACGGCCGGCTCCAGCGCGTCGAGCACCAACGTCTGCGGCAGCGCCAGGCGCAGGCCCTCCAGCGGCCGGCGCGCCACCGCCAGCGGCGCGCCGGCGAGCACGCCGTCGATGACGAGGCAGTCCTCGACGCAGCGCGCCATAGCGCAGACCGTGTCGAGCGTGGGCGACAGCGGAAACGCGCCGTCCAGCGGCACCCGCGCCTGCGTGCTCTTGAAGCCCACGAGCCCGCACAGCGCCGCCGGCACGCGGATCGAGCCCGCGGTGTCCGAGCCCAGGCCCGCCACGCTCAGCCCGAGCGCCACCGACACCGCGGCGCCGCTGGACGAGCCCCCGGGGATGCGCGCCACCGAGGCGTCCGCCGGGTTGGCGGGCGTGCCGTGGTGGGGGTTGATGCCGACGCCGGAGAAGGCGAACTCGCTCATGTTGGTGCGGCCGACGATGGCGGCGCCGGCGGCACGCAGCCGCGCCACCGCCGGGGCGTCGGCCGTGGCGGGCGGCGCGTCGGCGAGCAGCAGCGAGGCGGCGGGCGTGGGCTCGCCGGCGACGTCGAACAGGTCCTTCACCGACACCGGCAGCCCCGCCAGCGCCGGCAGCGCGACGCCGGCTCGCGCCAGCGCGTCGGCGTGGCGCGCGGCCTCGCGCGCGGCGGCCTCGTGCAGGCGGATGAAGACGTGGGCGGCGGCCGTCGACCGCGCGCCGGCCAGCGCGCGGGCGAGGAGCTCCTCGCGCGTCAAGGCTCCGGCGGCGAACTGCGCGCGCAGGGCGGCGATGGGAGGCAACATCATGGGACCGATTGTCCCGCGACGCCGCACCCGCCTGACGCGCCGGCCTGCCGGATCGCCCGCGCAGTCATTCGCGCACTCACCCGCCTGATCACGCGCGCAATTCGCGCCGCAGGATCTTGCCCACCGGGGTCTTGGGCAGCTCGGCGCGGAACTCCACGATGCGCGGCCGCTTGTAGCCGGTGAGGTTGGACTCGCACCAGGCGCGCACGTCAGCCTCGCTGAGCGCCGGATCCTTGCGCACGAGGACGGCCTTGACCTTCTCACCCGCAGGGCCGTCGGGCACGCCGATCACCGCGGCCTCGAGCACGCCCGGGTGCTGGGTCAGCACATCCTCGACCTCGTTGGGGTAGACGTTGAAGCCGCTGACCAGGATCATGTCCTTCTTGCGGTCGATGATGCGCACGCGGCCACGCTCGTCCATGGTGCCGATGTCGCCGCTGCGGAAGAATCCGTCGGCGGTCATCACCTTGGCCGTCTCGTCGGGGCGCTGCCAGTAGCCGGCCATGACCTGCGGGCCGCGGATGCAGATCTCGCCGGCGGCGCCCGGGGCGACCTCGCGGCCCTCGTCGTCGAGCAGGCGGATCTCGGTGCTCGGCAGCGGCAGGCCGATGTCGCCGCTGTAGGCCGTGGCGTCCACCGGGTTGCAGGTGACCGAGGGGCTGGTCTCGGACAGGCCGTAGCCCTCCACCACCGGGCAGCCCGTCTTCTGCAGCCACAGCTGCGCGGTGGCCTGCTGCACCGCCATGCCGCCGCCCACGCTGAGCTTGAGCGAGCTCCAGTCGACGCGGCCGAAGTCGGGGTGGTGGGCCAGCGCGCTGAACAGCGTGTTGACGGCCGGGAAGCTGTGGAAGCGGTGGCGCGAGAGCTCCTTCAGCGTGGCCGGCAGGTCGCGCGGGTTGGGGATCAGGATGTTGCAGGCCCCCATGCGCAGGCCCAGCATCATGTTGATGTTGAAGGCGAAGATGTGGTACAGCGGCAGGGCGCAGACCGTGACGACCTGCTCGCCCGGCGGCACCTGCTTCAGCGCGGGCTGGTTCCAGGCCTCGGACTGCAGCACGTTGGCCACCAGGTTGCGGTGCAGCAGCACCGCGCCCTTGCTCGCGCCGGTGGTGCCGCCGGTGTACTGCAGCACCGCGATGTCGTCGGGGCCGACGCCAGGCTCGGCCAGGGGTGTGCCGCGGCCGCGCCCGAGCGCCTGCCCGAAGGGCACGGCATCCGGCAGGCTGTAGGCCGGCACGAGCTTCTTCACCTTGCGCACCACGTGGTTCACGAGTGCGCCCTTGACCCAGCCGAGCATGTCGCCCATGGCGGCGACAACGACCTTCTTCGTCGGCACATGGCCCAGCACCTGCTCCAGCGTGGTGGCGAAGTTCTCGAGGATGACGATCAGGCGGGCGCCCGAATCCTTCAACTGGTGCTCGAGTTCGCGCGGCGTGTACAGCGGGTTGACGTTGACCACCACCATGCCGGCGCGCAGGATGGCCGCCACCACCACGGGATACTGCGGCACGTTGGGGAGCATCACCGCGACCCGGTCGCCGCGCTGCAGCCCCTGCTGCTGCAACCAGGCGGCGAAGTCGCGCGACCGAGCGTCGAGCTCGCCGAAGCTCAGCGTCGAGCCCATAAACTTGAAGGCCGGGCGCGCGCGGTGGCGCTCGAAGCTCTCCTCCATCAGGGCCACGAGCGAAGGGTAGGCATCGACCGGGATCTCGGCCGGCACGCCGGTCGGGTAGTGCGCAAGCCAGGGGCGCTGCATGACGGGTTCTCCTTGTCCTCCATCGCAGATTCTGACGATCTGCTGACAGTTCCGCATCGGGGGATTCGATAGGGCCCGGGCGCGTTCACCGGTGACAGGCCGGCCGGCGGCAGCCAGGCCGCCCTCAAGCGGCGCCGAAACCGCGGTCCAACGCAGCGAGGACGATGTCGCGCGAGTAGCCGGCAGCCACCTCGGCGACGAAGCGGCCGAAGTCGACGTGCGCCTGGTCGTCGGCGCGGTCAGAGACGGTGCGCAGCACTGCCAGCGGACAGCCGAAGTCGGCGCAGACCTGGGCCATCGCCGCGCCCTCCATCTCGACGGCCAGCGCGTCGGGCAGCGCGCCGCGCAGGGCCGCGCTCTCGGCGGCCGAGGACACGAAGCGGTCGCCGCTGACCACCAGGCCGGCGTGCCGGCGCGGGGCGTGCAGCCCGAGCGCGGCCAGGCCGGGATGGGGCGCGGCCAGCACCTCGTCGCAGGCCGCCAGCAGCGCGGCCGCCAGCGCCGGCTCGGCCGCGAAGCGCGAGCGGCCTGTGAGCGGCACCTCCCAGCGCGGGAACAGCGGCGAGGCGTCCAGGTCGTGCTGCAGCAGTTCCTGCGCGACGACGATGTCGCCCACGCGCACGCCGGCGCCCAGCCCGCCGGCCACGCCGGTGAACAGCAGCGCCCGCGAGCCGAGCCGGTCGATCAGCAGCGCCGCGGTGGCCGCCGCAGCGACCTTGCCGATGCCGCTGAGCACGAGCACCACGTCACGGCCGGCCAGCCGGCCACGGTGGAAGCTGCGCCCGGCCAAGCGCTCGGTGCGCGCGCCCTCCAGGTGCGGCAGCAACGCGCCCAGCTCCTGCTGCATGGCGCCGACGATGGCCAGGGTCATGGCGAGGGGAGCATCAGCCCAGCCAGGCGAGCTCGAAGCGCCGCCGGCCGCGGATGCGGTACAGGCCGAAATCGGTGCGGTCCACGGTGGCGAGGCGGTGCACTCCGGCCGACTCGGCCATCCAGATCAAGGCCAAGTCGGCCCAGTCGGGGTCAAGGTCGGCGTACTTGCGCAGGATCTCGGCCATACGTGCGTGGCCCGCGGCGTCGGGGTGGTGGACCTGCAGCACGCCGTCAGCCGCCAGGCCGGCCAGCCCGACGCGCTGGCGCGCGGGCAGGAAGAACGCCGCCTCGGCCAGCACCGGGTCAACCGTGTGCAGCGGGTCGTCGCGCGCATGCAGCGCCACGAGCCAACCGGTGTGCGCCGGGGTGGAGGCCAAGGGCGGAGGCTCTCAGGCTCTCAGATATTGCGCCCGCCATCGACGTCCAGGCACACACCGGTCAGGAAGCCCGCGTCGTCGCTGGCCAGGTAGACGGCGGCGGCGGCAACGTCCGCCGGCCGCGTGAAGCGGCCGAGCGGGATGCGCGCCAGGAAGCGCTGCCGGTTCTCGGGCGTGTCGGGCAGGCCCATGAACTGCTCGAGCATGGCGGTCTCGCCGATCATCGGGTTGATCACGCAGACGCGGATGTTCTCGCGCGCCAGTTCCAGCGCCAGGCCCTTGCTGGTGGTGATGACGGCGCCCTTGCTGCCGGAGTACCAGCACAGGCCCGGCCCGGGCCGCACGCCGGTGGTGGAGGCCACGTTGACGAACACGCCCGAGGCGCCGCCCGGGTTGGCGCGCATCGCCGGCACCGCGGCGCGGTTCATGTGGAACAGGCTCTTGACGTTGACGCGGTAGAGGCGGTCGAACTCGTCCTCGGTCACGTCCAGGTGCGGCTTGTTGACGTGGGTGACGCCGGCGTTGTTGACGACGATGTCCAGGCGCCCGTGCGCGGCCACGGCCGCCTGCACCAGCGCCTGCACGTCCTCGCCGCGCGAGACGTCGCAGCGCGCGAACAGCCCGCCGATGCCCTGCGCCACGGCGCGGCCGCGGGCCTCGTCCAGGTCGGCCACGACCACGCGCGCGCCCTCGGCGGCGAAGCGCTCGGCGATGGCCGCGCCGAAGCCCGAGGCGGCGCCGGTGACGATGGCCGACCGGTCGGCGAGCCTCATGACGCGGCCTCCTGCGGCGCGGCCTGCAGCCGCGCCCGCACCAGCTGGCGCGCCATGGTCAGGGCCTGGTCGTGGACCGTCGCCACGGGGCGGAAGCCGGGCGTGGCATCCAGGATCCTCTGCTGCGCCTCGATCATGGCGCGGTCCTCGGCGAAGGCGGTGCTGACGTCCTGGAAGATCGCCTCGGTGACGGCCGGGTCGTCGAGCTCGAAGTTGCGCGCCTGGCAGAAGAAATAGTGGCTGGTGCGCGCGGTCTCCGGCGTCTGCACCGAGGTGTGGCGGAACTTCATCGCCACGTCGGCGATGCGGCCCTCGGGCGCGCCCGTGCCGGCGGGCGCGGAGCCCGCGTCCATGCGCATGAAGGCCGGCGGATGCCACTCGTAGATCTGCCAGCGGTCCACCCGGCCCTGGAACCGGGCCACGCGCCGGTGGTTGGGCGGCATCTCGTCGTCCAGCGCCCAGCGCGTGATGCGCAGCCCACCGTCGATGGGCTCGACCTGCGCGCGCACCTGGGCATTGCGCGCGGTGCCCAGCGTCGTCGGGTGCACGTAGGACAGGTGCGCGAAGTCCAGCAGGTTGTCCACGATCAGCTGCACGTGCGCCTGGTAGTGGATGTAGCCCGGCTTCATGGCCCACTCGGGGCTGGCGTGCCAGAAGAAGCTCAGGATCGCGGCCAGGTCGGCCCGGGCGGGATCGCCCATCCAGATCCAGACGAAGCGGTCGCGCTCGACCACCGGATAGGTGCGCACGCGCGCCATTGGCGGGATCCGCTCCTGCCCGGGCATCTCGACGCAGGCGCCGGTGGCATCGAACTTCAGGCCGTGGTACAGGCAGCGCACGCAGTCGCCCTCGCGGCGGCCGATGGACAGCGGCGCAGCCCGGTGGCAGCAGCGGTCGTCCATGGCCACGACGCCGCCGTCGGCGCGGCGGTAGAACACCAGCGGCCGGCCCATCAGCGTGCGCGCGAACAGGGCGTCGGGCCCGATCTCGTGGTCCCAGGCGGCAACGTACCAGGCGTCCTCGATGAAACGCTCCGGGAGGTAGCTCTCCGGCGTCGCGGGTCTGTCGTCGGCGGCGCGCACCGTCACGCTCCGGCCCGTCCCGTCAATCGGCGCGGAAGCCGGTGGCCTTCACCACCGGCGCCCAGCGGGCGGTGGACGCCTGCTCCAGCGCCCGCAGGTCGGCCGGGCTGCCGCCGCCGGCCTCGAGCGCGAGCCGGCCGAAGCGGTCCAGCACCTCGGGGTGGGCCAGGGCCTTGTTCAGGGCCCGGTTGATCGCGTCGATGGAGGCGGCGGGCGTGCGGGCCGGGGCGTACATCGCGAACCAGCCCGACGCGACGATGCCCGGGTAGCCGGACTCCTTGAAGGTCGGCACGTCGGGCAGCACGGCGCTGCGCCGCTCGCCCGAGGTGGCCAGGATGCGCACCTTGCCGGCGCGGTGCGCCTCCAGCGCCTCGAGCACGACGTCGATGCCGGCCGAGACCTGCCCGCCGACGAGCGCGGTCATCAGGGCCGCGCCGCCGGCAAAGGGCACGTGGACCATGTCGGCCTTGGCTTCGCGCGACAGGATCTCGCCGAAGAAGTGGGGCAGGCTCCCGGCCGCAGGCGAGCCGAAGTTGGCGCGCTGCGGGTTGGCCTTCAGCCAGGCCACGAACTCGGCCACCGTCTTCGCCGGCAGCGAGGCGGGGATCGACAGCGCGAAGTTGAAGTTGCACACATGCCCCACCGGGGCGAAGTCCGTGGCCGGGTTGTAGTTGAGCTTGCTGAACACCAGCGGCGCCAGCACGGGCACGACGACGGGCGTGATCATCACGACGCTGCCGTCGGCAGGCGCGGACTTGAGCAGGTCGGCCGCCAGGCGCCCACCGGCGCCGGCCCGGTTCTCGACCACGATGTTGGCCTTGAGCTCGTCCTTCATCTTGTCGGCCAGCACGCGGGCGACGACGTCGATCGAGCCCCCCGGCGGGAAGCCCACCATCACGCGCAGGGTCTTGTCGGCCTGGGCATGGGCCAGGGGCGTCAGGCTGGCGGCAGCCAGGGCGGTGAATTCACGGCGCTTCATGGGGCATCTCCTCGGCGGGGTCAAGGCGGGCCCGGGTTGCACCGGGCTTGTCTTGCGCAATCTAGCCGCCCAGAATGGATTGATCTCGTCAATCACCCTGAGGGTTTACGCCAGTGTCCGATGCCATCGCCCCTGATTGCACGTCCCGGATGGCGCAACCCAGGATGCTGGGCGACCTCTTGCTCTACCGCCTCGGCCGGCTGGTAGGCGCCGCAGGCCTGCCGGCGGCGCGCCTGTTCCAGGGGCGCCACGGCATCACCCGGCGCGAATGGCGCATGCTCGCGCTGCTGGCCGAGGGCGGAGCGATGCACCCCTCGGCGCTGGCGGTGCAGGCCCAGCTCGACCGCGCGCGCACCTCGCGCGCCATCTCCTCGGTGGTGGCCCGGGGCTGGGCGCGCCGCAGCGCGCACGCGAGCGACCAGCGCTATGCGCTCGTCGAGCTCACCGAGGCGGGCCGCCAGCTGCACGCGCAGCTGTTCCCGGAGATCGCGGCGCTGAACCGGCAGCTGCTCGGCGCCCTGCCGCCGGAGACGGTGGACGCGCTGGACCTCGCGCTGCAGCGCCTGCAGGCCCAGGCCGAGCACATGGCCGCCACCTGCGCGCTGCCCAAGGCCCGGAGCCGGCGCGGACGCGCCCGCTCCAGCGCCTGAGGCTCGGACACTCAGCCCTTCAGCGCCCCCAGCACCTCGTCCAGCATCTTCTTCGCGTCGCCGAACAGCATGCGGTTGTTGTCCTTGTAGAACAAGGGGTTGTCCACGCCGGCGTAACCGCTGGCCATGGAGCGCTTCATCACGATGCTGGTCTTGGCCTTCCAGACCTCGAGCACGGGCATGCCCGCGATCGGGCTCGCGGGGTCGTCCTGCGCCGCCGGGTTGACGATGTCGTTGGCGCCGATGACCATCGAGACGTCCGCGTCGGGGAAGTCCTCGTTGATCTCGTCCATCTCGAGCACGATGTCGTAGGGCACCTTGGCCTCGGCCAGCAGCACGTTCATGTGGCCGGGCATGCGACCGGCCACCGGGTGGATGGCGAAGCGCACGTTCACGCCCTTGGCGCGCAGCAGCTTCGTGATCTCGCAGACCGTGTGCTGGGCCTGGGCCACGGCCATGCCGTAGCCGGGCACGATGATCACGCTCCTGGCCTCACGCAGCAGCTCGGCCGTCTCGGCGGCGCTGACGGGCTGGACCTCGCCCTGGGGCTGCGCGGCGCCGCCGCCCGCGCCGGCTGGCGCCGGCGCGCCCCCTCCGAACCCGCCGGCTATCACGCTGATGAAGTTGCGGTTCATCGCCCGGCACATGATGTAGCTCAGGATCGCACCCGAGCTGCCCACCAGCGCGCCGGTGACGATCAGCAGGTCGTTGCTGAGCATGAAGCCGGTGGCCGCCGCGGCCCAGCCCGAGTAGCTGTTGAGCATCGACACCACCACCGGCATGTCGGCCCCGCCGATGGCCATGACCATGTGGATACCGAACAGCAGTGCGATCACGGTCATCACGATCACGGGCGTCATGCCCGAGGCGACGGCGGGCGCGACGACGAACTCGCGCCCGTACCAGAGCACGACGAGCAGCGCCACGAGGTTCAGGGCGTGGCGCGCAGGCAGCAGCAGCGGCTTGCCGCCGATCTTGCCCGACAGCTTGCCGAAGGCGACGATGGAACCCGAAAACGTGACCGCGCCGATCAGGATGCCGACGTAGATCTCGACGAGGTGGATGGTCTTCTCGGCGCCCTTGTAGACGACCGAGGTGTCCACGTAGCTGGCGAAGCCCACCAGGCAGGCGGCCAGGCCCACCAGGCTGTGCATCAGCGCCACCAGCTCGGGCATCTGCGTCATCTGCACCTTCTTCGCGGCATACAGGCCGATCGCGCCGCCCACGACCAGCGCCCCCACGATGTAGGGGATGCCGCCGGCCGCGACGCGCGGCCCGAAAACGGTGGCGAGCACGGCGATCGTCATGCCCACCATGCCGAAGAGGTTGCCGCGGCGGGCTGTCTCGGGGTTGGAGAGGCCGCCCAGGCTGAGGATGAAGAGGATGGTCGCGCCGATGTAGGCGACGGTGGCGAGGCTGTCGGTCATGTCAATGGCTCCACCGCGCATGGCGCGGACTGCGACGCACGAAGCGCGCAAAGAATCCCAGCTTCCCGCCGCGGAACCGGCTCTGCCGGGCCGCTGGCGGACGGCCCCCGTGGGGGATGGCGAGCGCGAGCGAGCTTGGGGGCGTCATTTTCTGAACATGGCCAGCATGCGCCGCGTGACCGCGAAGCCGCCGAACATGTTGACGGCCGTGAGCACCAATGCGGTCACCGCCATCGCCAGGATCAGGGTGTTGGGCCGGTTGGCCGCGCCCGCCGCGTCCAGCGGCGGCGCGATCTGCACCAGCGCGCCGATGGCGATGATCGAGGAGATGGCGTTCGTCACGCTCATCAGCGGCGTGTGCAGCGAGGGCGTGACGTTCCACACCACCATGTAGCCGACGAAGCAGGCGAGCACGAAGACGGTGAAGTGCGACAGGAAGCTGGCCGGGGCGTAGGCGCCCACCAGCCAGAACAGCGCCGCGCCCACCGCGAAGACGATGGCCAGCGTCTTGGCCGACATCGGCTCGCCAGGGCCATGGCCGTGGGCCTGGGCCTTCGGGGCCGCCGCGGCCGCGGCCGGCTTGGCCGCCGGGGCGGGCGGCAGCTTGGGCGGCGGGGCCGGCCAGGTGACCGCGCCGTCCTTGATCACCGTCAGGCCGCGGATCGCGTCGTCCTCGAAGTTGACGTTGACGAGGCCGTCCTTGGTCTTGCACAGCTCCTCGGTCAGGCGCAGCAGGTTGGTCGCGTAGAGCGTGGACGCCTGCTTGGCCAGGCGGCTGGCCAGGTCGGTGTAGCCGACGATGGTGACGCCGTGGCGCACCACCGCCTGCCCCGGCACCGTCAGCTCGCAGTTGCCGCCCTGCTCGGCCGCCATGTCGACGATCACGCTGCCCGGCTTCATGGTCTGCACCATCTCGGCCGTGATCAGCCGCGGCGCGGGCTTGCCCGGGATCAGCGCGGTGGTGATGATGATGTCGACCTCGCGCGCCTGCTGCGCGTACATCGCGCGCTGCGCGGCCTGGAATCCCTCGCTCATGACCTTGGCGTAGCCGCCGCCGCCCGAGCCTTCTTCCTCGTAGTCGACCTTGACGAACTCGCCGCCCAGCGACTTGACCTGGTCGGCGACCTCGGCGCGGGTGTCGTTGGCGCGCACGATGGCGCCCAGGTTGGCCGCCGTGCCGATGGCCGCCAGGCCAGCCACGCCGGCACCGGCGATGAAGACCTTGGCCGGGGGCACCTTGCCCGCGGCCGTGATCTGGCCGTTGAAGAAACGCCCGAAGGCGTTGGCCGCCTCGATCACGGCGCGGTAGCCGCTGATGCCGGCCATCGACGTGAGCGCATCCATCTTCTGCGCGCGGCTGAGCTGGCGGGGCAGGCAGTCGATGGCCAGCACCGTGGCGCGCCGGTCCTGCAGCTGCTTCATCAGCTCGGGGTTCTGCGCCGGCCAGACGAAGCCGATCAGCGTGGCGCCCTCGCGCAGCATCGCCACTTCCTCGGCCACCGGCGGGCGCACCTTGAAGACGATGTCAGACTTCGACCAGATGCCGGCGGCGGTGGGTACCACCTCGGCGCCGGCGGCGCGGTAGGTGTCGTCGGCGAAGTTGGCGGCGTCGCCAGCGCCGCTCTCCACCGCCACCGAGAAACCGAGCTTGACGAGCTTCTCGACCACGTCGGGCACGGTCGCGACCCGCTTCTCGCCCGCCGCAAACTCCTTCGGAACACCGATCAACATGAGGATTTCTCCGGATTGCCTGCACGCAACCTTCCAGTTTACGCACCGACGCCGGCCGACGAGCGCGCTGTGACTTGGGCGCATGTGTGCCGCGAAGGAGGGTGCGGCAGCACGATGCGGTGCACTAGCATGACGCCATGAGTTCCCCCCGTTGGTCCCCCAGCGTCACCGTCGCCGCGGTCGTCGAGCGCGACGGCCGTTTCCTGCTCGTCGAGGAGCACACGCCCGAGGGGCTGCGCCTGAACAACCCGGCCGGGCACCTCGAGCAGGGCGAGAGCCCGCTGCAGGCGGTGTGCCGCGAGGCGCTGGAGGAGACGGCGCGCGTGTTCGAGCCGCTGCACCTGCTGGGCGTCTATCTGTCGCGCTTCCGGCGCCCGGCCACCGGGGAGGACGTGACCTATGTGCGCTTCGCCTACGCCGGGACTTGCGGCGAGGCGCTGCCCGACCGCCGGCTCGACGAGGGGATCGTGCGCACGCTGTGGCTCACCCCGGCCGAGGTGCGCGCCAGCGCGGCGCGTCACCGCAGCGCGCTGGTGCTGCGCTGCCTCGAAGACCACCTCGCGGGCCGGCGCCTGCCGCTGGACGCGGTGCTGGCCGACGCGAGCCTCGTGGTGCCGGAGCTCAAGCGCTGAGGCGGCGCGAGCGCAGGCTCCGCCTGAATGGGCTGCGCGAGGAAGGCCTGCGCCCTGGATCCAACCCGGGCATCGCGTGGGGCCTAGGGTAGGTACGATTGATGCTTGGGCTTTTGTGCGTTACTGTCGAGTCCTTTCGCGTGCACCCCCGGGGTGCAATTCCTCGGTTCCCTCCCCGTTCTGGAGCTTTTGACCATGCTGAAATCCCTTTCCCGCCTGGCGCTGGGCGCTGCCGTCGCCGTCGGCGCACTCACCACGGCCCCGGCGCATGCCGGCAAGACGATCGACACGATCAAGCAGCGCGGCCAGCTCGTCTGCGGCGTCAACACCGGCCTGGCCGGCTTCTCGGCCGCTGACAGCCAGGGCAACTGGTCGGGTCTGGACGTCGACTACTGCAAGGCGCTGGCCGCCACGCTGCTGGGTGACGCGACCAAGGTCAAGTGGGTGCCGCTGAACGCGCAGCAGCGCTTCACCGCACTGCAGTCGGGCGAGATCGACGTGCTGTCGCGCAACACCACCTGGACACTGACCCGCGACGCCTCGCTGGGTCTGACGTTCGCCGGCGTGACCTACTACGACGGCCAGGGCTTCATGGTGCCGTCCAAGGGCAAGATCAAGAACGCCAAGCAGCTCAAGGGCGCCACGGTGTGCGTGCAGTCCGGCACCACCACCGAGAAGAACCTGACCGACTACTCGCGCGCCAACAACCTGAACATCAAGCCTGTCGTGTTCGAGAAGGTCGAAGCCGCCACCGGCGCCTACTTCGCCGGCCGCTGCCAGGCCTACACCACCGACGCCTCGGGCCTGGCCTCGGTGCGCAACAAGGAGGCCAAGAACCCGGCCGACCACCTGATCCTGCCGGAACTGATCTCCAAGGAGCCGCTGGGCCCCTCGGTGCGCCGTGGTGACGACGAGTTCTCCGCCATCGCCAAGTGGACGCTGTTCGCGCTGCTCGAGGCCGAGGAGTACGGCGTGACGCAGGCCAACGTCGACCAGATGAAGACCAGCCAGGACCCGGTCGTCCAGCGCCTGCTCGGCACCTCCGAGGACACCGGCAAGCTGCTCGGCCTGGACAAGGACTGGGCCTACCGCGCGATCAAGGCCGTGGGCAACTACGGTGAGATCTTCGAGCGCAACGTCGGCCCGAAGTCGCCCCTGGGCCTGCCGCGGGGCGCCAACAACCTGTGGAACAAGGGCGGCCTGATGTACGCGCCGCCGGTCCGCTGAGGCCAGCCGCAGGGCTCTCTCCCTCGTCCAAGGGCCGCCACGTCGTAGCCGTCGTGGCGGCCCTGTCGCTTCCAGGATGCCCCCGATGATCGCGAGCCGCCCCCCGCCGCCGAAGAAGCGCTCCTTCTCGCTGCGCAGCCGTGCTGTGCGCGGCCTGGTCTACCAGGTGCTGGCGCTGGCGCTCATTGCGCTGGGGGTGTGGTTCCTCGCGCACAACACGCTCGAGAACATGCGCTCGCGCGGCATCCAGAGCGGCTTCGATTTCCTGCTCCAGCCCGCCGGCTTCGACATCGGCGAGTCGCTGATCCCCTACGAATCGATCCGGCCCTACTGGCAGGCTTTCCTGGTCGGCATGGTCAACACGCTGCGCGTGGCGGTGGTGGGCATCGTGCTGACCACGCTGCTGGGCACGCTGCTGGGCGTCGGGCGCTTTTCCTCCAACGCGCTCGTGCGCGGGCTGTGCTACGCCTACGTCGAGATCTTCCGCAACGTGCCCATCCTGCTGCAGTTGCTGGTGTGGTACCTGCTGATGACCGAGTGGCTGCCCGATGCGGATGCGGCACTGTCGGTCTTCGGCCTCGTCTACCTGAGCAAGGGCGGTCTCGCCTACCCGGTGCCGGTGTGGGAGTTCGCGCACGGCCTGGCGCTGCTCGGCGCGGTGCTCGGCGGCGTCGGTGCCTGGGTCTGGTCGCGCGCGGCGCGCGCGCACTTCCAACGCACCGGCCGCCCGCGCCCCGTGGTGCTGCCCGGGCTGGGGATGATGCTGCTGGGCCTGGTGCTCGGCTGGGCCGCGGGCGGGGCGCCCACGGCGCTGAACATCCCGAGCCAGGCCGAGGCCGCCGTCGTCGACGGCACCGCCCTGACGCCGGAGTTCCTCTCGGTGCTCTTCGGCCTGGTGTTCTACACCGCGGCCTTCGTGGCCGAGGTCGTGCGCGCCGGCATCGCCTCGGTGCCGCGCGGCCAGACCGAGGCCGCCTCGTCGCTGGGGCTCAGCCGCGGCCAGGCCATGCGCCTGATCGCGCTGCCCCAGGCGCTGCGCGTGATCATCCCGCCGGCGACCAACCAGTACCTGAACCTGACGAAGAACTCCTCGCTCGCGGTGGCCATCGGCTACCCCGACGTGGTCTCGATCTCCAACACCGCGATCAACCAGACCGGCCGCGCGGTGGAGTGCATCGCGATCATCATGCTCGTCTACCTGACGACTTCGCTGTCGACCTCGGCCCTGATGAACTGGTACAACCGCCGCGCGGCGATCAAGGAGCGGTGAATGAGCGCCAGCACCGCGGGCTTCGAGCCCATCGCCCCCCGCCCCTCGCCCCGCCGCACCGAGGGCCTGCTGCCCTGGCTGCGGCGCAACCTCTTCGGCACCCCGGGCAACGCGGTGTCGACGCTGCTGCTGCTCGGCCTGGCGCTGTGGTCGCTGCCCGGCCTCGTGCAGTGGGCCGTCACGGCGGCCATCGTCGCGCCCGACGCCGACAAGTGCCAGGCGGCGCGCGGCGTGGGTGCCTGCTGGGGCGTGATCACCGAGAAGTGGCGCCTGATCATCTTCGGCCGCTACCCCTTCGACGAGCAGTGGCGACCCGAGCTTGCGACAGTGGTGATGGTGGCGCTGTTGATGGTCAGCTGCATCCGCGCCTTCTGGAAGCCCTGGCTCGTGGCGCTGTGGGCGGCCGGGCTGGCGCTGTTCTTCGCGCTGATGGGCGGCGGCGTGTTCGGCCTCGTGGAGGTCGATACCGACCGCTGGGGCGGGCTGCCGCTGACCATCATGCTGGCCACGCTGTCGATCGCGCTGGCCTTCCCGCTGTCCATCCTGGTCGCGCTGGGCCGGCGCAGCCACCTGCCGGCCATCAGCACGCTGTGCACTCTCTACGTGGAGCTGATCCGCGGCGTGCCGCTGATCTCGGTGCTGTTCATGGCCAGCTTCATGTTCCCGCTGTTCATGCCGCCAGGCACCAGCATCGACGTGCTGGTGCGGGTGCTGGTGGGCATCACGCTGTTCGCCGCGGCCTACATGGCCGAGATCGTGCGTGGCGGCCTGCAGGCGATCCCCAAGGGCCAGTACGAGGCAGCCGATTCGCTCGGCCTGACCTACTGGCAGGCGCACCGCAAGATCATCCTGCCGCAGGCCCTGGCCACCGTGGTGCCAGGCATCATGAACAACTTCATCTCGATCTTCAAGGACACCTCGCTCGTGACCATCGTCAGCCTGTACGAGCTGACCGGCGCGATGGGGCTGGCGCTGAACTCCGACGCGAACTGGCGCCCGTTCAAGATCGAGGCCTACATCTTCATCGCGCTGGTGTACTTCGCCTTCTGCTTCGCGATGAGCCGCTACAGCCTGTGGATCGAGCAGCAGCTGTCGCGCAGCCGCAACCGTTGACCCAGGCGCCGAGGAAGACCCCATGGCCGAGCCCATCATCACCTTCGACAAGGTCAACAAGTGGTATGGCAATGCCTTCCACGTGCTGCGTGACATCGACCTCGTGGTCGGCCGTGGCGAGCGCATCGTCATCTGCGGGCCCTCGGGCTCGGGCAAGAGCACGCTGATCCGCTGCATCAACCGGCTCGAGGAGCACCAGGAGGGCAGGCTGGTCGTCGACGGCGTCGAGCTCAGCGACGACGTCAAGGCCGTGGAGCAGGTGCGGCGCCAGGTCGGCATGGTGTTCCAGCAGTTCAACCTCTTCCCCCACCTGACGGTGCTGGAGAACCTGACGCTGGCGCCGATGTGGGTGGGCAAGGTGCCCAAGAAAGAGGCCGAGGAGCGTGCGATGGCGCAGCTGCAGCGCGTGCGCATCGCCGAGCAGGCGCAGAAGTTCCCGCTGCAGCTCTCGGGCGGCCAGCAGCAGCGCGTGGCCATCGCGCGCGCGCTGTGCCTGACACCCAAGATCATGCTCTTCGACGAGCCCACCTCGGCGCTGGATCCGGAGATGATCAACGAGGTGCTCGACGTCATGATCGAGCTTGCCGGCCAGGGCATGACCATGCTGTGCGTGACGCACGAGATGGGCTTCGCGCGCCAGGTGGCCGACCGCGTGATCTTCATGGACCAGGGGCAGATCGTCGAGCAGAACACCGCACACGAGTTCTTCGCCAACCCGCGCAGCGAGCGCACCAAGGACTTCCTGTCCAAGATCCTGAACCACTGAACGACCAGCCCGCGCCTGCGCGCGGGCGCGGCGCTCCCGGCTCCCAGCCCATGACCCTCTCGTCTATGGCCACCACGGCACCCCCGCCCGGCCACCTGCCGGCCTCCGGGCCGGCCGTGGGCCGACCCGTCCTGCTGTGCCAAGCGGGCGGCCAGATCTTCGGCCTCGCGGCCGAGGCCGTGCTGGAGGTGCTGCCGGCCACCGCGCCCGCGCCGCTGCCGGGCATGGCGCCGCCGCTGCTGGGGCTGGTCGCCGCGCGCGGCACCGTGGTGCCGGTGTTCGACCTCGCGGCGGCGCTGGGCGCGACCGACGGGACGCCGCCCACCGCCGCGCGGGTCTCGGGGCACGGAGCGGCCCTCCACGTGCTGCTGCGCGACGGCGCGCGTCTCGCCGCGGCCCGGGTGGACGCCGTCGGCGACCTGGTGCTGCTGCCTGGTGGCGCCGCGCGCGCCGCCGAGGCCCCGGGCGAGCCTGCCGCTCGGGCGCTGCGCGGCGAGACCTGGCACGACGGGCAACGCGTACAACTGCTCGCCGCATCGGCCTTGCTGCGCGCGCCGGCAACCCGGCTCGTGCCGGAGCCGGTCTGAGACGCCGAGCCTGCCCGCGCCGGCCGGCGCCAGCCCTGGCCGTCCGACTGCAGGCGCGCGCGCCGTCGCATTGAAGCCGCGGCAGGCGTCCGGACGCGTGGCAATTGCCGATACTTCGCTCCCTCATGCCTGCACGCCTGTCCACCGCCGCTCGCCTGGCGCTCGCCTTCGGCGCCATCGTCCTCGTCATCGCCGCGGCCGGCGGCGCGGCCCTGGGCGCGCTCGTGCGCGGCGACGCCGCCCTGGAGGCCCAGGCACAGCGCGATGCGCGCGAACTCGAGCTGGCGATGCAGTTGCAAACCGCGGCGCTGGCGGCCCTTGCGCCCGCCACACCCGCCAAACCCGCCGCGCCGGCGGAGCCGGCGCTGCAGCGCTACGCGAGCCTGCGGGAACAGTTGCAGGCCCTGCCGCCCGCGCTCCAAGCCGAGGCCGAGCGCGCCGCGCTGGATGCGGCAGCCGCGCGCGCCCGGCTGGCCTTGCTGCCGCCCGCGGACCCCGGGGCCGACGCCGTGGCCGACGCGCCGCCGGCGCCGGCGACGGACACCCCGGCCGCGCTGCAGGCCTGGGTGCAGGCCCTGCAGGCCCACGCCGAAGCGGTGAGACGCGCCGCGCTCGCGCAGGAACAGGGGGCGCTCGAGACCCGCACCACCCTGCAGCGCGCCCTGGCCGCCGCGATCGTGGGAGCCGCCGCGCTGGCCGCGCTGCTGGGCCTGTGGGCAGTGCGCGGGCTGCGCCGGGAACTGGGCACCGACCCCGGCCAGTTGAAGGCCGCGGCCGAGCGGCTGGGCCAGGGCGAGCTGTACCACGCGCTGGACCGCCGCGACGCGCGCGACAGCGTGGTCGACGCCTTCGACCGCATGCGCGAGGCGCTGGCTGCGCTGGCGCTGGCGGTGCGACATGCGGCGCACGATACGGCCGGCGCCGGGCAGCAACTGGCGGCCGGGCAGGACGAGCTGCGCGGGCGCGTCGACCAGCAGGCGGCGACCCTGCAGCAGGCGCTGGCTACGGTGCAGGCCCTGGGGGCGGCGCTGCGACGCGGCGCCGAGGAGGCGCGCCAGGCGGGCGCGCTCGCCGAGGAGCTGCAGGGCTTGGCCGGGCGCGGCGGCGCGGCCATGGCGGCGGCCTTCGACGGCCTGCGCGAGCTGCAGAACGACGACCACCGCCTCGCGGAACTGGGGCAGGCGGTGGAGGGGGTCGCCTTCCAGGCCCGGCTGCTGGCGGTCAATGCCGGGCTCGAAGCCGCCCGATCCGGCACCACGGACGGCCCGGGCGCGGCTTTCGCGAGCCAGGCTCGCGAACTCGCGCAGCGCTGCGCCGACACGGCGCGCGAGCTGCGCGCCCGGGCCGCGGGCCACGAGGCCACCGCAGCGCAACGCGTGCAGGCGCTGGCAGCGCAGGCCGACGCGGCGCTGCAGTCCCTGGGCGGGGCGGCCGGCCGTCTTGCGCGCTCCGGCGCCGGGCTGGACCTGCTTGCACGCGAGCAGGCCGAGGACGCCGAGCGCATCGACCGCACGCTGCTGGCGCTCGACCAGGCCACACGCCAGACCGCGCTGACCGCCGAGCGCAATGCCGCGGCGGCGCAGGCTTTGCGAACGCACTCGGGGCAGTTGCTCGACGCGCTCTCGCCGCTGAAGCCGCTGCCCGGCAGCGGCCCCGAGATCGGGCCGGCGCCACTGGGCTGGGCCGCGCCCCCCGAGGCGCTGCCGCCGGCGTCTGCGGACGCGGTCGAGGCGCCGCCGCCAGAGGCCGGAAAACCATGATCCCGGAGGGCGCCCCGCCGCGCGCTGCCGGGGCCGGCGAAAGCGTGGTCGTCGGCCTGTCCGGCGGTGTCGATTCCGCGGTGAGCGCCTGGCTGCTCAAGCAGCAGGGCTTCGAGGTCGTCGGCCTCTTCATGAAGAACTGGGAGGACGACGACGACAGCGAGTACTGCTCTTCCAACGTCGACTTCGTCGATGCCGCGGCGGTGGCCGACGTCGTGGGCATCGAGCTCGAGCACGTGAACTTCGCCGCCGAATACCGCGAGCGCGTGTTCGCCGAGTTCCTGCGCGAGTACCGCGCCGGGCGCACGCCCAACCCGGACGTGCTGTGCAATGCCGAGATCAAGTTCAAGGCCTTCCTCGACCATGCGCTGCGCCTGGGGGCGCAGCGCATCGCCACGGGCCACTACGCGCGCGTGCGCCAGCGCGTCGACGGCGGCTTCGAGCTGCTCAAGGGGCTGGATGCGGCCAAGGACCAGAGCTACTTCCTGCACCGCCTGGACCAGGGCCAGCTCGCGCGCACGCTGTTCCCGGTGGGCGAGCTGCGCAAAACCGAGGTGCGGCGCATCGCCGCCGAGATCGGCCTGCCCAACGCGCGCAAGAAGGACTCGACCGGCATCTGCTTCATCGGCGAGCGGCCCTTCCGTGAGTTCCTGAACCGCTACCTGAGCCACGAGCCCGGCCCCATCGTCGACGAGCGCGGGCGCGAGATCGGGCGCCACGTGGGCCTGAGCTTCTACACGCTGGGCCAGCGCCAGGGCCTGGGCATCGGCGGGCTGAAGTCCGGCGGCAGCGCGCATGCGCCCTGGTACGTGGCGCGCAAGGACCTGGCGCACAACCGACTGGTGGCCGTGCAGGGGCACGACCACCCGTGGCTGCAGTCGCAGCGGCTGCACGCCATCGACACCAGCTGGGTGGCCGGCGCGCCCCCGGCGCCGGGCACGCTGGCGGCCAAGACCCGCTACCGCCAGACCGATGCCGCCTGCCGCGTCAGCGCGGCCGACGGCGGCTTCGAGCTCGGCTTCGACGCGCCGCAGTGGGCGGTGACCCCCGGGCAGTCGGCCGTGCTCTACGACGGCGAGGTCTGCCTGGGCGGCGGGGTGATCGAGTCGGCGGGCTGAGCTCGAGTCCGCTCAGCCGACCCAGCCGCTCAGCTCGCCAGGAGGCGCAGCACGAGCTGGGGCTGGGTGTTCGCCTGGGTCAGCATCGCCACGCTGACCTCCTGCTGGATCAGCAGGCGCATGCGCTGCGCCGTCTCGGCCGCGTAATCGGCGTCGACGATGCGCCCGCGCGCCGCCGCGAGAGCGCCTGAGCCCGCCGTCAGGCCCGAGACGATGGTGTCGAACCGGTTCACGACCGCGCCCCAGCGCGAGCGCTGGGCTGCGGCCGTCTCCAGCGCGGCATCGAGCGCGTCCAGCGCCACCCCGGCATTGGTGGCGTCGGCGCCGTCGATGGTGCCCAGGGTGGCGGGCAGGGCGGAGAGGTCGGTGTCGTTCACCTCGACCGCGTCGCCGCGGTTCGGGCCGACCTGGAAGCTCATGGCTTCGGCATCGTCCAGCAAGGTCGTGCCCAGGTAGGCCGTGTCGCCGACCGCGCGGGCGACCTCGCTCGCCAGGTCGGCGTACTCGGCCTGCAGCAGGTCGCGGTCGCCCGCGGTCAGGCTCCCGTTGGCAGCTTGGACGGCGAGCTCGCGCATGCGCTGCAGGGTGTCGGTCATCGAGCCGATCGTGGCCTCGGCCAGTTGCGCCATCGAGATCGCCTCGTTCGCGTTGCGCACCGCGACGTCGCTGCCGCGCAGCTGCGCCAGCATGCGCTCGGCGATCGCCAGGCCCGAGGCGTCGTCGCTGGCGCGGTTGATGCGCAGGCCGGAGGACAGGCGCTCGACCGTGGTGGCGAGCAGGCGACCGGTCTGGGCCAGGTGGCGCTGGCTGGCCAAGGCGGAGGTGCTGGTGTGGATGGACAGTGGCATGGGAGTCCCCTGGGTCGGGAGCGGCGCGGGCCCGAGCCTGCTGCGCGCGCGGGCCCCTGACGCAGCAGCCGTACCGCCCCTGTTGTCAATGGGGGAAACTATGGCTCAAGTTTTCTGAAATGGCAAATCTGATGGGCACGTCCACCCTTGTTCAGGCGATCGGCGCCGTCCGCGCCCTGGCTCCCCGCCTGGCTGCGGCCGTGCTGGCGGGGTGCAGCTCGCTGGCGATGGCCGCCGCGGACGGGGCCGCGCGCGTGCACATCGACAGCCTCGATCCCGGCGTTCGCGTGCCCGCCTACTGGTTTCCGGCGCCGGCGCCCGGGGGCGCGGCGGTGGTCGCGCTGCACGGCTGCGGCGGCCTGGATGTCCGCGACGGGCGGCCCGGCGAGTTCGCGCTGCGCTACGCCCGCCTGCTCAACGAGGCCGGCATCGGCGTGGTGTTCCCCGAGAGCTTCGAGCCGCGCGGCCGCAGGTCGATCTGCAGCCAGAAGCCTGCGGAGCGCCACATCACCGAGGCGCATCGGCGCCTGGATGCGCTGGGCGCTCTGTCGTGGCTCGCGGCCCAGCCCGGCATCGACGCGCGCCGGCTGGGCGTGCTCGGCTGGTCGCACGGGGGCCAGACCGTGCTGTGGACCGCCGATGCCGCAAGCACCGAGCTTGCCCGGGCGGCGGTCCGGCCCGCTGCGCTCGTGGCCTTCTACCCCGGCTGTTCAGCGATCGAGAAGTCCCCGGGCTTCACGCCCGTGGCGCCGCTGCTGGTGATGAGCGGCGCGCTGGACGACTGGACCGCGGCAGCGCCCTGCCGCCGTCTGGTGCGGCGGCTGGCCGCGCGTGACGGCACGCCGCCGGTGACCTACATCGAATTCCCCGGCAGCCACCACGGCTTCGACCGCGCGCACCCGCCGCGCGAGGTGCGCAACGTCGGCGGCACGCCCAGCGGCCGCGCCATGCTGGGGGGACACCCGCAGGCCCGCGAGGCCTCGGCGCAGGAACTGCTGCGCTTCCTGCAGGCCCACCTGGCACCCTGAAGGCGCGCGGTCGCGTCAGCCTTGCGCCGAAGCCCCGGGCCGCGGCAGGTACTGCGGCGCGGTCACCCCCATCGAGACGTAGATACTGGTCAGGGCCTCGGCGCCGACGTCGGCGGGGCTGACCCAGTCCTCGGGCACGAACAGCAGGCCGCCGCCGATGGGCACCGGCGCCGTCGGCACCAGCACCGCCAGGCAGCGCCGACCGCCCACGAGCACCGGCTCGGTGCTGGACAGCAGCGCCAGCGCCGTCGCGCCCCCCGGGCCGCCGAAATGGCACCACACCGGCGTCATCGAGCGCGCCCCGCCGTCGGCGCCGCCCTGGGGCCCCTGCTGCAGCAGCCCGACCATGCGCTGCGCGAGGTCCCACACCGTGCGCACGAGCGGGATGCGGCGCAGCAGGCGGTCCACCAGGCGGGCCAGACTGCGCCCCACGGCGCGCTCGATGAAGACGCCGAGCAGCAGGACGGCCAGTGCGACGATGGCAAGGCCGAGAAGGTAGCCCGCGATCTCGGAGCCGGTCACGCCCAGGCCGATGCCGCCCAGCACCGCGCCCACCGCGCTGCCCGGGCCGAGCCAGGTCCACAGCAGGCGGATGGCCCACCAGAACACGAAGACCGTGGCCACCAGCGGCAAGGCCGCCAGCGCGCCGGTGACAAAGGTGCGCAGCAGGTGCGATCGCAGGCTTTTCATCGCGCCGCATTATTGGGGGGCCGGCATTCCCCGCCCGCCAGCGCGTCCAACACCACTTCAGCGCGAGCGTCCGGCGGCCGCGCTGGCCGCGCCCCAGAGCGCGAGCGCCAGTGCCACGCAGGCCCCGCTGGGGGCGTCCCAGAGCCAGGAGCCGAGCAGCCCGAGCGCCCCCGCCGCCACTGCGCTCGCAAGTGCCCGCCCGAGACCCAGGCCGAGGCGCACCCACAGCGCCGGTGCGATCAACGCCGCGAACACCACGAACAGTCCCAGCACCGGCACGGCGACGCTCGCCACGAGCGCGAAGACCGGGTAGAAACCACGGTCGCGCGCGAGCACGCCGGCGCCCAGTCGCTGCAAGGCCAGCAGGCCGGCAGCCACCGTCGCCAGCAGGGCAGCCTGCGGCCAGCCGGCCCACAGCAGGTCGGCGGCGAGCAGTTCGAGCAGGCGGTCGCGCCCGTGCGGATCGGCGCGGGCGGCGAGCACGGCCACGCTGGCGCCCACAACGTAGACCAGCCCGATCAGGGCCTCGCGCTGCTGCGGCCAGCGCCGCGCCAGAAAAGCCACGAGCCCGGCGCACAGCAGGGCGCCCGCAGCCGCCCAGGCCTGGGTGGTCAGCGGCGCGGGGTGGTCCACGAGGGCGCCCGCGGCCAGCCCGGCCGCCGCAGCGGCCTGCGCCACCGCAAGATCGATGAAGACGACGCCGCGCGCAAGCACCTGCACGCCCAGCGGGGCCAGGGCAGCGAGGCCAGCCAGCAGCGCCAGCGCTGGCGCGAGGAACCAGGTGTCCATGGCCCGGGGCGCGCTTTCTCGGCCTCTCAGGCTCTCAGCCGGTCACGCGCCGGCGGCTTTGAGCAGGGCCTGCAGCATCTGCTCGAACCAGTCCTCGATCGCCTCGGGGGCGCTGTCGTCGGGCACAGTGGCCGGCAGCACCAACAGGGGCACACTGCCGCCGAACTGCGCGGCCAGCCAGCGGCCGGGACGTGGGTCCTGGTGCCGGGCGATGACGATGGCCAGCGGCGGCTTCGGGCGCAGCGCCTGCAGCACGCGCTGCAGGTGGCCGGGCGCGGGCGCCATGCCGGGCAGGGGCTCCAGGTCGGCCACCGGCACCAGGCCCAGCCAGCGCCAGAGGTAGGCCAGGCTGCCGTGCTGCACGGCCACCGCGCGGCCTCGCAGCGGCGCGGCGCGGCGCTCCCAGTCGCCGATGCGGGCCAGAAGGCGGGATTCCAGGCGCGCGAGGCGCTCGCCCACGGCCCCTGCCTGCGCCGGCTGCAGCGCCTGTACCCGCGCCGCCAGCGCGCGCGCCGCCTCGAGCAGGCGGCGCGGGTCGGCGTGCAGGTGCGGGTTGCCTTCGGCGTGCACGTCGCCGGCGAACGGCGTGGCCAGCGCCGCGGCGCCGCGCTGCGGCACGTCGATCAGGACCACGTGGTCGGCGGCGTAGAACATGCCGGGGGCACCGTCCTGGACCCGGGGGTTGCCGGCGCGCTGCTGCAGCGTGGGCAGCCAGCCGGCCTCGAGCGAGGCGCCGGTGCAGGCGGCGAGGTCGGCGCCGCGCAGCTGCGCGATCAGTGCCGGCCGGGCCTCGATGTGGTGCGGGTCCTGCTGCACCGTCGTGGCCACGTGGACCCGGGCCTGCGGCAGCAGGGCGCGGGCGAGCGCTGCCCACTCCGGCTCGCAGGCGAAGACGGTGAAGGCGGCGACCGGTGCGGCCGCCGCCGCAGCCCATGCAGCCGCAGCGGCCACAAGCGCTGCACGGAACCAGCGCGGCAGGCCCAAGGTCCTGGGGCCCGAGGCCGGAAGGTCAATACGAGTGCGCACCATGGGCGCCGAAGCTCAGCACGTACTGCAGCTGCACCGAGCGGCGAGCCGCGTCGTCGACATCGAGGGCGTCGCGCTGGGTCGTGAACTGCAGGCGCAGGGCCTGCGCATGGGTGGGCTTCCAGGCCACCATCAGCGCCTGCTCGCGCAGCCGCAGCGGTTCGAAGTCGCTCAGGTGCGGGTGGTCGGCCAGCAGCCAGTCGGCGCGCAGGCCGAACTCCCAGGCCTGCGTGTGACGCCACACCACCGCGAGCGTGCCCGCGGCGTGCCGCTGTGTGCCCGTGTCGTGACGGTTGATGCCGCGGATGCGTGCGATCTCGGTGCTGATGGCGAGCTGGCGTTGCCGGTTGTTGCCCTGCGGCGCCCATTTCCAGGTCAGGTCGACCAGGGCCGTGCGCTTGCCGCTGAAATGCGCGCCGTGGGCCTCGTGCTCGTGCGGGGCTGCAGGATCCTCCGGCTCGGCCTCGCGCCGGTTGTGCAACCAGGACAGTCCGAGCTGCCAGCTCGAGCCGACGCCCAGATCGCCGCCTGCGCGCGCGTTCAGCGTGAGCGCGCCGGGCGAGCGCGCCGAGGCCACCTCGTGCACCAGCTGTTGGCCGCGCAGGACCTCCGCGCCCAGACGCAGGTAGACGGGCGTGGGCGCGGTCCAGTTCAGGCGCAGGCCGTCGTCGAACCAATGCCCGCCGAAGAATGCGCGGTGCAGCAGCGGCCGCTCGACGAAGTCGTCGGCGTGGGGATGCTGCTCGTTGAGCCGGCCGACCTGCGATGCGAAGCGGCCCAGGCGCAGCTGCAGGCCAGCGGGCAGGGTGCGGGTCTCGACCCAGGCCTCCTCGAGCTCGGCCTCGAGCTTGCTGTCGTGCGTGTGCGCCGCCAACGTGAACTGCGCCGACAGGGCGCGGCCGAGCGGTCCGCGCAGCGAAACGTCGCTGTGGCCGAGCCCGAGGCCCTTGTCGCGCTGCCCGAAGGCGATCTCGCGCGAGGAGGCGGCCACGTCGAGCACGCCGCCGAGTTGCCAGTCCGGCTGGCGCGGCTGCGCCTGCGCCTGCGCGCCCGAGGACAGGCTCGCCAGCACGGCGCAGGTTGCCAGCAAGGTGACGATGGGGCAGGTCGGACGGGGGCGAATGACCATGGCGATGGGGAAAAGGGAACAAAGCCGCATAGTATACTGAGAATGCACTCGCAATACCAATCCAGCACAAGATCGTGTTTCCATTACTCTCGCGCCATGGAACGCAACACCCGCCAGCGCTCGGCCATCCGCGACGCCCTGGAGCGCGCGGCACGGCCGCTGCTGCCGGCCGAGGTGCTGGAGGCCGCGCAGGCCGAGGTGCCGGGCCTGAGCATCGCCACCGTCTACCGCAACCTCAAGACCCTGGTCGAGGAGGGCGAGCTGCGGCCGGTCAACCTGCCCGGCGAGAACCCACGCTTCGAGCTCGCCGGGCATCGCCACCACCATCACTTCCAGTGCACGCGCTGCCAGCGCGTGTTCGACGTCCACGCCTGCCCGGGCGACCTGTCGCGCCTGGCGCCGGCCGGCTTCACGGTCGAGGACCACGACCTGACGCTGTACGGGCGCTGCGGCGATTGCGGCCCGCGTCGGCGGGCTGCAGCGGCAACCTGAGCCCGCGCGCGGCGCTGCCGGGCAGGGGCCTCCCGTGCTGAGCGGCAGCGCCCTGGGCCGCCTGGCGCGAGTCACCGTCGTGCTGGCCTTCCTCTGGTTGGCCGTGGCCTGGGCGCTGTCATGAGACCTGGCACCCTGCCGTCCCCCGGGTCCGTGCCGCAGGCGCCGGAGCAGCAGGCTGCCGTGCCGGCGCTGCGCCTGCACGACCTCACGGTGGCCTGGCGCGGCCACCCGGCCGTGCATCACCTCAGCGGCGCCTTCGCGGCGGGGCGCGCCACGGCCATCGTCGGGCCCAACGGCGCGGGCAAGAGCTCGCTGCTGGCGGCCCTCGGCGGCGCGCGCGTGGACTGGTCCGGCCGCATCGAGCGCGATCCGGCGCTGCGCGTCGCCTGGCTGCCGCAGGCCAGCGAGCTGGACCGCAGCTTCCCGCTCACGGTGGGGGAGATCGTCTCCATGGGCCTGTGGTCGCGCATCGGCGTCCTGCGCGGGCTGCGCGCCGAGGATCACGCCCGCGTGGGCGAGGCGCTGCGCGCGGTCGGGCTCGAGGGCTTCTCCGGGCGGCTGCTCTCGGAGCTGTCGGCCGGCCAGGCGCAGCGGGCCCTGTTCGCGCGGCTGCTGCTGCAGGATGCCGGGCTGATCCTGCTGGACGAGCCCTTCAACGCCATCGACGCGCGCACGACGGCCGACCTGCTGGGCCTGCTGGCGCGCTGGCGCGCCGAGGCGCGAACCGTGATCGCGGTGCTGCACGACCTGGAGCAGGTGCGCGCGCACTTCGACGAGGTGCTGCTGCTGGCGCGCGAGCCCGTGGCCTGGGGGCCGACGGCGCAGGTGCTGCAGGCGGCCCATCTCTTCCGCGCGCGCCAGATGGCCGAGGCCTGGGACGATCAGGCCGGCGTGTGCCGGCGCGCCGCCTGAGGGCCCGGGAGCCTGAGAGCCCGAGGCCGCGGCAAACCTTCCCATGGACACCTGGCTGCAGCCCTTCGCCGAGTTCGCGTTCATGCGCCGCGCGCTGGTGGCCACGCTCGCGCTGGCCCTGGGCAGCGCGCCCATCGGCTGCCTGCTGGTGCTTAGGCGCATGAGCCTCGTGGGCGACGCGATGTCGCACGCCGTGCTGCCGGGCGCGGCGGCGGGCTTCCTGCTGGCGGGCATGTCGCTGCCGGCGCTGAGCCTCGGGGGCTTCGTCGCCGGGCTTCTGGTGGCGCTGGGCGCCGGTTTCGTCACCCGCGCCACGCCGCAGCGCGAGGACGCGAGCTTCGCCGCCTTCTACCTCACGGCCCTGGCGCTGGGCGTGCTGCTGGTGTCGCTGCGCGGCAGCCAGGTGGACCTGATGCACCTGCTGTTCGGCAGCGTGCTGGCCGTTGACGACGCGGCGCTGCTGCAGATCGCCGGGGTCACCACGCTCACGCTCTGGGCGCTGGCCCTGGCCTGGCGGCCCCTGCTGCTGGAGAGCTGCGACCCCGGCTTCCTGCGCAGCGTGGGCGGCCCCGGGGCCGCAGCCCACCTCGCCTTCCTCGTGCTGCTCGTGGCCAACCTGGTCAGCGCCTTCCAGGCCCTTGGCACGCTGATGGCCGTCGGCCTGATGATGCTGCCGGCGGCCGCGGCCCGTTTCTGGGTGGCCCGCGTCGTGCCGATGTGCGCGCTGGCGGCCGCCATCGGCGCGGGCGCCGGGGCGGCCGGCCTGCTGCTGAGCTACCACACCGAGCTGCCCTCCGGCCCCTGCATCGTGCTCGTGTGCGGCGCCTTCTACCTGCTGTCGGTGCTGCTCGGCCGGCGCGACGGCATCCTGCCGCGGCGCTGGCGCGCGCGCCTGCACTACACCGCCTGAGAGGGCGAGCGTCCATGTCCCTGCCCGCCTGCCCACGATGATGTTTCCGCCACCCGACTCCACCCTTCCGATGCAGCCGCTGCGGCGCCACTGGCTGCTGGGCATGCTGGCCCTGGGCGCGGCCGGGACGCCGCGGGCCCAGCCGGCGCAAGCCGGCCGCGTCGTCGCCTCCTTCTCGATCCTGGCCGACATGGCGCGCGAGGTCGCGCCCGCCGGGGTCGAGGTCACCGCCCTGGTCGGGCCCGACACCGACGCGCATGTGTTCAAGCCCAGTCCGGCAGACGGCCGGCGCCTGGCGCAGGCAGACCTCGTGCTCGTCAACGGCCTGGGCTTCGAGGGCTGGATCGAACGGCTGGTGCGGGCGTCGGGCTATCGCGGCACGGTGGCGGTCGCCGCAGAGGGGCTGAAGGTACGCCGCGGTGCAGGGTCCCGCGGCCATGGGCATGGGCACGGGCACGCCCACGACGTCGACCCGCACGCCTGGCACGACCTCGCGCACGCGCGGCACTACGTCACGCGCATCGCCGAGGCGCTGGCCACGCGCTGGCCCGACAGCGCCGCCGAGATCGCCGGCCGCCGCGCCGACTACCTCGCCCGCATCGACGCACTGGACCAGCGCTTGCGCGGACGCCTGGCGGCCGTGCCGCGCGAGCAGCGGCGCGCCATCGTCTCCCACGACGCCTTCGGCTACCTCGGCGCGGCCTACGGCATCGATTTCTTCGCGCCGCAGGGCTGGAACACGCACAGCGAACCCTCTGCAGCCACCGTGGCGCGCCTGATCCGCCAGATCCGGCAGCAGCAGGTGCGGGCCATCTTCGTCGAGAACATCAGCGACCCCAGGCTGGTCGAGCGCATCGCGCGCGAGGCTGGCGCGCGCGTGGGCGGTACCCTGTACTCCGACGCGCTGTCGCGGCCGGGCGGCCCGGCCGACAGCTACCTGAAGATGTTCGAGCACAACGTCACGACGCTGGCGCAGGCTCTGGGCACGTGACCTGGTGGCAGGAGGATGGATCGATGATCGTCACGAAGCAAGCTTTCGCCGCAGCGGGCCTGGCCTGCAGTGCTCTCACCACGGCCGCACTGGCCGCGCCGCATGTCCACGGCGTCGTTGCGCTGGACGTGGCGCTCGAAGGGCCGCGCGTGGTGCTGAGCCTGAAGGCGCCGCTGGACAGCCTGGTCGGCTTCGAGCGCGCGCCGCGCACCGACGCCGAGCGCCGCGCCGCTGCCGACGTACTGGCACGGCTGCGACAGCCCGACGCCCTGTTCAGGCTCGATGCAGCCGCCGGATGCCGGCGCGTGTCTGCCGAGGTGGCGGCGCCGGTGCTTGAAGCGCGACCGGGCGCGGCCAAGGGCAGCGCCGACGGGCACGCCGAGCTGGAGGCGCAGATCGCCTACGATTGCAGCCAGCCGGACGCGCTGAAGACGCTCGAAGTGGGACTGGCCGACACCTTCAAGCGCATCCGGCGCGTCGATGTCCAGGTGGCCGGCTCGCGCGGTCAGTCCAAGGTCACCTTGCGCGGCGCCGCGCGCAGCGTCCCGCTCCAGCGCTGAGGCGCGTGCCCGCGGCGCGGCAGGCGGCGGCCGCACCGAGGAGGTTCAGGATGAGCGAGACGAACGGATCCGACCCTGCCCTGGCGGCCCGCTACCCCAGCCTGCAGGACGTGCCGGTGTTCATCACCGGCGGGGCCACCGGCATCGGCGCGGACATCGTGCGCGCCTTCTCAGCGCAGGGCGCCAAGGTCGGCTTCGTCGACATCGACGTGGCCGGGGCGCAGGCGCTGGCGGCCCGCATGGCCGACGCCCGGACGCCGCCCCTGTTCACCCGCGGGGACGTGACGAACATCGACGAGCTGCGCGCCGCGGTGGACGCCACGCGCACCGCCTTCGGTGACATCGGCGTGCTCGTCAACAACGTCGCCGACGACCTGCGGCATGACTTCGCGACGATGGACGTCGTGCAGTTCGACGCCACCGTGGCCGTCAACCTGCGCCCGGCCTTCTTCGCCGCGCAGGCGGTCGTGCCCGACATGAAGCGGCGCGGCAAAGGCGCGATCGTCAACGTCGGCTCGACCTCGTGGCTGACGAAGTCGGCCAGCCTCAGTGCCTACGCCACCTGCAAGTCGGCGATGACGGGCCTGACCCGCACGCTCGCGCACGAGCTCGGGCGCGACCGCATCCGCGTGAACCAGGTCCTCCCCGGCTGGGTGATGACCGAGAAGCAGCGGCGCCTGTGGGTGGACGCCGAGGGCGAGCAGGCCATGGACCGCAACCAGTTGCTGCCGGGGCGGCTGCAAGGCCAGGACATCGCGAGCATGGTGCTCTTCCTCGCCTCGGACGACAGCCGCATGATCACCGCGCAGGGAGTGCTCGTCGACGCGGGCTGGGTGTGACGCAGGCCGGCGCTCAATCGAGCCCGAGCTGGATCTGCCGCGCCACCTCGCCCCACTTGCGGCTGTCGGCGGCAAGCATCGCCGCGGCCTCGGCCGGGGTGCCCGCGACGACGTTCTGGTCGCCAGCGCGCAGCTTGTCGGCGACGGTGGGCCCCTCGGGCAGGGCCGGCGAGGAAGCCGCAGGCCGCCTGGCCGCCGATGACGTCCTGCATCGCCGGGGCCGGACCCTTGCAGGGCACGTGCGTCATGTCGAAGCCGGATGGCCCACCAAGGTCTGGCTGAAATGCGTGCCCACGGTGACCGGCATCAGGGACTCGGGCTCGAAGCCGAGGTTCCTGTAGACGTGGGGGGTTCACCGTCCCCACGGTGTCGGTGATCCACAGCCAGGTGCGGCAGTCGGGCGCGGCGCGGCAGCGAAAGAAGCCGTGCCGTCGATGTGACGCCGGCACCGTGCCTTGAGGCACAGCAACCCTTGCGGATGCCGGGCGGCGCGCGCGCGCCGAGAATCCGATGCGCGCCGCCTGACCGCACCCCTGCGCACCACGCTCCGAGGACACCTCTGCCGATGACCCCCTCCGGTCCCTGCCGCATCGTCTGCCTGACGGAGGAGACCACCGAGTGGCTCTACCTGCTCGGGCAGGAATGGCGCATCGTCGGCATCAGCGGCTACACCGTGCGCCCGCCCCGGGCGCGGCGCGAGAAGCCGCGCGTCAGCGCCTTCCTCGACGGCAAGGTGGACCGCATCGTCGCGCTCGAGCCCGATCTGGTCATCGGCTTTTCCGACATGCAGGCGGCGCTGGCCGACAAGCTCATCCGCGCCGGGCTGAACGTGCTCGTGACCAACCAGCGCAGCGTGGCCGAGATCTTCTCCACCCTGCGCCTGGTGGCCGGGCTCGTCGGCGCCCAGGCCGCCGCCGAAGCCTGGATCGCCGCCTGCCAGGCCCGCCATGACGCGATCGCCCGTGCCGCCGCGGCTTGGCCCCGGCGCCCGCGCGTCTACTTCGAGGAGTGGGACGAGCCGATGATCAGCGCCATCCGCTGGGTCTCGGAGCTGATGGCCGTGGCCGGTGGCGACGACGTCTTCCCCGAGCTCGCGGCGCAGGCCATGGGCCGCGACCGCGTCATCGCCGACGCGCTGGGGCCGGCACGCCGCGCGCCCGACGTGATCGTGGGCTCCTGGTGCGGCAAGAAGTTCCGCCCTGAGCGCGTGGCCGCGCGCCCGGGCTGGGCCGAGGTGCCGGCCGTGCGCACCGCCGCGCTGCACGAGATCAAGTCCTGCGACATCCTGCAGCCCGGGCCGGCCGCGCTGACCGACGGTCTGGAGCAGTTGCACACCCTGTTCGCCCGCTGGGCGGGCGCGACGTCCACCCCCCTGGAGCCCTCATGAACCTGCTGCTCTTCCTGGCCGGCCTCGCGGCCCTGATCGTGGGTGCCAGCCTGCTCGTGCGCGGCGCGTCCAAGCTCGCGCTGTCGCTGGGCATCTCGCCGCTGGTGGTGGGGCTGACCGTGGTCGCCTTCGGTACCAGTTCGCCGGAGATGGCCGTCTCGGCCGGGGCCGCGCTCAGCGGCCAGACCGACATCGCGGTCGGTAACGTGGTGGGCAGCAACATCTTCAACGTGCTGTTCATCCTGGGCATGTGCGCGCTGATCGTCCCGCTGGTGGTGGACGTGCAACTGATCCGCCAGGAGGTGCCGATCATGATCGGCGCCTCGCTGCTGCTGCTGGCGCTCGCGCTCGACGGGCGCATCGGCGTCGTCGACGGCGCCCTGATGCTGGCGCTGCTGACCGCCTACACGGCCTTTCTCGTCGTGCAGTCGCGCGCGCAGACGCAGGCGGCGAAGGACGAGTACGCCGCCGAGATCAAGCCCGCGCCCGGCGGCGCCTGGGACGCGCGCTGGCCGGTCCAGGTGGCGCTGATCGCCGCCGGCCTCGCGCTGCTGGTGCTGGGCGCTGACTGGCTCGTGACGGCAGCGGTGACCTTCGCCAAGGCGCTGGGGGTCAGCGACCTGGTGATCGGCCTGACCATCGTCGCCGCCGGCACCTCGATGCCCGAGGTCGCGGCCTCGCTGGTGGCTGCCTTCAAGGGCGAGCGCGACATCGCCGTGGGCAACGTGGTCGGCAGCAACACCTTCAACATCCTCGGCTGCCTGGGGCTGTCCGGTGTGCTGGCCGGCGGCAGCGGGCTGGGCGTGGCGCCCTCGGTGCTGGCCTTCGACCTGTGGGTGATGCTGGCCGTGGCGCTGGCCTGCCTGCCCGTCTTCCTGAGCGGGCGCGAAATCGCGCGCTGGGAGGGCGGCGTCTTCGTCGTCTACTACGCGGCCTACGTCTCCTACCTGATCCTGGCCGCCCAGCAGCAAGACGCGCTGGGCACCTTCTCGGCCGCGATGATGAGCTTCATCGTGCCGCTGACGGTGATCACCCTCGTGGTGTCGCTGCTGCCGCGCCGCGCGCCTCGCGCTCCCGGCGGGCCTGGCTGAGCAGGGCGTCGAGTTCGGCCTCGCCCAGGCGCTTGAGGGCACAGAAGTTGGCCTTGCTCAGCGAACTGGCCTCGTAGGTGCGCAGCAGCGCGGCGCGCTCGCGCCGGGCGGCGTCCTCGGGGCCGGCAGGAGCGGACTCGGGCTGCACGCGACGTGTGTCGTCAGCGGGTCGACCCTGGAATCCGGGGTCGGGCCGGTGTTCGGGCCGCTGCTCCGGCCTGGGGCCGGCCCGGCGCTCGGGGGCGTGCTCAGGGCGGCGCCCGGGGCGGTTGGGGAGACGGTTTTCGGGGCGGTTGTCGGGGCGGCGATCGCCCTGCGGGCGCCCGCCCGCACGCGGCGGCCGCGCAGCGGGGGCGCCGGCCGTGCGGGGCTGGTCCGGCCGCCCGGGGCCCTGCCGCTCGCGGCGCGGGGCCGCCTCGGTCCGGGGCGCCCGTGGCGCGTCGGGCGGGCCGGCAGGGTCCGGCAGGGGGAGCCCAGTCGGGTCACCCGGGCCGCGCGGCCCAGAGCCCGGCGCGCCGCGGCCGGCGCCCGGCCCGCGCCCGGCCGCGCGGCGGGCCAGGGCGATCTGGCGCCGGCGTTCGAGCTCCTCCTTCGCGGCCGCGCGGTGCTCCTCGGCCACGTCGCCGGCCGGCTGGCCGTCGAGGTCGTGGCGGTGCGGGGCCGTCAGCAGGGCTTTGAGGTAGGCGTTGCCCGTGGTGTGCCGGTGCATGAAGATCGACAGCGCCTTGCGTGTGAACACGCCGGGCGCGCGCTGCTGGATGTCGGCATGGATGCGCAGCTTCACCGGCTTGGGCGGGCCCTCACCGCCGAACAGCGCCGGGAACAGCGCAGCCAGGCGCTCGGCGCAGGCGGCCGGGCTCATCTCGGGGGTGACGGCCGCCGGCTCGCTCGCCGGGACGAGCTCGGCGGCGGCCTCGCCCTGCTCCGGTCCGGCAAGGGAGGGGCTTCCCTCCGTCCCCAAGCCCTCATCCCGAAGGGAAGAGACCGATGTGGCGCCGCTGTCGCCACCGACTGGCGCTTCGGCCCCCGGCGCCTCGACGCCCGGGCCTTGCTCCCCTCCCCCCTCGCGGGGGAGGGGCTGGGGGAGAGGGGGTTCCGTGCCGAGGTCTCGGGGTTCCCCCCTCTCCCCAACCCCTCTCCCGCGAGGGGAGAGGGGCTGAATGCCGGGCGCCGATGTGGCCCCCGCATCGACCCCCAGGGCCGGGTCCGGCCCGGCCACCGCAGCGGGCGGGGCTGCCGCAGGCGCGGCGATCGGGGCTGCCGCTTCGGGCGAGGTCGGGTCTTGTGCTTCTGACATGGTCCGCGCAGGGGCATCGGGCACCCCCCGACGCAGGGGCGCGATTGTCGCCGCGGCGCGCGGGTCGCGCAGGCGGGTGGGGGTGGCGACCCGAGGCATCTGCTATCCTATGTTTCGCTAAATATAGGATATCCCGGTGCGCGTCTCTCGCCCCCCCTCGATCGGCCGCCGTCGCTGCTGCGCCGGCCTGGGCGCGGCCCTGCTCGCGCTCGCGCCGCTGCCGCAGGCCCGGGCCCAGGCCCCTGCGCTGACCGTCTTTGCCGCCTCGAGCCTGCAGAACGCCTTCGAGGACATCGCCCGGCTGCACCGGGAACAGGGGCTGGGCGTTGTGCGCCTGGCCTTCGGGGCGTCGAGCACCCTCGCGCGCCAGATCGAGCAGGGCGCGCCCGCGGCCGTCTTCGCCAGCGCCGACGAGGCCTGGATGGACCATCTCGAGCAGCGCGGTCTGCTGGCGGCCGGCACGCGGCGCGTGCTGCCGGGCAACCGGCTCGTGCTGGTCGTGCCGGCGTCGAGCCCGGCGCAGGTGGTGCTGAAGCCCGGCTTCGACCTGGGCGCGCTGCTCGGCCCCCAGGGCCGCTGGGTCACGGGCGACCCGGCCCACGTGCCCTTGGGGCGCTACGCGCAGCAGGCGCTGACCCACCTGGGCGCCTGGGGCGCGGCGCAGGCGCGCCTGGTGCGGGCCGACAACGCGCGCGTCGCGCTGGCCTTCGTCGAGCGCGGCGAGGCCGCCGCGGGCGTGGTGTACGAAACCGACGCCGCGCTCTCGTCCCGGGTGCGCGTGGCGGGGGTCTTCCCGGCCGAGAGCCACGCGCCCATCCGCTACCCGGTGGCGGCCTTGGCGGCGCACGACGGGCCGGCCGCGCGCGCCTTCCTGCGCCTGCTCGATTCGGAGGCGGCGCGCGAGGTCTTCCGCCGCCACGGCTTCACGCCGCGGTGATGCCGCGCGCGGCTGGGTTAGCCTGCGGGCCATGCTGACCGCGCTCGAACTCGACGCCCTGCTGCTGAGCCTGCAGATCGCGCTCGCGGCCGTGACGGTGAGCCTGCCGCTGGCGGTGGCCGTGGCCTGGCTGCTGGCGCGCGCGCGCTTTCCCGGCAAGAGCCTGCTGGACGCCGCGGTGCACCTGCCGCTGGTGCTGCCGCCGGTGGTGGTGGGCTACTTCCTGCTGCTGCTGTTCGGCAGCCAGGGGCCGCTCGGCGCATGGCTGCAGGAGTGGTTCGGGCTGCGCCTGGTGTTCACGCGCTGGGGCGCGGCGCTGGCGGCGGCGGTGATGAGCTTCCCGCTGATGGTGCGCGCGATCCGGCTCGCGCTCGAGGCCGTGGACCGCGGACTGGAACAGGCGGCGCGCACGCTCGGGGCCTCGCGGCTGGATGTCTTCCTCACGGTGACGCTGCCGCTGATGCTGCCGGGCATCCTCTCCGGCTGCGTCGTCGCCTTCGCTGCGGCGCTCGGCGACTTCGGCGCGACGATCACCTTCGCCGGCAACGTGCAGGGCGAGACGCAGACGCTGTCGCTGGCGATCTACAGCCTCACGCAGACCCCCGGCGGCGAGGCTGCGGCGCTGCGCCTGGTGCTGGTGTCGCTGGCGCTCGCGCTCGCGGCCATGGTCGTCTCCGAGCGCCTGGCGCAGCGCGTGCGGCGCCAGATCGGGCAGGCCTGATGGACACCGCAGCCCCGCACCGCCTGCGCGTGGCCACACGCAAGCGCCTGGGCGGCTTCGAGCACCGCTGCGAGATCGACCTGCCGCTGGCGGGCCTGACCGCCCTGTTCGGCGCCAGCGGCGCGGGCAAGTCCACGCTCGTGCACCTGGTGGCCGGGCTGCTGCGGCCCGACAGCGGCCGCATCGAGGTGGGCGGCGAGGTCTTCTTCGACAGCGCGCGCGGCATCGACCTGCCGGTGCACCGGCGCGCGCTCGGCGTGGTGTTCCAGGACGCGCGGCTGTTTCCGCACCTGTCGGTGGAGGGCAACCTGCGCTACGGGCTGCAGCGCGCCGGCGTGCGCGCGCAGCCGGCGCGCGTGCCTTTCGACGCCGTGGTCGCGCTGCTCGGGCTCGGCCCCCTGCTGGCGCGCGCGCCGCACACGCTGTCGGGCGGCGAACGCCAGCGCGTGGCGATCGGCCGCGCGCTGCTGGCGCAGCCGCGCCTGCTGCTGATGGACGAACCGCTCGCGTCGCTGGACACGCCGCGCAAGGCCGAGGTGCTGCCCTACATCGAGCGCCTGCGCGACGAGTTCGACCTGCCCGTGCTGTACGTCAGCCACGCTGTCGACGAGGTGCTGCGCCTGGCCAGCGCGCTGGTGCTTTTCGAGGCCGGTGCGACCGTGGCGGCGGGGCCGCTGACCGAGGTGCTCGAGCACCCCTGCGCCGCGCCGCTGCGCGGCGGCGCCGATGCCGGGGCGCTGGTGCACGGGCACGTCGCCGGCCACGACCCCGACCTGGGCCTGAGCACGCTGGCCTGCGAGGGCTTCGCGCTGCGCGTGCCGCTGCTGGACCTGCCCCCGGGCGCGCCGGTGCGCCTGCGCATCCCGGCGCGCGAGGTCGCGCTCGCCTTGTCGCCGCCGGTCGACCTGAGCATCACGAACCGGATCGAGGGCCGCATCGAGCGTGTGATCGAGCGCCTGCCCGACCGCGCCGGCGCCCCCGGCACCGGCCGGCCCGCGCCGCACGTGGAGGTGCAGGTGCGCGTGGGGCCGGGCACGGTGCTCGCCGCGGCCGTCACGCGCGAGTCGGCGCAGCGCCTGGCGCTCGCGCCGGGTCTGCGCTGCTGGTGCCTGGTCAAGTCGGTGGCGCTGCACGCCGACGCGCTGCTGCTGGCGCGGGGCCGGGCGGCTGAGGCGCATCAGGCGGGGCAGATGGACTAGACGTGCCGGGCACCGCGGGCGCGGCGCGGCTGGCAGCCGCGAGCTCGTCCACCGCCTTGGCCGTGGCCCGTGCGGCGCTGACCTCGACCGCCCGGAACAGCGCCACCACCCGCTCGCCGAAGGGCGTGAGCTCGGTCGCGCCGGCGACGTTGCGGCCCGGGTGCGTCACCGCCACCGGTTCGTCGAACATCGCGTTCAGCGCCGCCAGGAGCTCCCAGGCGCGCTTGTAGGACATGCCCATCGCGCGCGCGGCCGCGGCCAGCGAGCGGCTGTCGCGGATGTGCTCGAGCAGCGCGACCTTGCCCGGTCCGAGCCGGCCGCTGCCAAGCTCGACGCGCAGGAAGAGGGCGGGGCGGGGCATGGCTGCTCAGGTGGCTCGTGGCTCGGGCGGGCGACGTCGGGTGAGGCGCAGTCTAGCGGGCAGATCCTTCGACGCGCGGGCGCGCGCTGCGCCCGCATCGCCGCGCCCCGCGCGGCCCCCAAGCCGTAAGCCCCGCGCCAGCCCATGGTGATGAAATCTAGGGTTTACACTGATGTGTTTTTCGAGCAGGAGGCAATCCCATGAGCAAGCGTGATGTGGTGGTGCTGGGCGCGGCGCGCTCGGCGATCGGTTCCTTCGGCGGCGCACTGGCCGACATGGAGCCGGCAGAGCTGGCCGGCACGGTGATGAAGGCGGCGGTGGAGCGCTCGGGTGTCGACCCCCAGGCGATCAACTACGTCACGGTGGGCAACTGCATCCCCACCGAGAGCCGCTACCCCTACGTGGCGCGCGTGGCGAGCATCCAGGCCGGGCTGCCGATGGACAGCGTGGCGATGGCCGTCAACCGCCTGTGCTCGTCGGGCCTGCAGGGCATCGTCACGACGGCGCAGAACATCCTGCTGGGCGACTGCGACTACGGCATCGGCGGCGGCGTCGAGGTCATGAGCCGAGGCGCCTACCTGTCCACCGCGATGCGCAACGGCGCCCGCATGGGAGACACCAAGCTCGTCGACGCGATGGTCGCGGCGCTGACCGACCCCTTCGGCGTCGGCCACATGGGCATCACGGCCGAGAACCTGGCCACCAAGTGGAACGTCACGCGCGAGGACCAGGACGCGCTGGCGGTGGAGTCGCAGCGCCGCGCCGCCGCGGCCATCGCCGAGGGTCGCTTCAAGAGCCAGATCGTGCCCATCGTCAAGCAGACGCGCAAGGGCGAAGTCGTCTTCGACACCGACGAGTACGTCAAGGCCGGCACGACGATGGAGTCGCTGGCCAAGCTCAAGCCCGCCTTCAAGAAGGACGGCAGCGTGACCGCGGGCAATGCCTCGGGCATCAACGACGGCGCGGCCTTCTTCGTGCTGGGCGACGCCGACACCGCCGCCAAGGCCGGCTACAAGCCGATGGCGCGCCTGGTGTCCTATGCCGTGGCCGGGGTGCCCAACGACGTGATGGGCGAGGGCCCGATCCCGGCGTCGAAGCTAGCGCTGAAGAAGGGCGGCCTGACGCTGGACCAGATGGACGTGATCGAGTCCAACGAGGCCTTCGCGGCACAGGCCATCGCCGTGGCGTGCGGCCTGGGCCTGGACATGGCCAAGACCAACCCCAACGGCGGCGCGATCGCGCTGGGCCATCCGATCGGCTGCTCGGGCGCCTTCATCGCCACCAAGGCGATCTACGAACTGCACCGCACCGGTGGCCGCTACGCATTGGTGACGATGTGCATCGGCGGCGGCCAGGGCATCGCCGCGGTGTTCGAGCGCGTCTGAGCTTCCTCGGGCACCTGCCCCCGGGCCCCGCTCCTTGTCGAAGGGGCGGGGCCTTTTCACTGGCCTTGACAGCGTGCCGCGGGGAAGATAGGCTAGCGAAACGGTTAACTTAGCAAGGGGTTAGCAATGCGCGAATTTAAATCAATGACCGGTCTGGTGCTGCTTATGCTATCGGTCGAGTTGTCGCACGCTCAAACTGGTTTGCCGCCCGTGCAGTTGCCGCAGCCGAAGCCCATAACAACCGCAGCCCAGTGCGCTGCTGCCAAGGCCATCGGATCCAACGCTCAAAGAGCTGGTTTTGATGTGCGGTTACCAGCATTTAGTAATATCACAGCGAACTCAGCTTTCTTGCACGCCACTAGCACCTGCAACAAGAGTACACCCGTTCTTACACCTGAACTATGTCGATCTGCCAAGATCTTGGAGCGCGAAATTAATACACCATTCAAGGGTCCTGTCCAAACTCAAATTTTAACGCAGATGAAGGCTGATGTTGCGACTATCTTGGCTGGGTCCGGCTGCAAATGATGTAATTTTCCTCACGCTGCGTCTCATCGGCCTTGTCACTCAAATTCTCTGAACCCGGGGGCTTGAGCACCGAGGAGTTCGCCGCCTTCGTCAAGGCCGACGTGCCGCGCCGGGAGCGCTTGGTGCGCTGCTTGGGTGCGTCGCCTGATTGAAGCTAGATTCGGCAGTAGACCGCTTTTCCCCGCTAGCAAGCGGTTGATCGCGTTCACTCCCGCGGCACCCAGCCGTCGTCGCCCAGCGCCAGCAGCGGGCTGTCGAACACGCCGGTCACGCGGGCGGCGCGGCCGGGGCCGAGGGCGTGCTGCCAGCGCCGGCCCTGGCGCATCAGCACCCCGGCTCCGGCGACGTCGGCGCTGCACTGCTCGAGCAGGGTCCACGCGGCGCCCAGCGTGGTGCCGGTGCTGACCGCGTCGTCGACGATCACGACACGGCGGCCGCGCAGCAGCGGCAGCAGGTTCGGGTCCAGGTACAGGCGCTTGCCCGGCTGCGGCGAGGTGATCGACTGCACCGGCGCCGACCAGGCCTCTTCGTACCAGTACTTGCGCGAATAGCCCATCGGCGCGTAGCGCGCGTGGCCGAGCGCGCGCGCCACCAGCGGCGCGACCGCCAGCCCGAGCGTGGGCAGGCCGACGACGAGCTCGGCCTCGAGCGGCCGCAGCGCCTGCGCCAGCATCGCCGACAGCGCGTCGACCACGTCCAGCGCCGCCTGGTTGCAGATCAGCGACGCGACGCCGTGGCGCGGCTCGGCGGCCAGCGCGCGGATCGGCAGCACGAGGAAGCGGCCGTCGGGCAGCGGCACCGGCACGCCGAAGCGCCATGGCGGCCCCGGCAGGCGGTCGGCTTCGTCGGCGCCGATCAGCGCCTGCCAGTAGTCGGTGGTGGCTTCGGTGTGGGGGGGCGTCATGGTGGGGCTGTGGGGGCTTGGGGCGGGGGGGCGGGGTCGCGTGCAGCGGCCGTGGCGCCGGCCGATGACGGTGGTGCGCAGCGTGCCGGCCCGGGGCGCGGCCCTGCTGACAGCCCGGTCCGGGCGCTGCCGCGAGAATGCGGGGTGTGCCGCGGCGCTGCCGGGGCACGCGCCCAGCCCCTCAACGTCTGCCCGGAGCGCCCGCGCCATGACCCTGCTGATCCTCGGCCTCGTGATCTTCCTCGGCGCGCATTCCACGCGCATCTTCGCCGAAAGCTGGCGCGGCGCGCAGATCGCGCGGCTGGGCCCCAACGGCTGGAAGGGCGTGTACTCGGTGGTCTCGATCGTGGGCTTCGTGCTGCTGGTCTGGGGCTATGGCGTCGCCCGGCAGGCGCCGGTGCCGCTGTGGACGCCGTCGATGGGCCTGCGGCACCTGGCGTCGCTGCTCACGGTGGTGTCCTTCGTCCTGCTGGCCGCGGCCTACGTGCCGCGCAACGCGATCAAGGCGCGGCTGCACCACCCGATGACGCTGGGCGTCAAGGTCTGGGCGCTCAGCCACCTGCTGGCCAACCACACGCTGGCCGATGTGCTGCTGTTCGGCGGCTTCCTGGTCTGGGCCGTGCTGTGCTTCCGCGCCGCCCGCGCCCGCGACCGTGCCGCCGGCACCGTCTACCCGGCCGGCACGGCGGCGGGCACCGCGATCACCGTGGCCGTCGGCCTGGGCGCCTGGCTGGTCTTCGCGATGTGGCTGCACGGGCCGCTGATCGGGGTGCGGCCCTTCGGTTGAGGGGTTTGAGCGCCCCTCGCCTTCGAGTATCCGCGCCAGGTTGCTGATCGTCCACCTCCCTTATTCCGAGATCTCCCTCGTCCCATGGGAGTTCGGAGGCGCGATTCGGCGGCACACCGACTTCGATGATCGGTGGCACGACTGACGTCACAGATGCCTCCGCGGACGTCATCCCGAGGTCACTGAGCCAGCAACATCGACCCGCTCTGCACGGTGCATCTGACGTGTCGAAAGTTCGTCAGAGGGGAAAAGGCTGAGCCGGTGCCGTCGGCAGATAAGAACGAAAAGGAAGAGCAGATGAAACTGCGCGTGCTCGTTTTCGGGGCGACAGGGACCGGCAAGACCAGCCTGTGCAACGGGCTGGCGGGCGGATCCCGGCCAACAGACAGCGGCGCACGGGGAGTGACGGACAAGGCGCATTTGTATGCGCCGTTCGCCTTCGGAGACACGTCTGTCGTGCTTGTCGATACCGTTGGCCTGCACGAAAGCCTGCACGGCACCGTGCCCGCGGACAAGGCCGCGATTGCCCTTGTCGACTTGCTGGAGAAGTCTCGCGACGGGTTCAACTTGCTCATCCACGTTGCCAGAGCTTCCAGGATCACCAAGGAGCAAGACGACGACTATGTCTTCTTTGTCGAGAAGATGGCTCAGAACAGAATTCCTGTCGTCCTCGCCGTGACCGGTTGCGAGAACGAAGAGCCGATGTCGGCCTGGGTCGACAAGAATCGTTCCGCTTTCACGCGATTTGCGTACAAGGCCATTGTTCCAACCTGTTTCGCTGCTGGCGGGCGGCTCGAGGAGTTCTACGCAGGCCTTCGAGCGCAGTCGAGGGATTCGCTGCTCGCTGCCATCCAGTCCCAGGCGACGCGTGAACCAGTGCTTCTTTTCGGGCCAGGGACTGGCAGCACCTTCAACGATGCCCTCACCCGCATCTGGAATGAGTTCGTAACGCTCGCGAAATTACCCGAAAAGTACAGGCGGAAAGTGAACGAGTCTGCTTACGCGATGCTCCAGCGCATCGGCGTGCCGAAGGGGGTGGCGGATGCGATGGTGAAGCACATCCCCGATCTGGTTGAAGAGGTCGGATCGAAGCTCCCCGTGCCTGGTGCAGGAAAGCTGTTGAAGCTCCTGACGCGCGCGGCACTGGATCGTCTGCTCAAGAGGACGTAGGCAGGGCCGCCGCGCCCTGCTGCGCCCCGGAATTCAGTTCACCCGCGGCGCGTGATCCTGTCGAACAAGCCGCGTGTGGACTGCGAGAGTTGATCGACCGCCGCACCCACCTGCCGTCCCACCGCCTTGGCGCTGTCCTGAACACGAGCAACCACCTCAGCGGTATCCACCGACGGCACCGCCGGAGTCGGCAACTTCTCACGCGTCCACTGGGCTGCACCCGTGACCGCGTCCTTCACCTGATCCGCGACCGCACCGGCCTGCTCCCTGGCCTTTGTCCACTGCTGAGACAGCGAACTCGGTGGGGCGCTCATCAGCCTTTCGGCAAGCATCGCAAGTGCGGACTCTTCCTCCACGGTGAGCGTGCCATCGGTTTCGAGCAGGTCGCGCAGGAACTCGACGTATTCCCGGGCAATGGCTTCGTGGTTGCAGTCCGGGTTCGCGTGCAGGAAGGACGCCGCCTCCGACGCCATGGTCTCCAGGGACCCCGCCACGGCCTCAGGCTCGACGAGGGCGAGGGCTTGCGAGACGAAGGCCGGGTCCAGGCCCCAATCGGCCACCAGGTGCTGCACCAAGCGCTCGCGTTCGGCGTCCGACACGACGCCGTCAACCGCCGCCAGGCGGATCGCCAGGGGCGCCAGCAGGTCGAACAGCGCCAGTCCCAGGGCGTCCAGCGGCGTGTTCAGGTAGCGCGGGATCTCGATGACCCGCGACTCCTTGCTCCGGCCCAGCAGCCGGTACAGCCCGTAACACGCGCCACCGGAGGCCACGGCTGCGAAGGCCACCCAGCCGATGGGGGTGGCGGCCGTGCCGATGCCCAAGACCCCCAGCAGCCCCGAGGGCGCGAAGAAGGTGCTGGCGACCAGGCTGGACTTGGCGATCGCCGCACCGGTGCCTGCCGCCCCCAAAACGTCCCAGAGTTCCCGCATGCGGTTGACGGTGCGCAGCGAGGCATAGGCGTTCTCGCCGATGGCAAGCTTGGCCTTGAAGCGCAGCGTGTCGGCGACCACCTGCTCGACTCCGTCGAGCAGGGCGCGCGGTGACGGCGGGGTGGCGCTCATGCGGCTTGGGTCTTGAACCCGGCAGCGAATTCGGCGACGCGCTGACGGAAGTCACCCGCCTGTACTTCCAGCGCTGCCGCACCCGCGACCCCTAGCGCATACATCAGCGGGCCGATGATGGTGGCGAGCAACCCGCCCACGACAGGGACCATGGCCACGAGCATCGTGAGCACCGACGCGATGACGACGGCGAAGGTCAGCGTCGGGAAGAGGCGGGCCAAAGTGAGGACGAAGTCGAGGACCTTGCGCCCGATGCGCAGCACGGTATCGCCCACGCGCGCGGCCAGCCGCAGCAGCTCGCTCAACAAGGCCTTCACGTCGGCGGACACCTCGAGTGACTCGATGCGCCGACGGATCTGCCCGTCGGTGCGTTCCGTCTTGTTGACGAAGGCTTGCAGTTCGCGGGCCGCTTCGGCCGTCAGGACTTCCGGGGTGTTGGCACCCATCGCTTCACTCCATGTCGATGATCATGCGAGGCAAGCCTCGCACAAGCCGGGCCGTGCGGGGTCGTTGCGGTGCCGTCACGGGCGCTGCGAGCACGCGGGCGACAGCAGGAAAGTCTTGAAGGTTACGTGAAGCGCACCGCTCCAGTCAATGCTGCTGCGGTCGCATCGACGGGATCGCACCGGGTTCCTGCGGCGCAGGAATCCGAGCACTTCACCGCCCCGCCCTTTCGCCGCTGATGAACTCCCCGAGCCCCCGCTCGAGCTCGGCGGCCAGCTCCTTCGGGGCGACGATCCGCAGGTGGGGGATCCAGTACCTCACGATCGGCAGCACCTGGTTCGCATGCCCCACCTTGGCGGAGACGATCAGCCCGCCATCGGCGAGTTCCTTGTCGATGACCTGGTTGGCGATCAGCTTGCGCCGCCGGAAATAGGGGGCGGCCTGCGCGTCCACGGTCAGCACGATCTCGATCGGCTGGTCGCTCGTCCAGATGCCATCGTCGGCCTCGAGTTGGCGCAGCAGGCCCGGATCCGGCTCGAACGTGAAGGGCAGGACCACGGGCGAATCCAGCTTCGCGAACGAGAAGGTCTTGAGCTTCCCGTCGTGTCGTGCCGCGAGGTACCAGACCCCCTTCACGTTCACCAGCTTGTGCGGGTCCGCCTCATAGGTCTTCTGCCCCTGCGTGCCCGGGTACGAGAAGCGGATGCGCCGACGGCCGACGATCGCGCGCTCCACCGCCTTGAAGCCCTCTTCCTTGCCGCGAAGGTCCTCGTAGTGGTGGCCCTTGACCATCAGGGCGGGCTCGACGCGCGCGTCGAAGATGTCGCGCAGGAAGTCCACTGACAAGGACGGGAAGAGCCCGGCCACGCCGGCCAGCGCCGCGAAGCGCTCGATGTCCTTGAGCGTGAGCCGGCCCAGGAAGGCGGGTGACATGCGGTAGGCGCCGTCCGTCTTCTCCAGCGGCAGGTAGCCGAAGCGCTCGTTGATGTCGCGCTGGATCGTGCGCACATGCACGTTGAACTCCTCGGCCAGCGCATGGGGCTCCAGGCTCTCGCCCTGGTTGAGCTTGACGAGCATCATCGCCAGGCGCTGCACCAGGGTGTCGTGGCCCGACGTGCTCATGCCCGGGGGCGCCCCCAGGCCGGCGCAGCCCTGGCGAGAGTAGGCAAAGTGCGCATCGAGATGCTCTTGGCGTATCCCTTGTCGACGACGGATTCCCTTGCCTGCAGGGCCTCGATCAGATCGCGACCCGCCGCTGACCGGGTCTGAACCCTGGCACGCGCCCTTGCGTGCGCAAACCATGCCACGGACGTGGATGGTAATTGCCGGGGACGCCCCGATGCTGTGTCGAGCGGCGGGCTCCCGATGACGATCAGGCGCGGCGCATCAGGCGGCGCCAGACGAAGACCCCCACACCCAGCGCTGCGACGCACCCGACGACGACCAGCGCAAAGCTCATCAGCTTCACCCAGACGGACAAGGCGCCGAGCTCGACCAGGACGAAGGCCGCACCGAACAAACCCATGACGATCCAGAGCATATTCAACTCCCACGCGTGGTGAACGAGGCCGCCAGTGTCGAAGGCTGCTGCGACAGGGTGTGTCGCGAGGATCGGGTGCGCGAAAAGTCCTGGTCAGGTGCCCACGGCGCCGTCCCGCCGCGGGCTCAGGCTTACGGACGCCGCCTCAGGTTCAAGACCCCAGGGACACGGTGGCCTGCACCTCGCTCCAGGGTGCGGACAGCGATCGTCCCTTGCGCAGCAGCAGCCCGGCCGCCTCCAGGACCGCCACGTCGCCGTGGACGTTCTTGTCGTCCCGCCCCAGGGCCTGGGCAAGCTCGCGGACGCTGCGTGCGGGCTGCCGACGTTCAACTGGATCTTGTTCATGACGCCCCGCTCCATCGTTGCACATCTGCCAGGAAGTCGGCCACGAGCTGCTCGACGCTGACGAAGCACCAGGCCACTTCCTGCTCGTCGAGATGCTTGTGGTCCCCCTTGCCCCTTTCGTTGTCATGGCCCACGATTCGTCGACCTTCCCGGCCGAAGAACAGGCTGTACTTCAAGCCGCGCGGTCGTTCCGCCGATGGCTCGGGCAGCTGCCATATCGTCATCTCCACGATGAACCCGTCGGGCAGGACGGTCTTGTCTTGGAAGATGCGCCGGGCCGTCGCATGGCTACCCTAACCATGTCATTCGACGACGTCGAAGACGATGCTTGCCGCCCGGCAACTCTCCCGGCGCCAACGTCGTGGTGGCAGGCCTGGGCACCTGGGCGGTCGTCGCGCTCTGGCTGCACGGGCCGCTGATCGGGGTGCGGCCGTTGGCTTGAGGGGGAGGGGAAAGGCTCCAGGGCGCGGTTCGGCGATCAGCCGTCCCGGCCAGAGCTTCAGAAAGCCCCGAAAAGCGAGCCCAAGCCCACCACCACGGCCAGCGCCACCAGTGGGAAGAACACCGCCACAGCGAAGATGTCGAGATACGACTGCCGGTGTGTGAGCTTGCAGATGGCCAGCAGCGTGATCACTGCCCCGTTGTGCGGCAGGGTGTCAAGACCGCCGGTGGCGATCGCGATCACACGGTGCAGCAGCGCTGGTTCCATGCCCGCGGCTCGCGCCATCTCGAGGTAGGTGCTGCCCAGGGCCTGTAGCGCGATGCTCATGCCGCCGGAAGCCGAGCCGGTGACCCCAGCCAGGATGTTGACCGCGATGGCCAGCGACACCAGCGGGTTGTCCGGCGCGACGGCGAGCACGGCATCGCGGATCAGCACGAAGCCGGCGAGGGAGGCGATCACGGCGCCGTAACCGACCTGGCTGGCGGTATTGAAGATCGGCAGCACCGCAGCGCCGGCGCCTGCCTCGAGGGTGGCCTTCGGTGCCGCGAGGCACTTGCGCAGCCCCACCAGCATGCCGAGGTTGACCAGCGCGAGCGCAGCGATGATGGACCACGTACCGAGCACGCTCGACAGCTGGGTGGCCCCGTACAGCGGCATCGCCAGATATGCTGTGTCGAGTCGCGGCAGCCATTGCGTGCTGAACATCCAATTCAGCAGGACCACGGCAACGATGGGCGCCAGCGCTGCGACGATGCCGGGCCGCGGCGGCGCCGCATCACCACCCGGGTCGTGCTCGACGAGAGCATCGGATTTGTCTTCCGCATGCGGGCCGAGGTGACGGCCGTCAGCGGCACCCACGAGCGGTTGTCCTGCCGGCAAGGCCTCCCCATCGGCGCCGAAACCCTCGCCAACCGCCTGAGCCTGGCGAACGCGGCGATTCAGCCACGCCATGCCGCCGCCGAACATCAGCAGTGCGGCGATGACGCCCAGCCCGGGCGCAGCGAACGGCGTGGTGCCGAAGTACGGCATCGGGATGGCGTTCTGAATGGCCGGCGTGCCTGGCAAAGCGGTCATCGTGAATGTGAAGGCACCGAGCGCGATGGTCCCCGGGATCAAGCGCTGGGGCAGGTCGGCGCGTCGGAACAGTTCGAGCGCCACTGGGTAGACCGCGAAGGCGACGACGAACAGCGACACGCCACCGTAGGTGAGCACCGCGCAGGCCAGCACCACGGCCAGCACTGCGCGCCGCACGCCAAGCCACGCGACCAAGCGCAGCGCGATCGCGCGCGCCGCGCCGGAGTCCTCCATCAACTTGCCGAACAGCGCGCCGAGCAGGAACAGCGGGAAGAACAAGGCGACGAAGCCGCCAGCCGCCTTCATGAAGACCTGCGTGTAGCTGGCCAGCAGCGGCACATCGGGCGTGGCCAGCACGGCCACCAACGCTGCCAGCGGCGCCAGCAGGAGCACGCTGATGCCGCGGTACGCGAACCACATCAGCAGTGCCAGCGAGGCGACGATTCCTGCGATGCTCAGCATGCCGTGTGGCGCACGGACCGGCACGGCTCCGCCATGGAGCGGTGGGTCACGGCGCCAGGCCTTCCAGGTAGGGGTCGAGTGGCAGCGTCGAGCGTCGTCCGAGGTGGTTGAACGCCCGCTCGAGCCACGCCTCGGCGGCTTCACGGCCGAGGCGGTGCAGTCGGCTGATCCGCAGCCAGCCTGCGTCCAACCGGTCGTTCGCACCCAGACGCGCCAGGTCCTCGCCAGCTTCGATTCGATGCAGACGCAAGGCCGCGATCTGCTCGAACAAAGGCGCGCGTCGGCTCGAAGGGTCTGAGCCGCCCGAGCCCAGCAGGCGGCGTATCAGCGCCAACGTGCGCAGTTCCTTGACCAGGCTGGCGTTGAAGATGATCTCGTCGAGCCGGTCACCGATCTCGCGCGCTCCTCGGGGCAGATCACGGCGCAGCGACGGATTGATCTGCACCAGCACCACGTCGTGCGTCGCGCTGTGTGCCACCAATGGCAGCAGCGAAGGATTTCCAAGATAGCCACCGTCCCAATACGCCTCGCCGTCGATTTCGACGGCACGGAACAGCAGCGGCAGGCAGGCCGAGGCCATGACCACGTCCGCGGTCAACTCCTCGTGTCCGAACTCGCGCAGTTGCCCCGTGCGCACCTGGGTGGCCGTGACGAACACTCGCGCGCCGCGATAGGCGCGCAGGCGCTCGAAGTCGACCTCAGCGGTCAGCACGGTGCGCAGGGGATTGAGGTTCAAGGGATTGAACTGTGGGGCCGCCAGCGAGCGGCCGGCCCAGTCCAGCCACGCGCTCCACGGCGACGCGGCCAGCCAGCCGTGCCCGAACAGCATTGCCAGCGCGTCAGGGGCCAGCGGCGCCGTCAGTGGACCGCGCCCGGTGGCGTTGCTCACGCGGCTCCAGAAGCTGCGCAGGGCCTCGCGTGCGCGCCGGCGCCCGCCGCGTGCCAGCCCGTCGACCAGCACGACGGCATTCATGGCCCCGGCACTCGCGCCGCTGATCGCATCGAACTCGATGCGCTCGTCCTCGAGCAGGCGGTCGAGTACGCCCCAGGTGAACGCGCCGTGCGCACCACCGCCCTGAAGGGCGAGGTCGATGCGTCGGGTTCTTCGTGCGCACATGGTCGAGTACAGGCTCGGTCGCCGGATCATGCCGCAGACCATGTTCGCCGTGTGCTGGGTGGCAGCACGGAATCGCTGATTTGCCAGCGGAGTTGACGTATGCCAAGCCCACATCGGTCAGCGCGGCCGCCCTTTGCAAGGGTGTCGGTCAGCGCCGACCGCGCCTTCCCGCTGAAGACCTTGATTCCGGACGTCTGGTCAAGACCGCCAAAGGCCCCTGGAGTGATCAAGGTGCCACATCAGGTTGAAGACCCCGCAGACACGGTGGCCTGCATCTGGCTCCAGTTTGCGGGCATGGATCGCCCCTTGCGCAGCAGCCCGGCCGCCTCCAGGACCGCCACATCGCCGTGGACGTTCTTCCAGTCCAGCCCCGGGGCCTGGGCAAGTTCGCGGGCTGCCGATGGATGACGCCCCGTTCCGTCGCTGCGCATCTTCCAGCAAGTCGGCCACGAGTGGCCCGACATTGACGAGGCCGCCTTGGCCGCCGGAGCGGCACGCCTCATGGACATCGGCCAGCGGCTGCGGCGCGAGGGCCGGCTGGGGTGACGGCGGGCAAGCGGGCGGCCTGGCTCTTTGCCAGATGCGCGACGCAGCCGGTGGGAGGCTGCTTGGAGAAGGGGCAGGTCAGGCTGGGCGAATTGCCATTGACAGAGGGCCAATGGTAGATTCCAACCCATGAATGTTCACGTCGACAAATCAGGCCGTCTGGTCCTACCCAAGGCCGTCCGCCAGCAATTGGGTATCACCCCTGACACCGATCTGGAGATCGTCCCCGCGCAGGGCGGCATCCTCCTGCGCCCGGTGGCCGACCAGCCGCCGCTGCGGCAGATCGACGGTCTGTGGGTCCACCAGGGCACGGCCACGTCCTCGGCCGATTGGGGTCGCCTCGTCAGCGCCGTGCGCGAAGAGCGCGCAGCCGGCGCCTGGGCCCCCTGACGACCCGAACCCGCGCCGCGACGTCCTGAACGTGCGCGTCTTCTTCGACACCAGCGTCATCGTGGCCGCTTCGGTGGCCGACCACCCCCACCACTCGCGCGCGTGGCCCGCCCTGCAGCGCGTCGCCATGGGCAAGGGCCACACTGGCACGACGAACGTCACCGCGGCCCCACACGCGCGGCCGACCACGGATTCGCATGCGCCGGGTTGCGCAGGAAGCGTTCGTCGGTCAGGGATTCGAGGAAGGCGACCACGTCGTCGATCTCCTGCTCGGTGATCTCGAAGCCGACGATGAACTCGCTGCGCAGCGGGTTGGGGCCGCGGCCCTGGAGCGCGGCGCGTCCGCCGCGGGCGTAGTGCGAGTGCAGCACCTCGCGTAGCGTGGCGATCGAGCCGTCGTGCATGTAGGGGGCGGTCACCGCGACGTTGCGCAGTGTCGGCGTGCGAAAGCGCCCCCTGTCGCCCGCCTCGCCGGTGAACTCCACGATGCCGGGCGAGGCCGCGGGGTAGGCGCCGCGGCCGTCCTCGTCGTACAGGCCGGTGTTGTGGAAGCCGGTCTCGGCGAACGGGCTGCGCGCGTGCTTCTGGTTGTCGGTGAAGCCGAAGCCGCCGTGGCAGTGGTAGCACTCGAGCCTCTCGCCGAAGAACAGGTCTTCGCCGCGCCGCGCGGCTGCGCTGATCGCATCGCGCTGGCCGCCGTAGCGGTAGCGGTCCCAGGCGCTGTCGAAGCTCAGCAGCGAACGCTGGAACGCCGCCAGGGCCTTGGTCAGCGTGGACAGGGCGTACAGCGCCTCGTCGCCCCGGCGCGCCTCCTCGGGGAAGGCGCGTGCGAACAGCCGCCGGTAGACCGGGTCACCCTTCAGCATCGAGAACAGCGCCTGCTCGCGCCCGGCCATCCCCATCTCCACCGGATGCTCGCCGAACAGCGGGATCAGCGCCTGCACCTCCAGCGAGGTGAGTTGCGGGTTCTGCCAGGTCAGCACCGGCAGGTAGGCCACGTTGGCCAGGCTCATCGCGCTGCGGCTGCCGGTTTCGCCGGTGGCCCCCGTCGATACCGCCCGGCCATCGGTGAAGGCGAGTGCCGGGTCGTGGCAGCCGGCGCAGGACAGGCTGCCGTCGCGCGACAGGCGCGGGTCGTGGAACAGGTGCCGGCCGAGCTCGACCTTGTCGGCGCTCATCGGGTTGTCGGCCGGCACCACCGGGGGGGGCACCCAGGCGGGCAGCGGCCAGTGCCATGCATCGCCCGACGCGCCGAGCAGCAGCACGCTGCACAGCACGAGCGCCGTCCGGGTGGCCAGACGGCGCCAGAGGCCGGGGGCGGGCATGGCAGGGCCGCTCATGTCAGCGTACCGTGAACAGGCGCTGCGGCCCGGGCGCGGCCACGCCGCCATAGCCCAGCCCCAGGGCGCCCATGACCGGCGGGCAGTCGGCGTCGTTCGGGAAGCTCATGCAGCCGGGCGAGGTCATGGGCGCGTTCACGTCCACGTTCGCGCCGGCCAGCACGGCCCCGATGTCGGCGACGACCGTCTGCGCGGCGGGGTCGAAGCGATCGAACTGCACGGTCACCCGGTTGGGGTGGGCGCACTCGGCCTTGGGCGCCTCGGTGCGCGCGGCCGAGGCGCAGACAGTGCTGCCCAGGTGCAGGGAAAAGCGCGTCACGGGCCCCATGGCGCTGGCGGCGGCCGGCCGCTCCTCGGACACGCCGCTGGAGGTGGTGTCGAACTTGACGAACTTGTAGCCGCCCTGCCAGTTCCAGAACATCGCCGTCAGGTTCAGCGGTGACGGCGCCACCGTGGGGTCGCCGTGGTTGCGCGCGAAGGGCACGCCCAGCGTGAAGCGCAGGCCGGTGTAGCGACCCGCCGGCACGGTGCCGCGGACCGTGGTGTTGGTGGCCGCGGTGCCGTTGCGGCAGGGGCCGCTGCCATCCTCGAAGTCCAGCAGCGCGAGATTCTCGAACTGCCAGACGCCGTCCTGCGCCAGGGTCAGCGGCTCGGTGCGCCCGGCGGCGTCGACCAGGGCGATGTCGCTGACGTAGAGGCGGAAGTCGCTGGGCGTGATCGTCGAGCGCGTGGTGCCGATGTCGGCGTAGCGCTGGCCGCAGGCGAAGGGCTGGCCGTTGACCTGCGCGGCGAAGCGCAGGGTCACGGGCTGGGGGTCGGCGGCCAGGGCGGCGGTCGGCGCGGTGGCGGCAAAGGCGGCCAGCAGGAGGGCCAGCGCGGCCGATGCGCGTTGCGGCAGGGGGAAGCGTGTGTTCGTCATGATGAGGAGTCCTTTCGCGAGAGGGTTGTCGCTTTCGGGAATCGGGAATCGGGAATCAGTGCTTGTGCTGGTGCGCGCCTGCCGCGTCGCGCGGCTGCTGCACCCAGACCATCACCTCCCGCTCGCCGGCTTTCTCGAAGCGCAAGGTCATCGGGAAGCGGTCGCCGTTGTTCAGCGGCTGCTGCAGACCGATCAGCATCAGGTGGTGCTCGCCGCCGTGGCGCAGTCGCACCTCGCCCTTCGGCGGCAGGTCGATGCCGTCGATGGCGCGCATGCGCATCACGTTTTGTGCGTCGACGACGCTTCGGTGGATCTCCACCGCGCGCGCGGCCGGCGTGCTGGCGCCGATCAGGCGGTCTGCCTGGCCGCCGGTGTTGCGGATGCCGCGCAGATACGCCGCCCCGGTGCTGGCGCCCGGCGGCGTGGGCGTGGCGTAGGGGTGGTCGATGCGCAGCGGACCGAGCCTGAAATCGTGCGCGAGCGCAGGGCCGGCCCAGGTGGCCAAGGCGGCCGACGCGGCCAGCGCGGCCGAGACGGCGTGAAACCGGATCACCCGGGGGGTCATGAGGGCAGCGACCCAGCGGGGTCTTCTCGAAGGGCGCCGGGCGGGGTAGAGCGGGCGAACCACCGCCGCCGCGATGTCGCGACGGCTGCGCCCGCTCGCAGGGGCCATGAGCCCGAGCGGGCGCATGGCCGGGGAGGGTGAGTGCATTCGAAACTCCTGACGGGCGAGCCTGTGCCGAGCCCTGTGGAAGGGCGGCACGGGCACGCACAGTGCAGACGCTTCGCCGCCGGGGCCCTCGGGGGTGAACCCGGCCACGGCGAGCGAAGGACGGTCAGTGCGTCAGGCGGAGCGGGGCGGCGCGCGCGCGAGGGCCGCGCGCCAGACATGCGCGGTGCGCGGCGCCTTGAGGAAGCGATCGGGTGGACCGTCGCTCAGCGCCAGGGCTGGTGGCAGCAGGGCGGGTGCAGGCGGCGGCGCCATGCCTTGCGAGCCGTTCGGGCAGCAGGGGCAGTGGTCTTGGTGGCCCGCCAGGGGCTCGCCGGTGTCGGGCCCGGGTGCCCCGGGGCCCGCTTCTTCGAGCTGGACCCAGCGCGAGCCCTGGGCGGTGCAGACCTCGACCCAGTGCTCGGACCCCGAGGCCCGCGCCAGCGCATGCGAGATCGCCGGCGCCAGTGCCGAGAACGCCAGCGCCAGCATGGCGAGCCACAGGTTCAGGCGGCGGTGACGCACGAAACAGGCCACTCAGGAATTCTAGGGTGGGTGGTACCACCTGCTTCGGCCTGGGGGTGCTATCGGGAAGCGCGCGTGCCCGCCACGCACTGCGCAAGACCCTGCAGCAACACGTCCTTGGGCATGTCGCGACCGATGAAGACGAACTTGCTCTCGCGTGGCTCGGTGGGCTTCCAGGCGGCGCCGAGTTCGCTGCCCATCAGCATGTGCACCCCCTGGAAGACGACCCGCCTGTCCACCCCCTTGATGTTCAACACACCCTTGTAGCGCATCAGGCTCGGCCCATAGACCTGGATGATGCCGCCGAGCAGGTCTTCGACGCGGTCCAGGTCCAGCGGGCGCCGTTCGCGGAAGACGAAGGACGTCACGTCGTCGTCGTGCTCGTGGTCGACGTCGGTCAGGAACTCGGGCTCGATCTCGAGGATGGCGTTCAGGTTGAAGCCTCGGATGTCGAGCAGATCGTCGATGCGGGCCTGTCCATGATGCGCCTCGCCTATCCTGGCGCGCGGGTTCATCCTCACCAGGCGTTGACGCAGCCGCACCACGTCTTCAGGGCTCACCACATCGGTCTTGGTGATCAGGATGCGGTCGGCGAAACCCACCTGCTCCTGCGCTTCATGATGCTCGTCGAGCTGCTGGGGTGCGTGCCGGGCGTCCACCATGGTGACGATCGCGTCCAGCAGGTATTGCTGCGAGATATCCTCGTCGACGAAGAAGGTCTGCGCAACGGGCGCCGGATCGGCCAGACCCGTGGTTTCGATGATCACGCGGTCGAAGTGCAACTGCCCTGCAGCCTTCTTCGCGTGCAGTTCGCCCAGGATGCGGACCAGATCGCCGCGCACGGTGCAGCAGATGCAGCCGTTGTTCATCTCGACGATCTGCTCGCCCTCGTCCTGCACCAGCAGCTCGTTGTCGATGCCGGCCTCGCCGAACTCGTTCTCGATCACGGCGATGCGGTGACCGTGCTGCTCCTTCAGGATGCGGTTGAGCAGCGTGGTCTTTCCGCTGCCGAGGAAGCCGGTCAGGATGGTGACGGGGGTCGGGTTCATGCGGTGCTTTCGTTGGAGGGTGCATCGGCTCCACCGGGTACGCCCGAGGGGGCGGGCGGGGCGCGCAGCGCGCTGAGGGTTCCGAAGGCGGCCAGCGCGAGCACCACGCAGGCGCCGCTGGGGGCGTCGAAGGCCCAGCTCGAGGCCAGGCCGGCGGCGCAGGCGGCCATCGCGCCGCCCCACGCGACGGTGCGCGGGGCGCCGGCGCGCATCCACAGCGCCGGCGCGATCAGCGCGGCGAACACCACGAAGAGCCCGAGCGCGGGCACCGCCAGGCTCGCGACCACGGCAAACAGCGGGAAGAAGAGCCTGTCGCGCGTCAGCCGTGCGCCCTGCAGCAGCACCAGGGCGGCGCAGACGGCCAGCAGCGCGACCTGCGGACCCTGCACCCACAGCACATCGGCGGCGAGCAGCTCGGCCAGACGCTCGCGTCCATGCGGATCCTGCCGTGCGCCCAGCAGCGCGATGCTCGCGCCGAGCACATAGAGCAGGCCGATCAGGGCCTCGCGCTGCGCAGGCCAGCGACGCGCCAGCGTCGCCACGGCGCCCGTGCACAGCACCGCGCCGCCGGCCGCGAAGGCCTGGGTCGTGAGCCAGTCGGGGTGCTCGACGAGGGCGCCGGCCCACAGCGCGGCCGCGGCTGCCGCCTGGGCCACGGCAAGGTCGATGAAGACGACGCCGCGGGCCAGCACCTGGGCCCCGAGCGGCGCCAGCGCCAGCAGGCCGAACAGCAGCGCGGCCGCCGGCAGCGCAAACCAGGCATCGGGCAGCAGGGGATGGCCGCTCATGGTCCCGGGGCTCGCTGCAGTTCCCGCAGCAACGCGTCGAACCACGCCGCCAGTTCGGCCTCGCCCGCGCTTTCGGGCACGGTGGCAGGCAGCACGAGCAGCGGAACCCCCGCGCCGAGCTGCGCGGCGAGCCAGCGCCCGGCGCGCGGGTCCTGGTAGCTCGCGACGACGATGGCGGTCGGGGGTGCGGCGCGCAGGCCTTGCAGCAGCCGCTGCAGGTGTCCCGGCGTGGGCGCCATCCCCGGCCGGGGTTCCAGATCGGCCACCTGCTTCATGCCCAGCCAGTGCCAGAGGTAGCCGAAGGTGGTGTGCTGGGCGGCGACCGGGCGCGAACGCAGCGGCCTGGCGAGCGCTTCCCAGGCGGTGATGCGCTGCTGCCAGCGCGTCTCGAAGGCGGCCAGGCGCGCGCCGATGGCGGCGCGCTCGGCAGGGCTTTCACGGCCCAGGCGCTCGGCAAGCGCGCGCGTCACCTGCAGCAGCCTGCGCGGATCGGCGTGCAGGTGCGGGTTGCCCTCGGCATGCACGTCGCCCGCCCAGGGCGTGCCGATCGCTCCGGGCTGGGGGTCGATCAGCTCCACGTGGTCGGCGGCGAAGAACACGTCGCGCGTCCTGGGGTTGCCGGCCCGGTCCTGCAGCGTCGGCAGCCAGCCGGATTCGAGCGCGGCGCCGGTGCACACCGCGAGATCGGCCTCGCGCAGCCTGGCGATCAGCGCAGGGCGGGCTTCGATGTGGTGCGGGTCCTGGCCGGCGTGCGTGGCCACGTGCACCCGGGCCGCGGGCAGCAGGATGCGGGTGATCGCTGCCCATTCGGGCTCGCACGCGAACACCGTGAAGGCCGCTGCCGGGCCTGCGAGTGCCGTACCGAGCAGCGCCAGCGCGCCGGTGGCCAGGCGGGCGAGCCGCCGATCAGTATGCATGGGCACCGTGCGCTCCAAAGGCCAGCACGTACTGCAACTGCACCGACCGCTTGGCCGCGTCGTCGAACTCCACCGCATCGCGCTGCGTGGTGTACTGCAGGCGCAGCGACTGCATGTGGCTGGGTTTCCACGCCAGCATCAGCGAATGCTCGCGCAGCAGGCCGGTGTGGAAGTGATCCCCGTGCGGCATGCGCACGCGCAGCCAGTCGGCGCGGCCGCCCGCCTCCCAATGCGGGAGGAAACGCCACACCAGCGCGATGGCGTTGGCCTCGTGGCGGTCGCGCGAGACGGCGAAGCGGTTCAGCCCGGTGATGCGCGCGGCCTCGAAGACCAGGCGCAATTGCTGGGCGCGGTTGTTGCCGTCGGGCGCCCACTTCCAGATGGCATCGACCATCCAGGTCCGGCGCCCGCTGTAGGAGGCGCCGTGGGCATGGTCGTGGCCGTGGTCATCGGCGCCCGCGCCGTGATCGTGTTCCTCGGATGCCGCCTCGCGCCGGTTGTGGATGTGCGACAGACCGAACTGCCAGCTGTGCTCACGGTTCAGGTCGGCCCCGGTCTTCAGCACCAGCGTGGCAGCCCCCACGCTGCCCGGGGCGTTGGCCGTCTCGGCCACCAGCCGCTGGCCCCGGAAGGCCTCTGCGCCGAGCATCAGGTACACCGGTGTCGGGGCCGTCCAGTTCAGGCGCAGCCCGTCGTCGTTCCAGTGGCCACCGAAGAAGCTGCGGTACAGCAGGGGCCGTTCGACGAAGTCGTCGGCGTGGGGGTGCTGCGCGTTCAGGTAGCCGATCTGCGAGGCGAAGCGCCCCGCGCGCGCCTGCAGGCCCAGGGGAAGGCGGGTGGTCTCGATCCACGCCTCCTCGACACCCTTCTCGAGCTTGCCGTCGTGGCTTGCCACCGTGGCGGTCAGCTGGCTTTTCAGCAACGAGCCCAGCGGGCCGCTGGCCGTGAGGTCGCTGTGGCCGAGCTGCAGACCCTGGTCGCGTGAGCCCAGGGCCGGCGCGCGGCTGGTGTGGGTGAGGTCGAGAACGGCGCCGAACTGCCAGGCGCCGGTGCCCTGTGCAGCGGCGCTGCCGGCAGCGGTGGACAGCGTCAGCCCGAAGACGAGGAAGATGGAAGGTTTCATGGGGTGCGCTCGGTTCAACGGGTAATGCCCAGCCACGCCAGGGCCGATGGCGTGTAGCCGACGTTGCGGCGCGCGGTCACCGCGCCGGTGAGGCTGTTGACCACGACCAGCTGCTGCGCCACCGGATCGGTGATGTAGATCTCGTCCTTGGCGCCGTTGGCGGCCATGGCGGGCCAGGGCGCCGCCGCCGGCATGGCCGGGATGGCGCCCGTCACGCGGGCCAGGGGGGCCCAGGCGCCTGACTGGCGCTGCGCCACGGTCAGCGTGCCCTGATCGTCGAGGATGAAGAAGCGCTGCCCGCTGCGGTCGAAGCCGTGCGCGCGGCGCACGCGGCCGTCGCTCCAGTTCTGGGGCGTGAAGCTCGATTGCGTGCCCGCTACGGCGTCGATCGCAAAGAAGCGGGTGGTGACGGTGGCTGGCGCGACCCCTTCGGTGGCGATGCCGATGTAGTGATCGGGCAGTCGCGGGTGCCCGGCGATGGTGCCCACGCGCAGCGGGGTGTTGATCAGCTGCCCGTCGCTGACCGTCGTCGACGTCAGGTGCCTGACCAGCAGCACCCCCGTGCTGCAGCCCACCAGTGTGCTGCTGCCGGAGCTGAAACTGCCATGCATGCGGTTGCAGCGTGTCGGAATCTCGCGCACGAGCGTGTAGCCGCTGCCGTTGCGCTGGTACAGCACCAGATGGGTGGGCAGCGTGTCGGCGGCGTCCGCCGCGCGCGACACGGCCAGCAGCTTGTCACCCACGGGCTCGGCCAGCCCGTGGATGGGCAGGCTCAGGTCCAGCGTGGCGACCGTGTTGCCGGCGCCGATGGAGGCGTCGGTCAGCAGCCGCACACCGGCGTTCTGGACCGGGGTGGCGGCGCTGTTCCCGTCCATGAAGACGGCAGCCTGGACGCCGGCCTGCACGTCGTAGTGCGTGGGTCGCGAGCCCGTCAGGCTGAAGGCGGACAGCTGCGATGCGCGCTTGTAGTCGTGCAGGTGGTCGCCGTGATCCTCCTGCCAGATGCCCCCGTCGACGAACTGCACGCGGTCCTGGAGGCGCTGCATCGCCACGGCGTAGCGGCCCCCCGGGCTGGCGTAGACGGCCGATGGCGCGTTTTGCAGGGTATGGGTTTCGACGGTTTGGCTGTCGAGGTCATGGAGGCGCAGCGCGGCGGCGTTGTGCTCGGCGATGGCCAGCCTGCCTGCGGTGTCGATGGAGATGTTTTCGTGATCGTGCTCGTCGCCGGCGCCGCCGCCGCAGGCGGACAGCAGCACCGTGGCGGCGGCCAGGCTGGCGAACAGCCAGCGGCGTACGGGCATCGGGTGTTTTTGCATCGGGCGGTCCTTGAGGGTGGGAATTGCTCGGGTCGAGGTTCGAGATGGGGCTGCAGATCCAAGAGCAGCCTTGGCCGAGCGTCGGGGTTGTGGCCAGGAAGGAAATCGGTGCCATAATTATAATGCGAATGCAGTCGCAACAACAAACGGTGTGAAGGTTGTGCGCGCCCGCAGCGGGCCGGTTTGCAGCCGCACCTGCCGTTCAGCCAGGGGAAATGCCATGAGGACGTGGATATCGATACGCGGCAGCGCGCTGCTGGGGGCGGTCCTGGGGCTGGCGCTGTGCGGCGCCGCGGCCTGGGCCCAGCCGCGGCTGGTGATCGGCAAGACCTTTCTCGCGGCATCGGCCGATTCAGCCGAGGGCAGTGCAGGGTGGGCGCTGACCAGCCATGGCGTGGCCGAGAAGCTCTTCAGCGTCGACCGCGAAGGGCGCGTCGTCGGCAGCCTGGCGCGCAGCGTCGAGCGAGCGGCCGACGGCTCTTGGGAGGTCGCGCTGCAGCCCGGAAGGCGGTTTTCCGACGGCACGCCGGTGACCGCCGCCGAGGTGGCGGCCGCGCTGGCGCGGACGAACGAGAAGAACGCCGCCGCGCGCGCCTCGGTGGGCCGCATGACGTTGCAGGCACTGGACGAGTTGCGCCTGCGCATCCGCACCGAGCGCCCCACGCCGGTGATGTCGGCCGTGCTCGCGGAGTGGCCCTTCGTCATCTACCGCATGGCCGAGCGACCGGTGTTCACCGGCCCGTACGCGATCGCCGCCCTGCGGCCCGGCGACGCCGTCGACCTGGTGCCGAACGCGCACCACCCCGGCGCCGAGCAGCGACCGCCCCTGACGATCAAGCGTTTCCCGGACGGCCAGTCGATGGCGCTGGCGCTCGAGGGGCGCGAGATCGACATGGCCTTCAACCTGCCGGTGGAGTCGCTGCCCCGGCTGCGCTCGCGCGAAGGGCTGGGCATCAAGTCCTTCCCGGTCGGCTACCAGTACATGATGTGGTTCAACACGCGCCGGCCGGCCCTGGCCGACGTGCGCGTCCGGCAGGCTCTGGGGCTCGCGATCGACCGCAGGGAGCTGGTGCAGGCCGTGCGCGCCGGCGAGGTGGCCACCGGCGCCTTCCCGCTCGACACGCCGCACGCGCTGCGCGAGTCCCTGCCCACCGACACCGCGCAGGCCGCGCGCCTGCTCGACGAGGCGGGCTGGCTGCGTGGCGTCGACGGCAGGCGCGCCAGGGACGGGCAACCCCTGCGGCTGGTGCTGGTGGCCTATCCGCAACGGCCCGATCTCGTGACCCTGCAGCCGGTGATCCGGGCCCGGCTCGCAGCGCTCGGCATCGAGGTCCGGACACGGGTGGCCGAGCAGCCGTCCGCGGTGGCCTCCAGCGGCGACTTCGACCTGCTGCTGTGGGCGCAGCACACGCTGCCCGCGGGCGACCCGGGCTTCTTCCTCGAGGCCTTCTTCCGATCGGGCTCGAGCAGCAATTTCCAGGGCCTGTCCTCGCCCGAGATCGACCGGGCCCTGGATCGCCTGGCCGGCGCGGAATCGCCGGCCGAGCGCGCCGCCGCGGCAGCGGCCGCGCACCGCGCCGTCATCGCGCAGGCGCCGGTGAGCTTCCTGATGACGCCGGTGTGGCACGTCGGCCTGGGCAGCCGGCTGGCGGGCTACGAGCCCTGGGGCTCCGACTACCACGTGGTCCGCGCCGACATGGGCCTGAGGCGCTAGGCCGCGCCTGCCGAAGGCGTGCCCGTGAGCGAGGCGGCGCGGACACCCGGGCCCTTGCCGCGCGGGCCATGCTGAGCAGCCTGCTGCGGCTGGCCTTCGTGCTGTGGCTGGTCAGCCTCGTCGTGTTCCTGCTGCCCCTGGCGATGCCGGGCGACCCGGCGGGCATCGCCCTGCTCGAGCGCCAGCAGGCCGCCACCGAGGAGAACCTGCAGGCCCTGCGCCAGGCCTGGGGGCTGGACCGCTCGCTGCCCGCGCAGTATGGGCAATTCGTGATCGGCTTCCTGAGCGGGGACTGGGGCGTGTCGCTGCGCACGGAGCGCGCCGTCGTCGAAGAGATGCAGCCCAGGCTGCCCTGGTCGCTGGCCATCGGCGCGGGCGGCTTGCTGATCGCCGTCCTGCTATGCCTGCCGCTGGGCCACGCGGCCGCCTGTCGACCGGGGGGCCTGCTGGATGCCTCCACCCGCGCGCTGGCGGTGGCGGCCCAGTCCTTGCCGGCCTTCGTGCTGGCGATCGTGGCCGCCTGGCTGCTGTCGGCGCAGTGGCGCCTGATCGATGTCTACACGGGCGGCCCGGCGCAGCGCTTGCTGCTGCCGACGCTGCTGGTGGCCCTGTATGCGCTGGCGCCGCTGACGCGGCTGGTGCGGCAGGCCTTGCTGGACGCGGCGGACCAGCCCTACATGCGAACCGCGCGCGCCAAGGGACTGTCGCGCGGGCAGGCGCTGCGCCGGCACGGGCTGCGCCCCGCGCTGCTGACCCTGCTCGCGGGACTGACGCCGCAGGCCGCCTGGGTGGTGGGCGGCACCGCGGTGGTGGAGGTCGCCTTCGCCATCCCGGGCCTCAGCCAGCTGGTCGTCGAGAGCATCGCCAGCCGCGACCACCCGGTGCTGCGCGCCTACCTGCTCGCCGTGGCGCTGCTGATGGTGGCGGTTCAGGCCGCGGCCATCGTGCTACGCCGCCTGCTCGACCCCCGGCCTGCCGCATGCGCCGCGTGAGTGCCGCCCTCTGCCTGCTGCCCGTCGTGCTGCTGTCGGCGGCGGGGGCGGTCGGCACCGCAGACGTCCACGCGGTGGACCTCGGCAACAGGCACGCCCCACCCGGCGCTGCCCATTGGCTGGGCACCGACCACCTCGGGCGGGACGTGTTCGCGCGCCTGGCCCAGGGCGCCTGGCGCGCGGTCTGCGTGATGCTGGGCGCCGCCGCGATCACCGTCGCCGCCGGCCTGGCGCTCGGCCTCGCCGCAGCCATGGCGTGGACGCCGCTGCGCCTGCTGGCGCTGAGGCTGGCGGAGATGCTGGCCCTGCTGCCGGACCTGGTCATCGCGATCGTCGTCGTGGCCGTGCTCGGGCCGTCGCCGCCCGCCCTGGCCCTGGCGCTGGGCCTGGCCGGCGTGGGCCCGGCCGCCCTGCTGGTGCATGGGCTGGCGCGCCAGACCATGCGCGAGACCTATGTGGCCGCAGCCCATGCGCTGGGGGCGACACGCGCGGGCGCGGCCTGTCGGCACGTGCTGCCGGCGGTGCTGCCCGCCTTGCTGACCCATCTGGCGGCGCACGTCGGCCACATCGTGCTCGGCCATGCGGGGCTCGCCTTCCTGGGCCTGGGCGCCGACAGCGGAGCGCCGGACTGGGGCGCCATGCTGTTCGAGCACCGGGCCCACCTCTTCGAGGACCCGGCCCTCGTGGCCCTGCCCTGCGCCGCACTCCTGCTGCTGGCCGGCGGCATGAACCTGTTGATCGAACCCCGGAGCATCCCAAGACGATGAACGCGATCGAGACCCTGCTGGCGCGGCGATCGGTGTCCCCGCGGCTGATGAAGGCACCCGGGCCCACGCCGGATCAGCTGCAGACGCTGCTGCGGGCCGGCGCGCGCGCCGCCGACCACGGGCGGCTGCGGCCCTGGCGCTTCATCGTCTTCCAGGGCGAGGCGCGCGCGCAGCTCGGCGAGCTCTTCGCGCTGGCGCGGCGCCAGCGCGACCCCTCGGCCACCGAGGCCGACCTGGACAAGGAGCGCGGCAAGCCGCTGCGCGCGCCGCTGGTGCTGGCCGTGGCCGCTGCCGTACGGCAGGACCTGGAGGCGATACGGCCCGTCGACCAACTGCTCGCCGCAGGCGCGGCCGCGCAGAACATCCTGCTGGCCGCCTTTGCCATGGGCTTCGGCGCGATGTGGCTCACGGGCAGCAACTGCCACGACCCGCGCGTCAAACACGGGCTCGGGCTGCAGGAGGGCGACGAGATCGCGGGCTATCTGTACGTGGGCAGCGTGGACGACCTGCCGCCCGCCGCGCCCGTGGACGACCTGCCGGCGCTCGTCAGCCACTGGACCGGTCCCAGCCCTCCCGCCCGGCCGCCGTCGTCCATCCCATGACCGTCCGCGTCGACCGCGCCGGACGCCCGGTGCGGGCAGGGGCCCTCCCTGCGCCCAGGCCCCGACGCCCGGATTCAGCCGCCGTCGCGCCTGAAGTCCACGCCGAGACGCTCGCGCACCTGCGCCACGCGGCGGCGACTGACGGGCACGCTCGATCCGCCGTCCAGGTCGACGACCCAGCCCTCGCCCTTGCGGCGCACACCGCGCACCGCGCGCAGCGCGACCCAGTGCGAGCGGTGCACGCGCAGGCCCTGGTCGACGAAGTGGGCCTCCACAGCCGCCAGGCTGCCCAGCACCATGGTCCGCCCGAGCGCAGTGGTCACCTGCAGGTAGTGCAGGTCGGCCTGCACGTGCAGCACCTCGTCGCCCAAGGCGCGCGGCCAGCCCAGCGCGTTGGCGGCCGTGGGCGCGCTGGCGGCGGGCGCGGGCTTCGCCTGCGCGGCAGGGGGCGCAGGCTCGGTAGGCGAAGCGGGCGGCGCTGAGGGCACTTCGGCTGGCACGTCGGCAGGCGCCTCGTCAGGCCCTTCGGTAGGCGCCCCGGCCGGCACGGGAGGCGCAGACAGGGCAGCCGACCGCGCCAGCGGCCAGGGTGCGGCAAGGTTGATCAGGCCCCAGGTGAGCAGGTAGGCCGGCCCGACCTGCAGCAGTTCGGTCAGCAGGCGGCCGCCCAGGCCACGGGCCTCCAGCGCGTCCAGCCAGCCGTCCGGCGGTTCGGGTGGGGGTGGGAACACGCTGTCCAGCCCCAGCGCCAGCGGCGTGAACAGCAGCAATCCCAGGCCGCCGGACAGCGCCACCACCTGCCAGCGCGGCCGGCGCGCCCAAGCAGGCCGCCGCACCAGGACTGCAGCAGCCCCAACCGCCAGCCCCAGGCCGGCCCCCACCGTGGCGAGCCAGAAGGCAAAGGCCAGCGGGTCGGGCCAGGCCCCGGCGGGGTCGGCATCGGTCAGCGTGAACAGCGCGGCGGCGGTCAGCACGGCGGCGCCGAAGCGGTGTGCGGCGGACAGGACAGGCATGGCGGGGGGCATTGTTCCGCGCGACGCAGGCCGACGGCCGCACCGCGCGAAGCTACGGTGCCAGTGTGCCAGCCGCCGTGCGGGCCACCCCCAGGCCGCTGTGCCGCCCCCGACGGGTGAGCGGCCACTCGTGCAGCCGATCGACCGCTGGTGCAGCGCCGCTTGGCGGCGCCGACACCAGCGGCGACGATGCGCGGCTGTTTCCACTCTGCGGCCGCACCATGCGCTCGAAGCTCACTCTCGTCACCGCCACGGCCCTGCTGGCGGCCTTCCAAGCCCAGGCCCAGGACAGCGCCTGGTACGTCACCGCCCGGCTGGGCGCCGCCACGCAGGCGTCGCAGACCCTGTCCTTCACCGGCAGCGGCGGTGCCGCCACCGGCAGCCTGCGCTACGGCCCGGGCCTGCTCAGCGGCGCCGCCGTCGGCCGGGAGCTGGGCGCCGGCTGGCGCGTCGAAGGCGAGTTCGTCTACCAGTCGACCGGCATGGACCGGGCGCCGTTCAGCAGCCCCGGCCCGGCGGGCAAGGGCAACCACGCGGCCACCTCGCTGGCCCTGAACGTGCTGCGCGAGTTCGACCTCGTCGGCCGGCCCTCGGTGCGCACCTACCTCGGCCTGGGCGTGGCGCGCCTGACCGAGGTGGACATCGACTTCGAGTCGGCGGGCCAGCCTGAACAGTCGTTCTCGACCTCGGGCACCGGCTGGCAGGTGCTGGCCGGCGCCCGCTATGACCTGGGCGCTCGCTGGTTCGTCGACGCCGGCGTGCGCTGGCTGCACGGCCCGCGCCTGCGCATGAGCGGCGAAGGCGCCACCGCGGGCGCGGTCGACGCGCGTTTCCGGCCCTGGGCGCTCACGGCCGGCATCGGCCGGCGGTTCTGAGGGCGGCGCCCGGCAGGGGCGGGCGCCGCCCTCAGGCCAGGCGCCCCGCCCGGTAGTCCTCGACCGCCTGGTAGATCTCGTCGTTGGTGTTCATCACGAAGGGGCCGTACTGCGCGATCGGCTCGTTCAGCGGCTGCCCGGCCACGAGGATGGCCCGCGCACCCTCGGGGCCGGCCTGGAGCGCGACACCGTCACTGTCGGCCGGGTTGGCCAGCAGCGCCATGCGCTGGCGCGGCACCTCGGTGCCGGCCACCGCCAGCGCCCCGCGGTAGACGTAGACGAAGGCGTTGTGCGCCGGCGGCAGGGGCTGGCCGAAGGCGGCCCCCGGCCCGAGGTGGAGGTCGAGGTAGGTGGGGGCCGTCGCCCCGCGCTGCATCGCGCCGGCCACGCCCAGCGCCTGGCCGGCGATCACGCGCACCGTCACGCCCGGGGCGCGGGCCTCGGGGATCTCGCCTGCCGGGATGTCGCGGTACCACGGTGCGCACATCTTGTCGCGCGCCGGCAGGTTGAGCCAGAGCTGGAAGCCCTCCATCCGGCCCTCCTCCTGCTCGGGCATCTCGCTGTGGATGACGCCGCGGCCGGCGGTCATCCACTGCACACCACCGCCGCTGAGCAGGCCCTCGTTGCCGGCGGAGTCGCGGTGGCGCATGCGGCCTTCGAGCATGTAGGTCACGGTCTCGAAGCCGCGGTGCGGGTGGTCGGGGAAGCCGGCGATGTAGTCGCCCGGCCGGTCGCTGCCGAAGGCGTCGAGCATCAGGAAGGGGTCGAGCCGGCGCTGCAGCGTGTTCGTGAGCACGCGCACGAGCTTGACGCCGGCGCCGTCGCTGGTGGGCTGGCCGGCGACGAGGCGCTCGACGGGGCGCGGGCGGCGCAGCGCGGGCAGGCCGGTGGTGACGGGGTCGAGGGCGGAAAGGGTGTTCATGGGCGTGATGATCGCCGCAATCGGGCGGCTTTGCAGGCGGCGGCCCCTGCCGGCGGGCGGGCGGCGGCCGCCGGCGGGCGAGGCGCCGGGTTCAGCGCCCGACCTTCGTCCAGGTGTAGACGCGCATCGGCGGGATGTTGCGCCACTCCCAGGCGCAGGCGGGCGCGCCCAGCCGCGGCGTGGCGCGCTGCGCGACGTGGGGGCGCAGCTGGTAGGCGACGAAGCGCCCGCCCGGGGCGAGCGCGTCGGCCACGGCCGCCGCGATGCGTTCGTCCACCGGCGCCGGCATCGTGGAGAACGGGATGCCCGAGATCACGACGTCGGCGGCTGGCCAGTGCAGCTCGGCGAGGAACTCGCCCAGGCGCTCGGCGCTGCCCTGGCGCACGACGAGGCGCGGGTCGGCGACGGTGGCCGGCAGGCGGGCGGCGAAGTCCGCGGACAGCTCGATCGCCAGCAGCCGGGCCCCGGGCGCCAGGGCCCGCAGCAGCGCGCGCGTGGTGCCGCCCGTGCCCGGGCCGAGCTCGACGACGACGCGCGCCTGCCCGGGCCGGGCGGCGCGCACCAGCCGCTGCTCGAGCCAGCGCGAACTCGGGATGACCGAGCCCACCTCGGCCGGGTGGCGCAGGAAGCCGCGCAGGAAGGCCAGGCGCTCGACCCAGGGCCGCGCTGGCGGGCCAAGGGGCAGGGCGGGCGGGTCGCCGGGGCCGGGGTGCGCGTCTTCGCGTCGGTCCGGGGCTGCGGCGCGCGGTTCAGGAGCGGGCTGGGCCATGGGGTCTGGACAGTGTGAAGGAGACTCACGCGGCGGCAGGCGCGACCAGTTGCGGGATCGGGACTCACTCGAAGGCAGCCGCGGTGATCCGGGCCTGGAAGAAGGGCGCGTAGTCGGCCGTGCCGAAGTGGTTGCCCATCTCCACGCGCACCGGCAGCGTGAAGCCGTCGATGGCCGCCGACTCCAGGACGGTCCCGCCGAAGGGCTGCAGGCGGTAGGCCTTGTCCGGATTGGCGTCGCTCCAGCGCAGGGCGTGAACCGTTGCCAGGGTGCCGTCGTCGCGCAGGTGCAGGTGCAGGGGCTCGATGCCGGTGACGTCGGCAAAGCGCACCACGGCGCTGTCGGGTCCGGTCGGCTCCCAGCGCGCGCCGTGCTGCGGCAGCAGGCTGGCCGGCACCCAGACCGATTCCAGCATCGCGCGCGTTGCCGCGGCACGGCAGTGGTCGGGATTGGCGCCAACGCGCGCCAGCGGCACCAGGCCGTGCAGCCAGAAGCGCGTCCAGCTGTCGCACCGGCCGTCGGGGTGCCGCAGCAGGCCGTCGGAGCCGACCACGCGCATGACTCCGGCGCCGATCTCGGCCTGCCAGACGAAGCCGCGCGCCGGCGGCGCCAGGATCTGGCGCGCGCGCAGCGGCAGGCGGCGCCCGCCGAGCGTGAACTCACCCTCCATCTCGAGCCGGACCACCCGCCGCAGCGGCGTGCCCGGGGCGATGGCGCGCCTCAGGTAGCGCTGCGCGACCGGCGGCAGGCCCCCGGCCATGGACGGATCCCAGCGCGCCGGCCCGGCCTCGCGCGCCGCCTGCAAGGCTCGCCACACGTCGGCGTCGTGCGCGCGGTCGCGCGAACGCGTCCATGCCGCCGCAACCCCGGCCCCGAGCGCCGACAAGCCCGACAGCCCCGCGAGCCACGACAACGGGCTCCAGCCCGGCATCGGATCGACTGCCATGCATCACCCCCTCGATTCCCGGCCCACACGGGCCGACCTGCCCGGACCGGAGTCTGCGCCCTCGCGATGACACGGGGATTGCGCCTGCCCGGCGCGCCGGCACGGCCGGCGCGGCCGCGCTACGCTGTCGCCCCATGTCGGCCCTTGCCTCCCCGGACGTCACCGCGCTGCCGCTGCGCTGGCGCCGGCGCCTGCGCGAAGTCTGGCGCTCCGCAGGCTGGCCCTGCCAGGACGTGCTGGAGGCCGAGCTGCTGGCCGCCGGCCTGCTGGAGCGCAGGCTCGACGCCCAGGGGCGCGAGACGCTGCGGCTGAGCGACGCCGGCGTGCGCGCGCTGGCCGGCGCGGTGGACGCGAACCGCCGCGCCCTCGGCGCGCACGAGGCCCTGGTGGCGCGCGTCGCGCTCGAGATGCGGCGCGCCGGCCGCATCGTCTGGCGCGGGCTCACGCTGCGCGCCGCGCTCGATGCGCCTGCCGAGCCGGCCGCAACGGCCGCGCCGGCCCCGGACGCCCTCCCCGCCCTCGGCGCCGCGCCTGCCCGGGCCGCGAGCCGGCGCTGGGCGCTGACCCGCCCGGATGTCTACTCCATCCGCCACACCACGCGCGAGGACGCCGTCGAGCCCGTGGTGCACGAGATCAAGGTCACGCGCGCGGATCTGCTGTCGGACCTGCGCCACGCCGACAAGCGCGCCGCCTACGTGGCCCTGTCCAGCCAGTGCTGGTACGTGCTGCGAGCGGGCATCGCCGAGGCGGCGGAGATCCCGCCGGAGTTCGGCGTGCTCGTCGCGCCGACGCCTGACGCGGGGGCACCGTCCGGGGCGCCCGACAGCGCGGCCGCGCCGCTGCGCCTGCTGCGCGCGGCGCCACGTCGGCCGCACCGGTTGCCGCTGACCACGTGGATGGCGCTGGCGCGCGCGGCGCCTGACGCCGAAGCCGAAGAGGCGGCGCTCGTGGGCCAGGACCGCCTGTGACCCGCCCGCGTCCGGGGCGCTTCCTGTCGGGCCCTTGCGGACGCCCCCCGGCACGGGTGCGCCCGACCGCCGCGACCGGATGGAAGGGCGGACAAGGCCCTCAATTCGGCGCCTGCCGCCCCGCCCGGGCCCTTAGCATCCGGCCGGGTTCCACCTACACGATGCGATGACCAGTGCCCCCAGTGCCCCCGACGTGGCCACCGTGACGCTGCTGATGCTGCTCGCCACGACGCTGGTGCTCGGCCTGAACTGGCGCATGCACCCGCGCATGGCCGGCGCCGGCTCGTGGTTCGCCGCACACCTTGCGTTCGCCGTGGCCGCGGCGCTGCTGATGCTGCGCGGCCACATCCCCGAGCTGCCGAGCATCGTGCTGGGCAACACCTGCCTGCTGGGGGGCTTCCTGCTGATGCTGCGCGGCACCTGCGCCTTTGCCGCCACGCGCGCGCCAAGCCGGCTGATGGCGGCCCTGGTGCTGGCCGTGGCGGGAGGGTCGCTGTACTTCCACGTCGTCGATCCCTCGTACGCCGCGCGCTGGTGGATTCTGGGTCCGGCGGCAGCGGCGGCCTCGCTGTGGAGCCTGGCCTTGCCCCAGCGCGCCCTGGCGCGCGAGCAGGGCTGGCTCGGCGTGGGCGTGTTCGCGGCAGCCACTACGTTGTCGGCCACGATCATGCTCGCCGTGCCGCTGGGACTGAGCGCGCGCGAGACCGGCGTCACCCACCTGTTCGAGCCGAGTGCGTCCAAGGCCTGGGGCCTGGCCGGCGCCAGCGTGATGTTGGCGCTGCAGGCCTTTGGCGCCGTGCTGTTGACGGCCCAGCGGCTGCAGGGCGAACTGCAGCGCCAGGCCCTCGTCGACGCGATGACCGGGCTGCCGAACCGACGTGCCTTCGACGACGCCCTGCTGCGCGCGGTGGAGGGCGCGCAGCGCGCGGGCGGCGCGGTCGGGCTGCTGCTGGTGGACGTCGATCACTTCAAGCGCATCAACGACTCGCACGGCCACGCGCAGGGCGACGAGGTGCTGCGCGAGGTGGCGCGCCGCTTCGTGGCGGCGCTGCGCAGGGTCGACTTCCCCGCGCGCGTGGGCGGCGAGGAGTTCGCCGCCATCCTGGACGCGCCGCACCCGGGGGCGCTGCACGAGATCGCCGAGCGCGTGCGCCTCACCATGGCCGCCACGCCGGTGACCACGGCCAAGGGCCTGTTGCGGGTGACGGTGTCGGTCGGCGTGGCACACGTGGGCAGCCCCGGGGTCGATGCCGTGCGCGCGCTGTACCACGATGCCGACACGGCGCTGTACGCGGCCAAGCGCGCAGGCCGGGACCGGGTGGTGATCGCCGCGCTGGCATGACCGGTGGCCGCCCAGGCCGCGCGCGCCAGCCTTCGTTCGGTCGTGCCAACATCCCGTGCCCGAGGCCCTTCGCTTGACCATGCCCATCCCAGACACCCCCGCCGCCCCTGCGTCCCTGACCCTGGCCTCGCTGCCGCCGGGCTACCGGGCCCTGGTCGTCGGCGCCTCGGGCGCCCTCGGCGCCGCCTTTGCCGAGCACCTGCGCGCCGACCCGCGCTGCGCGGCCGTGCGGCCGCTGTCGCGCGGCACCGAGCCGGCGCTGGACCTGGCCGACGAGGCGGGCATCGCCGCCGCCGCGGCGCGCCTGGCGGCGGACGGGCCCTGGCATCTGCTCGTCGTCGCCACCGGCCTGCTGCACGGCCCGGGCCTGATGCCCGAGAAGCGCCTGGCCGACCTGTCCTTCGACGCGCTGCAGCGCGTGTTCCAGGTCAACGTCTTCGGCCCGGCGCTGCTGCTGCGTCACTTCGCGCCGCTGCTGGCGCGCGAGCGCGCGCTCGTGGGCCTGCTGTCGGCCAAGGTGGGCAGCATCGGCGACAACCGCCTGGGCGGCTGGTACGCCTACCGGGCGTCGAAGGCGGCGCTGAACATGATGGTCCGCACGGCCGCGATCGAGCTCGCCCGCGCCCAGCCGCGCACGGTGCTGGCGGCGCTGCACCCGGGCACGGTGCGCTCGGCGCTGTCGCGGCCGTTCCGGGGCGACGAGATCGGCGTCGAACCGGAACGGGCCGCGGCGCGGATGCTGCAGGTGCTCGACGGCCTGCAGCCGGCCGACAGCGGCAGCTTCCTCGCCTACGACGGCACGCGGCTGCCCTGGTAGGCGGCGGCCAGCGGCTGCGGCGGCGCGCGCCGCGGCGCCACGGGGCGCCCGATGCAGTGGTACTCGAAGCCGCGCTCGCGCAGCAGGCGCGGCGGGTAGAGGTTGCGCCCGTCGAAGATCACCGGCTGCTTCAGCGCCGCGGCGATGGCGTCGAAGTCGGGGCTGCGGAACTGCTTCCACTCGGTGGCGATCAGCAGCGCGTCGGCGCCGCCGAGCGCGTCCATCAGGTCGGCGGCGTAGCTCAGCCCGGTGGCGCCGGCGAGCGCGCGCTGCGCTTCGTCCATGGCGCAGGGGTCGTAGGCGCGCACCGTGGCGCCGGCGCCCAGCAGTCCCTGAACGACGTCGCGGCTGGGCGCCTCCCGCATGTCATCGGTGTCGGGCTTGAAGGCCAGGCCCCAGAGCGCGAAGTGCCGGCCCCGCAGGTCGGGGCCGAAGCGCTGGCGCACCTTGCGCACCAGCACCTGCCGCTGCGCCGCGTTGACCGACTCCACGGCCTCGAGCACGTGCAAGGCCATGCCCGCGTCCTGGCGCGCGGTGCCGATCAAGGCCTTGACGTCCTTGGGGAAGCACGAGCCGCCATAGCCGCAGCCCGGGTACAGGAACTGGTGGCCGATGCGCGAGTCCGAGCCGATGCCCTGTCGCACCGACTCGATGTCCGCGCCCAGCGCCTCGGCCAGGTTGGCCATCTCGTTCATGAAACTGATGCGCGTGGCGAGCATGGCGTTGGCGGCGTACTTGGTCAGCTCGGCGCTGCGCACGTCCATCATCAGCAGCCGGTCGCGGCTGCGGTTGAAGGGGGCGTAGATCGCGCGCATCAGGTGGGTGGCGCGCTCGTCGTCGGCGCCGACCACGATGCGCTCGGGCCGCATGAAGTCCTCCACCGCGGCGCCCTCCTTCAGGAACTCGGGGTTGGAGACGACGCTGAAGGCATGGTCGGCGCCGCGCGCGGCCAGCGCCTGCGCCACGGCCTGGCGCACCTGCTCGGCCGTGCCCACCGGCACCGTGCTCTTGGTGACGACGAGCCGGCGGCCGTCCATGTAGCGGCCGATGTTGCGCGCCGCCGCGAGCACGTGCCCCACGTCGGCCGAGCCGTCGTCGCCGGGGGGCGTGCCCACGGCGATGAACTGCACCTCGCCGTGGGCGGTGGCGAGTGCGGGGTCGGTGGTGAAGGCCAGGCGCCGCGCGGCCACGTTGCGGCGCACCACCTCCTGCAGCCCGGGCTCGTGCAGCGGCATCTCGCCAGCCTGCAGGCGCGCGACCTTGTCGCCGTCCAGGTCCAGGCACAGCACTTCGTTGCCCACGTCGGCCAGGCAGGCGCCGCTGACCAGCCCCACGTAGCCGGTTCCGATCATCGTCAGCTTCATCGTGCTTCGCTTCCTTTCTTGAAGTCTTCGCCCGCGCTGGGCGGCCGGTGGCGGGCGATCGCCCTTTCGTAGACCTGCATCAGTGCGGCGTAATGGCGCCCGGGGCTCAACTCGGTCTCGACCAGCGCCCGGCCGCGGCGGCCCATCTCGGCGGCGCGTGCCGGGTGCGTCAGCAGTTCGTCGATGCAGCCGCGCAGGGCCTGCACGTCTCCGGGCGTGAAGCTCAGCCCCGTGTCGCCGTGGCGCACCAGCTCGGGGATGCCGCCGATGCGCGCGCCGATGACCGGCTTGCCCAGGGCGAAGGCCTCGATCACCGAGCGCGGGTTGTTCTCGTACCACTGCGAGGGAACGACCACGGCAGTGGCTGCACGCACGCGCTCCTGCAGCGCATCGCCCGAGAGGTAGCCGGCGAAGGCCACGTTGTCGAGGCCCTCCTGCCGCACCAGCGCTTCCAGCGGCCTGCGCTCCGGCCCCTCGCCGATGATCTCCAGGTGCAGCGGCAGGCCCTTGACCGCCCGCACCAGCGTGGCCAGGCCCTTCTCGCGCCCGAGCCGGCCGCTGTAGACCAGGCGCGGCGCAGTGCTGCCGTACTGCGGCAGCACCTGCTCCAGGCCGCCGACGAAGTTGGGCAGGTGCACCACCTCCCCGGCGAAGCCCATCTCCCGCACCTTGTCCTTGAGGAAGGCGCTGGGCGAGATGAAGACGTCGACCAAGCCGTACAGGCCCAGGACGTGGTGGTGCAGCGTCATCTCCACGGTGGTCAGCACGCTGGCGGCCAGCGAGTCCTTGACGCAGCGCTTGAGCGTGGCCTGCAGGTGGTTCCCGCCACGGCAGGCCTCGCACGGGCGGTCGTCCGCCAGCATCTGGTACGAGCCGCACACCACCTTGTAGTCGCGCAGGCTCATCACCATCGGCACGCCGCGCCGGCGCAGCGTGCGCAGGATGGACGGCGAGAGCTGGTGGTAGATGTTGTTCAGGTGGGCGATGTCGATGCGGGCGTCGTCCAGCAGGCCGGCGAGCTTGCGCGCGGCCTCGAGCGAATACAGCATGCGCGCGCCGGCCTTCAGCCGCATGCGCAGGCTGCGGTCCTCGTAGTCGACCTCCGAGACGAAGTGCCGGGCGTCGGCGCAGGGCAGGTTGCGCGCGTGCTGCATCGCGAAGAAGCGCGTGCCGTGGCCGTGCGCCTGCAGCAGCCGGGCGGTCTCGAACAGGGACTTCTCGGCCCCGCCCTTTTCGAAGAAGAACTTGTTCGCCAGCAGGATCTGCACGGTGTCGGTGGCCTCCGGTGGGAGTGGGTCAGGCGAACGTGCGCGCGGCGGCGCCCGCCGGGGCGGTGGCGCCCTGCCGCTCGAGCCAGGCTTGGAACATCAGCACGTTCCACAGCGGGAAGCCCCGGTCGTGCCGCCCCGACAGGTGCTCCGCCCAGGCGCGTGCGACCGGCGCCGGGTCGAGGTGGCCCTCGCGCGCCAGCCGCGCCGGCTCCAGCAGGGCCTGCGCCCAGGGCCGCAGCGGCCCTCGCAGCCACGCGCCCAGCGGCACCCCGAAGCCCTGCTTGGGCCGGTCGAAAAGGTGCGGCGGCACGTGGCGCGCGAGAACCTGGCGCAGCACCCACTTGCCAGTGGCGCCGCGCAGCTTGTGCTGTAGCGGCAGGCGCCACGCGAACTCGACGACCGCCGGGCTGAGCAGGGGCACGCGCGTCTCCAGCCCGGCGGACATGGCCGCGCGGTCCACCTTGGCTAGCACGTGGTCGGGCAGGTAGGCCAGCAGGTCGGTGGCCATCATCTGCTGCACGAAGCCGTCCGCATGCTGCCGCCAGGGCTCGGGCCAGTGCGCGTCGCCGGGCTGCGTGCCAGGCTCGACCGCCCCAGGCACCAGGGCCGCCGGGTCGGGCCAGTGGCTCATGACGCGGCGGTAGAACTCGGCCGAATCCGGCGCCTCGAACACGCCCGCGGCCTTGTGCAGCCGGTCACCCAGGGCCGGCAGGGCGCGCGCCGCCGCCTGCCAGCGCGGCGGCAGCGCCAGCGCCAGCGCGCCCCAGGCGCCGGGCCGCGCGCGCCGCAGCAGCCCGGCACCGGCGGCGCGCGCGGCCGGCGACAGCCGCGACCACGGGCGCCAGAGCGCGCGGGCTGAAAGGTAGCGGCGGTAACCGCCGAAGAGCTCGTCGCCCGCGTCGCCGGACAGCGCCACGCTCACCTGCGTGCGCGCCAGGCGGCTGACCAGCAGCGTGGGCACGGCCGAGGGGTCGGCCAGGGGCTCGCCCTCGTGGAGTGGCAGCGCCGGCACGAGCTCGAGCGCCTCGCGCGCCGACAGTCGCAACTCGGTGTGCGCGGTGCCCAGGTGCTGCGCCACGGCACGCGCGGCGGCGGATTCGTCCAGCGCCGCGTCCTCGAAGCCGATGGTGAAGGTGCGCACGGGCCGGCTCGAGCGCGCCTGCATCAGCGCCACGACGGTGGACGAGTCCACACCGCCCGAGAGGAAGGCACCGAGCGGCACGTCAGCCACCATCTGCCGCGCCACCGAATCGCCCAGCAGGCGCTCCAGCGTGTCGACTGCCTCTTCAGGCGTGCCGGTGTAGGGCTGGGCACGGCCGGACTCGATGACCTGACGCAGGTCCCACCAGCGGCGCGGCGCGGCCTCGGGCGCGCGGGCGCTGAGGCTGACCCAGGCCCCGGGCAGCAGCTTGTGCACGCCGGCATGGATGGACCACGGCGCCGGGATCGCGCCGGAGCGCAGCAGCAGCGCGAGCGCGCCGCGGTCCACCGGCGCCTGGAAGGCCGGGTGGGCGCGCAGGGCCGGGAGCTCCGAACCGAAGAGCAGGGTGCCGCCCTGCCAGCCGTAGTACAGCGGCTTCTCGCCCAGGCGATCGCGCGCCAGCGTCAGGGAGGCGTTTGCACGGTCCCACAGCGCGAACGCGAACATCCCCTCGGTGCGCCCGAGCGCGGCCTCGAGCCCCCAGGCCTCGATCCCGGCCAGCAGGGTCTCGGTGTCCGAGGCGCCGCGCCAGCGCACGCCCGCGCCCGCGGCCTCAAGCTCGCGCCGCCAGGCGCCGTGGTTGTAGATCTCGCCGTTGAAGGCCAGCACGTGGCGGCCCGAGGCCGAGGCCATGGGCTGATGCCCCGCCGGGGACAGGTCCACGATGGACAGGCGCCGGTGCGCCAGCGCGATGCCCGCCGGCGCGTCGACCCAGACCCCCGCGTCGTCAGGCCCGCGGTGCGCGATGCGCCGCGCCATGGCCTCAGCCACGGCCGCCCCCTCTTCGGCCGGGAAGCCGCCCGGCCGGAAAAACCCTGTCAAGCCACACATGCCATCCTCTCGGGAGGGGGCGGTGGCTTTCAGCCCCTGCCGCCCCGCTCTCGTGCCAGGCGCCAAGGTAGCCCGGTGGCTGCCGGGTGCGGTTGAGGGCACGCAAGCCCACCGGCGGCGGGCGCGAAGCCCGAGCGCCGGCAGGCCCGCAGCCGGCCGTGTTAGCGTCCTCTTCATGGACAGGCGTCGCTGGATCGGTGCAACCGTGTCGGCCGGCGCGGCCGCGGGGCTGCCCTGGGCCGCTGCGAGCGCCTTGGCTGCCCAGGCGCCGGCATCGACGGCTGCGGCGCCCGGCGGCGCGGCAGCCGCGGGCACGGACGCCGCCGCGGGCCCCGTGCTCGGCCGCTGGACCCATGGCTATGCGGCCTTCGGCCCGCCCAGGCTGCCGCCGGACTACGCCCGCTTCGCCTATGCCGACCCGGCCGCGCCCAAGCGCGGCACGCTCTACCTGCGCAACCCGGACCGGCGCAGCACCTTCGACAAGTTCAACCCCTTCACCATCCGCGGCCAGTCGCCGGCCGGGCTGATGATCTTCATGTTCGAGCCGCTGGCCGTCAGCGCCGGTGACGAACTGTCGACGATGTACGGCCTGCTGGCCGAGTCGCTGCTCGTGGCGCCCGACCGCTCGTCCATCACCTTCCGGCTGCACCCGCAGGCGAGGTTCTGGAACGGCGACGCGGTGACGGCCGAGGACGTGCGCCACAGCTTCGAGCAGCTGACGAGCAAGTTCGCCGCCCCGGGCTACCGCATCGCCTACGGCGGCGTGGAGCGTGCGGTGGTGGAGGACGAGCGCACGGTGCGCTTCGAGCTCAAGGACCGCAGCAACGACACGCTGTTCACGATCGGCGGGCTGGTGGTGTTCTCGCGCAAGTGGGGCCTCGCGGCCGACGGCAAGCCCCGCCGCTTCGACGAGATCGTGACCGAGCACCCGATCACGAGCGGGCCCTACACGATCGGCCCGGTGGACAGCGGCAAGCGCATCGAGTTCCGCCGCAACCCCGGCTACTGGGCGCGCGAGCTGCCACCGCGGCGCGGCTTCTTCAATTTCGAGCGCGTGGTCTACCGCTACTACAAGGACCAGGCGGTGGCGCGCGAGGCCTTCAAGGCCGGCGAGTTCGACTTCTTCAAGGAGTACAGCGGCCGCGCCTGGGTGCGCCAGCACGCGGGCGCCAAGTGGAACGACGGCCGCATCGTCAAGGACGACTTCCCCACCGCCACCGGCCAGGGGCTGCAGTGCTACATCCTGAACCTGCGCCGCCCCTTGTTCGAGGACCGGCGCGTGCGCGAGGCGATGGCCTGGACCTACGACTTCGACACGCTGAACAAGAACCGCCTGTACCAGCGCGCGCACAGCCTGTTCAACAACTCGGAGTTCGCGGCCGACGGCCTGCCCTCGGCGGGCGAGCTGCGCCTGCTCGAGCCCTGGCGCGCCGAGCTGCCGCCCGAGGTCTTCGGCCCGCCCTACCGCGCGCCGGCCACCGGGCGCGACCCCGCGCGCCTGCGCGCCAACCTGCTGAAGGCGCGCGCGCTGCTGGCCGAGGCGGGCTGGAAGATCGCGCCCGACGGCCGCCTGCGCAACGCCGCCGGCCAGGCCTTCGACTTCGAGTACCTGGTGCCGGGCGAGGCGCGCGCCTTCCCCGAGTGGGAGAAGAACCTCGAGAAGCTCGGCATCACGCTGAAGATCCGCAACGTCGACTTCGCGCTGTACCGGCGCCGGCTCGAGGGCTACGACTTCGACGTCGTGGCGATTGCCGGGGGCGACTTCACGCTGCCCGACCCTTCCGGCCTGGCGGCATCGCTGGGCAGCGCCGGGGCCGACCAGCCCGGGGGCAACAACTTCCGCGGCCTGAAGAGCCGCGTCGTCGACGCGCTGATCCAGGCCATGGGCGCGGCGCAGACCCTGCCGGCGCTGCGCGACGCGGCGCGCGCGCTCGACCGCGTCGTGATGTGGAACCACTGGCAGCTGCCCGACCTGTGGACGGCCAACGAGCGCGCCAGCCACTGGAACCGCTTCGGCCAGCCCAAGGTGCGGCCGCTGTACTTCGACATCGACACCAGCCTGCAGGCCTGGCCGCTGACGACCTGGTGGCACAAGGAGGGGGCGGCCCGCTGAGGCGGGCGCCCGCGCGACGATGCTCGGCTACATCCTCAAGCGCCTGCTGCTGATGGTGCCCACGCTGATCGGGGCGCTGACGATCACCTTCGTCGTCATCCAGTTCGTGCCCGGCGGCCCGGTGGAGCAGCTGATGGCCGAGGCGCGCACGAGCGAGAAGGCGGGCGCGGGCGAGGGCATCAGCTACAAGGCCGGCCGCGACAGCGACGCCAAGCAGATCGCCGAGCTGAAGAAGCTCTACGGCTTCGACAAGCCGGCGCACGAGCGCTATGTCGAGATGATCGGCAATTTCCTGCGCTTCGACCTCGGGCGCAGCTTCCTGCACAACAAGGACGTCTGGACGCTGATCAAGGAGAAGCTGCCGGTGTCGATCAGCCTCGGGCTGTGGACCTTCGTGCTGTCCTACCTGGTGTCGGTGCCGCTGGGGGTGGCCAAGGCGGTGCGCGAGGGCTCGCGCTTCGACGCGCTGACCTCGCTGCTGGTGCTGCTGGGCTACGCGATCCCGGGCTTCGTGCTCGGGGTGCTGCTGATCGTGCTGTTCGCCGGCGGCAGCTTCGTGGAGTGGTTCCCGCTGCGCGGGCTCGTCTCGGACAACTGGGCTGAACTCTCCTGGCCGGCGCGCGTAGCCGACTATCTTTGGCACCTGACGCTGCCGTTGATCTGCATGACGATCGGCAGCTTCGCGGTGACGACGATGCTGACGAAGAACACCTTCGTCGAGGAGATCCGCAAGCAGTACGTGCTGGTGGCGCGCGCCAAGGGCCTGTCGCCGCGGCGGGTGCTCTACAAGCACGTCTTCCGCAACGCGCTGATCCCGCTGGTGACGGCCTTCCCGGCGGCTTTCGTGGGCGCCTTCTTCGCCGGCTCGGTGCTGATCGAGACGCTGTTCTCGCTCGACGGGCTGGGCCTGCTCGCCTACGAGAGCATCGTGCGGCGCGACTACCCGGTGGTGCTGGGCTCGCTGTGGCTGTTCACGCTGATCGGCCTGCTGGTGAAGCTGCTGTCGGACCTGCTGTACGTGGTGGTGGACCCGCGCGTGCAGTTCGGCGCGGTGGGGCGCTGACCATGACCGTGGTGTCGATGTCGCCCAACCAGCGCGCCTGGGCGCGCTTCAGGCGCAACCGGCTGGGCGTGGTGTCACTGTGGGTCTTTGCGGTGATGCTGGTGGTGGCGACGCTGGCCGAGCTGGTGAGCAACGACCGGCCGCTGCTGGTGCGCTACGAGGGGCGCTGGATGGCGCCGCTGCTGGCCAACCCGCCGGAGACGGCCCTGGGCGGCGACTTCCAGACGCCCACGGACTGGAAGGACCCCTTCGTCGACGCGCAGCTCGGCAAGCCGGGCAACTTCGCGCTGCGCACGCTGAACCCGCATTCGTCGCGCTCGGTGGACTATTTCGAGAAGATGCAGAGCCCGGCGCCGCCGAGCGCGGCCAACTGGCTGGGCACGGACGCGAACGGGCGCGACATGACGGCGCAGCTGCTGTACGGCTTTCGCGTCAGCATCTGGTTCGCGATCGCGCTGACGCTGGTGGGCACGGTGATCGGGGTGGTGGCGGGCGCGGTGCAGGGCTACTTTGCCGGCCGCATCGACCTGACGCTGCAGCGGCTGATCGAGGTCTGGGGCGCGGTGCCGGAGCTGTACCTGCTGATCATCTTCGCGTCGATCTTCGAGCCTTCGCTGCTGCTGTTGCTGGTGCTGTTGTCGCTGTGGGGCTGGATGGGGCTGTCGGACTATGTGCGCGCGGAGTTCCTGCGCAACCGCTCGCTGGAGTACGTGAAGGCGGCGCGGGCGCTGGGGTTGTCGAACGGGCAGATCATCTGGCGGCACGTGCTGCCGAATTCGCTGACGCCGGTGATCACCTTCCTGCCGTTCCGCATGAGCGGGGCGATCCTGGCGCTGACGTCGCTGGATTTCCTGGGGCTGGGGGTGCCGCCGTCGGTGCCGTCGCTGGGGGATCTGCTGCGGCAGGGGAAGGCGAACCTGGACGCGTGGTGGATCATCGTGCCGACCTTCGTGCTGCTGGTGCTGACGATGCTGGTGCTGACCTTCATCGGGGATGCGTTGCGGGATGCGTTTGATACGCGCAAGGGGTGAAGGGGTGAGGGGCGCGCACTTCTTCTTTCTTCGGGCCGGCTCGGTTGATGGGTCGGCTCGTGCCTGCGTTGGCGTCGACCGGGGCGCTTCCTCCGGGCTGCTTGCTCGCCATCGCGAACCTTCCGCGCCTGCACCTCGCGGGATCCCGCGACCGGGGGGCCCTGCTGCGCTCATGTCCCCCGCATCGGGCTGCGCCCGATGCTCCTCCTTTACTTCGCTCCGCAGGGCCCCCCGGCCACGGGATCCGGCCGGGGTTCTGGTTCTCGGCACACGAACATCGCGCCGCTTGCATGCGAGGTATCCGCAGTCAAGGCACCTGTTCATGGGGGTGCGTCCATGACCGCCCTCCTCGAAGTCCGCGATCTCACCGTCAGCTTCGGCCGCGCCAAGGTGGTCGACGGGGTGTCGTTCTCGATCGGGGCGGGGGAGAAGTTCGCGCTGGTGGGGGAGTCGGGGTCGGGGAAGTCGATCACGGCCTTGTCGGTGCTGCGGCTGGTGGACGCGGCCACGACGAGCGGGCAGGTGGTGTTCGAGGGCGAGGACCTGACCGCGGCGAGCGAGCGGGTGATGCGCGGGGTGCGCGGGGCGCGGATCGGGATGATCTTCCAGGAGCCGATGACGGCGCTGAACCCGCTGTACACGGTGGGCAACCAGATCGGGGAGATGCTCGAGTTGCACGAGGCGATGCGGCCGAATGCGGCGCGGGCGCGGGCGGTGGAGTTGCTGGCGCGCACCGGGATCCCCGACGCGGCGCGGCGGGTGGATGCCTATCCGCACCAGCTCTCGGGCGGGCAGCGGCAGCGGGCGATGATCGCGATGGCGCTGGCCTGCAAGCCGCGGCTGCTGATCTGCGACGAGCCGACCACTGCCCTCGATGTCACCGTGCAGGCGCAGATCCTGGCGCTGCTGGACGAGCTGCAGGCCGAGATGGGGATGGCGCTGCTGTTCATCACGCACGACCTGAACCTGGTGCGGCGCTTCACGCACCGCGTGGGGGTGATGGAGCGCGGGCGGCTGGTGGAGTGCGGGCCGACGGCCGAGGTGTTCGGCGCGCCGCAGCACCCGTACACGCAGCGCCTGCTGGCGAGCCGGCCGCGGCGCGAGGTGCAGCCGGCCGATGCCGACGCGCCCGTCCTGCTGCAGGCGCGCGCGGTGGACGTGGACTACACGGTGCGGCGCGGGGCCTGGCGCAAGGAGGCTTTCCATGCCGTGCGCGGCGCGGCGCTGGAGCTGCGGCGCGGGCAGACGCTGGGCATCGTGGGGGAGTCGGGCTCGGGCAAGACGACGCTCGGCATGGCGCTGCTGGCGCTGCAGCCGCTGGCCGGCGGCGAGGTGTGGCTGGACGGGCAGCGCACCGACACGGCCGAGGCCGCGGCGCTACGCGCGATGCGCCGACGCATGCAGGTGGTATTCCAGGATCCGTTCGCGTCTCTGTCGCCGCGCATGACGGTGGGCCAGATCGTGGGCGAGGGGCTGGCGCTGCACGCGCCGCAGCTCGGCGCGGCCGAGCGCGAGCAGCGCGTGCTGGCGGTGCTGGACGAGGTGGGCCTGTCCGAGCGCCACGGCGTGCCCGCGGTGCTGCAGCGCTACCCGCACGAGTTCAGCGGCGGCCAGCGCCAGCGCATCGCCATCGCCCGCGTGCTGGTGCTGCAGCCCGAGTTGCTGGTGCTGGACGAGCCGACCTCGGCGCTGGACGTCTCGGTGCAGCAGCAGGTGCTGGCGCTGCTGGCCGAGCTGCAGCGCAGCCACGGCCTGGCCTACGTCTTCATCAGCCACGACCTGGCCGTGGTGCGAGCCATGGCCCACCATGTCATCGTCATGCGCGGCGGCGAGATCGTCGAGCAGGGCGAGGTGGAGAGCCTCTTCGCCGCGCCGGCGCACGCCTACACGCGGGATCTGCTGGCAGCGGCGGGGTGAGGGGGCAGAGCAGCCGCAGCCCGGGCTGCCGCTCTTGCCCGCGCAGGCGCGCGCGGCGCGCCGGGCACTGAACCTTGCCGAGGTCAGGTCAGTTTTCTATGATCCCTTCGGCACTTCATGGCCCGCAGTGTTGCGGGCACCCCAAGGCTCCTGGCCTGTCACGCAATCGAAAGGCGATCTCCATGATCGACACGCTCTCCCGGTTTACAGGCGCGCTGGCGCTGCTGGCAGCTGGCCTGGCTGCGCCCACGCTCGCGCATGGGCAGGCCACCCTGTTCCGGGACCATCAGTACAACGCGTCCATCGGCGATTTCGGCAAGTCCCGCGGGTTCTACGACTGCTCCAAGGAGGTGGGCATGACCGCCCGCTGCATGGACAAGGTCCGCTTCCTGGACCTGGAGTTCGCCACCCAGGCCCTGCTGTTCGACGGCGGGCAGCTCAAGTCGGTCGTCCTCGCCACCGAGATGACGAGGGACGCCTACCTGACGGTGATGAAGGCGCTGCCCCAGACCTTCGCGCTGGTGGCGATGCAGGCCAAGTCGGGGCGGCTGGACCTGCTGGAGTTGAGGCGAAAGGGCGGCGGCAGCACCGCGCTGGCGCGCATCTCGGAGTTCGAGACCACGGCACTGAACGCCGGCTACCTGAACTACATCTTCCTCGAAGGCGATCTCGAGAAGCACGCCAGGCATGCCACGGTGGTGGATGCCGTGATGAAGGGGCCGCTGGACCAGCGCGAGGTCGACGTGATCGTCGAGGAGGAGGGCGCGCAGACCTGGCTGCGCATCGCCTTCTCGCTGCCCCGGCGCACCCTCAGCGACATCCGGAACGCCCCGGCCAAGACCGAGAAGTTCTGACGCCTCGCGGCTCACGGCATCCCGGGCACCGCAAGGCGGCAGGCCTCCATGCAGGTTCCGCCCAGCGTGACGCGTCCATGACGTCCGGGCGCCGCCGCCGGTCCGCGACGCAGGACGCCTGGCACGCCACGTGCTTGCGGGAACGGGGCCGATGAACCATCCCCTCGCCCCACGCCAGACCGTGTCCCTGACCACCCGGGACGGGGTGCGACTGGACGCCGATCTCTGGCGACCTGCCGCCCCGGGCCCCTTCCCGGTGCTGCTGATGCGCCAGCCCTACGGGCGCGACATCGCCTCGACGGTCGTCTGGGCGCACCCGTCGTGGTACGCGGCGCAGGGCTATGTCGTCGTCGTCCAGGACGTGCGCGGTCGCGGCACCTCGGAAGGCGCCTTCGTGCCCTTCGCCCACGAGGCGGCCGACGGGGCCGAGACGCTCGCATGGGCCGCGGCGCTGCCCGGCACGACCGGCCGCATCGGCATGTACGGCTTCTCGTACCAGGGCATGACGCAGCTCTTCGCCGCGGCAAGCCGGCATCCTGCGCTCGCCTGCCTGTCGCCCGCGATGGCCGCCTTCGACACCTACGCCGACTTCGCCTTCGAGGGCGGCGCCTTCCGGCTGCACCAGAACCTGTCCTGGGGGGCGCAGATGGCGGTCGAGCAGGCGCGCCGGGCCGGCGACGGCGACGCCTGCGCGGAGCTCGTCGCGATCGCGCGCGCCGTGCCGGTCTCCGCGCCGGTGCCCGAGTTGCCGCAGCCGATGCGCCGGCATGGTCGCTACAGCCACTATCCCGACTGGCTCGCCCACCCTGAGCCGGGCCCGTTCTGGGACCGGCTGTCGCCCGGCGGGCAGGCGCCTGCGGCAGACGACCTGCCGATGCTGCTGGTCGGCGGCTGGTTCGACGCCCTGACCGGCGGCACGCTCGCGCTGCACCGCCGCCGGGCATGTTGCGCCCGCCCGGCGCGCCTCGTCATCGGCCCCTGGACGCACCTGCCCTGGGGACGCCGGGTGGGCGAGCGCGATTTCGGCCCCGCCGCCGCGCGCGCGATGGACCGGCTGCAGCTCGCCTGGTTCGATCATTGCCTGAAGGGGGCGCCGCCCCAGGAAGGCGCGCCGGTGCAGCTCTACGAGATGGGCGGCGACCGCTGGCGCGGGTTCGACGCCTGGCCCGAGCCGCGGCCCATGCCCTGGCACCTGGCCAGTGACGGCCTGGCCGCGACCGACATCGAATCGGGCCGGCTCGAGACGGCCCCGCCCGCCGCCGCGGGCGAGGACCGGTTCGTGTTCGACCCCTTCCGGCCGACGCCGGCCGAGGGCGGGCACACGGGACCGACGGCCGGTGCGGTCGACCGCGCCGCCATCGACCAGCGCGCCGACGTCGCGACCTTCACCACCCCGCCGCTGCGCGCCGACCTGCACCTGGCCGGCGACGTCGCGGCCGAGATCTTCGCGGAGAGCGACCGACCCTCCTTCGATCTCTGCGCCGTGCTGTCGGACGTCGAGCCGGACGGACGGGTCTGGAACCTGACGCAGGGCATCGTGCGGGTCGACGGCGGATCCGCCGGGCAGCCCATCCGGGTCGACATGCGCGCCACATGCGCGGTCCTGCGCGCCGGGCACCGGCTGCGCCTGTCACTGTCGGCGGGCGCCTTCCCGGCCTATTCGGTCAACCCCGGCACTGGGGCGCGTGCCGGCCAGGCCGCGGTGCACGAGCAGTGCGTGACCACGCTGCGCATCCGCCACGGGGGCGAGGCGCCCTCGAGGCTGCTGCTGCCGGTGGTGCCGGCATGAGCATCCTCCCGGGCCGACCGCTCCGGCGCGAGCCAGAGCCCCGGCATCAGCGCGGGGTCGTGCGCTCCAGGCGGCGCCGGCGCTCCTGGCGGATCAGCACCGCCCAGCCCCAGTAAACGACCAGGTAGGCCAGCACGCCCAGCATCAGGCCCGCGAGCGGAAACCCGGCCAGCAGGGCCGGACCCCAGGATGTGACGGCCTCCCAGAAGGCCGCGGGCCAGGACAGCGGCTCGGACCACTGCCACTCCACGGGCACGGGGACCACCGTGCCAGGATCGGCCGTCGGGATGACAAAGGAACCCAGCAGCGCCGCGAGGGCCCAGATCGGCGCCATCGTGAACGGGTTCGTGAGCCACGTGGCCGCCGCCGCCGCGGCCACGTTGGCGCGCAGCGCGACGGCCGCGAGCATGGCCGCCGGCATCTGCAGCGGCACCGGGAACACGCCGATGCCGATGCCCAGCGCCACGCCCAGGGCCACCCCGCGCCGGTGCAGCACCCACAGCCGCGGATGCTCGCGCAGGTAGTGGCCCAGCCAGCCGAACCCGCGGGTCTGCTCCAGCGTCTGCGCAGTCGGGAACCAGCGCCGGAGGCGCTTCTTGAATTCGGCCATGGGACCTCGGTCGGAGGCGCCGATTCTCGGGCATGGCCCTGCCCCGGCACGCCTGCCCGGCGCGAGGCGTCGCAGCCTCAGATCTTGAACGCTTCCAGGGTCTCGGGTGCGAAGAGCGCCTCCGGCTCGGGCGCGGACGGGATCAGCCCCTGCTCGCAGGAATAGCGCAGCAGCGTGGTCAGCGTGGTGCGGGTGCGCTCGAGGCCGTAGGGCCAGAAGTCCTCACCCATGCGGGCGCGGGCCTCGTCCACGTGCGAGTTCAGCCAGGGCAGCATGGTCTTGAGGACGACGTTCTCGCCGAGGTCCAGGTAGCAGCGCCGCTGGGCCTCGAGGAAGGCCTTGTAGAGCGACTGCGCGATCCAGCGGTTGGCCTCGTACACCTCGCGCCGCATCACGACGACGTGCATGATCGGGAAGATCCCGGTCTGGCGGTGGTACTCGCGCTCGACCTGCCCGTAGTCGGGGAACAGGCGCCGCACCTTGCCGCTGCCGTCATGGAAGGTGGAGGGGGTGCGGGCCGTGTACAGGGCGTCGATCTCGCCGTCGCGCAGCATCCGCGACAGCGTCTGCCCGGGCCCGATGCGCTCGACCTTGATGTTCGGGGGCAGTTGCAGCTTGAGCTTCTCGGCCCGCCCGGGCTGCTCGGCGCCGCCCGTGAAATGGGTCATCGCATCCACCGGGACACCGTGGTGCTCGGCCAGGATGCCGCGGATCCAGACCGCCGCCGTCATCTGGTACTCGGGGGTGCCCACCCGGCGCCCGATCAGGTCCTTCGGTTCGCGGATGCCGGAATCGGCATGGACGAAGATGCCCGAGTGCCGGAACACGCAGGACGGGAACACCGGGATCGCGACGAAGGGCCGCTCGGGTTTGGACAGGCTGATCAGGTAGGACGACAGCGAGAGCTCCGCGACATCGAACTCCCGGTGCCGCAGCATCCTGAAGAAAGTCTCCTCGACCGGCAGGCTGAGGTAGTTGAGGTCTATGCCCTCGGCCTGGACCGACCCGTCCATCAGGGCGCGGGTGCGGTCGTAGTCCCAGCAGGCCAGCGTGAGTCTGAGCTTGGACATGCCCGTCATTCCGGCTTGATGCCCTCGTCGTTGAACACCTTGGTGTACTTGGCGAACTCGCTGCCGAGCATCTGCCCGAACTCGGCCGGGCTCATCACCCGGGGCTCGAGGCCGCTCTCGACCATGCTGGCGCGGGTCTCCGGGGTGTTGAGGATGTCGGCGATCTCGCGGTTGAGCCGGTCGATGATGGGCTTGGGCGTGCCCGCGGGGGCCACCAGTCCGAACCAGCCTGCCGCGTAGTAGCCCGGAAGGGTCTCGGCGATCGCCGGGATGTCGGGGTGCGAGGCCACGCGCTCGTTGCTCGCCACGCCCAGGATCCTGAGCTTGCCCGACTTCGCATGGCCCACGAGGGAGGGCAGAGGGTTGAAGATGAAGTGCACGCGGCCGGCCAGCAGGTCGGTCATGCCCTGGGAGCTGCCCTTGTACTGGATCTGCACGGTGTTGAGCCCGGCCAGCGCGCTGAAGGTCAGGCCGGCCAGCCCCTGGGTCGAGGCCGTGCCGCCCGAGGCCCAGTTCATCTGGGTGGTCTTGCCGTGCTGGACGAACTCCCTCACGTTCTTCACCGGCAAGCTGGCCGGCACCGCCAGGAACAGCGGAGCGTCACCCAGCATGGCCACCGCGGTGAAGTCCTTCATCGTGTCGTAGGGGTGGTTCTTGATCGTGGACTGGGTCATCAGGAAGGTGGGCGTGACCAGCCCCAGCGTGTAGCCGTCCGCGGGCGACTTCGCCACCGCGGCCATGCCGATCGTGTTGCTGCCGCCCCCGCGGTTCTCGACCACGATGTTCTGCTTGAGCCGCTCACCGAGGCGCTGCCCGATCAGGCGCGTCACCTGGTCGGCCCCGCCGCCCGCGGCGTACGGCACGATGATCTTGACGGGGCGGTTCGGGAAGTTGCCCTGCGCCCAGGAGAGCGCGGGGATTGCGGCCAGGGCCAGCGAGGCCAGGGACCGGATCAGGCGGGGAAGGGAAGCCATGAGTTTGTCTCCGTGTGTCGATGTCGGGATGGAAAGGCTCGAGGTCACACCAGCGAGGGCCGCCGCGCGAGTTCCTTGACCTGGAACCCGGCCACCGCCTTGTAGTCGTCGAGGATCTGCTGCAGTTCGCTGGCCGAGATCACGTCCTCGATCCTGTTGAAGCGCTTGCCGCCCGTGCGCTCATAGACCACGCGAAGCACGGTGTCCGGCGGGTTCGCCCGGTTCATCAGGACGACCTTGCCCGTCGCCTCGACGCGGACCTTGTCGTACTCCTGCAGGGCGTCCGCGTTGACGCCGCTGCGCTTGAAGCACGCGGCCATGTAGCGGGCATCGAGGATGGACTGCCCGGCGCCGTTGGAGCCGCGCGGGTACATCGGGTGGGCCGCGTCACCCAGCAGCGTGACGCGGCCGAAGGTCCAGGTCTTGACCGGGTCGCGGTCGACCATGGGGTAGACCATGTAGCGCTCGGTCTTCTTCAGCATCGCCGGGATGTCCAGCCAGTCGAAGGTCCACTTCGAGTAGGGCTCGAAGAAGTCCTCGAGACGGGCCTCGCCGTTCCAGTCGTAGGCGGTGGGCTTGGGCCGCTCCAGCGTGGCCACCCAGTTCATCAGCTGGTTGCCCTGCGCATCGATCTTGTCGCGGATCGGGTAGACCATGATCTTGCCCACGGTCATCCAGCCCGCGCGGATGGTGTCTGCGCCGCTGAGGAAGGGCGGGTGCGGCGTGACGCCGCGCCAGACCGTCAGGCCGGAGTAGACCGGGTCGCCCTCGTGAGGGTAGAACTGCCTGCGCACGGCGGAGTTGATGCCGTCGCAGCCCACCATCAGGCCGGCGCGCACCTTGGGAAGCTCCTTGCCCGCGGGATCCTTGAACGAGGCGGTCACGCCATCGCTGTCCTGCGCGACCGAGACGAACTTGTGGCCGGTGACGACGCTGTCCGGGCCCAGGCGCTCGATCACAGCGCGGTAGAGCAGCATCTGCAGGTCGCCGCGGTGGATGGAGAACTGCGGCCATGCGTAGCCGGCGGCCTGGCCCGCCACCTCGCGGTAGATGAACTGCCCGTGGTGGTTGAAATAGGAGGCGTCCTTGGTGCGGATGCCCACCGCGTCCAACGCCTGCAGCAGCCCCATCTCGTCGAGTTCGCGCACTGCGTGCGGCAGCAGGTTGATGCCCGCCCCCAGGGGCTTGAGCTCCCTGACGCCCTCGTACACCCGGCAGTTCACGCCGATCTGGTGCAGGCTCAGGGCGAGCACCAGCCCGCCGATGCCGCCCCCCACGATCATCACGTCGGTATCCTTGGTCATGGCTTTGGTCCAGAGAAGTTGTATCCGGGGCGGTCGACCGCCGGCCCTGGCGACGGAGCGTATTCGATACCCAAACAAAACCAAAATAGGAAAAAGATACCTCGTGATATTTTTCAGATATCAATCAGGGCGCCGTCCGGGACCTGCCAGCGCCTGGGCCAGCGACTTCGACAAGGCGATGAAGCGCGTGATGGCCTGCGCGTCCACGTGGCGGCGGTAGGCCAGGTTCAGCGGCACGGTGACCGCGCTGTCGTGCCGCAGGGGGCGGTAGACCACGCTCTTGGGCTGGATGGAATCCAGCGACTGCGGCACCACCGAGATGCCCAGGCCGGCCGCCACGAGCTGGATCGCGGCCATCATGCGGTGGACCTCCTGCACCGGCTGGGGCTCGAAGCCCGCCTTGCGGCAAACGGTGATCAGCATGTCCTTGATGCCGGAGCCGTTGACCTGACGGTACAGGATGAAGGGCTCGTCGCGCAGTTCGGCCAGCTCCAGGCCCATGCCGGCCTGGGCGGCCAGCCGGTGCCGCACCGGCAGGGCCACGACCATGCTCTCGTGCAGCAGGCTGATGCAGTCCAGCGTGGCATAGCGGCTCACAGGCGAGCGCACGAAGGCGGCGTCGATGCGCTCCTCCTCGACCGCGCACAGCAGGTCATGGGCGGCGCCTTCCTCGATCTCCAGCGAGATCAGGGGGTGTGCGGCCCGGAAGGCGCGGATGATTCCGGGCGTGAGCTCGTGCATGGAGGCCGAGCTGGTGTAGCCCACGCGCATGCGGCCCTCCTCGCCCAGGTCGAAGCGCCGGACCCGCTGCGCCGCCTCCTCCACATGGGTGAGGATCTCGCGCGCCTCGCCCAGGAAGAGCTTGCCCGCGGCGCTGAGCTCGATGCGCTTGCCCACGCGGTTGAACAGCTGCACGCCCAGCTCCTGCTCGAGAGCGCGGATCTGCTGGCTCAGCGGGGGCTGCTGGATGCACAGGCGCGCCGCCGCGCGCGTCATGTGCTCCTCCTCCGCGACGGCCACGAAGTAGCGCAGATGCCTGAGTTCCATGAGAGGGTTCGGCTTGGGGTGTGGGCGCGCCCCGCTCCGACGCGCAGGCCGGCATGCTGCGCGGCACGAAAGCCCTTGTCTGTCGGGTCTTACCCGGGCGCCGCCGGCCCCCTGCGCGGGCAGGGCCCGGCCAGCGTGGACTCAGCGGGCACGCTGCCGGCACCGGGTCTGCACTAGCCCAACGCCTCCCGCAAGGCAGCCAACTGAGCCCGGAACTCGGCTTCGCTCTCGCCAGACTCCAGGCAGCGAAGATCCAGCCAGAGCCGGTTGTCGCAGACACGGCCGATGACGGGCAGCGGCAAGGCGCGAAGCGCCGCACCGAGCTCGTCGAGAGCGCGGCCCGCTCCCTTGCGCTCGGCCGGCGTCACAGCCAGGCCTGCGGAAGGCAGGGTATCGACGGGCAGCGAGCCCGAGCCGATCTGGCCCTGCATGTCGATCACCTCGGTGCTGAACCGCGGAGCGACCGCCTGCGCAAAGGGCTCGAGCAAACGACGCGCCATCCCGCGGATGTCCTGCTGTGGACGAACCAGCAAACGCAGGGTGGGCAGATCCTGGGCCAGCCGCTCCGGGCGCAGGTACAACATCAAGGTGGCTTCGAGCGCGGCCAGGGGCAGCTTGCTCATGCGCAGCGCCCGCTTCATGGGAAATTGCTTGATGCGTCCCACGGCCTCACGTGTTCCCACGATGAGGCCCGCCTGGGGTCCGCCAAGCAACTTGTCGCCGCTGAAAGTGACGACGTCGCAGCCAGCTCGCACCATGTCCTGGGGCAGGGGTTCGCGCGGCAGGCCCCACGCCGAGAGGTCCACGAGTGAGCCGCTGCCGAGATCCGAGGCGAGCAAGATCCCACGCGCATGCGCGACACCTGCGAGCTGAGCCTCGCTGACCGACGCGGTGAAGCCCTGGACCACGTAATTGCTCGTATGGACCTTCATCAGCAGCGCCGTACGCTCCCCGATGGCACGCTCGTAGTCTTGCGGATGCGTGCGGTTGGTCGTGCCCACCTCGACCAGCCTGACACCGGCTGCCGCCATGACATCAGGCATTCGGAAGGCACCCCCGATCTCGACCAGTTCACCTCGGGAGACGATGACTTCACGGTCCCGTGCGAGTGCCGCGAGCGTGAGCAGAACCGCGGCTGAATTGTTGTTGACGACGGTGGCCGCCTGGGCACCCGTGATCGTGCACAGGAGCTCCTCGACCAGAGAGTCTCTGTCCCCTCGGCGCCCCTCAGCAAGGTCGTACTCGAGGTTGTTCGGCCCCGACATCATGACCATGAGGTGTTGCAATGCCGGCTCGGCCAGCAAGGCACGCCCCAGATTGGTGTGGAGCACCGTGCCCGTGAGATTGAAGACGCGCCGCATCCGAGGCGTGAGGCGCTGGCTGATCCTCTGCCGAAGCATCGTCTCAAGGCACTCGGGCTGCAGTTGGGCGCTCACGAGCTCACCCGCGAGAACCTGGCCGCGCAAGACCTCCAGCAAGGTGCGGGCCTCGCTGCTGACCAAGGCATGACCATGCTCGGCGACCAGTGTGCGCCCACCCGCGCTGCGCAGCAGGCGATCGACCGCAGGCAAGTCCCAGGGGCTGGCTTTGTCTTCCGACATGGGCTCAGAAAAGGCAGGCCTGCGCTCCGCGGCACCCTGCGGCGGCATCGGGCTCACGTCGATGAACCCAGAACCATCATCGCATCCAGGGGCCATGCCCCCATCCCCCGCGGCAGGACACGCACCGGGTTGATCTCGATCTCCTGGATGTCGGGATGGCCCAGCATGACGGCCGAGACGGCCTCGACGACACCGATCAGGGCGTCCACGTCAGCGTGCGGTCGGCCGCGGGCGCCCTCCAGCAAGGGCCAGACGCGAAGCGTGCGGACGAGCGCCGATGCCTCACCGGGTACGAGTGGCAATGCGGCGACGACCATGTCACGAAGCACCTCGGCATGGATGCCGCCGGCACCCACGGCGATCACGGGCCCGAAGACGGGGTCTCGCCGAGCACCCACGATCAGTTCCACGCCGTCACGCACCATCGGCGCGACGATGACACCCTGCACCCGAAGCCCGGGAGAGTGCTGACGCGCGGCAGCCAGGATGCGGGCATGGGCGGCACGCACCTCACGCTCGCCGCGAAGGTCCAGGGCAACAGCCCCGGCCTCCGTCTTGTGGGGCAGATCGGCCGCACAGACCTTGAGGGCCACGGGACCCTCGATGGACATCGCGTGCGTCACGGCTTCGTCCGCGGTGTGCACCAGCCGCTCGCCGGGCAAGGCGACGCCGAACCCGGCCAGGAGCAACTTGGTCTTGGTCTCGGAGCAGCGGCCGGCGTCGCCGTCAGGCACCAGCGGCGCCCCCACCCAGGGCGGCAGGGAAAAGCTGCGCGTCGGCTTCGACCGGGTTCGTTGATGGCGGCACAAGGCGGCCATGGCGCGGATGGCACGCGTCGGGCTGGGAAGCACCGGGATACCGTCCTCCAGAAGCTGGGCGATGATGCCCGGCGGACCCGCGGTCCATGCGACGACCAGGGGCTTGGAGACGTCCTTGGCCACCGCACGAAGGGTCTGCGCGATGCGCTCGCCATGACGTCGCCCCAGGCCGAGAAAGAAGACCACCGCATCCACGCCAGGATCCGCCAGCAGGCTGCGCAGCGCTCCCTCGAGCATTTGCGGCTCCGCGAGGAACTGACCCGTCAGGTCCACCGGATTGCGCGTGGAGCCGAACGCAGGAACGATGGCCGACAGGGCCTGCGTCGTGTCGGGCCGGAGACTTGCCAGTTCGAGGCCCAGCGTGTCGATCGCGTCGGCGAGCATGACGCCTGCGCCCCCGGACATCGTCAACACCCCGATGCGCGGCCCGTGCAAGGGGTGGGGGCCGCGGCACAAGGTGAGGATGTCCAGCATCTCCTCCTCGTCCACCACACGCACGGTGCCCGTCTGACGGAACACCGCCTCGTAGACCTCGTCGGATCCCGCGATCGCCGCCGTGTGGGACTGCGCCGCAGCGCTGCCACCAGGGGTCCGGCCGGTCTTGATCAGGACGATCAGCTTGCCCAGTGAGCGGGCCCGTTCGCATACGGACAGCAGCGCGCGACCATCGCGCAAGCCCTCGACATAGCACGCGACCAGATCGATCTGCGCGTCGTCCAGCATCGTGTCGATGATCTCCGACATCGAGACGTCAGACTCGTTGCCGGTGATGACGAAGTACTTGAAACCGACGCCCTTCTCGGCCGCGAGCGTGAAGATGAAGGTGCCGAAGGCCCCGCTCTGCGAGACGAAGCCGGCGCGCCCAGACTTCAGCGCACCCGCGGGCAACTCGAAGGCCTGCCCGAAGTTGGCGATCATGCCCGTGGCCAGGTTGGCGATACCGAGCGTGTTCGGGCCGATCAGCCGGGTCACGCTGCCGCGCAAGACCTGGAGCAATTCGTCCTGGCGCGCCCGACCGTCCGGCCCGGTTTCGGCGTAGCCGGAGCTGAACATCACGATCTGGCGTACACCTTTGCTCACACACTGCCGCACCACGGGCAAGGCAGCCTGGTGGGGAACCGTGACGACGGCGATGTCGATCGGCGCGTCGATGGAGGCGATGTCCGGGTAGCAACGCCAGCCTCGAATCTCCTGGTACCTGGGGTTGACGGGATAGACGCGCCCCTCGAAGCCGAAGTCGCGCAGGAAGCGCACGGGCTTGCCACCGATCTTGCCGTCGTCAGGCGATGCCCCGACGATGGCCACGCTCTGTGCGTCGAGAAGCGCGCGGCCGGAGTTCCTGGAAGCCGAAAGGTCGACGGGCGAATGGGTCATCTGATGCGCGGTGCGTTCACCCGGGATAGGAGCGCGATAGCTCACGGCCTGCCGGCGAAAGTGGCGGAAGAGTTGGGAGTCGAACCCTGGGACACGCGTGGCGCGCCCCCCGACGGATTTGAAGTCCGTGCGCCCCGCCGGGGACGTGACTCTTCCTGTGAAAAACTGCCGTCACGCAACTGCGCAGGGGGCGACGGCTGACCGGTCGGCCCGCCGGACGAGGGTTGTCCGACCCACCACCGACGCTCCTCCTGCCGCCGGGTCAGGCCGTTGCGGTCGAAGTATTCGAGCACGTTGATGCAGAACTTGCGCCCCACGCCCGAAGCGTCCCGGAAGAGCGACACCGAAAACCCCTCGTTCAGGTGAGGTTCACTGAGCTTCTGCGCCACCTGCGCAAACCAGTCGATGGACTCGGCCAGCGCAAAACGCCGGTCGGCAAGGGAAATCACCCTGCCGAGATCAGCCACATGCTGCAGCAGGCTCTCGGCCTGGGCCAGCACGGCGCCCGTCTCCAGCGCAAGACGAGGGGCCGAAACCGGGCAAGGCGCGTGTGCGCACAGCCGCTCCCGAAGACGTTGCCACAGCCGCTCATCCTTGGCGTCCAGGCGAACAGTGTGCGCAGGCAGGCTCAGCCAGGCTCGGGTTCGAGAAAGTTTCGACTGCTCCAGCAACACCGACACGCAGTCGCGCACTGTGCGCCCGTCCCAGGTTGGCGCCAACGCGGCCGAGATTTCGGCTTCCGTGGGCCCCCACGCCGTCGGAATCCGGACATGCCAGCGGGCCACGGCGGCCAGCACGGCCTCGCAGACTTCGTTCCACCGGGTCGGGTCATGGGCGATGACGGCGCCACCCCGCCTGACCATCACCGGGTTCGACGCCCTCAGCAACACATCCCGCTGGCTCTCCAGGAGATTGCGGGCCTGGCAGAAGGCGTCGACGTCCACGCCGCAGGGCTGGGCTTGCAAGCCCATGCGAAACGCATCCACCGGATCCATGAGGCGCCAGGCGCGCAACACAGCCCGCCGCGATACGCGATCACGGGCGCGGCTCGGCGCGAACGGATCCACGACGAAACCGCCTCCGATGGTGTGCCGCGCGGACCAGTCTCGAAGAATGAGGCGATCGCCCCACACCGCACTGATGGGTTCGTCCAGCACCAGGTGGGCCATGAAGCCGGCATCCGCACCATGGGCTGGATCCAGGCTTGCCGGCGGGTCTTCGTCGTCGGCTCGAAGCGGGACCAGCCGTCCGGTGCAGGCCTTGGCCGCAAGGAGAACGTGCACACGCATCCCTTGACGCAATACCCCAAGACCAGCCGCCAGGCGCAGGCAGACGTCCAGACGGTCGGTGCTGCGGGTCAGCTTGGGATCCACCGCCCACTGGCCACGCTCTATGGACGCGGCGGACACGTCGGGGCCGACCAGGTTCAGCGCACACCGCACACCGGGCTCGGCACGGTCTGCCGCGCCACCCTGGACACGCAGGCTGCGCACCCGCGCGGGGGTACCCCGCGGGGCGATGACGATGTGGTCGCCAACCCCCACCTGTCCGGCGAACACCGTGCCCGTCACCACGCACCCTGCGCCGTGCGCCGTGAAGCTTCGGTCGATGGCCATGCGGAAACCGCCTGCCGTGCGCGGCATGTCGGTGGGGCGCGCCGATTCGAGAGCGACAAGGTGTGCCCAGAGGCCATCGACGCCAGCCCCGGTCAAGGCACTGACGGCGAACGTCGCCGCCAGGCGCACGCGGCCGCGCTCGATGATTTCCACCGCCTCGGCGCGCACCTGCTGCACCCGCTCGTCATCCACCCGGTCGCACTTGTTCAAGATGAGCGTCAGCGCGGGCACCCCGAGCAGATCGAGGATGGCCAGGTGCTCCAGGGTCTGGGGCATCGGGCCGTCATCGACGGCGACGACGAGCAGGGCGTGGGAGATGCCGCTGACCCCGCTGACCATCGTGTGCACGAAGCGCTCGTGCCCGGGCACATCGATGAAGCCGATGACCGAGCCCGTCGCCTGACGAAAGGCGTAGCCCAGTTCGATGCTCATGCCGCGCTCCTTCTCCTGCGGCAGCCGGTCGGTCTCGACGCCGGTCACGGCGCGCACCAGCGCAGTCTTGCCGTGATCGACGTGCCCTGCGGTGGCAACGATCATGCCGCGGGGGCGCGGGCGCCGCTGTCAACAGGAGGCGATGGCATGAAGCCATGTTGCCGGATGGGATCCATCCGTGTCCAATAGAAAAAATTCCGCAAATCGATTCCCTACGCTGATGGATCGAAATCCACAAAAGGCACCATGGACCTGAGAAATCTTCGCTACTTCGCCGAGGTGGCGCTTCGCGGCAGCGTGTCGCAGGCGGCCGCGACCTTGGGCCGCAGCCAGCCTGCACTGACGAAGTCGATCCACGACCTGGAAGCCGAGTTAGAGCTGAGCCTGTTCGAGCGCGCGGGCCGGCGCATGGTGCTCACGCCCGGCGGCGTCTCCTTGCTGGAGCGTGTGCGTCCTCTGCTGGCCGAAGTCGAACAGTTGCGGGAGCACGCCCGCATGCTGGCCTCGGGCAAGGCCATGGTGCTCAGGTTGGGAGGAGCATCGAACATCATCGAGCGCGTCCTGCCCGACGTCCTTCGCCTGTACCGACAACGCCACCCCCAGGTCGAGGTCCGCCTGAAGCTGGAAGGGGGGACGCAACTGCTGTTCGCGCTCGAGAAAGGGGAGATCGACGTGGCGATCACGCGCCAGACGCACGGTGCCTACCTGCGCTCGGAGGCGGCATTCCCGATCTACGCGATGGCCGCCATACCCGCGGGTCACCGCCTCTCACGCAGGCGCTCGGTGGCCATCGACGACCTGTTCCGCGAACCGCTCCTGACGGCACCGCCCAGCGTCACGAGCCGTCGCCTGCTCGAGCTGGCGTTCCTGACGAGAGGCATGCGGCCACGCATCGCGGTGGAGAGCCACGAGGTCAACGCCCTGCTGGCGCTGGCGCAAGCCGAACAAGGCGTGGCCGTCGTCCCCTCCACTGCCGACCCACAAGGCCGAGGTCTTCACATCGCACCGATCTACGACGGGCACCAGCCGCTGGGTACCTGGATGGCGATTGTCTGGAACAAGCACACGCCACCGCGTGAGCCGGTCAGCGCCTTCGTCCAGCTGGCCTGCGACGTACTGCGCCGGCACTACCCGGGCAAGGACTTCAACCTGCCGCATCCGGAAACGCGCGACCTCTCCGATATCGGGACAGGTTCGGCCCGTCGCTTGCAGCGCCGAGCGGCCGTGCCGCCGCGCAGCACCCTCGACCCGGCCCTTGCCCTTGACAAGGCCGAGCTGTAGCCGTAGGCTGAATTTTCTTCGGGCAATCCGCCAATCCAAACCATGCGCCACACCGAACCTTTCATCCTGTTCACCCAGCCGGGCTGAAGCAGCTGCCTTCGCACGAAAGAGTTTCTTTCGAAGAAGGGGGTGAACTTCGAGGCCCTGGACGTCGCCAACGACGCCCGGGCCCTGGAGAAGCTTCTTGCCCTGGGCGTCCGCAATGTTCCGGTCCTCGCCAAGGGTGAGCAGTTCATCTTTGCGCAAAACTTCGAGGACATCGCCGAGTTCGTCGGGCTCCAAGGTGCCGACCACGTGCCCCTGGCACCGGATGTCCTGATCGCCAAGTGGCTCCATGTGTACCGCGCCACCCAGCGCTACATCCAGCAGTTGCCCGACGAGCACCTGCCCGAGCGCGTGATCCCCAACAGGGACCGCTCGATCCGCTTCATGGGCCATCACATCTTTCGCATCGGCGAGGCCTTTCTCGAAACCGTTGTCGACGGAGCCGATTACGCGCCCCTGTTCGCGAACAAGCCTCCGCCCGATGGCGAGTTCAACAGCGGGCGGGCGATCGCCGACTACGGTGCTCAGGTCACCCAGCGACTGGTTGCCTGGTGGGACACCGTACCCGACCGCCGATGCGCGAACAAGGTTCCCACCTTCTTCGGCCCGCAGCCGGTTCACCTGCTCCTGGAGCGATCGACCTGGCATTCCGCCCAGCATGCCAGGCAGCTCATCGCTGTCCTGCAGCGCTACGGCATCGAGCCGGAGGCTCCGCTGACGGCCGACGACCTAAGGGGACTGCCCTTGCCGGAAAGGCTTTGGGAATAGGGGTCCGCCGCCGCAGGGACGGCACTCGTTCACCGATCTCACGCCGGCAGCGGCTGCGCCGGATTTTTCACGCGGGCAACAGCCCTTCACAGGAGATGTAGATGCGGATCCTAGTCACGTCGTTGTTCGCCCTGGCCTGTGCGCTTCCGCTGCCTGGACAGGCCCAATCGGACTACCCGAACCGCCCGATACGCATGCTCGTCGGCTACACGGCCGGCGGCTCGGTCGACGCCACGGCGCGTGCAATCGCCGAGAGACTGGGGCCTGCCCTGGGGACAACAGTCATCGTCGAGAACCGCGCGGGTGCCACCGGCAACATCGCGGCCGTCGCGGCAGCACGCGCGGCGCCCGATGGGTACACGCTGTTCATGTCGACATCGATCACGGCCGTGAGCCTGAGCTTGGTGAAGAACCTGAACTATCACCCGCTCAACAGCTTTGCACCGATCGCGCGTGGGATCTATGCCACCAACGTCCTCGTGTCGCACCCGTCCATTCCTGCGAAGAACGTGAAGGAGCTCGTCGAGCACATCAGGGCGAGGCCGGGCAAGATCACCTATGCGACAACGGGTGCTGGCGGGAGCCCGCATCTCGCGGCGGAGCTGATGTCCATGCTCGCCAACGTCAAGATGGTTCACGTGCCCTACCAGGGCGGTGCCCCGGCGATGAACGACCTGCTGGGTGGTCATGTCGACATCTCGTTCTCCAATCCGACAAGCGTCATGCCGCACATCGCCACGGGCAGGATCCGCGGCTATGCCACCACGGGTAGGAATCGGTTCTCCGGGCTGCCGGACCTGCCCACGATGATCGAGGAGGGATATCCCGGCTTCGACCTCAGCGCGTGGTACGGCATCGTGGCCCCGGCCGGGACACCTCCAGAGATCGTCAGGCGCCTGAACACCGAGATCGTCAAGATCCTCAACATGGCAGACGTCAAGGACCTGCTGCTCAAGCAGGGGCTGGATGCCGCGCCTTCGACGCCCGAGGAAATGGCTGCCGAGATCAAGGCGGACATCGACAAGTACGCCCGGGTCCTGAAGGCCGCGGGTATCGAAGCCAAGTGACCCTGGGGTCCCACCGAATGCGGGCTGCGTGCCTGCGCAGGAGCATGAATTGAACAAGCTGGACAAATGGCGGGGCTTCGTCCCCGATGACGAGTTGGCCACCTATGCGAAGGGGGCCTTCGCCAACCGGCTGGGCATCGGCCAGCGGCCGGCGCTCCTCAACATCGACAGCACCCGCATGTTCGTGGACCCGGAGTTCCCGCAATGCGGCCAGGCTCTGCCGGCCATGCTGCAAGCCATCACAGACATCACGAACACGTTTCGCCGACTTCAGCTGCCCATCTACTACAGCCGCCGCGACGACCGTCGTCATCCGACGCGGCGCGGCATGTGGAACCTCAAGCTCGGCAACGCCGACACCTACATCTACAACGAGGATCCACGAGGGGACGAATGGCCCGACACCTATGCGCCTCGAAAGGAGGACGTGATCGTCTACAAGAACAAGCCGTCGGCCTTCTTCGGCACCATGCTCGAGTCATGGTTGCGGTATGACCAGGTGGACACCGTGATCATGATCGGTCTGTCCACCAGCGGTTGCGTGCGGGCGGCTGCGGTGGACGCTTTCTCGCACAACTTCCGCGTCACCGTAGTCGAGGAGGCCTGTGGTGACCGCAGCCACAGTGCCCACCGGGCCAACCTGTTCGACATCGACATGAAGTTCGGCGACGTGGAGTCACTGGCCTACGTCACTGCCGAGTTGGAGTCGCGATTTGGCCGCGCCTAGGCGCCTTGCCCGGCATCGCCGAGGGCTTGGCCAAACCGGGGCAGCGCGCTTGACCGTCTTCGATCCCGTGACCCCTGGTGCCCCTGCGGAGCCTTGCGGGGCCTGTATCCCCCTGATTCTCTGGAGTTGATGCCTTGCGCCCGACCACTCGCCTGCGCGAACTCATGGCCCGACCCGGGGCCTTGATGGCCCCCGGCGTCGCAGACGCCCTGAACGCCCGCCTCGTGCGCAAGCACGGGTTCGACGCGATCTACATGACGGGGGCCGGGACAGCCGCCACCCGCCTGGGCATGCCCGACGTCGGGCTGCTCACGATGACGGAGATGATCGACAACGCGCAGCGCATCGCCGATTCGAGCGGCCTGCCCTTGATCGCCGACGCGGACAACGGCTATGGCGGTGTTCTGAACGTCAGGCGCACCATCCAGGGGTTCGAGCGCGCCGGCGTGGCCGGGGTCCATCTGGAGGATCAGGAGTTTCCCAAGCGCTGCGGTCATCTTGCGGGAAAGCAACTGGTGCCTGCCGACGAGATGGTGTCCAAGATCCGCGCCGCGGTGGATGCCCGCACCGATCCGGACTTCGTGATCATCGCGAGAACGGACGCGATCGCGGTCGAGGGCTTCGACGCCGCGATCGAGCGGGCTCAGCGTTACCGCGAAGCCGGGGCAGACGCCCTGTTCGTCGAAGCCCCCAGCGCAGAGCAACTGCCGGCCCTGGCGCCCCGACTGGATTTCCCGCTGGTCTACAACATGGCTGCCAGTGGCAAGACACCGTTTCTGGGCAGGTCGGAGATCGAGAACCTGGGCTTCAAGATCATCATCTACCCGAACTGGATGGTGCTCGCGGCCATTCGTGCCGCCAGCCAGGTGCTCACCACACTGCGGGAGACGGGCTCCATCGCCAGCGTCGCCCCGGAGGTCGCGAGCTTTCGCGAGTTCTTCGACCTGATGGGCATGCCCGAGGTCCAGGAACTGGAGGCGCGCTACAGCGTCGACGAGAAGGCTCGCGTGCGGTACTGATGGCTCGACGAACCAGCATGCCTCTCACCCTGCCCCCGGGCGCCACCGCCCCTGAAGACCGCGCGAAGGCGCCGGTCACGCTGCTGCGCAAGATCTGGGACCGTCACGTGATCCTGCAGCGAGGGACGATGGCGCTGCTGCACGTGGACCGGCACATCGTGCATGACGGCTCCTTCCATGCCTTTCGCAACCTTGAAGCGCGCGGATCGACGGTTCGCGCGCCTGAGCTGACCTTCGGGACACCAGATCACTACGCACCGACGCATGGGCGCAGCGTCTCGGACGCACCCACGCCGGAGATCCGGCGCATGCTGGAAATCTTCGACCGCAACACCTCACGACATGGCGTGACGACCTTCGGGCTGGGCGACATGCGGCAGGGCATCGTGCACGTGGTCGGGCCCGAGCAGGGGATCACCCTGCCTGGCCTGCTGCTGGTCTGCGGCGACAGCCACACCAGCACGCATGGCGCACTTGGCGCCTACGCATTCGGTATCGGTCAGTCAGAGAACGAGCACGTGCTGGCGACCCAGTGCATCTGGCAGACCCCACCGCTGACGATGCGCATCAGGATCGACGGCACGCGCCAGAGGGGTGTCACGGCCAAGGATGTGATCCTGGCGGTCATCGCGCGCATCGGCACCGGCGCAGCGGCCGGACACGTGATCGAGTACTCGGGCTCTGCCATCCGGGCCATGTCCATGGAAGAGCGCCTGACCGTGTGCAACATGTCCATCGAGGCCGGTGCCCGCGCCGGCCTGGTGGCGCCGGACGACACCACCTTCGAGTACCTGGCGGGCCGGCCCTACGCACCGCATGGCGCTCTCTGGGACGCAGCCCTGGCCGACTGGCGGAGCCTGCCCACGGACGAGGGTGCGGTGTTCGACCGGGAGGTCACCCTGCACGCCGACGAGGTGGAGCCGATGGTGACATGGGGCACGAGCCCTGAGCACGGGGTTCCCATCGGCGCCACGGTTCCCGACCCGAGCAGCGAGAGCGACCCGGCCCGCCGGGCGTCTCTGGAGCGTGCGCTGCGGTACATGGGTCTGTCCCCCGGCACCCCGATGCAGGGATTGCCTGTGGACAGGGTCTTCATCGGTTCTTGCACGAACAGCCGCATCGAAGACCTGCGTGCCGTGGCATCAGTGGTTCGCGGCGCACGGGTGGGTGTGCCGACCCTGGTGGTTCCTGGCTCCGAGCAGATCCGCGCGCAGGCAGCAGCCGAGGGCCTGGATCGGGTCTTCCTCGAGGCAGGCATGGAGTGGCGACACGCCGGATGTTCGATGTGCGTGGGCACCAACGGAGACGTCGGGCAGGCGGGGCAGCGCATCGTCTCGACGTCGAATCGCAATTTCGAGGGGCGCCAGGGCCAGGGGGTCCGTACGCATCTGGTCAGCCCGGTGATGGCGGCCGCCGCTGCATTGCAGGGGCGGCTGACGGATGTGCGCCGCATGGGAGTCGACCTTGGCTGACCCGTTCACCCGACTGACCGCAGTCGCCGCGCCCTACGACCCGGTGAACGTGGACACTGACCAGATCTTTCCCGGACGTTTCCTGAAGATGTCTCGCGCGGAAGGCTATGGGCAGTACCTGTTCCATGACGTCCGGCGTCTGGCCGACGGAAGCCTCGATCCCACGTTCGTCCTGAACCAGCCCGCCTGGCGATCCGCGCGCATCTTCGTGGGCAATTCGAACTTTGCCTGCGGTTCGTCGCGCGAGGGCGCCGCCTATGCGTTCTGCGATGCCGGATTTCGATGTGTGATCGCGCCCAGTTTCTCGGACATCTTCTTCAACAACTGCATGCGCAACGGCATCGTGCCCGTGCGGCTGCCCGCGCTGGAGTGCGCCGCGCTTCGCGCCATGCTGCAGGACGAGCCGGGCGCCGAGGTGACCGTGGACCTGGACGAACTCCAGGTCACGGGGCCGGACGGCCGCGTCCATGCCTTCGAGATCGACGATTTCTTCCGCCAGATGCTGCTGCTGGGGATGGACGAGGTCGAACTGACTCGAAGCCTACTCGACCGGGTGGTCGCCTTCGAACAGACCTATTTCGCTCGGCATCCATGGGCGCTTCCGGCGCCTTGACATCCGCGCCGGCGATGCGCCCGACGGGACTCGCCTGCGGGAGCTTTCGCAGCATGCGCCACAAACTTCCGAACGGCCTGAGTTCGACAAACCCATGAAGAGCGCGACTCAGATGATGACCCCGGCTGTGTCCCCGCCGGACGACGCCGTCCCTCATGCCTGGCTGGCGGAAAACCTGAGGAACGACAGCTCGTGGAAGCACCGGCTGTCCACCTCGGCGATCGCCGGGCTGGAGACCGCCCTGGCCCACGCCAGAGCCGGGAACAAGCGCTGGTTCGAGATGACAGCGGACGACTTTCCCATGGGCCAGGCAGCGCGCGCGGAGATCGGAGGAGCCTTCGCATCGACACAGCGCGGCTACGGCGCGTGCCTGTTGCAGGGTTTCCCTGTCGAGCGCTGGTCGGCGGACGATTGCAGGCTTGCGCAGTGGGGCCTTGGCCTGCACGTCGGCGTCGCGCGGCCGCAGAACAAGATGAGCGAGGTGATGAACGACGTCCGCGACGTCGGCGCCAGCTACAAGGTGAAGGGTGGCCGCGGCTACAACACGAACGCCGGACTGGATTTCCACGTGGACTCCGGTGATGTCGTCGCCCTCCTGTGCCTGCACCAGGCGCCCGTCGGCGGAGACAGCCTCGTGGCCAGCTCGTTGGCCTTGCGCGACGAGGTCGAACGGCGGCGTCCCGACCTGCTGCAGGTGCTCGAAGAGCCCTTCCATTTCAGCCATCAGGACGCCGGAGATCCTGCCAAGCCCCCGTTCTACCAGTGCCCGATATTCAGTCGCCGCGGCGAGCCCTTCGCTTGCCGCATGAACCGCAAGAACGTCATCGCTGCGCATCGGGATTTCCCGGACCGGGTACCGCCGATGTCGTCCCGGCAGCTCGAGGCTCTTGACCTGCTCGACGAACTGATGGCCGATGGACGGTTCAGCTACTCGATGAAGCTGTCCCAGGGCGATCTGCAGATCCTCAACAACTATGTGACCGTGCACTCGCGCACGTCGTTCCAAGACCACGCCGACCCGGCTCGCAAGCGACACCTCCTGAGGCTGTGGCTGTCGCTGCCGAACTCACAGACCTTGCCCCGGAGTTCCCTGGAGTTCTATGGGGACACACGCCCAGGCTCGGTACGCGGGGGCAATCGTGGCAGTCACATCACTCCCGAATTCCTGTCCTACGAGGCGCGACAGGCACAAGCTCTGGGGATGAAGCTGGGTTGAGGCTGGAATGAACAAAGTCCTGGTCGTCGTGCCCTTCCCGATGAGTGAGGAGAACCGGCTCCAGCGGATGGCGCAGTTGAAGGCTGTCGAGCTGAGCGCGGACCTGCATTTCGACTTCCGGCCGGTACGCTTCGCGCCGGCCAGCTACACCAGCGAACACGACGCCGCTCTGGCGGACATCTCGATCCTGGACGCCGCCAGGAACGCAGAGTCGGAAGGCTACGCAGCGGTGTGCATCGACACCATGAGCGATTCCGGCGTGGCCGCCTTGCGCTCGGTGCTTTCGATCCCGGTCATCGGGCCGGGGCGCGCGTCGATGCTCATCGCGATGATGTTGGGTGAGCGCTTCTCCATCCTGATGATGTGGGATCGTTGGCGGCACCTGTATCGCAAGCCGATCGCCGAGCTGGGCCTGCAATCGAACTGTGTGTCGATGCGGTCGATCGGCGTGCAGCCCGACAACCAGTCCCTTCTCAGCGGCAAGGAGGACGAGGTACTGCCCCGTCTCCACGCCAGCGCGATGCGCTGTGTCGAGGAGGATGGGGCGGAGGTGATCCTGCTGGGCTCCACCACCATGCACCAGGCCCACGCCTACCTCGCGCAACGCCTGCCGGTGCCAGTCATCAACCCGGGACCGCTCACCTACAAGCTCGCCGAGGCCGCGCTGGGCCTGCGTGTGAGCCACAGCCGCAAGGCGTTTCCCGCGCCACTCGCGCCCAGGCTCGGCATGATCGACGCCATGGGGCAGGCCGCCCAGGTCACAGCAACAAAGGACTGACCGCCATGGCAAAGATCCTCGTCATCGTCCCTTTCGCCCTGGATGCCGAAGGCCTGCAGCGGCGGCGCCAGCAACTCGCGGCGGTCAAGCTCGATCCGGAAAGCGAGTTCCATTACCGCGCCGTCAAGGCCGGGCCCACGTCCTTCATGAGCCCGCACGACTGGGCCCTGATGGATCTGGCCATCTTCGAGGCGGGCTGCAGCGCGCAGGAGGAAGGCTACGACGCGGTCTGCATCGACACCATGAGCGATTCCGGCATGGCGGCGCTGCGTTCGGTGCTCGACATACCGGTCGTCTCGCCGGGACGCGCCTCGATGCTCTTCGCATTGACGCTGGGCTCGAGGTTCTCGGTGCTCGCCCAGTGGAAGCCCTCCATCGTGCGTTACCGCAAGGCCATCCCCGAGTGGGGCCTGACGCCGCACTGCGCGTCGGTCCGCTCCTTCGACATCGAACCCAGCTTCGACACCCTCATGGACGGCAAGGAAGAGGAGGTGTTCCCCCTGATGCTCCAGACCTGCATGCGTTGCGTCGAGGAAGACGGCGCGGACGTCGTGATCCTGGGCTCGACCACGATGCACCAGGCCGCGCAGTGGCTGCAAAGCCGTCTGCCGGTGCCCTTGGTGAATCCCGGCCCCTTGACCTACAAGCTGGCCGAGACCATGCTGGCGCTGCGTCTCACCCACAGCCGCGCGTGCTACCCGAAACCTCTCGTGCCGAAACTTCCGATGGTGCGCGCGATGCTCGAGGCCGCCGCCCGGGTGGCCTGACCGGGCGCTTGGACACCTTGGCCTTCATCGGCGCTGCGGGCGGGCGTCGACGCCAGCTCGCCGGCCGGGTGGGGCGATCGGGCCAGGCTCAGTTTCGCCGCAAGCTCGAGCGGGCCGCGTTCGTGCCCGCCAGGCGCCCGAGCGTGACGGCGGTCAGCAAGCCTCCCCCGGAAAAGTAACCCCAGCGAGAGGGGCCGGACATCCCGCGCGCAGCGCCGCCGCCAGCGAACAGATTCGGCATCCTGGTGCCGTCCGGACGCAGCGCGTGGGCCTGCGTGTCGATCACGACACCACCCTGGGTGTGAAACAAGGCCCCGGTGACCTTGACCGCACAGTAGGGCGGCTGCAAGGGCCGCTTGCCCGTGAAGCTGCGACCGAACTCGTCTTCGCGGGCGCCCGCGCACATCTGGCCCACTTCTGCGAAGGTCTGCGCCAGCGCGTCGACCGGCACCTGCAGGAGCGTGGCAAGTTCAGCCACCGTCTGCGCCCGCTTCACGCCGCCGAGCGCATCGATCTCCTTGTAGTCGGTGAAGCCGAGGATGGGCTTTTCGCGCAACTCGTCGAAGATGTCCCAGGCAAAGCGCCCTGGCTGCGCCAGGGTGTCGACGGCCTGCTCGGAATATCCGCGTACCTCATCGGAAAACCGTCGCCCGAGTGCGTTGACCAGAAACCCGCCTTCGACCAACACAGCCCAGTTGAGCGGGTTGCCGTAGGGCGTCGCCACGGCCCCGTGGCCCTGGTAGCTGCCCAGGTCCGCCAACGCGGCCCCCAGCTCTCGCCCCCAGCGGATCGCGTCACCCTGGTTGCCGACGTGGCCCCAGAACTCGGCATCCGCGATCTCGGGGATGTGTTCCCGCAGCATTTCCTTGTTGCCGCCGAAACCGCAGCAAGCCAGCACCAACGAGTCGCACCCCACCGTCTCCGCCGAGCCATCCGGACGGATGAAGCGCACGGCGGTGACCCGGCCCTCCGGGGTTGCATAGAGATCGGTCGCCAGCGCGCTGGTGACAATGTCGATCTGCTCGTTACCGGCTGCGGCAAGCAAGGCGTCCTGCAGTTCGGAGCCGGTCCGGTTCGGTGTGCCGTGCATGCGCCAGACGGAATGCCCTGGGTAGAGATAGCCTTCGACCAGCACGAACTTCACGCCGTGCCGGTCCATGAGCCACTCCACGGTGGGCGCCGACGCATCAGCCACCGCCCTGACGACGGCGGCGTCGGTCTGCCCATGTGCCTTGGCCAGGATGTCACAGGCCAGCAGCTCGGGGCTGTCCTCGATGCCCAACGCCTTCTGCAGCCGGCTGCCGGCGGCCGGGATGAGCCCGGTCGAGAGAGCGGTGCTCCCGGTGGGACGGGCGTCCCGCTCGAGCACGAGCACCTCCGCCCCACCCTCCTTGGCCGCCAATGCCGCGGTGAGACCGCACGCGCCCGCGCCGATCACGAGCACGTTGACGCTGTACTCGAACTCTGCTTGTTCACTTGGCAGGACTGCCATGTTCGGCTCCAGTCAGCTTTCGACGATCAAGTCACCCAGGTCGGCGTCCCCACCGGCGGATTGCACCGGGACGGGATCAGCATGCGCACTTCCTGCTCCCGCAGGAGCGGACGGACCTTATGCAGGTAGCTCAGGAACGCCGGGTCCTTGAACAGCAGGTCGCGGCGCTGCTGGCGCTCCACCGCATCCTTGTAGGCGAACATCATGATGATCTGGTTGATGTTGCCGATCTCGGTGCGGTAGAGCCCGAGGAAGTTGCCGCAGATGCGCACCTGCGGCTCCAGGCCCTCGGTCTCGAACAGCTCCATGAACTGGGCCACGGTGCCCGAGGCCAAGGTATAGGCGCGATAGTCGATGATCACGGAACCTCCCGAAAGAAGGAGACGTCAACTCTCGACCATCGCATCCAGACGGTGACCGATGGCCACAACTCGCCAGGCCGCGCGGGGCGGCTGGACGGTCACTTCCCCTTGCGAAGGACCTTTTCCACGAATTCCGGGTGAGCCACCGATTGCAGGACCGGGCCGATCGGGCGGTCGGACTTCAGGATCTCGTACTTCTCGAGTGTCTGGAACAGCGTGGTCAGGGCCGCGGCGCTGGGGGCGGTGTCTTTCGGGTCGTAATAGCCGTTGAACCCCTGGCCGACGAGGAACCTCACGGCCTCTGGGGTGTAGCCGGTCGCCTTGGCAAACACCGCGTAGACCTCCTCTGGCTTGGTCCGCAGCGCTTGCGTGGCCTCGTGCAGAGATTCGACCACGGCCAGCACGGCATCCTCGTTCTGCCGTGCATACTGGGCACGGACCCCCCAGCCCGAGTTGAGCCACTGCCCGCCCTTGACCTTCAAGAGATCGTTCGCAGTGAAGAGGCTGCGGGCTGCGCCGGTGCGCACCACTTCCGAAGTGAAGGGCGGCCATACCAACATCCCGTCGACCTCCTTGCGCTGGAAGAGGGTGTTCATGTCGGTGGCATTGGCGCGGACCAGATCGATGTCCGACTCCTTGACACCCGAACCGCTGAGGTACATCGCCAGCATGGCGTACAGCTGCGAGGCCTTGCCCGGGAACGCAATCTTCTTGCCCTTCAGGTCTGCGGGGCCACGGATATTGCTGTCCGCACGCACCACCAGGCCGGCCGCGTTGGCCAACTCGTCGTAGAAATACCAGAGATCGGGATTGCGAAGCGCAGCACTGATCATCGGGGCGACGCCCAGCAGCGCGACATCGATGGAGCCTGCCGCCATCCCTTCGAGGATGGGCGGGCTGAAGGGCATGACGATCCATTCAGGCTTGAAGCCGCGCTTCTCCAGCAGCTTCATGTCCCGGACGTAATAGCCCAGGAGCGGCGCCGGCTGCAGGGCAATCCGGATTGTCTTCCCTGTGGCCTGGGCATGCGCCTCGCCGTGCAGACCCAGGGCCCCTGTGGCCAGGGTCATCGACAAGCCGGCGAGCAACAAGCCTCTACGAATCAGATTGAACATCTCGATCTCCTTGGTTGGTTCAAGCACTTCCGCTGTTCACGCAGACACACTCACTGGCCACCGACGCAGTCCCATGACCTTCAGTCGGCGGGCCGCATTGCCGCCTCCTGGGCGGCCTTGAGAACCTCGTCCCGCAGCGCGGCATAAACGGGCTTCATCAGGTTTCCGAACGCTGCTGAAGTGACATCGCGCGGATAGGGCAGGTCGACATCGATGATCGTCTTGATCCTGCCGGGCCGCGCAGTCATCACGGCAATGCGTCCGCCCAGGTAGACCGCCTCCTGGACGGAATGGGTGATGAACACCACCGTCCGCCTGCTGTTGCGCCAGACCGTCAGAAGCTCTTCCTGCAACATCTCCCGGGTCTGGGCGTCCAAGGCGCCGAAGGGTTCGTCCATGAGCAGGATGGGCGGGTCGTTGGCCAGCGCCCTGGCAATGCCGACCCGCTGCTTCATCCCGCCCGAAAGCTCGCTCGGGTAGGCATGCTCGAAGCCCTTGAGCCCCACCATGTGGGCGCATCGCATGGCCACCGCACGCCGCTCAGCGGCAGGCAGACCCTTGACTTCCAACCCGAACTCGATGTTGCCGAGGACCGTCCGCCAAGGAAACAAGGCGTAGCTCTGGAACACGACACCGCGATCGGCGCCCGGCCCCTGGACGGGCCGCCCATCGATGTTCAACTCCCCGTCGCCCTTGGCCTCCAGCCCGGCGACCATCTGCAGGAAGGTGCTCTTTCCGCAGCCGCTCGGGCCGACGAGGCACAGGAATTCCCCCTCGCGAATATCGAGGTCCACACCGTCGAGCGCCAGCACCTGGGAGCCGGTGCGCTCGACGCGATAGCTCTTCGTCAGCTTGCGAGCCTGGATCTTCACGGTCATGGTCGATCCGTCTCCCGGGTTGCTACCAATGGGCAGTGCGGCGAGCCAGCAGCCCGAACAGGCCGTTGTAGGCGGCCCCGATCACACCGATCATGACCATGGCCACCACCACCACGTCGGTTCGCAGCATCTCGCGCGCGTCCGCCAGCATGTAGCCAAGCCCCGCCCGTGAGGCAACCAGTTCGGCCGCGAGGATGGACACCCAGCAGATGCCGAAGGCAATGCGCATGGCCACGATGAGCTCCGGCGTGATCGCTGGCAGGACCACCTTTCTGAAGACCAGCAATTCATCGGCCCCCAGCGTGCGCGCAGCCTTCACCAGATCAGGGTTGACACCCCGGACCGCGGCGATGGTGGGCAGCAGCATGACGAAGAAGCCGGCGTACCAGATGATGAAGATCTTGCCGGCCTCATGCGTGCCGAACCACAGGATGGCCAGGGGAATCCAGGCAAAGGCGACGACGAAACGGAAGGACTCGATGACGGGTTCAGCCGCGGTGAACAACCGTCGGTAGCGTGCCAGCACGATCCCCAGCGGAACCGCCGACACCACCGCCAGAGCGAAGCCGAGATTGACCCGAACGAGGCTCACAAGCGTCGCCTTCACCAGCTCGTTGCTGGCCAGCAGTTCGTGGCCGGTCTTGAACACAGAGCGCAGCTTGGGCAGGATGACCTCACGCACGCCCGTGCTCTCGGCCACCAGCCAGGGAAGCACGATGAGCAGCAGGACGCCCGCCAGCCCCAGGGCGAACGCGCTCCTGCCGGACAGCGGTTTCGCACCGTTCAGGACTTCAGGCATGGCTCACCCTGCTCTGTGCCCACAGGAACATTGCGTTGAGCAGGTAGCCCACCGCTCCCACCACCACCATGCAGCCGATCACCAGCTCCGACTTGAAGGCGACCTGGGCTCGGAACATCATGTAGCCGATTCCCCGGTCGGTGGCGATCATCTCGGCGACCAGCACGCCGCCCCAGGCGCCCTGCAGCGCGATGCGCAGGCCGAGCAAGATCCCGGGAAGCGCACTGGGGACCACCACTCGGCTGAAGACGACCCAGCGGCCAGCCCCGAGGGTCAGCGCAGCCTTCACGAGATCCTGGTCGACACGCAGCGCGGCGGCCAGGGTGTTGAGCAGGATGATGAAGATGCATGAGATCGCGATCACGAAGATCACGCTCTTGAAACCCAGCCCGAACCACAAGATCGCCAGAGGGATCCAGGCAATCGACGAGATCGGGCGCAGCAATTCGATCGGCCCGGCCAGCAGGCCGCGCAAGACCCGCGACTGCGACATCGCCAGGCCCAGGGCGATGCCCAGAAGGCTGGCAATCGCCATGCCGGCAAAGGCGCGCTCCAGGCTGGCCAGGATGTTCCTTCCCAGCGCGCCGCTGGAGGACTCCTCCACCAACGCGTTCAGGACCCGATCCGGCGGAGGCAGCACCGCAGCGATCTCGGCCGAACTGCCCGCGGCAATCCACCAGATCACCAGCAAGGCTGCGGGAAGCACGAGCCTGGTCATCACTTCGGACCTGTGCTCGTGGAGGCGTTGAACAGGCCGTGCTCGGCCCCGGGACGGCGATCGAAGACCATCACGCAATCGACGGCCCACGGCCCGTCCTCGCCGACGATGACCGGGTTCAGATCGAGCTCGCTCAGGACGTCACGCACCGAGTCCGCCCAGACGGACAACTTGGACAGCAGGGTCGCGATGCGTCCACGGTCCACGGCTGGGCGGCCGCGAACGCCGTCGAGCAGCCGTGCCAGTCGCAGTTCAGCCAGCATCCGTTCCGCTTCGTCAACGCCGAAGGGCGCTCGCCTGAAGACGACGTCCTTGAACACCTCCACCAGGACGCCGCCGATCCCGACCATGATCACCATGCCGAAGACCGGATCGCGCTGGACGCCGACGACCAACTCGAGGTGACCCTGGACCATCTTCTGCACCAGCACCCCCTCGAGCCGGGCCTGCGGCCGTGCAGCGACGGCGGCACGCGTGATGTCCGCGAAGGCCTGCCGCACGGCGGCTTCGTCGCCCAGGGCAAGGCGGACGCCGCCGACGTCGGTCTTGTGCGCTATGTCCGGCGACTCGATCTTCAAGGCGACGGGAGCCCCAGCAGCCCGCCAGAGCGCAACGGCCTGGTCCGGGTCGCGCGCCAGGTCGACCCGAACCATGGGGATGCCCGCCTCGCGCAGCAGGGCCACGGCGCGCACGGAGTCCTGGAGCCCGTCAGCGAATTCGCACAGCCGGTCCGAGGCTGGGACGACAGGCGCTGCGCCCTGGGTTTCCAGGCGTTCGCGGTGGGCGTGGAACTGCACGAGCGCACTCGCGGCGTCCACCGCGCGTTCACCCGCGCCGTAGACCACGATGCCCAGCGCGCGCAGGCGCTCCAGGGCCTCCTCGGGTGCGGCCACCCAGCAGACCAGGAACGGCTTCGACGTCGCTGCGTGGATCTCGCGAAAGATGTTGACGAGACGCTCGACATGCGCCGTCATCAACTGCAGCCACACCACGCACACATGGACCCCGTCGTCGTCCATGAGCCTGACCACCGACTCGCGGAACAGTTCAGGGGACGCGACGAACTGCCCCGTCACATCGACCGGGTTGCCCACCGCGCCGAAGGCCGGCATCACCTCGAGGAGGCGCTTGCGTGTGGCCTCGCTCGGCTCCGAGACCACGAGGCCTATTTCCTCGGCCCGGTCCGCCATCATCACGCCCGCACCACCGGACTGGGTGACGATGCCCAGGCCCTTGCCCAGCGCCGCACGGGGCTGGTTCAGGGCCTCGAGCATGTCCAGCATCTGCTCTTCGTTGCGGGCGCGCAAGACACCGTACTGGCGCAGGACCGAATCGAGAACCGCATCCTCGACAGCCAGCGCCCCGGTGTGAGAGGCCGCAGCCCGCGCGCCCGACGCCATGCGGCCGACCTTGATCAGCACCAGGGGTTTGCCCAGCGCCTGACAGCGGCGCGCCAACCCCACCAGGGCCGCGCCGTCCTCGAGCCCCTCCAGGTAGCCCGCGGCCACACGGATCCTTGGGTCCTCGATCACCGCGGACATCAGCTCGCTGAAGCCGAGGTCAGCCTCGTTGCCCGTGTTGATGAAATACCCCAGCCCCAGACCACGCTTGCGCGCCAGCGCAGCGATCGCCGTGCCGAAGGCCCCGGACTGGGAAACAAAGGCGATCGGCCCGGCTCCCGTGTCACCATCCGCATACTGGCTGAACGTGGCGTAGACCTTGTCGAAGGCATTGATGAAGCCAAGGCAGTTCGGCCCACAGATCGAGATGCCGTGGTGGCGGGCAGACGCCATCAAGCTGCGTTCCAGGGCCTCGCCTTCGGCACCCATCTCACCGAAGCCGGAGCTGAAGATCACCGCCGCCCGAACACCGAATTGCCCCAGCGCCTCGACACTCTCGACGACGCTTCCGGCCGGCACGACGATCACTGCCAGATCGGGCACATCCGGCAGGCTATCGACACTGGGGTAGCACGGCAGGCCCGCGATTTCACGGTACTTCGGATTGACCGGGAAGATCCGCCCGGCGTAACCCTTGCCCAGGAGGTGCTTGAGGGGGCGGCCGTTGACCTTGTTCAGATCAGCGGAGGCACCGACGATGGCAATCGAGCGCGGCCCGATCAACTGCCGTATGGACTGGGAACGCCAGGGACGCACCAGGGGATCGTCAAGGCGGATCGTCATGGCGCGGCCCTCGAGTCCGGCATCAGGGGGAGGGAGTGCACCGCAGACACGCGCAAGCTCCGCTGTCTTGCTCAGTTCGAGAACGCCGCGATGCCGGTCTGGGCCCGGCCCAGGACGAGCGCGTGGATGTCGTGGGTCCCCTCGAGCGTGTTCACCGTTTCCATGTTCAACATGTGGCGGATCACGTGGTATTCGTCGGAGATGCCGTTCCCGCCATGGATGTCGCGTGCGGCGCGGGCGACTTCGAGGGCCTTGCCCGCGCAGTTGCGCTTGAGCAGGGACACCATCTCCGGACTGGCCCGCCCGCTGTCGCGCAAGCGGCTGAGGTGGAGGCAGGCATGCAGGCCCAGCGTGATCTCGGTCTGCATGTCGGCCAGCTTCTTCTGCACCAACTGGTTCGCGGCCAGCGGCCGGCCGAACTGCTTGCGATCGAGCGCGTACTGCCGTGCGCTGTGCCAGCAGAACTCCGCCGCGCCCATCGCGCCCCAGCAGATGCCGAAGCGGGCGTTGTTCAGGCACGCGAAAGGGGCGCTGATGCCCCGCGCCCGGGGCAGCACCTGCGCCTCGGGGACGAAGACATCGTCCATGTGGATCTGCCCTGTCGGCGACGCCCGCACCGAGAACTTGCCCTCGATCTTGCTCGTGGCCAGGCCGGGCATGCCGCGCTCCAGGATGAAGCCGCGGACCTTGCCTTCGTCGTCCTTGGCCCAGACCACCATCAGATCGGCGATCGGGGCATGGGTGATCCAGGTCTTCGTACCCGTCAAGCGCCAGCCGCCATCGGCGCTGCGGGCACGGCTCGTCATCCGGGATGGGTCGGAGCCGTGGTCGGGCTCGGTAAGTCCGAAACAACCGAGCTTTTCCCCGCGGGCCATCATCGGCAGGTAGCGCTGGCGCTGCTCTTCGGAGCCGAACAGATAGATCGGCAACATGCTCAGGGTCGACTGGACCCCCATCGCCGAGCGAAAGCTCGTATCGACTCGTTCGAACTCCCGCGCCACGAGGCCGTAGGACACGAAGTTCACGCCCGCACACCCGTAGCCCTCGATCGTGGCCCCGAGGAAGCCGAGCGCACCCATCTCGCGCATCACCTCCACGTCGAAGGTCTCGTGGCGGTTCGCCTCCAGGATGCGCGGCATCAAGCGCTCCTGCGCGTAGGCGCGGGCACTGTCCCGGATCATCACTTCTTCCGGGGTCAGCAGATCTTCGAGGCGCAGCGCGTCCTTCCAGTCGAAGGGGATGCCCTGCATGCCTGCGATCTGGGCTACTTGCGGATCAACTGGGGCCATGGTGTCTGTCGTGCTGATCAAGAGGCCCCTGCGGTCAAGCCTCGACCGGCCGGAATCGCGGGACGACGACCCCGTCGCCGTCGGCCTCGAAGCAAGCCCTGACGCGCATGCCCACATGAATCTGCTGGGGCGTGCAATGCGTCACCTGCGCGTACATGCGGGCACCCTCGTCGACGTCGACCAGGCAGAGGATCACCGGCAGCTCGTGCTGCCATGCCAGGGAGTTCATCGCCACGGAATGGGACACCGTGTGCGAATAGACGGTCCCCACCGCCGCGGTGTCGATCCATTCCAGTTCACGACACCCGCATTCGATGCACCAAGGCTTGGGGTGGAAGGTGGAGGTACCGCACCGCGAGCACTTCTGCATCACGAGGCGACCTTCGCGAGCTGCCGTCCAGAACGGCCGCGTCTGGTCGGTGATGTCGGGCTGCGGCTTACCGCTGGAGAGATCACCCATGAATCAGTGCTCCCTGGCGAAGACGAGAGACACGCAGCTGCGACCGGGGCGGCCGTACGGAATGCCACCGAAACCGCATGCCGCACCGATGGACGCGCCGGGCACCTGCCGCGCGCCCGCTTCGCCCCGCAACTGGGTCACCGCCTCGACCAGCGGCATGAAGCCGCCGATGGCGCCCCCAGGCTGGCCTCCGGACAGCTGCCCGCCGTCCGTGGAAAGCGGGAAGTCCCCGTCGAAGCGCAGGTCGTGCTCATCGACGAAGCGCCCTCCCTCGCCCTTCCCGCAGAACCCCCAGTCCTCCAGCGTCATCATCGCGATGAAGGGATAGTCGTCGTAGGGCAGGAAGAGATCGATGCCCTTGTGGTCGACCCCCGCCATCCGCAGGGCCTTGGGCGCGGCCACGGTGAACCCGGTGGCCGTGATGTCCGGCAAGGTGCGCGAGCCCTGGTAGTAGTTGTTCGCCTCACCACAGCCCAGCAGGTAGACCGGGCGATCGGTCAGCGCGCGCGCCGTCTGCGCGGATGTCACGACATAGGCCAGCCCGCCGTTGACGATCGGCACACAGTCGAGCAGGCGGATCGGGTCCGAGAGCATCCGCGACCCCAGGTAGTCGTTCAGGGTGATGGGCGTCCGGAAGATGGCCTGGGGGTTGAGGCTGGCATGGAAGCGCGTGGTGACGGCGATCTTGCCAAGCTGTTCCGGGCTCACCCGGTACTGATGCATGTAGCGGGTCAGCACCAGTGCGAACTGCGCACTGGCCCCCATGACACCGAAGGGTCCCTGGAAATCCCAGTACACACCGCGCGTGCGCTCGGGCGACAGCGGCAACCCTGGCGCCACGGAGGGGATGCTCAGCGGCGTGTCGGCGCCGACGACCAGTACGCGATCGACGATGCCGGCCTTGATCATCGCCGCAGCCCGGATCAACAGGGCCGCAGCCGACGCGCCGCCCTGATCGGCGCGCAACACGACCTGCGGGCTGATTCCGAGGTTTTCTGCGGTCGCGGCTGACCAGTTCACCGTGTGCGCAGCCTCCGCATGGGCAACGCCCAGGCCTTGGTCGTCGAAATCCCGCATCGACATGCCGGCGGACTGCAAGGCCAGATCGGCAGCCCAGGCGATGTACTCGTCGACCGTGAGTCGCGGCTCCCCCGGCTTGACCCTGCTGAAGGGGGTTCTGCCGTATCCGACGATGGCAACCTCTGCGCGCATGACCCCTGGATCGCTGTAGTGATGGCTCTTGCGATCGATTCTAGGAACGCCGCAAAACTCGGCAACTTTATTTCCTGAATGACCAAAATTCAGAATCGAAATGTCGTTGCGGCCGATTCGAATCTCCGCCACGACCCGGGGTCTAACGGTCGTCCGGTGCTGGCGCGGTCAGAGGCCTGCGCAGAGATCGATCAATCGAATGCGCAACCACTGGTGGCCGCTGTCATGCTCGAAAGACCGGTGCCAGATCAGGTAGACCGGGATGTGCGGTGTTCGCAGCGGCACCGCATGTGCTCGCAGCCGAAAGTGATCTGCGTAGCGCAGCGCCATGCGGCGGGGCAAGGTGGCGATCGTGTCCGACGACTGCACGATCAGCGGCATCGAAAGGAAATGCGGCACCGTGGCCGCGATGTGGCGCGTGAGGCCCCGCTTGGCCAGGGCGGTGTCGATGAGGGGCATGGCGTCGGGCCGCGGCTCCAGGATCACATGACCCAGTGCAAGAAAGGACTCGAGGCTGAGCTTTTCTCCGATCCGGGGATGGTCGCGCCTGGACAGCGTCAGCAGGTCCTCGGTCAGGACGCACTTGTTGACGTACTCCGGATCCCGGATCGGGAAATAGTCCAGCCCGAGGTCGACCGTTCCATCCCCGAGAGCCGCCTTCAGCGTCGCGCTGGGTTGTGCCCTGATGCGGATCTTGACCTGAGGGGCGGCTTGCGACACCCAATCGATGAAGCGCGGCATGACCACGGCCTCGCCGTAGTCCGCGGCGGCGACCGCGAACTCCCGCGCCGAATGGGCGAAGTTGAAGCCCTCCTCGCCGCGCAAGCCCCGGTCGATGACGAGCAGAGCCTGCCGTACCGGCTCGGCCAGGGTCTTGGCCTTGGCATTGGGGACCATGCCCTGGGCACTCCGCTCGAACAGGGGGTCGCCCAAGGCCACCCGCAGGCGGGCAAGTGCATTGCTGACCGTGGGCTGCGACAAGCTGAGCTTGTGGGCCGCCTTCGAAATGCTGCGCTCGCTGTAGATCGCATCGAAGATCAGCAGCAGGTTGAGATCGAAGGACCGAAGATTCACGAGCGAGCCACTCCTGCGGGCACCGGGCCGCCGAATCCATGTTAGCGGCAGAGTCCGGGCCGTACGGCCCGTCCGTGCGCCGGTCCACGCTGCCGGGTGCTCCCCACGCCTGGGGTTTCGACCGTGCGTCCCGAGCGGCCGCTACCATGAACCGAATTCCGATGAAGAGCCGCCTCCTGCCATGACCCACCGCCACCGCACCGTGCTGATCCTGTGCTCCGACGAGCACGACCCGCGCCACGCCGGCTTCTCCGGCAGCCCCGTGGCGCGCACGCCCCACATCGACCGCCTGGCCGCGGCCGGCACCGTGTTCACACGCGCCTACACGCCCAGCCCGATCTGCGTGCCGGCGCGCGCCAGCCTCGCCACCGGGCGCTGGGTGCACGAGCACCGCTGCTGGGACAACGCGATCGCCTACGACGGCCGCCTGCCGGCCTGGGGACACCGGCTGCAGCGCGCCGGCGTGGGCGTGGAGTCCGTCGGCAAGCTGCACTACCGCCGCACCGAGGACGACACCGGCTTCGACCGCCAGCACGAGGCGGTGCACATCGTCGGCGGCGCTGGGCAGTTGTGGGGCTGCGTGCGCGACCCGCTGCCCGCCTCCGGCGGCGGGGCCGGGCTGTTCCGCCGCATCGGCGCGGGCGAGTCCGACTACAACCGCTTCGACCGCCGCGTGGCCGACCGCGCCATCGAGTGGCTGCACGCGCGCGCAGCCCGGCCCGCCGCGCCGCCGGCGGCGCTGTTCGTTGGCCTGGTCGCGCCGCACTTCCCGCTCGTCGTGCCCCAGCCCTACCTCGACCTCTACCCGCCCGAGACCCTGCCCTGGCCCAAGCTGCGGCCCGAGACCGGCCACGTGCGCCACCCCTGGGTCGAGCGCCAGAGCACCTTCAACCGGCTGGACGACGAACTCGGCACCGACGAGCGGCGCCGGCTCGCGATCGCCAGTTACCTGGGCCTCGTCAGCTTCCTCGACGAGCAGATCGGCCGCGTGCTCGCAGCGCTGGACGACAGCGGCCTGGCCGACGAGACCCTGGTCGTCTACACCAGTGACCACGGCGACAACCTCGGCGCGCGCGGCGCCTGGAACAAGTCGCTCATGTACCGCGAGTCGACCGGCGTGCCGCTGATCCTGCGCGGGGCGGGCGTGCCGCAGCGCGCCTGCGCCACCAACGCGAGCCTCGTCGACCTCTTCCCCACGGTGCTGGACGCGCTCGGCGTCGCGCCGGACGCGGCCGATGCCTCATTGCCCGGGCGCTCCCTGCTGCGCACGCTCACCGACCCCGAGCCCGACCGCCTGGCCTTCAGCGAGTACCACGCGATCGGCTCGCCCAGCGCCGCCTTCATGGTGGCCGACGGGCGCTTCAAGTACCACCACTACGTCGGCTTCGAGCCCGAGCTCTTCGACCTCGCGGACGACCCCGAGGAGACGCGCGACCTCGCCGCCTCGCCAGCGCACCGCGCCGTGCGCGAGCGTCTCGAGCAGCGCCTGCGCGAGCGCCTCGACCCCGAGGCGGTCGACCGTCTGGCCAAGGCCGACCAGAACCGCCTGGTCGATGCCCACGGCGGCCGCGAGGCGGTGCTGGGCATGACGCGCTTCGGCGCGACGCCGGTGCCGGTGCCGGTGCCGGTGCCGGTGCCGGCGCAGGCGGCGGGCTGAGGGGCGAGCCTGCCTGCCCGCGCGGCCTCGACGCGTGCCCTTACCATGCCGGTCCACGGCGCGCCCTGGGCGGCCGCACCCCCGGAGCCCTGAACCATGACCGAACTCGACGCCTTCCTCGCCGCGCGCGACGGCCTGCTCGCACGGCGCACCGACCTGGCCGCCGCGGTGGCCCAGTTCCAGTGGCCGGCGCTGCGGCACTTCAACTGGGCCACCGACTACTTCGATGCGATCGCGCGTGGCAACGACCGGCCCGCCCTGCACATCGTCGAGGCCTCGGGCGCGCAGGCCCGGCTGTCGTATGCCGAGCTCTCGCGCCGCTCCTCGCAGGTGGCGAACTTCCTGCGCGGCCTGGGCGCGCAGCCAGGCGACCGCATGCTGCTGATGCTGGGCAACGAGGTGCCGCTATGGGAGACGCTGCTTGCCGCGATCAAGCTCGGCGTGGTCGTCATTCCCGCCACCACGCTACTGTCGGGGCCGGACCTGGCCGACCGCCTGGAGCGCGGCCGCGTGCGCTGGATCGTCACCAACGGCGCCGGCTGCGCGGGCGTGCGCGCGCTCGCTCCGGCGCTCACCGCGGGCGTCGGCCTCGTGTTCGCCGGCGAGGCGGGCCGCGACGCGGCCGGCCAGCCGCCGCCGGGCTGGACTGACTACGCCGAAAGCGCGCGCGCCGAGCCCGCCTTCACGCCCGGCGCGCCGCTGGCGGTGACCGAGCCCCTGCTCGAGTACTTCACCTCGGGCACGACGTCGCGGCCCAAGCTGGTGCGGCACTCGCGCCAGAGCTACCCCGTAGGGCATCTGTCGACGATGTACTGGCTCGGGCTGCAGCCCGGCGACGTGCATTGGACCATCAGCTCGCCCGGCTGGGCCAAGCACGCCTGGAGCTGCTTCTTCGCGCCCTTCAACGCCCAGGCCTGCGTCTTCATCTACAACTACCCGCGCTTCGACGGCCCGGCCATCCTGGGCGTGCTGGTGAAGCACGGCGTGGACACGCTGTGCGCCCCGCCCACCGTCTGGCGCATGCTGATCCTGGAGGACTTCGCGCGCTGGCCCGTGAAGCTGCGGGAGGCCATTTCCGCCGGTGAGCCGCTGAACCCCGAGGTGATTGAGCGGGTGCGCGCCGGCTGGGGTGTGGCCATCCGCGACGGCTACGGCCAGACCGAGACCACGGCCCTGTGCGGCAACCCGCCCGGCCAGGTGCTGAAGCCGGGGTCGATGGGGCGACCGCTGCCCGGCTACCCTGTCGTGCTGCTCGACGCCGACGGCCGGCCCGCCGACGAAGGCGAGATCTGCATCGACCTCTCGCGCCGACCGCTGGCGCTGATGGACGGCTACGCCGACGACCCGGACAAGACCGCCGAGGCCATGCGCGACGGCCATTACCACACGGGCGACGTCGGCCAGCGCGACGCCGAGGGCTACATCACCTACGTCGGCCGCGCCGACGACGTATTCAAGGCCTCGGGCTACCGCATCAGCCCCTTCGAGCTGGAAAGCGCGCTGATCGAGCACCCGGCGGTGGCCGAGGCCGCCGTGGTGCCCTCCCCCGATGCGGTGCGGGGCTTCGTGCCCAAGGCCTACGTCGTCCTGGCCCCGGGCCAAGCCGCCGACGCAGACACCGCGCGCTCGATCTTCAGCTTCCTGCGCGGCCGGGTGTCGCCCTACAAGATGGTCCGGCGCCTGGAGTTCTCGGACCTGCCCAAGACCATCAGCGGCAAGATCCGGCGCGTGGAGCTGCGCAGCCAGGAGGCCGCGCGACCGGCCGCCGGCACGCGCCACGAGCGCGAGTTCCTCGAGGAGGCGCTGCGCGGCTGAGGGCCTGCAGCGCCCCTTCGCCCGCCACCGCCCCTCAGGAGCCGGCCCCATGTTCCTGCGAAATGCCTGGTATGTCGCCGCCTGGGACCACGAGATCCGCGACAGGCTGCACCCGCTGCGGCTGCTCGGCGAGCGGCTTGTCTTCTTCCGCCGTGGCGACGGCCGCGTCGTCGCGCTGGAGGACGCCTGCCCGCACCGCAAGCTGCCGCTGTCCATGGGCCGGCTGCAAGGCGACGAAGTGGAGTGCGGCTACCACGGGCTCACCTTCGACAGCGCCGGCGCCTGCACCCGCGCGCCCGGGATGCGCCGCGTGCCCCCGGGGGCGTGCGTGCGCGCCTACCCGGTGGAGTCGCGCCACGGTCTGCTGTGGGTGTGGATGGGCGACCCGGCCCGCGCCGACCCGGCGCGCATCTTCCAGGTACCCCACTGGGGCGACCCGGCCTGGGGCCTGAACCAGGGCGACGGCATGGAGGTGCGCTGCGACTACCGCTACATCACCGACAACCTGCTCGATCCGAGCCATGTGGCCTGGGTGCACGCCAGCTCCTTCGGCAACAGCGCCTGCGAGGAGACGACGCTGCAGACCACGATGGCCGACGATGGGGTCACCGTCTGGCGCTGGATGCACGACGTCGAGCCGGCGCCCTTCTACGCCCCCTACCTGAAGTTCCGCGGGCGCTGCGACCGCAAGCAGCAGTACGAGGTGCGCTTCCCCTGCCATGCGCTGATCCGCGCCATCTTCGTGCCCGCGGGCAGCGGCGGCGAGGGCCGGCCGCTGCACCCGGACGCCTTCGTGATGGACAGCTACAACTTCATGACCCCGGTGGACGGGCAGACCACGCGCTACCACTGGTTCCAGATGCGCAACTTCGCCCCGGGCGATGTCGAGGTCTCGGCCCGCTTCGCCGCCTCGGTGCGCGGCGCCTTCGAGGAGGACCGCGTCGTCCTCGAGGCGGTGCACCAGGGCATGGCCACCCGCACCACGCCCAACATCGACCTGAGTCTCGACGCCGGCGCGCTGCGCTTCCGGCGCCGGCTGGCTGAACTGGTCGCCGCGGAGCAGGCCGGGGCCGCCACGGTGGCGTGACGGCCGGGCACCGTCGAATCGACCCAGCCGGTCACCAACTCGACAGTGGAGACGGCCCGACCCGCAGCCCAACCCCGCCTCAATGCCGTAGCCCGGGACGGGTGGCCGAACTTGCTCTATGCTCCATTTCATCGCATGTTGCGCCCATCCCTCGGAGACATCATGACGCTCAAGCCCACCACCGGTCCCGTCCTGCTGATGGCGGGCGGGGCGATCCTGCTGGCCGCGGCCCTGGCCAGCCTGCGGCTGCCGATGATCCTCTTTGCCGCGGCCTTGATCGGCCTCGGGTTCTGGTCGCTGCGCGGCCTGGAACTCGGGCGCTTCATGACGGGCCCCGTGCTGCTGGCGGCGTGTGCCGCCACCGTGGCCATCGCGGGCCTGGTGAGCCAGCAGGCCCCGGTCTTCCTTGTGGCCTTGGCTCTCGTCGCCCTGGGGTTCGGGTCACTGCGCGGCTGGGTGCACAGCCGCGTCACGAAAGGCCCGGTACTGCTCGCCGCCTCGGCCGTCGCGTTGGGCGCGGCCGGGCTGATGAGCAGGCAGGTGCTGCTGTTCCTGATGGCGGGCGTCGCGGCCGGGCTGGCCTGGTACGCCTGGCAGCGCGAGCTGGGCTGACAGGACCACTCGGGTCCAGGCCGGGCCGGACTGGTCGCAGTCGGCCTTGCAGCGTTTGTCGACTGGGCGTGCTGCAAGAGGCAGCCACCCGATGCCGAGGGCAAGGCGCGACGGGTCGTTGATGGGTGCATGGCCCCGGGCATACGGGCCCTCGCCCGCGCCGTGGCGTCGGCGCAGCCATCTGATGCCCGACCGCCTCATCCGCGGCGCCTGCAGCCCGGCCGGCAGGTTGACCCACGGCAGAACCTCAGCACAGAATTCGGCGCCGGCAAGACCGGCGTGAAGTGCAGGAGCTTGCCATGCCTTCGATGACGCCCCAGCTGATCAAGAACACGGCGACGACACGGTTCAGGAGCTTTCGCATCACGCTGCCGCCGACCTCTGCGAGCAGCGGTGGTGCCCGCCCGGCGGTCCGGGCTGTCGGCCCCACGGCGGCAAGTCGCAAGTTGTCACGCCCGGCACGCACAACTGTGAACCCGTCGTCGACCGCTTGTCCGCACGGGGCACGGCTCAGCCACCCTCAGGAATCCGCCTGCAACCTGCTTCACCCCGAGGGTAAGCCCGGCTGCTGGATCCAGGCTCAACGTGTTCCCGGCCGTGTCTCCTGCGCACCGATCTTCTCGGCGAGCGTCAGCGTCGGGAAGTGCGTGTTGCGGCGCGGCATGGCCGGCATCACCGAGTCGTCGACCACTGACAGGCCCTGCACGCCGCGCACTCGACGGTCAGCGTCTCGCCATCCCGTGGATGCGGCCCCGACCGGGCGCCGCATCCGGACGGGTGCCCGTGTCAGTAGGGCTCGACCGGCGCGTCGCCATCGGGCCGCACGCCCAGGCGCGCGGCTGCGCTGTGGCGGCCGGCCCGCACGGGCGCGTGCCCGGTGGCCGCCGCCAGCCCGAAGACCGGCATGTTGCTGTAGACGGTCTCCACGGCGCCGGCGGGCACGCGGTAGGTCTCGTGGAAGATGCCCACCGAGCCGTTGTCGCGGATGCGCCGGTTGAAATTGCGCCAGGCCTCGAGATGGCTGCCCTGCGGCGCCCGCGCGAAGCGCTCGAGATCCTCGAAGGAGCGCCAGTACTGCACGAGCAGGAAGACCCGGCCCGACATGAAGGTGCTGGGGCGGGCGAGCAGGCCCAGAGAGGGATCGCGGCAGAGTTCCACGATCATCTTCGGCATCGCCGCGAACACGGGCAACCAGCGCCAGAACTGCCAGAAGCGGTTGATGCGCATGCCGATGACGAACACGACGATCTCGTCGCGATCGCCGAGATCGGCCATGAATCGCCCCGGGTGGACCTGTGCCATGTGAAAGTCTCCTTGCAGCTCGTGGTGTCGCAGTTCGGGCCCTACTTGACCAGCCCCTCGGACTTCAGCGCCGCCTGCACCGCCGGGCGGGCAGCCACGCGGGCTTGCCAGGCCTGCAGGTGGGCAAAGCCCGAGAGGTCCAGGTTCACGTACTTGGCCCAGGAGGCGGTGGTGAACAGGTAGCCGTCGGCCACCGTGAAGGTGTCGCCCATGAGCCAGGTGCGCCCGGCCAGCTCGCCGTCGACCCAGCGGTACTTGTCCATCAGGCGCGCGCGCGCCAGGGTGCGCGCCTCCTCCGGCATGGCCGGGTTGAACAGCGGGCTGAAGCCCTTGTGGAGCTCGCTGGTGATGAAGTTCAGCCACTCCATCAGGCGGTAGCGCGCCATGGTGCCGGCCGGCGGTGCGAGCTGCCGCTCGGGCACCTGGTCGGCGATGTACTGCACGATCACCGGCCCCTCGCTCAGGCGCTCGCCGCTGTCGAGCTCGAGCAACGGCACCTGGCCCTTGGGGTTGATGGTCAGGTAGTCGGTGCCGTCGGCGAGCTTCTTGGTCTTGGTCGGCGCGAGCACGGACTGGAAGGGCAGCCCGGCCTCGTGCAGGGCGATGTGGGGGCTGAGCGAGCAGGAGCCAGGGCTGAAATAGAGCTTCATGGGGATCCGAGGCACGGCCCGCGCCGTGCAGGAGGTTGCGAAGGGGCGCAACGATAGCGCGTCGGCGCCGCGGTTGCGGCAGATGCGGTGCAATGCGGGCCTGTCGCCGTCGCGAAGGAGAACACCGCATGCCCCGCCACATCCTCGAGGAATCCCGCATCCACCCGACCGTGCGCGAGCGCGTCGCCTCGCACCACCGCGACATCGTCGACGAGGTCGAGGCTGCCGTGCGCGCGCACGCGGTCGTCGTCGTCGGCATGCAGGGCAACCCCTACCCGCGCAAGGCGCGGCGCCTGCTGCAGGACGCCGGCATCCCTCACCATGCCCTGGAATACGGCGGCTACCTCAGCGAGTGGCGCCGCCGCAACGCGCTGAAGATGTGGACCGGCTGGCCCACCTTCCCGATGATCTTCGTGCGCGGCGTGCTGGTAGGCGGCTACGAGGACCTGAAGGCGCTGCACGACAGCGGGGAGCTGGCGCGGATGCTGGGTTGAAGCCAGCCCTGCTTCCCGCCCGGGCGTGTGTGCCATTGCCGGGCGGCCCACTGTGCCGACTGTGCGGTGACCCACTGTTCCAGTCGTCCAAGCGCGGCCCGGGGCCGCGCGGGTGGTGCAGACGCTTACGCTGTGTTTTATGGCCGATTGCGATCCGGCCGCGTCCAAGAGATGTCGCCCGGTCACGGGCAACCCACAGTAGGAGACTCCTGATGAAGAAGCGTCTGCTCACCGGTCTGTCGGCCGCCATCCTTGCGGGCTCTGTGCTCGCCCAGCAGGCCGCTCCGGCGCCCGCGCCGGTGCCCGGCTGGGCCGTAGGCCGCCCTGCGGGCTCGACGCTCGCGCCCAAGCTTACCGCCACGCCGCTGGCCGATGTGCCGGTGGGCGCGATCCGCCTGCCTGCGGGCTTCAAGGCAGAGGTCTTTGCCCACGGCATGCCCGGCGCACGCATGATGGCCGAAGGCCCCAAGGGCACCGTCTTCGCCGGCTCGCGCGCCATCGGCTGGGTGTATGCCGTCACCCGCAACGCCGACGGCAGCACGCGCACCCGCGTCGTCGCGCAGGGCCTGCCGCAGCCCAACGGCCTGGTGATGATCGGCGACAGCCTGTACGTGCTCGCCGTCAACCGCGTGCTGCGCTACGACAACATCGAGGCCAGCCTCGACAACGTGCCCACGCCGGTGGACCTGACGGCCGCCTTCGCGCTGCCCACCGATGTCGAGCACGGCGGCAACCACCACTGGAAGTTTGCCTCGCTCGGGCCCGACGGACGCATCTACACCAACGTCGGCGTCAACTGCAACATCTGCGACTTCGACCGCGACAAGTTCGCGCTGCTCGTTTCATTCAACCCCGACGGCAGCGGCCGCCGGATCGAGGCGCGCGGGGTGCGCAACAGCGTGGGCATGGCACACCACCCGGTCACGCGAGAGCTGTGGGCCACGAACAACGGCCGCGACTGGGCTGGCAACGACTGGCCCAATGACACCCTGCACCGTGTGCGCGCCAGCGGCGAGGACCATGGCTTCCCCTACTGCACCGGCAACACGCCCGACCCGCAGTTCAACAAGGGCCGCAGCTGCGGCGACTTCGTCGCGCCGGCTGCGCTGCTCGGGCCGCACGTGGCTGCGCTCGGCATGCGCTTCTACACCGGCAACATGTTCCCGGCCGAGTACCGCAACCAGATCATCCTGGCACGTCGCGGCTCGTGGAACCGTGAGCGTCTGACCGGCTTCGATCTGGTCGTGGCACATCTGGATGCGCAGGGCAAGGTCGTGCGGCTCGAGGAGTTCATGACCGGCCTGCGCGACGACGCGAACCAGCGTTTCCTCGACCGCCCGGTGGACGTGCACGTGATGCGCGACGGCTCGCTGCTCGTGGCCGGCGAGCAGATGGGCGCGATCTACCGCATCACCTACGCCCGGTGAAGCCGGCTGCCCTGACGGCAGCCCTGCTGTGGGCCGCCTCGCTCAGCCCCGCGGCGCTGGCGGGCGACGCGGCGCGCGGCGCGGCCATCGCCGCGCAGCGCTGCGCCGCCTGCCACGGCGCCGACGGCCGCAGCATCGCGGCCGAGATCCCGATGTTGGCGGGGCAGCAGCGTGAGTTCATCACGCTGCAGGTGATCCTGTTCCGCGAGGGCATCCGCCAGGTGCCGGCCATGCAGGCAGCCGTCGAAAACCTCAGCGACGCGGACGTGGAGGCGCTGGCGGTCCACTACGCCAGCCTGCCGGTGCGCGCGGCGGAGCGTGCGCCGCGCGACGCCGCGCTGGCGGCGCGCGGCCAGGCTGTCTCTGCGGCGCGCAACTGCGGCGTGTGCCACCTGCCCGACTATGCCGGGCGGGCCCAGGTGCCACGCCTGACGCGCCAGCACGAGGGATTCCTCGCGCGCACCCTGCTCGAGTATCGCGACGGCCGCCGCGTCGGTATCGACACCCAGATGAACGGCGCGGTTCAGGGCCTGTCCGACGCCGACCTCGCCGCATTGGCGCACTATCTCGCCCAGCGGGACTGAAGGCTGCGCTGGCGTTGGAGTACTGCCCGTCAGGCGTTCTGCCCGGCGCCCCGTACGGGCGAGCGACCGCTGCTCTGGGGTGCGGCTCGCATCAGGGCTTCTTCATCGGGCAGGTCCTGAAGCCCAGCACCGAGTAGAGGGGGCAGAAGCCCAGGGCCGCCGTGGCCAGCGGCACCAGGCCGATCCAGCCCCAGGGCCCGATCGTGCCCATCACGGCAAGGGCGACAAGCACGACGCCGAGGACGGCGCGCAGCACGCGGTCGATGCCGCCGACGTTGGGGGTCATGGGGGGTCCCTCCTCCGAGGCCCGCGAAGGCGGGTCACCGGTGCATTCTGCGGCGCGCCTGGTCGGCGCGGTCTGACGCAGATCAGGTCTCGCCCAGGGGCCCGGCGTCCGGCTCCAGCCGCAGATGCATGAAGCGGTTGAACGCGCTCGGCGGGTAGCCGGCGAAGGCCTCGCCGTCGACGAAGCCGCGGCGCCGGTACAACCCGAGCGCCGGCTCGAAGGCGGGGCCGGTGCCGGTCTCCAGGCTCAGGCGCCGCATGCCGCGCGCGCGGGCGACCGCGATGATGTGCTCGAGCAGCAGGGCGCCGACCCCCTGGCGCAGGAAGTCCGGGTGGGTGCGCATCGACTTCAGCTCGCCCCAGTCGGGCGCCAGCGCCTTCAAGGCCCCCATGCCGGCGATCGCGTCGCCGGCCCAGGCGGTCCAGACGGTGATCGAGGCTTGCCGCAGGCCGGAATCGTCCAGCGCGAACGAGGTGCCCGGCGGCGAGTTCGCGTGCATGCCGGCCAGGTGCAGGCGCAGCAGCGCCTGCACTGGCGCGCCCGAGAGGTCGTCCTCGCGGATGGAAAAGGTGGGGCGCGCGCGGTCCGGGCCGGGCCCGTCGGGCAGACGCGCGAAGCGCGGCTGCTCGCGGCCATCGACCGCCACGGTGCCGAAGAACATCGCGTGCGGCCGCACCCACCAGCCGGTGGCGTTGTAGAGCGGCCGGTAGACGACCAGCGGCTCGAGCGTCTCGCTGTGGCGCGCGGCGCCCAGCACTTCGTACTCGCCGCCCTTGTAGTGGCGGTAGCGGCCTGGCGGGGTGAGTGGCAGGGGCGGCAGGTCGTCGTTCACGGTCACCTCGGCGGTGGGGCGGGGTTCAGCGGATGGCAGGTGGCGGCCGGCGCGGCGCGGTCTGCGCCTCCAGCCGGGCGAGCCAGCGCAGCGCCTGCCCGCGCGTGTGGCCGCACATCTCGGGCGCGGGCGCGAGGCTCGCGCACACGGGCGGGCGCTGCGGGTGGCCGAACAGGCGGCAGCGCAGGTCCTCGTCGAGCTGCACGCAGGGCACGCCCGCCGGCTTGCCCAAGGGCATGCCGGGAATGGGCGTCGTGATCGAGGGTGCGGTGCAGCAGGCGGCACAGCGGGGGCGGCACTGCATGGGCGGGGCGGCGAAGGGGCAGGGGGCGGGGCTGACAGGCAGCGTTCCGCAGACCCTCACACGTCGAGCCGAAAGCCCAGGTCCACCTCGGGCAGCTTCAGCGCCTCGCGCTGGGCCTCGTGGACGGCCTGGATCAGCGCCCGCACCTGCTCGGGCGGGCGATGGCGGCGGACTCCGATGCGCGTCATCGTCATGGGGGCAGCGTAGCACGTGAGCCGCCGGCAGCGCCCGCGGAGGGCGAGCTGCGGCAAGATCAGGCTTTGTACAATTTCAAGATTTGAGTTTTAATCTGTACGCACATGATCCCCCGCCGCGCCACCCGCACGCTGCGCCAGATGGCTGCCGGCTTCCCGGTGCTCGTGCTCACCGGCCCGCGACAGTCGGGCAAGACCACGCTCGCGCGCGAGACCTTCCCCCACCTGCCCTATGTGAACCTCGAGGACCTCGACACGCGCGAACTCGCGCAGTCCGATCCGCACCGCTTCCTCGCCCGGCTGGCCGGGGGCGCGGTGCTCGACGAGGTGCAGCGCGTGCCGCAGCTGCTGTCCTACCTGCTCGGCGTCGCGGACGCGGCGCGGGAGATGGGCCGCTGGGTGCTGACGGGGTCGCAGCAATTCGGGCGCATGGACGGGATCACGCAGTCGCTGGCGGGCCGGGTCGGGCTGCTCACCCTGCTGCCGCTGTGCAATGCCGAGCTGCATGACCGCGGCGACACGCTCGAGCAGCGCCTGTGGACCGGCGGCTACCCGGCGCTCTACACGGCCGGGCGCGCGCTGCGCCCGCCGCACTGGTTCGCCAGCTACATGGCCACCTACGTCGAGCGCGACCTGCGACAGCTGCTGAACGTGGGCAACCTCGGCCTGTTCCAGCGCTTCGTCGGGATGTGCGCTGCACGCAGCGGCCAGCTGCTGAACCTGAGCGCCCTCGCCGCGGACTGCGGCATCAGCCAGCCCACGGCCCGGCAGTGGTTGACGGCCCTGCAGGCCAGCCACCTGGTGACCCTGCTGCCGCCCTACCACCGCAACTTCGGCAAGCGCCTGGTCAAGACACCCAAGCTCTATTTCCTCGACACCGGGCTGCTGTGCTGGCTGCTGCGCATTGCCTCGCCCGAGGACCTGCAGATCCACGCGGCACGGGGCGCCGTCTTCGAGACCTGGGTCGTGGGCGAGGCCTTGAAGCACCGCGCCAACCTCGGCCTGCCGCCCGACCTGCACTTCTGGCGCGACAACCACGGGGTCGAGGTGGACCTGCTGTTCGAGCATGCCGGTCGCCTGCACAGCGTGGAGTGCAAGTCGGGCACGACCTACGCCAGCGACTGGATGGACATGGCGCGCCGCTGGCGCCAGGCGGCAGGCCCCGAGGCGGCCGAGCCCACGTTGGTCTACGGCGGGGCGCTGAGTTTCGAGCGCAGCGACCACCGCGTGGTCGGCTGGCGCAGCCTGGGCATGGGCGAGGCAGTGACCGGCGGCGAGCGCGAGGACGGCCCCCCGCCTAAAATTTGACGTTTTTCATCGGGAATTCGCCCGGCGACGCCGATCGCCCTGGAGTTCGAAGTCCCAAGTCCATGCGGGGTCCAAGGTGCAGTTTCCCAGGTCATTCGACGTCATCGTCGTCGGCGGCGGCCACGCCGGCACCGAGGCCGCGCTCGCTGCGGCGCGCATGGGCTGCGCCACGCTGCTGCTCACGCACAACATCGAGACGCTGGGGCAGATGAGCTGCAACCCCTCGATCGGCGGCATCGGCAAAGGCCACCTCGTCAAGGAGGTGGACGCGCTCGGCGGCGCGATGGCCGCGGCCACCGACGAGGCGGGCATCCAGTTCCGCATCCTCAACGGCTCCAAGGGCCCGGCCGTGCGCGCCACGCGGGCGCAGGCCGACCGCGTGCTGTACAAGGCCGCGATCCGCCGGCGGCTGGAGAACCAGCCCGGGCTGTGGCTGTTCCAGTCGGCGGTGGACGACCTGACGGTCGAGGCCGGCCGCGTCACGGGCGCCGTGACGCAGTCCGGCCTGCGTTTCGCGGCGCGGGCTGTCGTGCTGACGGCCGGCACCTTCCTCGACGGCCGGGTGCACATCGGGCTGCAGAGCCACGCCGCCGGCCGCGCCGGCGACCCGCCCGCCGTCACGCTGTCGGCGCGGCTCAAAGAGCTGAAGCTGCCGCAGGGCCGGCTCAAGACCGGCACGCCGCCGCGCATCGACGGCCGCACGATCGACTTCACGCGCCTGCAGGAACAGCCAGGTGACGGCATGCCGGGCCCCGACGGCGCCCCGGCCACGACGCCGCTGCCGGTGTTCAGCTTCCTCGGCCACGCCAGCCAGCACCCGCGCCAGGTGCCGTGCTGGATCACCCACACGAACGAGCGCACGCACGAGATCATCCGCAGCGGCTTCGATCGCAGCCCGATGTTCACCGGCATCATCGGCGGCGTCGGCCCGCGCTACTGCCCGAGCATCGAGGACAAGGTCAACCGCTTCGCCGACAAGGGCAGCCACCAGATCTTCCTCGAGCCCGAGGGGCTGAGCACGCACGAGTTCTACCCCAACGGCATCTCGACCTCGCTGCCCTTCGACGTGCAGGTCGCCGCGGTGCATTCGATCGTGGGGCTGGAGCAGGCGCACATCCTGCGCCCGGGCTACGCGATCGAGTACGACTACTTCGACCCGCGCGCGCTGCAGGCCTCCTTCGAGACCCGGGCCATCGGCGGCCTGTTCTTCGCCGGGCAGATCAACGGCACCACCGGCTACGAGGAGGCCGCCGCGCAGGGCCTGCATGCGGGCGTGAACGCGGCGCTGCAGGTGCAGGGGCGCGAGCCCTGGGTGCCGCGGCGCCACGAGGCCTACCTGGGCGTTCTGGTGGACGACTTGATCACTCGCGGCGTGACCGAGCCCTACCGCATGTTCACCAGCCGCGCCGAGTACCGCCTGCAGCTGCGCGAGGACAACGCCGACATGCGCCTGACCGAGGCCGGGCGCCGCCTCGGCCTGGTGGACGACGCGCGCTGGGACGCCTTCAACCGCAAGCGCGAAGCGGTTTCACGTGAAACCGAGCGCCTGAAGTCCGTCTGGGTGCACCCGGGCGTGCTGCCTGCGGCCGACGCCGAGCGCCTGCTCGGCAAGGCGCTCGAACACGAGCACAGCCTGCTGGACCTGCTGCGCCGTCCCGGCGTGGGCTACGACACGGTGGCCGAAGTGGCGGCCCTGGCGCGCCCCGAGGCGCTTGTTTCACGTGGAACCTTGGCAGCGGAACTCGGCGCCGAACTCGCCGACGACGTGATCGAGCAGGTGGAGATCGCGACCCGCTACGCGGGCTACATCGACAAGCAGCACGAGGAGGTGGCCCGTGCCGCCGCCTACGAACACCTGCGCCTGCCAGAGGACCTGGACTACCAGGCGGTGAAGGCGCTTTCTTTCGAAGTCCGGCAGAAGCTCGCCACCCACCGCCCGCAGACGCTGGGCCAGGCGTCGCGCGTGCCGGGCGTGACGCCCGCGGCGGTATCGCTGCTGCTCGTGCACCTGAAGAAGGGCCGCATGCCCAGCCGCGTATCGGAAGCCACCCCGCAGGCTGCGTGACGCCGTACGCCTTTGCCCGGGGCAGACATGGCGGCGTATCGTCGCCTGCGTTTGATGCCGATAGCTCCCACGCGCGGGGCTGCTTCGCAGGCGCAAGCGCTCACCACACCCCCGCCAACAGCAGAGCCCCGATCACGGCCTCCAGAGCCACACCCCCGATGTTGAGCGCCGAGACACTGCGGTCGAGCACGATGGAAGCCAGCCGTGCCACCGCCGCACCCAACCACGCGGTACCCGCAACGCCATAAGCCGCCGGCTGCTGCCACAGCAGGGCCGCCAAGCCCAGGCCCAGGAAGAGGCCTCCATAGGTCGCGCGCAGTTCCGACACGCCGCGCGCGCCCAGCGGCGACAAGCCCACCATCCGGGCAGCGCGCAAGGGGGCACACAAGCCCAGGGCACCCAACACGGCGGAAGCCAAGGCTCCGGCCGGGGCAAGCAGATCGGTCATGGTCATCCTCGCGGTGTCTGTCGCCCTCGTGGTCTGGCATGGTAAGGTGAAGCGATCGGTGCGCAGATCGCCTTTGCGCCATTAGCTTTCAGCCCTCTCGGGCGCTCGGGCAACCCGCAACGCGGACCCCGCAAGCCGACTGCGTCGACACCGCCTTCCGATCGTCCAGCTCAACGCAGCTGCAACGTCCTTTGCCCGCCGCCTGGACCGGGTTCGTGTTCTGATGCAACCATGATGCCCAGCAGGCCCCCCCTCAAGCCGTCATGTCAGCCAGCCTTGCTTCATTGAGCCCTCTGTTGGAGCGCGGCTTGGCGGGCCTGGGGCTGACACTCCCACCCGAAGCGGTGCACCGCCTGGTCGAGTACGTGGCCCTGATCGACCGCTGGAACCGGGTCTACAACCTGACGGCCGTGCGCGAGCCGGCGCAGATGGTGGTGCAGCACCTCCTCGACAGCCTCGCCGTGGTGCCGCTTCTGCGCAGTCACCTTGCTGCGGAGCAGGCAGATTCCGGCCCGGCCGGTACCGCGACCGGTGGGCCCCCACGCATCCTGGACGTGGGCAGCGGCGCCGGGCTGCCGGGGGTCGTCTGGGCCATCGCGGAGCCCGCCTGGGCCATCACCTGCGTCGATGCGGTGGCCAAGAAGGCCGGCTTCATCCGCCAGGTCGCGGCCGAGCTGGGTCTGCCCAGGCTGCAAGCCCTGCACACCCGCGTCGAGGATCTCTCGGCCACCCCGGCCTACGATGTGATCACCTCCCGCGCCTTCGCCTCCTTGAGCGACTTCGTGACCCTGACGCGCGACCTGCTCTCGCCCACCGGATGCTGGCTGGCGATGAAGGGTCGCAGGCCCGATGACGAAATCGCAGCCCTGCCCCCCGACGTGCGCATGTTTCACGTGGAACGTCTCACCGTGCCCGGCCTGGACGCCGAACGCTGCCTGATCTGGCTGAAGAAGGCCCCGACATGACCCCGACTCCGCAGACCCGCCACCTCTTTCGCCGCGCCCGCGCGGGCCGCTTGCGGGTGCTCGCGCTCGCGTGCGCCGCCACGGTCACTGCCACGGCCATCGCGCAGGGTGCGGCCCCGGCACCGCCCTCTGCGAGCGCACGCGCATCGGCGACTTCCGTCCCCACCGCAGACACAGCCGCTGCCCCGGGCGCAACCGCAACCTCTGCAGGCGTCCCGGCCGCGCTCCAGGCCCTGCCCACCCTCGACGTGCCGCCCTACATGGGCATCTGGTACCAGGTGGCCTGGATCCCCAACCGCTTCCAGAAGCAGTGCGTCAGCGACACCAGCGCCACCTACCGCCAACTTCCCGACGGCCGCATCGAGGTGCTCAACCGCTGCCGAAAGGCCGACGGCAGCTTCGACGAGGCCCTGGGCCAGGCGCGCCCGGTCGGCACGCTCACGGGCACACGGCTCGCCCCGGCGCAGCTGCAGGTCAGCTTCCTGCCGGGTTGGCTGCGGTGGCTGCCGGTGGGCTGGGGCCGCTACTGGGTGATCCAGCTCGCCGACGACGGCCGCTATGCCGTCATCAGCGAGCCCACGCGCGAGTACCTGTGGGTGCTGTCACGCCGGCCCGAACTCTCGCCCGCGGACGAAACTGCGATACGCTCGGCACTCGCCCGTCAAGGCTTCGGCGACCTGTCGGCCTGGCAGCCCCATCCGCACACGGCACGGTGACCGCGGCGCGCTGACCTCGGCCTCGCCGGAGGGCCGGCACGCCCGAAACGCGCCCGTGCCGCTCTTGCCAGCTCGAAATCTCGCCCGCCCCGCGCCCGCCACTGATCCACGCAAACCATCCTGGTGCTCGGCATCACCGACTACGGCGCCTTCTGCGCCGCCATCCTGCTCTTCCTGGCGCTGCCCGGGCCGGGCACCTTCACGCTGCTGACCTCCACCGCCCAGGGCGGGCTGCGGGCCGGCGCTGCCGCCACGGCCGGGGTCATCGTCGGCGACCAGGTGCTGCTGTGGCTGGCCGTGGCCGGCGTCGCAGCCGTGCTGGCGGCCCACCCGGCGTGGTTCCGCGCGATCCAGTTCGCAGGCGCCGCCTACCTCGTCTGGATCGGGCTGCGCCTGGTGTTCGCGAAGGAGGGTGCCGCCTCGCCCGTCCGCATCGAACCGCACCACTACGCGCGCCAGGCGCTGGTGATCACGCTGCTCAACCCCAAGGCCATCGTGTTCTACATGGCCTTCTTCCCGCTGTTCATCGACCCGGCGCGCCACCAGGGGCTGCTGACCTTCGGCGCGATGGCGCTGACGATCGCCGTCCTCAGCGCCGTCTACGCGCTCGGCCTGTGCCTGCTGGCCGACGCCGTCACGGCCCGGGTGAGGGCCCACCGCCGGCTCGCCCGCGGGCTGGAGCGGCTGGCCGGGGTCTGCCTCGTCGGATTCGGCCTCAAGCTCGGGATCGCCTGATGCGCATCTTCTGCATCGCCAACCAGAAGGGCGGGGTCGGCAAGACCACCACCGCCGTCAACCTCGCCGCGGGGCTGGCGCAAATCGGCCAGCGCGTGCTGCTGGTCGACCTCGACCCGCAGGGCAATGCCACGATGGGCTCGGGCATCGACAAGCGCGCGCTCGACTCGAGCGTCTACGACGTGCTGCTCGAATCCGCCACCGTGGCCGAGGCACGCCAGCGCAGCACCAAGGGCGGCTACGACGTGCTGGGCGCCAATCGCGAGCTCGCCGGCGCCGAGGTCGAGCTCGTCGGCCTGGAGCGCCGCAACGAGCGCCTGCGCACCGCGCTGAAGGCCGTGCAGGCCGAGCACGACTTCGTCCTCGTCGACTGCCCGCCCTCGCTGAGCCTGCTCACGCTCAACGGCCTGTGCGCCGCGCACGGCGTGGTCGTGCCCATGCAGTGCGAGTACTTCGCGCTGGAGGGCCTGAGCGACCTGGTCAACACCGTGCGCCAGGTGCACGCCAAGCTCAACCGCGACCTGCAGCTCATCGGCCTGCTGCGCGTGATGTTCGACCCCCGCATCACGCTGCAGAACCAGGTCAGCGAGCAGCTCAAGGCGCATTTCGGCGACAAGGTCTTCCAGACCGTCATCCCGCGCAACGTGCGCCTGGCCGAGGCGCCCAGCTACGGCCAGGCCGGCGTCGTCTTCGACCCGGCGTCCAAGGGCGCGCAGGCCTACGTGGAGTTCGCGCGCGAGATGGTGCAACGGGTGGGGCGGTGACGCCATGGCCGCTGCGCCCGCCGTCACGAGCTACGACCGCGTCGCCTACCCCGCGGCTGTCCACGAGACGACGCAGCCCGAGCGCCTGGCCGTCCTCGCCCGCCTGGCGGGGCTGGACCCCGCGCCCCCCGGGCAGGCGCGCGTGCTGGAGATCGGCGGCGGCACCTGCCTGGGCCTGATCGCCCACACCGCGGCCTGGCCGGGCAGCCGCTGCACCGGCTTCGACCTCGCCCCCACCGCCATCGCCCAGGGCCGGGCCATCGCCGGCAGCGCCGTGCCCAACGTCAGGCTCGAGGTGCTGGACATCCTCGAGGCCCAGGCATGCCTGCCCGCCGGAGCGTTCGACTACGCCATCGCGCACGGGGTCTACGCCTGGGTGCCGCCTGCGGTGCAGCAGGCCCTGCTGGCGCTCATGGCCCACGTGCTGGCGCCGCACGGCGTGGGCTTCGTCAGCTACAACGCCCTGCCAGGCGGGCACATCCGGCTGCTGATGCGCCAGATGCTGTTGCACGCCATCGATGGCATCGAGGGCGAGCAAGAGCGCGTCGCGGCGGCCTACGCCTTCCTGCGCGAGTACGCCGAGAGCCCGGTCGAGGACGACACCGGCCAGCCGCTGCAGACGCCCGACCTCCTGCAACAAGCCCTGCGCCAGCAGGCCGTCGCGATGGCCCGGCGCCCGGCCTCGGTGCTCTTCCACGACGAACTGGGCGACTGCTTCGACCCGCAGTCGCTCAGCACGGTCGTGCGCGCCGCGGGGAAGGTCGGACTGCGCTTCCTCACCGACGCCGGGCGCAACCGCTGGTTCGACGGCTTCCTCACGCTGGACGACCAGGCGGTCGCCGACCCCGACGCCCACGTGCTGCGCCTGGCCCAGATGCGCGACCACGTGAAGACCTGCTTCTTCCGCTCGACCCTGCTGGCGCCCGCGGCAGCGCCCATCGACCGCCGGCTCGACCCCGAGCGCATCGCCGGCCTGTGGGCCTCGAGCCGCGCGGAACCCCTGGGCGCGGGCGAGTTCGCCGCCGGCGAAGACCGCTTCACGCTTGCCGACCCCGAACTGGCGCAGGCGCTGGCGGCGCTGGCGGCCGCCTGGCCGGCGCGCCGCCCGGTGGCCGAGGTGGCCACCGATCCCGCGCGGCGCAGCCGCCTGCTGGACCTGGCCCGACACGGCTACGTCCACCTCCACCCCGGCCCCGCCCCCTACGCCGTGGTGCCGGGCGAGCGGCCGGAGACCGCCCCGTGGATCCGCCAACGCCTGGCCAGCGGTGAGGAACAGCTCGTCACCCTGGGCCTGCGCCCCCTGCGCATCGAGCAGCCGGCCCTGCGCGCCCTGCTGCAGGCGGCCGACGGCACCCGCACGATGGCCGAACTGGCCGCGCTGGACCACGGCATCCCCGCCAGCCAGGTACCGGCCGCCCTGGCGGCGGCGGGCCGGCAGGCGCTGCTGCGGGGCTGAAGGGTGCAGCTCGAGTGCGACAGTTCAGCGCGGCATAACCGTTTGTTTCAAAACATCTATGCCAGCGGTATGACCACTGGAGGGTGGGTGGCGCCATCACCTGACGGCCATGGTGCCAAAGGCGCGCAATCGCCCGGGCTTTCCGGACTTCCAGGTCGGCGAGACCCGGGGCTCGGCACTCGTCAGCGGCGCCGCCGCAGCGGTCAAGATCTTCGGCCAGCATGTCACGGTGAAGGCTCAGGTCAGCCACCTCGACGGATTCTCGGGACACGCGGATGCCCACGACTTGATGGCCTGGCCGGGCAGATTCGAATCGGCGCTCGACCGGCACTCCGACGTGCACGGCGAGGCCGGGGCGGCCGATGCGCTGCGCGCGCGGATCCAGGACGGGCTCGGCTGGACCGTTGCAGTGCCGGAACACGGGTCCAGCGCCGACATCTGAGACCGGCGCGCTAGGCGGGGCCCGCCAGTCCAGGGCCGGCTCAGCGCCTGGGTGCCAACGGCAGCACCAGTTGGGCTTGCGCCTGGGCCAAGCGCAGAGTGAGAGTATCGCCAGGGCGCATCTTCTGCTCGCGCAGCGCTGCGCTCAGGTCGATCCAGAAAACACCGCGGTCGAGAGCACCAGGCGTCCGGGCCGGGTTCGTGTCCGGCTTCAGGGGTTGGCGATTCTCGTGCTTGGGGGGTGGCGGCACCAAGTGCCACGCGTTGCGGCGCAGCTTGCCATCCACCTCCGGGCCCTCGGCCACCAGCACCCACCGGCTGCCCCAGGGCACGTCGGCCGAGAGCAGCGTGAAGCTCACCAGCAACAGGGCCTGAGACGCCTCGGGCGCGCGGATGCGCGAATCGGTGCCCGGCCGCAGCAAGAAGGGCTCGAGCCCATACGCCCCCGGCTCGCGCTCGAGCTCAGGGAAGTCAGCCTCGTCGAGCTCATGAATGGTCATTCGGTCGAACACGGCTATCTCCTTCGAAGGGGGTGGACGCGGCGTGGTCCCAGCAGCACCGATCGACAGCGGCAGACCCTCGGCAAGGACGATCAGAAGCCGCCGGCGAGATCGACCTTGCGCAGAGAGGTCTTGCATTCGCTGCAGAAGTTAGTGAAGCCTTCCAGCGCCCCCCACATGGTGCAGTCGGCAGCCGCAGTGGCCGCCGGCGTGTTGAGGCTGGTTCCGGCGGGTACGCCATGGGAGCAATGCGGTCCGACGTGGCTGGTACCGTCCTGGCCAGTCGGGTAGTGGTGGGGCTGCCGGTCGGGCTGGCCAGCCGCGCCGCTGGCAACCAGGTGCAGCTTGTGACCCAGTTCGTGGATCATCAGCGCCTCTGCCTGGTTGGCCGACAGCACGCCGTCGGTATTCGGATCGCGCATGTTGAGGTAGATCACGGGGTGGTTGTCGTAGGCCCAGCCGACCGCCCAGCCGTCGATCACCTTCACCCTCAGCGTCACCCGCAGCGTCGCGGCGGTCGGAAAGCTGCCGGTCACGCCGGCGATGTTCACCGTCAGGCGCGGCGCGAACCCCCCCATACCGGCGACGCCGGCCGCAGCAACCGACTCGCTGTGCCCGCCCGCGCGGACAGTGCAGGTACCGAAACTCGAGCCGTCGTCCAAGGGAACATGGGTGTACTGGGTGGTCACGCCGGCCGAGCTGGCCCGCAGACGGACCACGACGCTGGCAGGGAACTGTCCATCGCCGCCACGCGGCACATCGACTTGGAACGATCGCATCGTGATGGCATCGTCGATGAACTCGCCGATGATCACCGCCACGCTGTACGGCTTCAGGTCGCGGATGTGTTCGGTGCTCGAATTCAGCGCCAGGCTGCCCAGCGTGTGCAGCGGCGTGACTAGGTTAGCCTCTTCGACCACGCCCAGGTGGCCGGCATTCGACGACGTGACGCGCTTGGATTCGATGCCCAGGCTGGCGAGTTGGCCGCGGATGGCGCTCATGGCGCCGTAGGCTGTGGCCTTTCCGGCGACATAGCTGCGCAGAGGCCGCAGGTAGACCCTGCGCATCACTTTGACGGAATTGGAGCCGTCGACCCATCCCTGGTCTTCGAGCGCGGCCTTGATCCGGAATTCGCCACCACCCAGTGCCGAGATCGGTAGACCGGGCTCGACCAGAAGCAATCCGTCTGCATCGGTCGTGTAGGTACGCTCAGACTTGGCGTACTGCAGGTGCGACAGGCCTCGCTCACGCGCCGACAGGTTGGCGCTGCCGGCCGGAAAGCCGCCGCGGTGGAGGCTGCGGTGCAGCTTGATGCGTACCGTCTGGGGGCTAGCCGGAGAAATGCGAACCATGAAGGGCGGGGTGTGTCCGATCTGGTTGTCGGACACCAAGTCGGCGTCGCCCTGGCGAACGCGCTTGCGCGTCAGGTTGACGTACTGGTTACGGGTGCCGGACAGCAGGGCGTTCTGCCCCGCCTGATCGGTGAAGCCGACTTCGACGATCCGGCATTCGGCCTGGCAGGGTTCGGCGAGGCGATCGACGGCTTCTTCGCCGAGCAGGGTATCGACATCGTCCTCGTCGGCGGCGAACAGGCCTGCGCCTTCCCTAGCGCTGGGGTCTGGTAGTGGCATTCAGGGCCTCGCGCAAGCTGTCGATGGCAAGAAGACTCGGTCGGGGCTCGGCCACCGCCCAGCGCTGTAGCAGGCGCACGCAGCGCCCGAGCCCCAGCACCAAGTCACCCGCAAGACACAGTCGGGCCAAGGCCGGGTCGCTGATGCCGGCCCGGACCTGAATCGCACGCTCACGTTCGATGAAGTTCTGGGCCTCGAGCGGCCAGGGCGGCGTGGTGTCATCGCTGTCCACCGGCTCATCGGCTTCCAGCACGGTCAATCCCGCCGTGCCGGTACCTTCGCGCGGCGCGAAGGCGACCAGCACAAGGTGCTGCAGCGCACCGCTGTCGAGTCCGCTGTCCAGGGCACGCTGCAACGCCAATTGCAGCCCAGGCGCCAGGTCATGAGCGCGCGTCGCGGCGCGCTTGAAGCGTTCGCCGTGGGGCCGAGCCAGCAGTAGGGCGAGGCCGCCGGGCGTCGCGGGATCGATCTGAAGTTGGTCGGCTATGTCGAGGAGGCGATCGTCCTGGTACCACTGGGCGCCCAGCGCAATACCGGCGTGCAGCAGGGCCGCGGCGCGAGCGTCCCGCCAGGGCGCGCCCGCCTTCAGCGAAAGGGCCAGCTCGTGCGACGCACAGTCCAGTTCGCTCGCCTTGAAGACATCGTCCGGGGGCAGCGCTTCGCGCGTGAGCCGGGTCAAGGTCGCCAGGCGCGCCAGCGGATCGGTCCGCTGCGCGGGGGGCAATGCGGCATCGACCCGGGTCTGCCAACGCAGGGCGCGGCTGCGGACCAAGCGCCGGGTCAGGTCATGGACTTGCTCGCTGGACAACCGCATCGGCGTCGGACATTGACAGTAGGCGGAGGCTGGACTCGGGTTCCGAGTATCGCGCCATCGACCCGGTTGCGGTCATCCCGCGGCGACGCAGCTTTTGCACGCCGGTCGTCCTGCAAGACCATTCCACATGCCCGCAAAGTAGTCTGACCTTGACGCCGAGCAAGGTGCGTCGAACCCACACCCAACAGCAGAGCGGCCACGCACAGATGCGCGGCAGCAGCAACCCGTGCCGCAGGCCGGCGGCCTCACCCCACCCCCAAACCCCCCAACACCCCCAGATCACTCCCCGCAAACTTCACCGCCTGCTCCGTCAGCAGCGCCAGCGTCGCTTCGCCGGGCTCCAGGGGGATGCCGTCGCGCAGGAGTTTCTGGCCCTGGGCTTCGAGGAGGGTCTGGACGTGGGCGGCCCAGGCGCGGGGGTCGTCCTGGCCCTGGGCGCGGGCTTGCAGGAAGAGCTGGGCGAATCGGTTCACCGGGACTGCGCCGCCGATCAGGGGGCTGGCCAGGACGCTGACCTCGCCGCTGCCGCGGGCCTGGCGGCACAGGGCCGCGTTCAGCGCGGCGGCGCGGGGGGCGGCGGCGCGCGAGTCGGCCTCGGGCTGGGCCGGGGCCAGGTGGCCCGTGCCGGTGAGCGTCACCACCGCCTCCACCACCTGGGCAAAGCTGACGCCCGCGGCCGCCACGGCGCGCTCGATCTCGCCCACGGTGTGCGGTGCCTGGTCGGCCAGCACGTTCAGCACGGGCTCGTAGACGCCGGCGTTCATCGTCGCCTGGCCGAGCGCCCCGCTCACCTTCAGCGGCACCCCCGCGCGCGGCACCATCAGCACCACGCGCGTCTCGCGCAGGGCTTCGCTGCGGTCGTAGGCCGAGAGCCGCCGCGGGCCCTTGACCCAGTAGTCGCGGCGGAACTGCTGGTTGGTCATGAAATCGCGCACCGATTCGCGGAAGTGCGCGTCCGGGATCTCGGCCAGGAAGGCGCTCTGCGCCGGCGTCAGGTTCAGCGCGTCCAGTTGGTCCAGCAGGTTCGCGCTGCAGGCATGCGTCAGCCGCGCCGGCGCGAGCGCCTCCGCCACGGTGGCGAAGTGCATCGGCGCCCAGTCCTGGTTGAAGTACTCGTGCGCCAGGTAGCGCCGGCTCTGGCCCTTGACGCTCTCGATGCGCTGGCGCACCTGCGGGTGCGCGCGCACGAAGGCGGGGTCCGTCGCCGCCAGCCGCTCGACGAAGCCGATGGCCGCGTCCACCCGGCCCAGCACGCCCTGCCCGCTGGCCCCGATCACCTCCGCGTGGCGCGCCAGCAGGTGCCGCACCGGCGCGAAGGCCGCCCAGCCGGGCTGGGTGTTGTAGCTGACGTAGGCCACGCCACCCACGCGCAGCTTGCGGCGGATGAAGTCGGTGATCACGGCGCGGTTCTCGTCCGAGACCCAGCTCCAGATGCCGTGCAGGCCGATGAAGTCGAACTCCGGCAGGTCGCTGCGCGCGGCGAACTCGGCGAAGGACTGGTCGGCCACCTGCGCGCCGTTGCCCGCCGTGCGCGCCAGCTCTCGCGCGAAGGCCGCCTGCGCCGGGTTGAAATCCGTGCCCCACCAGCGGATGCCGCTGGCCGCGGCGTGCACGTTCAGGCTCACGCCCTGGCCATAGCCCAGCTCGCACGCGGTCTCGAAGACCGGCGGCGCGATGCCCGCCACCAGCAGCGCCAGGCGCGCGCGAAACGGGTTGAGTTCGACGTAGTAGCCGTGCGTGTACTCGGTGTCGGTGACGTAGCCGTCGCTCCAGCCGCCGCTGCCGGCCTCGCCGGCGGTGTGGGCCTGTTTCATCGTGCCTTTCCAGCCCCGGGCGGGGGCGCCATCGTCATCTTCAGGCGCTCGGACTCCTTCGAGTACGCGGGCACGAAGTGGCGGGTGAAGATCTTCTCCAGCCAGTCGGCCATCTGGCCGCCCTGCTTCTCGTAGCGCTCGACATAGGCCTCCCACATGCGGGAGCTGTCGAACAGCTGCGGCAGGCGGGACTTGCCGGGCGCGAGCTGCTTGCGCAGCACCTCGGGGTCGAAGTCGCGCAGCGCCCCCTCCACCGCGGCGCGGCTGGCGGCCACGGTGGCCAGCTCGTGCACGCGCAGCTCGTCCACCGACTCGCGCAGCGCGGCGTCGGCTGGCTTGAAGCCCGGCATGCCCGCCTGTGCGATCAGCAGGTAGTGCAGCGCGGACTCCAGGTCGATCCCGGTCTTGAGCGGGTTGTTGTCGCGCGAGGCGAGCATGGTGCGGTCCTCGACCCGCAGCTCGCGCTTGAGCTCGGCGCGCGCGTTCAGCAGGTCGATCAGGCCGCTGACGATCAGCCGCACGGCACCGCCCACGCGCTCCCAGGCCGCGTCGTCCAGCGCCGGGGCCTGCGGCAGGCCGAGACCGCGCGCGAAGGCGGCCGCGGCCTGGGCAGAACCGGCGCCACCGGGTGATGCGCCCCCGCCTGCCACCGCGGCAGCAGCGGCAGCGGCAGCGCCTACCCCGGCCTGCGGCAGCACCGGCGCCGCAGGGCCTGGGCCCACCCCTGATGCCGCAGGCGCCGCGACAACTGCCGGGGCCCCGGTGGGGCCGGGCGGGCGGGCGCCGCCCAGCCAGGAGGCATCCTCGAAGGGGTCGGCCCCGGGTGCGCCTCCGAACAAGGCGTCGAAGTCCAGCTCTGCCGCGCCTGCGGCGCCCCCTCCTGCCGCCGCCACAGGCGCCGCGGTGGGTGCAGCAGCCGGCGCAACAGCCACTTTGGCGGGCGCGGGCGATGCCGCGGGCGCGCCCCATCCCGAAAGAAGGGCCCAGGGGTCGGCCTCTGCGGCCCCGGGGGCCGGGGCCGGATGGGCGGGCGCTGGCGGTACGGCCGCGGCCGGGCCGCCAAACCCCGCCGGCAGGACATCCGGCCACCCAGCCGCGGCCGGGGGCGCTGCGCCCTGCGGCAGGCGCAGCGGCAGGTTCAGGTCGTGAACGTGGTCGGTGGCCAGGCGCCCAGGGCCCTGAGCCGGGGGCGGGTCGCTGGCCGAACCCGCGCCCAGCCAGTCGTCGATGTTCAGCGCGCCCCCGCCCACCGCGTCGCGGCTGGCCGAGCCCGTGCCCACGCCCCCCAGCAGCGCCAGCGGGTCGTCGGCGTGCGCCTGGGGGCCCGATGCCGGGTGGGCCAGGTTGTGGCCGAAGGCGTGCAGGTCACCACCCAGGCCGGGCCGCGCAGGCGCCCCGGCGCCCGGGGCCGGCGGGGCCAGGGCCGCGAAGGGGTCGACCACCGGTGCCCGGGCGAGCGCACTCGGCGCCACGCCCAGCGCGGCAAAGGGGTCGGCCCCTGCGGCAGCCGACCCGCCCGCGCCCCCGAACAGCGACGCAAAGGGGTCGTCGGCCGCCGGGGCCGGCATGGCGCCATGCGCAACCCCCGCACTGCGCCCGCCCGCCGCCTCGATGTGGATGGTGTAGGGCCCGAGGCTCACGCGCTCGCCGGGCGAGAGCCGGGCCGACTGCCCGGGTGCGAGCTCGCCCTGGCTCGTCACCGCCCCGTTCACGGACGAGAGCACGGTCACCTGGACGCCCGCGCCCAGCGCGGCGATGGACAGGTGCTTGCGAGACAGCGCACGCTCGGGGTCGGGCAGGTGCAGGCCGGCGGCGGGGTCGCGGCCCACCGTCACCGCGGTCGCGCCTTCTTGCAGCAGCAGCTCGCGGTTCAGCGACGGGCCTTCGGCGCGCAGGAGAACGGGCATGAGCTTTGCAAGGTCCAGGTCGGTTGAGGCCAGGCGAAGCCGCGCCGCTGGGTGATCGGCCCCTGAGGCCGGTGCCGACGGCACCGCAAATGAGGGGTCGACTAGCGCGTTTTCGCTATTCAGTCATTGAGTAGCTGCATGATAGGATCATTTGTAAGGTCTTTCGGAGCGCAGGGCACGGCACACCGGCCGCTGCTCGCGATATGCCGGCAGCCTGCGCGGCGCGGCGCGCCAAGGAGTCCGGTCAATCCGGCGAGGGGGTGAGAACATGTCCGAAATCAGCCGTTCCAGGCTCTTCTCCAAGCTCGGCCCGACGGCCTACAAGGCGCTCGAGTCGGCCACCGTGTTCTGCAAGATGCGGGGCAACCCGCACGTGGAGCTGGTGCACTGGATCTTCCAGCTGCTGCAGGCCGATGCCAGTGACCTGTCCGTCCTCGTCAAGGCTTTCGAGCTCGACCGCGGCCGCCTGCAGGCCGACCTGACGCGTGCGCTGGACGCGCTGCCGCGCGGCGCCAGCTCCATCTCCGATCTCTCCTCCCACATCGACGACGCCGTCGAGCGCGGCTGGACCTGGGCCTCGGTCATGTACGGCGCCGGCCACGTGCGCAGCGGCACACTGCTCGTGGGCATCGTCAAGACGAACTCGCTGCGCAACGCCCTGCTGGGCCTGTCGCGCGAGTTCGACCGCATCAAGCCCGACCGTCTGGTCGACGAGTTCGAAGCCCTCACCAAGGGCTCGGCCGAGGCCGCCGAGGAGCAGGTGGCCACCAGCGCCACCCCGGGCGAGGCCTCGGGCGCGATGGCCGGCGAGGGCGCCAAGGGCAGCGCGCTCGCACGCTACTCGCAGGACCTCACCGCCAAGGCTCGCGCCGGCGAGATCGACCCCGTGCTCGGCCGCGACGAGGAGATCCGCCAGATCGTCGACATCCTGATGCGTCGGCGCCAGAACAACCCCATCCTCACCGGCGAGGCCGGCGTGGGCAAGACCTCGGTGGTCGAGGGCTTCGCGCTGCGCGTGGTCAAGGGCGACGTCCCGCCCTCGCTGCGCGAGATCCGCATCTGCTCGCTCGACCTGGGCATGCTGCAGGCCGGCGCCAGCATGAAGGGCGAGTTCGAGAACCGCCTGCGCCAGGTCATCGACGAGGTGCAGTCCTCGGCCCAGCCGACCATCCTCTTCATCGACGAGGCGCACACCCTCATCGGCGCCGGCGGCGCGGCCGGCACCGGCGACGCCGCCAACCTGCTCAAGCCGGCGCTCGCGCGCGGCAAGCTGCGCACCGTGGCCGCCACCACCTGGGCCGAGTACAAGAAGTACTTCGAGAAGGACCCGGCGCTCACGCGGCGCTTCCAGGTCGTGCAGGTCGACGAGCCCGACGAGGACCGCGGCATGCAGATGCTGCGCGGGGTCGTGCCCGTGCTGCAGAAGCACCACAAGGTCGAGATCCAGGCCAGCGCGGTGGAATCCGCGGTCCGGCTGTCGCACCGCTACATCCCGGCGCGCCAGCTGCCCGACAAGGCCGTGAGCCTGCTCGACACCGCCTGCGCCCGCGTCGCCGTCAGCCAGTACGCCACGCCCGCCGCGGTCGAGGACCGGCAGCGCTCGATCGAGGTCCTCACCACCGAGCTCGAGATCCTCGAGCGCGAGGCCAAGCTCGGCAGCGACCATGCCAAGCGCGTGGCCGCGATCGGCGCGCAGCTCGAGCAGACCCGCGCCGAGCTGCAGGCCCTCGAGGCCCGCTGGGCGAACGAGAAGGACCTCGTCACCCGCGTCGTCGAGCTGCGCGCGCGCGCCGCCACCGGCGACGAGGCTGCCGCCGCGGCCCTGCCCGACCTGGAGCGCGCCCAGTCCGAGCTGCGCTCGCTGCAGACCGACCAGCCGCTCGTGCTGCCCGTGGTGGACGACATGGCCGTGGCCGCCGTGGTGCAGGACTGGACGGGCATCCCCCTGGGCAAGATGGTCGGCGACGAGGTACGCAACGTGCTCGCGCTGGCCGACACGCTGAACCAGCGCGTCATCGGCCAGAAGCACGGCCTGGAGATGATCGCCAAGCGCATCCAGACCGCGCGCGCCAAGCTCGACAACCCCAACAAGCCCATCGGCGTGTTCATGCTCTGCGGCCCCTCGGGCGTGGGCAAGACCGAGACCGCGCTCGCGCTGGCCGACACGCTCTACGGCGGCGAGCAGAACGTCATCACCATCAACATGAGCGAGTACCAGGAGGCGCACACCGTCTCCTCGCTCAAGGGCGCGCCCCCCGGCTACGTGGGTTACGGCGAGGGCGGCGTGCTGACCGAGGCCGTGCGGCGCAAGCCCTACAGCGTGGTGCTGCTCGACGAGGTCGAGAAGGCCCACCCCGATGTGCACGAGACCTTCTTCCAGGTCTTCGACAAGGGCTGGATGGAAGACGGCGAGGGCCGCTACATCGACTTCAAGAACACCCTCATCCTGCTGACGTCCAACGTCGGCAGCGAAGAGATCATGCGCATGTGCGCAGACCCCGAGCTCGCCCCGGGCCCGGAGGCCATCGCGAAGTCGCTGCGCGAGCCGCTGCTCAAGGTGTTCCCTGCGGCGCTGCTCGGACGCATCGTCATCATCCCCTACTACCCGCTTTCCGACGCGATGCTCGGCCAGATCATCCGCCTGCAGCTCAACCGCATCGTCAAGCGCGTGCGCGCCAACCATGACGCCGACTTCGCCTACGGCGACGACGTGGTCAAGCTGGTCGCCTCGCGCTGCACCGAGGTCGAGAGCGGCGGCCGCATGATCGACGCCATCCTCACCAACACCATCCTGCCGCGGGTCAGCGAGGCCATCCTGAACAAGATGATCGCGCAGGAGCGCATCCGCCGCATCGAGGTGGGTGTCGACGGTTCGGACTTCAGCTTCCACTTCGCCTGATCGCACGGGGGCCCGGCGCGCCAGGCCCCCTGCCGGCGATCGCCCGACCGACCGCCCGAGCGCCCCCTGCACCGGCCCTGATCCCCGCCCCGACCATGAGCACCGAATCCGCCCGCGTCATCTGGTCGGAAGGGCTGTTCCTGCGCCCGCACCACTTCCAGCAGCAGGAGCGCTACCTCGAGGGACTGCTGGAGTCGCGGCTGCAGCACCTGGTCACCTCGGGCTGGGGCTTCAGCCGCCTGGCCATCGACAATGCCTCGCTGCTGCAGGGCAAGGTGCAACTCACGGCGGCGGCCGGCGTCATGCCCGACGGCACCCCCTTCGAAGTGCCGTCCGAGGCCTCGCACCTGGTGCCCTTCGACGTGCCCGAGGGCACGCGCGACGCCACCCTGTACCTCACCGCCGTGCTGCGGCGCGGCGGCGCCAAGGCCTTCTCGCTCGAGCCCGCGGGTCAGGCGCCGCGCCGCACGCGTTACGCGGGCCTGGACGCGCGCGTGCAGGACAACGTCGCGGGCTTCGACGCCGAGGCCGAGGTCAAGCTCGGCGTGCTGACGCTGGCGCTGGGGCTGCAGTCCGCGCTGGACGGCTCCATGACCTCGCTGCCCGTCACGCGCATCGTCGAGCGCCGCGCCAACGGCGACATCGTGCTCGACACCAAGTTCGTCCCGCCGCTGCTGGACGTCGCCGCGCACCCGCGCACCCGCGGCTGGCTCGACGAGGTCCACGGCCTGGTCAAGCAGCGCGGCGACGCGCTCGCCACCCGCATCGGCGCGCCGGGCACCAAGGGCGTGGCCGAGTTCGCCGACTTCCTGCTGCTGCTGCTTTGCAACCGATACGAGCCGCTGCTGGCGCACCTGCGCGCCGTCACGCCGCTGCACCCGATGCCGCTGTACGCCGAGCTGCTGAAGCTCGCCGGCGAGTGCAGCGCCTTCGGCCAGGAGTCGCGCCGCCCGCCGGCCTTCCCGCCCTACGCCCACGCATCGCTGGCCGAGACCCTGGAGCCCGTGGTCGAGGAGATCCGCCGCGCCATGGCCGCCGTGCTCGAGCAGACGGCGGTGCAGATCCCCCTGAAGGACCTGGGCCGCGGCCTGTTCGGCGCTGACATCCCCGACCAGCGCCTGGTGCGCTCGGCCTATTTCGTGCTCGCCATCAACGCCCAGATGCCCACCGAGGCCATCCGCACGACCATGCCGGGGCAGGTCAAGATCGGCCCGCCCGAGAAGATCCGCGACCTGGTCATGGCCCTGGCCCCGGGCGTGCGCATCGAGCCGCTGCCCGTGGCGCCGCGCCAGATCCCCTACCACGCGGGCTTCACCTACTTCCAGCTCGACCCCAAGAGCGAGTTCTGGCCCGCGATCGAGACCACGCGGCGCCTGGCCCTGTACGTGGCCGGCGATCCGCCGTCGCTGGAATTGCAGATGTGGGCGATCCGCACCTGACCGGGATGCGGGAACGCTGAAGGACGGCCATGCAGAACGATCCCTTCGACGCCGACAAGACCATGGTCTTCCGGCCGGCCTTCTCGGCAGCGGGCGCGGCTGCCGCCGCGTCGATGGCCTCCGCCGCGCCGGTCGAGATCCGCCAGATCGGCACGCTCGGCGCCATGAACCCGCTGGTCGCCGCGGCGAACCCGCTGCTGATGACGCTGCCCACGCTGCGCACCGCCAGCGTCCCGGGCGACATCGCCTCGCTGCGCGCGCGCCTGCTGGAGATGGTCAAGGACTTCGACTCCGCCTGCGTGCGCCAGGGCGTGGCCGACGACCAGCGCCACCTTGCGCGTTACGCGCTGTGCACCGTGCTGGACGAGGCCATCCAGCGCACGCCCTGGGGCGCCACCTCGAACTGGGCCCAGCAGAGCCTGCTGATTCACTTCTTCAAGGAGAACTGGGGCGGCGAGAAGTTCTTCCAGATCCTCGACAAGATGCTGCAGACGCCGGCGCGCTTCACGGCGCTGCTGGAGTTGTTCTACGTCTGCCTCGCGCTCGGCTTCATGGGGCGCTACCTGCTGACCGACGCGGCCGGGCGCCAGGCCGTGACCGAGCTGCGCGAGCGCCTGCACCAGCAGATCCGCCAGTCCCGCCCGCCCTCCGAGCGCACGCTGTCGCAGCGCTGGCAGGGCCTGTCGGTGGAGTCGCGGCGCTTCAAGGGCTTCATCGCCTTCTGGGTGGCCGTCGGCGCCGCGGTGCTGCTCGGCCTCGGGCTCTACGCCTTCCTGGCCTTCATGCTGTCGGGCACGCGCCAGGACCTGGCTCTCGAGCAGCTCAGCCTCAAGCCCACGCCCCCCACCCGCACCGCGCTGGCGCCGGCAGCCAAGCCGCGCCTGGCGCAGCTGCTCCAGGCCGAGATCGCCGCCAAACAGCTCGAGGTCAAGGACCTGCAGCTCGAGTCGGTGGTCACGCTGCTGGGCGAGCAGACCTTCGACTCCGGCAGCGCCACGCCCACGCGCGGCGCCGTCGCCCTCGTCGAGAAGGTCGCCCAGGCGCTCGACCAGGTCGAGGGCCGCGTGGTCGTGACCGGCCACACCGACAACGTGCCCACGCGCACGCTGCGCTTCCCGTCCAACTTCGAGCTGTCCAAGGAGCGGGCCCGCAGCGTGGCCGCGCTCGTCGGCGCGCGCATGAAGGACGCGACGCGCGTCAGCTCCGAGGGCCGCGGCGACACCGAGCCGGTCGCGCCCAACAACACGGCCGAAGGCCGGGCCCGCAACCGCCGCGTCGAGATCACGCTGCGCGTCATGGCCGACGGCCAGTGAGGGGGTCACCGTGAATTTCCTCCATGCTCACCGCCGCTGGCTCATCGGCGCCTTCGTGGTGCTGGCCCTGGCCTGCGTCGTCTGGTTCGCCGGCCCGCTGCTCGCCTTCGGCGAGCGCCACCCGCTGGACGGCGTCCTCGAGCGGCTGCTGTTCGTGCTGCTGCTGGTGCTGGTGTGGCTCGGCGCCGAGCTCGCGCGCGTGCTGCTCGCGCGCCGGCGCAACAAGCGCCTGCTCGAGGAACTCTCCTCCGCCGGCGCCGACGACTCGGTCTCCAAGGAAGAGGCCGAGCTGCTGGCGCGCCGCTTCCGCGAGGCCCTCGACACGCTCAAGGGCACCAAGCTCGGGGGGCAGGGCGGGGCCAAGCTCCTGTACCAGCTGCCCTGGTACATGTTCATCGGCGCGCCAGGCTCGGGCAAGACCACCGCGCTCGTGAACTCGGGGCTGCGCTTCCCGCTGGCCAAGGCCGGCGCCTCGGCCTCGGCGCTCGGCGGCATCGGCGGCACGCGCAACTGCGACTGGTGGTTCACCGACGACGCGGTCCTGATCGACACCGCCGGCCGCTACACCACCCAGGACAGCAATTCCCGGGTCGACCAGTCGGCGTGGCAGACCTTCCTGCAACTGCTGAAGAAGTACCGGCCGCGCCAGCCCATCAACGGCATCTTCGTCACGCTGAGCATCGGCGACCTGCTGTCCTACAACGCCGCCGAGCGCGCGCAGTACGCGCAGGTGGTGCGGCAGCGCGTGGAAGACCTGCAGCAGCAGCTGGGGCTGCAGTTCCCGGTCTACGTGATGGTCACCAAGTGCGACCTGATCTCCGGCTTCGACGAGTTCTTCGCCACGCTGGACGCCGAGCAGCGCGCCCAGGTCTGGGGCGTCACGCTCGGCTTCGACCTGAAGAAGCGCGAGCCCGAGTCGGCGAAGGACGGCTTCGACGCGGCGATGCCGGGGCTGGTCGACAAGCTCAACCACATCCTGCTGGAGCGCCTGCAGGAAGAGCGCGACCCCGAGCGGCGCGCCCAGATGTACCCCTTCCCGCAGCAGTTCGCCGCGGTCGGGCCGCTGGTGTCCGAGTTCCTCGACGGCGCCTTCGGCACCAGCAAGTACGCGGGCAAGGTCATCGTGCGCGGCGTGTACTTCACCAGCGGCACGCAGCAGGGCGCCACGATCGACCGCCTGCTGGGCGCGCTCACCCAGTCGCTGGACCTGCGCGGCGGCGGCGCCCGGCGCGCCCAGCCCGCGGGGGCCGGCAAGAGCTTCTTCATCCAGCGCCTGATGACCGACGTGGTCTTCCCCGAGGCCGGCCTGGCCGGCTTCAGCGAGGAGCGTGAAGTCCGCCTGACGCGCCTGAACTGGGGCCTCGCCGCAGGCTCGGTCGCGCTCGCCGCCGGCCTGGGCGTGGCCTGGACCTTCAGCTTCTTCGCCAACAAGGACGGCCTGGCCCGGGCCGGCGCCGCCGCCGGCCAAGCCCGCACGGCCCTGGCCGCCGTCGAGCCCCCGCGCCTGGGCGACCTGGCCCCGCTGGTGGAGGCGCTGAACGCGATGCGGCGCGTGCCCGCCGCCGTGCACGACCCGGTGGACGACCCCCGCACCGGCATGACCTGGGGCCTGTACCAGGGCGATGCCGTCCAGGAGCAGGTGGGCGAGCGCTACCGCCACGCGCTGCAGCAGGGCCTGATGCCGCGCATCGCGCTGCAGCTCGAGGCCGTCATGACCGCGCCCGAGGCCCAGCCGCAGCACGTCTACGCCGCGCTCAAGACCTACCTGATGATGTACGACGGCAAGCGCCTGGAGCGCGAGTGGTTCGTCGGCGCCGTCACCGAGCTGTGGCGCGCGCGATTCGACCCCGCGCTGCTGGCGGCCGCGCGCGCCCACCTGGAGACGCTCGTCAACGGCGGCGACCTGCTCGTGGCGCGCTTCCACCCGCGCAACGACGCCATCGTCACCCAGGCGCGCGAGCGCATCGCGCGCTCGTCCATCGTCGACCGCGCCTACGAGCTGCTGCGCCTGTCGGGCGCCGGCAGCCAGGAAGGCCTGCGCCTGAGCGAGGTGCTCGGCGCCTCGGGCGTGGGCATCTTCGAGCGCGCCTCCGGCGTGCCGCTGACCGAGCCGATCTCCGCGATCTACACGCGCCAGGGCTACCGCAAGCTGGTGCGGCCGCGCATCGACGACATCGTCGCCACCATGGCGGCCGAGGAGTCCTGGGTCCTCGGCCCCCAGGCCTCGGGCGTGGGCAAGACCGAGCCGGCGCAGATCGCGCTGGAGGTGCAGCGCCGCTACTTCGCCGACTTCCAGAACACCTGGGACGCCGTGCTGGCCGACGTGCGCCTGCGCCGCATCGACGGTGTGGCTGCGGCGCTGAACGCCGCCCAGGTGCTGTCGCAGGCCGACTCGCCGCTCAAGCGCCTCGTCACGGCGGTGGCCGACGTGACGCGCCTGACCGTCGCCGACGTCCAGGGCGCAGCCCAGCAGGCCGTCGTCGACAACGTCAAGCAGAAGGCGAAGGAGGCTGCGACCAGCGCCACCACCGGCATCTTCGGCGCCCAGGCCGGCGCCGTCGTCGGCACGGCCCTGCCCGCCGACGCCTCGCGCCGGCTCGAGGCCCAGGCCGAGGAACGTTTCGCCGGGCTGCGCCGCCTCGTCGGCGACGGCAAGACGGGCGAGATCGACGCGGCCATCGCCCTCATCGCCCAGGTCGCCACCGAACTCGTGGCGATGCAGCAGAAGGTCTCGAGCGGGCAGGGCATCAAGGAGGTGCCGGCGGGGCTGGCGAACGCGCGCGCCAGCGCCGACCGCTTCGCCGTGCCGGTGTCCAGCACGATCAAGGGCCTGGTCGGCTTCGCCGAGCAGGAGGCCTCCGGCGGCGTCAAGAAAGAGGTCCAGGCCGGCCTGGGCGGGGCTGCGTCGATGTGCAAGCGCGCCATCCCGGGCCGCTACCCCTTCGTCCGCACGGCGGCCCAGGACACCGGCGTCCAGGACTTCGTCAACGTGTTCAAGTCCGGGGGCGACCTCGACGCCTTCTTCACCGCCAACCTCGCCCCCTTCATCGACAAGTCCGGCACCGTCTGGCAGCTCAAGGCGGCGGGCACGGGCGGCCCGCCGGTGTCCAAGGCCACGCTGCAGCAGTTCCAGAACGCCGACGCCATCCGCACCGCCTTCCTCGGCGGCGGCGCCGCGCCGCAGGTCCAGGCCGACATCGCCGTCGTCTCCGGCGACGCCGAGGTGCTGATCGACTACGACGGCACCCAGCACCGCCTGCGCGCCGGCGCGCCGGGCGTGCGCCTGGCATGGCCGGCACGCCCGGGCGCGCGCCTGAGCATCGGCGGCAGCCCGGTCGTCACGGTGGAGGGCGCCTGGGCCCTGTTCCGCCTGGTCGACAAGGGCGTGGTCGACCCCGCCAGCAGCGGCGACAAGGTGCGCGTGAGCTATGCCGGCGCGTCGGGCGCGAAGGTCATGCTCGAGATCCGCACCGGCAGCGCCGCCTTCAACCCCTTCCGGCTGCGCGAACTGACAGCCTTCAACTGCCCGCAGGAGTGAGCTGCGTGACGCATGCGATCGGCCTGTACGGCAAGCTCCCCGCGGTCGGCGACTTCGTCACCCGCGGCTTATCGGCCGAGCTGCGCGACGCCCTGGACGGCTTGCTGCAGTCGGCGCTGATGGCCGCGCTCGGCGAGGGGGTGCATGCGCACGCGCTGTTCGCCCAGGCACCGGCCTTCGTGCTCAGCCTGCGCCCCGGCGCCCTCTGCGGCCCCGGTTTCGTGGGCGGCATCGTTCCTTCGCAGGACCGCGTCGGCCGCCTGTTCCCGCTGTGCGTCGGGCTCGAACTCAGCCCTCAGGCGCTGCGCCTGCCGCTGGCCTGGCCGGCCCTGCCCCTGGCCCAGACGCTGTGCGGTCTGGCGATCCGCGCCCAGGGCAGCGCAGCCTCGGCCGACCAGCTCTGGGCCGAGCTGCCCGACGCCGCCCGCTGGCAGGCGCTGTCGGGCCAGGGCGTGCCCTTCGCCTCGGCCGAGGACGAGACCCTGCCCCGGGCCCAGTCCGACGAGCCCGCGGCCTGTTTCGCCGGGCCCGAGCCCGCCATGAGCCTGATCGACCGCGCCCTGTGCAGCCGCCTGCCGTGGTCGTCCCAGCTGCTGGGCATCGTGCTCTCGCCCACCGGCGCCTACGAGCGCTTCTTCGCGCTGCGCGCCGTGAAGGAGGCCGCCCCGCTCGCGGCTGTCTTCGACGGCCGCTGGGCGCGCTGGGGCTGGGCCGAGCACGGGCTCCCGGCGCCGCCGGCAGCGCCTGCGGTCGCCACACCCGCGGTCGCAGCGCCCGCAGTCCCGGCCGAGCTTCCGACCGTGGCAGAGATCGCGCCCCAGGCCGCAGCCGACGCGACCGCCCCGACAGACGAAGACGCCACGCGTCCCCCGTTACCCCGGATTGACAAAACCCAGCCGCCCGCTGACGATGCACCGACTGCACCGGCCGGGCAGGGGCCCGCCGTGGGCGGGGAAGCCGCTGTAACAGCTCGCGCAGAACGAGACGCGCCATGACGACTGAGGCCTTCCTCGACCCGATCTCCGACGCCGAGCCGGCTGGCGAGGACTGCGGCTACAGCTTCGAGCTCCAGGTCATGGACGCGCTGGCCGAGTACCTGTGCGAGCGCGCCGGCGTCGAGGAACTCCGGCGCCAGTCGCGCATGCCCTTCTCGGGCGAGAACGAAGAGAGCGACCGCCGCAACGCCGAGGCCTTCCTCAAGGACGGCGAGCGCAAGGTCGATGCGCTCGCCTCCAACTGCAAGGAACTGCTGGGCCGCAACGTGACCCCGGCCCTGGCCTGCGAGGGCATCGACAGCCGCGCCACCGAGCTGCTGACGCGGCGCGGCAAGGACCTTCGCGTCGTCAAGGCCCAGGCCATCTCCTGGCTGCAGGCCCGCGGCGTCGAGGGCCTGCGCGACAGCGTGACGCTGTTCGAGTCGCTGCTGCAGCGCTACCCGGACACCGTCCACCCGCTGCCCGACGAGGACGACCCGAGCGACGTCTCCGCGCGCGCGATGGTGCTGTCCGAGTTCGTGGCCGGCAAGGGCTTCCTGCACCTGCTGCGCGAGTCCGTGCTGCTGGCATCGCCGGCCGGCAGCATCTCGATGCGCGACGCCGAAGTCCTGGACGGCAACCTCGACCCCGACCCCGACCGTCCGGCCAGCGTGGAGCAGATCTCGGGCGTGGTGCGGCTCGCCCTCGCGCGCGAGCTCGGCCAGGCCCCCGACGCCATTGCCGACGAAACGCTGCAGCAGCGCCTGGAGGCCTTGCGCCAGCCGCTGCTCGAGACGAGCCAGACCATGGATCGCCTCGTCCGCGGCTTCGAAGCCGGACTCGTGCGCGGCGACGCCGTGCAGGGCCTGCTCGAGCGCATGGCGCGCGTGTTGGGCGACATCGCCGACCAGCGCGCGGCCTCGGCGGCCTCGGCTGCGGTCAACTCCGCGCTCGGTGCCGGTGCCGGTGCCGGTGCTGCCACGGCGTCGGCCGCGGCGGCGGCCGCCCCGGGCGCAGGCGCCGTCGTCGGCACCCGCCTGCAGACCCGCGACGACGCGCGTCGCCTCATCCTCGAGATCTGCACCTTCCTCGAGCGCCTGGAGCCCAGCCACCCGGCCCCGCTCTTCCTGCGCCGCGCCGAGCGCCTGCTGGGCGCGCGCAACTACTTCGAGCTCGTGCGCGACATGACGCCCGATGCGCTCGACGAGGTGTCCCGCATCACCGGGCACCAACCGCCCGAGGAGTCGTCCTGAGCGGGCGGCCCGTCCACCGCCCGGTCTCCGTTCCCGCACTGACAACCACCCTTCCCAGAGGAGTTCCCCATGAGCAGCAGCCAGAAGTTCATCGCCCGCAACCGCGCCCCGCGCGTCCAGATCGAGTACGACGTCGAGCTCTACGGCGCGCAGAAGAAGGTCAACCTGCCCTTCGTCGTCGGTGTCATGTCCGACCTCGCAGGCAAGAGCGACAGCGAAGAGGCGCAGAAGGCCGTGGCCGACCGCAAGTTCCTCGAGATCGACGTCGACAACTTCGACAACCGCATGGCCGCGCTGCGGCCCAAGGTCTCCTTCCAGGTCGAGAACACCCTCACCGGCGAGGGCAACATGCCGGTGGCCATCGACTTCCAGAGCATGGACGACTTCCAGCCCGCCAAGGTCGCGGCCAAGGTCGAGCCGCTGCGCAACCTCGTCGAGGCGCGCCAGCAACTGTCCTCGCTGCTGACCTACATGGACGGCAAGACCGGCGCCGAGGACCTGCTGGCCAAGGTCATGCAGGACCCCGACCTGCTCAAGAGCATCGCCCAGGTGCCCAACCAGGACGGCAAGTCCTGAGCACCGGCGCCCACCCGCCACCGCACCCCCAAGAACCACCCCCCGGAGGAAGAGCCACATGGCCACCGAACAAGCCAAGAGCGCACTCGCCGAAGTGCAGATGCAGGAGATGGGAGACCTCTCCAGCCTGCTGAAGAAGGAATTCCGCCCCCGCACCGACACCGCCGAGCAGGCCGTCGAGAGCGCCGTGCAGACGCTGGCGCAGCAGGCCCTGGCCAACACCACGCTCGTCAAGGGCGACGTCGTGCAGTCGATCGAGGCCATGATCGCCGCGCTCGACGCCAAGATCGGCAAGCAGCTCGACAAGATCCTGCACCATCCCGAGTTCCAGCAGCTCGAGGGCGCCTGGCGCGGCCTGCACTACCTGGTCAACAACACCGAGACCGACGAGACGCTGAAGATCCGCGTCCTCAACGTCTCCAAGAAGGACCTGGGCAAGACCTTCAGCAAGTTCAAGGGCACGGCGTGGGACCAGTCCCCGCTGTTCAAGCAGCTCTACGAGCAGGAGTTCGGCCAGCTCGGCGGCCACCCCTACGGCCTCCTCGTGGGCGACTACCAGTTCGACCAGAGCCCGCCCGACGTCGAGATCATGCGGGGCATGGCGCAGGTGGCTGCCGCCGCGCACGCGCCCTTCCTCGCCTCGCCCAAGCCCTCGCTGTTCCAGATGGAGTCCTGGCAGGAGCTGGCCAACCCGCGTGACCTGACCAAGATCTTCCAGACGCCGGAGTACGCCGCGTGGCGCTCGTTCCGGCAGTCCGAGGACTCCAAGTACGTGGGCCTGGCGATGCCGCGCTTCCTGGCGCGCCTGCCCTACGGCGCCAACACCCTGCCGGCCGAGGGCATGACCTACGAGGAAGAGGCCCAGGGCGGCAAGCACGAGCAGTACGTCTGGGCCAACGCCGCCTACGCGATGGCCGCCAACATCACGCGCTCGTTCAAGCAGTACGGCTGGTGCACCTCGATCCGCGGCGTCGAGTCCGGCGGCGCCGTGGCCAACCTGCCCAGCCACACCTTCGCCACCGACGACGGCGGCGTGGACATGAAGTGCCCGACCGAGATCGCCATCAGCGACCGGCGCGAGGCCGAGCTGGCCAAGAACGGCCTGATGGCGCTGGTGCACCGCAAGAACTCCGACTTCGCCGCCTTCATCAGCGCGAACTCCATCCACCAGCCGGCCGAGTACGAGGACGCCGCCGCCTCGGCCAACGCCGCGCTCGGCTCGCGCCTGCCCTACATGTTCGCCACCTGCCGCTTCGCGCACTACCTCAAGTGCATCGTGCGCGACAAGGTCGGCGGCTTCTCCAGCGCCGCGTCGATGCAGCAGTTCCTGCAGAGCTGGATCCTGAACTACGTCGACGGGGACCCCGAGGGCTCCAGCGACGTCGTCAAGGCCACGCACCCGCTGGCTGGCGCCGAGGTCGTGGTCACCGAGAACAAGTCCAACCCCGGTTACTACAGCGCGCAGTTCTTCCTGAGGCCGCACTACCAGCTCGAGGGCCTCAACATCTCGCTTCGCCTCGTCTCCGAGCTCCCTTCCCAGCGGGCGGCGTGAAGCACCCAACTCGTCTTCATCAGGAGTGAACCATGGCACAGGACATCCACATCAAGATCGACACCATCGCCGGCATGTCGGAGCACAAGGACTTCGCCGGCCAGATCATGTGCGAGAGCTTCAGCTGGGGCATGACCCAGACCACCAACTTCGCCTCCAGCACCGGTGGCGGCGCCGGGCGCGTCAACATGGGCGACCTGACCTTCGTGCACAAGGTCGACAAGGCCACGCCCAAGCTGATGATCGCCTGCGCCACGGGGCAGCACATCAAGGACGCGGTGCTCACCTGCCGCAAGGCCGGCGGCGCCTCGGGCGTGGACTTCTTCAAGATCACGCTGACCGACGTCATCGTCTCGAGCGTCCAGCCCAGCGGCTCCAACCAGGAGGACACCCCCACCGAGGTGGTCAGCCTGGCCTTCGCCGAGTACAAGGTCGAGTACCAGGAGCAGGACAACAAGGGCGCCAAGAAGGGCGGCCCGGTCATCTCCGGCTTCAGCGTCCAGAAGAACACGAAGACGGCCTGAACGCCGCGCTTCGTCCGGGGCGGGGCCTGCGCCCGCCCGTCTTCGGCAGGCAGCCGGGCTGCGGCCCGGCTGCGCCTTGCCGCAGGAGTAGCTCATGTCGCTGACATCCCTGTTCGAGGACGCCAAGCGCCGCGTCCAGGCTGCGCCGTCCGACATCGGCGCGCGCAGCGCGCTGTGGCAGATCTTCGCGCTGCGCGGCGAGTTCGACCGCGCGCGCCTGCAGCTCGAGGCCCTGGTCTCCTTCGACAGCTCCTGGGCCATGGAGGCCGAGGCCTGCCAGGGCCTGCTGCAGGCCGAGACGCAGCGCCAGCGCGTGCTGCGCGGCGAGGAGCCGCCGGTGTGCCTGGGAGAACCCCCGCCCTGGTTCGAGACCGTACGCGCCGGTCTGGCCCTGTTGCCGGGCGCCCCCGCGCAGGCCGCCGCCTTGCTGCTGCAGGCGCAGATGGACAGCGAGGCCCGCGCCGGCACCGTCAACGGCCAGCCCTTCGAGTGGCTGTGCGACGGCGACGCCCGCCTCGGCCCCTGCGTGGAGGTCATGACCAAGGGGCGCTATTTCTGGCTGCCGTGGTCGAGCGTGCGCTCCATCGTCACGCGCCCGCCCACCGAACTGCGCGACCGCATGTGGGCGCACGCGCTGGTGGAGATCGGCGACGAGGGCAGCATCGAGCTCTTCCTGCCCGCCCGCTACCCCGACCCCGAGGACGACGACCAGCGCATGTCGCGCACCACCGTCTGGCGCGAGATCGGCGAGAACGCCTACACCGGCCTCGGCCAGAAGACCCTCGTCACCGACCAGGGCGAGACCGGCTTCCTCGACGTGCGCGAGCTCCGGTTCGCCTGAAGCCCGGCGCGCCGATGACCATCTTCCTGCCCTGCCTGCTGCAGCGCTGGTCCGACGACGGGCCGGCCACGGGGAGCCGGGCAGCGATGAGCACCTGGCAGGACGTGCGCCGCGACGTGCTGCGCAACCTCGAATGGCTGCTCAACACCGAGGCCCCCTCGCTCGTGGCCGGACGCGAGCCGCCGCCAGCCGTGGCCGAGTCGGTGCTGTGCTTCGGCGTGCCGCCCTATTCGGGCCGCACCCAGTCGACGATGGACCCGGACGAGATCGCCTGGGCCCTGAAGCGCCGCATCATCGCCTTCGAGGGCCGCATCGACCGCCACACGCTGGAGGTCACGGCGCTCAACACCCAGCAGCGCCACCGCTTCAACAAGCTGCAGTTCTCCGTCCACGGCTTCCTGCGCGCGGACCCGCTGCCGCTCGAGTTCCTGGTCCATACCGAGCTCGACATGGAAACCGGGCAGGCCAAGGTCACCGGCTGAGCGCCGCCCAGGCCGACAGGGAAAGCCCGTGGATCCGCGCATCATCGACCTCTACAACGAGGAGCTGCTGCATCTGCGCACCGAGGCGGCGGAGTTCGCGCGCGAGTTCCCCGACCGCGCGGCGCGCCTGGCCATCGACGAACACCGCGTCGAGGACCCCTACGTCGAGCGCCTGCTCGAAGGCGTGGCCTACCTCGCGGCGCGCGTGCGGCTCAAGCTCGACACCCAGTACCCGGTCTTCACGCAGCAGCTCGTCGACGTGCTCTTCCCGGGCTGGCTCGCGCCCTCGCCCTCGGCCTGCGTGCTGCGCCTGAACCCCGACATGGCCGACGGCCAGCTCGCCGAGGGCGTGGTCGTCCCGCGCGGCTCGTGCATCGTCGGCTCGCTGCGCGGCAACAGCGACATGCGCTGCGAGTTCGAGACCGCGCGCGACCTGCAACTGCTGCCGCTGCAGATCGTCGCCGCCCAGTACGTGGCCGCCCGCCCCGAGGCGGCGCCGGCCGGCCCGCAGGCGCGCGAAGCCGCCGCCTCGAGCCTGCGCCTGGAGCTCGAGCTCCTGGGCGACGCCAGCTTCCAGGCCCTGCCGCTGGACCGCCTGCCGCTGTTCGTCACCGCGGCCGACGCCTACGGCGCACAGCTCATGGAGCTGCTGGGCGGCCGCTGCGTGGCCGTGGGGCTGTCGGCCACGCAGCTGGCGCGCCAGGCCCACGCCTGGCTGCCCGGCTCGGCCGTGCGTCACATCGGCTTCGAGGAATCGGAGTCGCTGCTGCGCGTGCCGGTGCGCGGGCACGCGGGCTTCCGGGTGCTGAAGGAGTACGCGGCCCTGCCCGACCGCTTCCGCTTCGTCGAGATCACCGGCCTGCGCCAGGCGCTGCAGGGCTTCAAGGGGCGCAAGCTCCACCTGCACCTGCACTTCGCCGGCGCCTTCCAGCGCCTGGAGAACGCGGTCAAGCCGCAGACCCTGTCGCTGTTCTGCGTGCCCGCGGTCAACCTGCGCGAGCGTCAGCTCGACCGCATCGACGTCGCCCCCGGGCAGATGGAATACCACCTCGTGGCCGACCGCATGCGCCCGCGCCACCACGAGGTGGTGCACGTCACCGAGGTGACCGGGGGCGGCAGCGGCTTCGAGCGCCGCTTCGCGCCCATGTTCGAGGTCGTCAGCTCGGGGCGCCTGACCAGCGCCAGCTTCTACACCCTGCGCCGCGAGCGGCGCATGCTCACCCAGTCCGAGACCATCGGCCGCGCCGTTACCTACCCCGGCTCGGAAACCTACATGTCGATCGCCGAGCAGGGCGCGCCGCCCTACGGCAGCGACCTGCGCTACCTGTCGGTGCGCGCCCTGTGCTCCAACCGCGACCAGCCCCTGTACCTGCGGGCGCAGTTCTCCGACGCCCGCTACCAGCCGGTGGACACCCTGCCCGTCAAGGGCATCGAATGCCTGGCCGGCCCCTCGCTGCCGCTGGCCTCGCCCACCGACGGTTTCGACCCCTGGGTGGCGCTGAGCCACCTCTTCGTCAACTACCTGTCGCTGTTCGACAGCGGCGGGCCGCGCGGCGCCGACGTGCTGCGGGCCATGCTCAGCCTGTACGCGCCCGTGCCCGGCCACTTCCTGCTGCGCCAGGCCGACGGGCTGAACTCCGTGGCTGCCGAGCAGATCACGCGCCGCGTGCCCGGCGGCGGGCCGCTGGCCTTCGGGCGCGGCGTGGCCCTGCGCCTGAGCATGAACGACCGCGCCTTCGACGGCGGCTCGCCCTTCCTGCTGGCCGCCGTGCTCGAGAACTACCTCGCCTCGCACGTGGCCATCAACTCCTTCGTCGAGACCACGCTCGAGATGTCCGACCGGGCGGAGCAGCTCACATGGCCCACGCGCTTCGGACGGCGGCCGACTTTCTGAGCACGCTGCGCCAGGCCCTGGCGCGGCCTGAGGGCCGCGCGGCCGCGCAGCGCCTGTCGCGCCGGCAGTGGCGGCCGCTGCGCCGCCTGCTGCGGCGCGGCGACGCCGGCACCATCCTCTCCATCATCCAGTCACAGTCGCAGGAACGCCGCCAGCTCCAGCCGCGCCCGCCCGAGCCCTGGACGCTCGAGCAGGCGCTGCAGGCCCTCAACCACGACGAGGTCCACGCCACGTTGTTCGGCGCGCTGCGCCTGCTGCAGGGCGCGCAGGCGCAGCGCGCGCGCCTGGGCTACTCGCACCGCGCCGAAGAAGACCCGGTGCGCGTGGACCAGGGCCTGCTGCTGGGCTTCGCCGAACGCGAGGTCGACGAGATCGCGCCGCCGCGCGCCAGCCACGCCAGCGGTCGGCCGGTGCTGACCCAGTGGGCCGTGGGCCTGCTCGGCCCACAGGGCGCGCTCCCGCTGACCTGGACCCAGCACGCGCACGACCTCGCCACCGCAGCCCACCGCACCTCGCGCGACCCGAGCTTCGTCGCCTTCGTCAACGTGCTGCAGCGGCGCCAGCTCGGCCTGCTCTACCGCGCCTGGAGCGACACGCAGGCCATCACCGGCGTCGATGCCCGCGGCGCCGCCCACCCGCTGGCCGACCGCCTGCGCGCCGTCGCCGGCCTCGCGCACGCGCCCCTGGCGCAGCGCGACAGCGTGGCCGAGGGCTTCAAGCTCGCCTTCGCGGCCGTGCTGTCGCGCCGGGTCAAGAGCCCTCAGCCACTGGCCGCCATGCTCGCACGGCACTTCGAGTGCGAGGTCCGGGTCGAGGAGTTCTGTGCCCGCTGGCTCGACATCCCCCCCGACCAGCGCACGCGCCTGGGCACGGCGTTCTCGGTGCTCGGCACCGACGCCGTGGCCGGGGCGCGCGTGTGGGACTGCGCCACGCGCTTTCGCATCCTCGTCGGGCCGCTGACGCTCGCCCGCTACCGCGACTTCCTGCCCCATGGCGCGGCCTACCGGCAGCTGCACGACCTGGTCGTGCTGTACGCCGGGCCCGAGTGGGAGTGGGAGCTCGTGCCCTTGCTGCGCCAGGACGAGGTGCCCTACAGTTGGATCGGCAACGAGGGCCTGCTGCTGGGCTGGTCGTCCTGGCTGGGGGTGCGCTACGCACGCACCGACGCCGACGACCTGCGCCTGGGCATGGCCCCGCGCTTCACCCCCCGCAGCACCCCCGTGCACTGAGACACCATGGCCCGCCCCCTCGACATCCAGACGCCGCTGGGCCCCAAGGCCTTCATCCTGATCGAGATGACGGGGCAGGAACACCTGTCGCGGCTGAGCGAGTTCCAGATCAAGCTCAAGAGCAAGCGCCCCGACATCGGCATCGACCAGATGCTGGGCCAGAACGTCACGATGCGCGTGGAGCTGAACGAGGGCAAGGCGCGCTACTTCAACGGCTACGTCACGCGCTGGGGCGGGGTCGACGAGATCCGCGACAGCCTGACCGGCGGCAAGGAGACCAAGGCCTACGTCTACCAGGCCACGGTGTCCCCCTGGCTGTGGTTCCTGACGCGCCAGGCCAACAGCAGGATCTTCCAGAACAAGACCGTGCCGCAGATCGTCGAGGAGGTCTTCAAGGGGCACGGCGGCCTGGCCAGCTTCAGCAACAAGACCAGCGAGTCCTACCGCACCTGGGAGTTCTGCTGCCAGTACCGCGAGACCGACTTCAACTTCGTCAGCCGCCTGCTCGAGCAGGAGGGCATCTATTACCACTTCGAGCACGACAACGGCAAGCACACGCTGACGCTGGTGGACCGCAGCAGCACCCACAGCCCCTACCCCGGCTACGACGAGGTCCGCTTCGACGAGGAGGACCGCGAGAGCTCCGAGATCGTCAAGCGCTGGAGCTCCACGCACGAGATCCAGCCCGGCAAGTACGTCGTCAAGGACTACGACTACCTCAAGCCGCGCACCGAGGTCACCGCCAGCGCGAGCAAGGCCGTCAAGCACCCCTACGGCGAGTTCGAGTTCTTCGACTACCCCGCCGAGGCCGAGAAGCCCGCCGAGGCCGAGGCCACGGCGCGCGTGCGCATCGACGAGCTGCACACCCAGTACCACACCTTCACCGGCGCCGGCAACGTGCGCGGCTTCCAGCCGGGCTGCAGCTTCAAGCTCACGCGCCACCCGGTGGAGGGCTTCAACGACAAGCACCTCGTCGTCGGCGCGCGCTACGTCAGCTCCGGCAATGCCGACAGCAGCGGCTCGGGCGACGGCTTCGAGTTCGACTGCAGCATCTCGGCCATCCCGCTGAAGCAGCAGTACCGGCCGCCGCGCGTCACGCCCAAGCCCATCGTCCAGGGGCCGCAGACGGCGGTGGTGGTGGGCAAGTCGGGCGAGGAGATCGACACCGACGAGCACGGCCGCATCAAGGTGCAGTTCCGCTGGGACCGCTACGGCGAAGCCGACCAGAACAGCAGCTGCTGGGTGCGCGTGGCGCAGTCCTGGGCCGGCAACGGCTACGGCACCTGGGCCCTGCCGCGCCTGGGCCAGGAGGTCATCGTCGAGTTCCTCGAGGGCGACCCCGACTGGCCCGTGGTCACCGGCAGCCTCTACAACGGCGAGAACAAGCCCCCCTACCAGATGCCGGGCGAGAAGACGCGCTCGGGCATCAAGACGCGCAGCAGCAAGGGCGGCGGATCCTCCAACTTCAACGAGCTGCGCTTCGAGGACAAGAAGGGCAGCGAGGAGATCTACGTCCACGCCGAGAAGAACCAGACCCTCTACACCAAGAACACGCGCACCGAGTACATCGGCAACGAGAGCCACCTCAACGTCAAGAAGGACGCGCTCACCAAGCTCGAGGCCGACGTCCACACCGCGATCACCGGCGACGACATCGTCAAGGTCGACGGCGGCGTGCACCTGAAGGTGGCCCAGGACTGGCAGGGCAAGATCGGCACCAAGCTCGCCGCCGACGCCGGGCAGGAGATCCACTTCAAGGCCGGCATGACGCTGGTGCTCGAGGCCGGCACGCAGCTCACCCTCAAGGTGGGCGGCAACTTCATCGACATCAACCCGGCCGGCGTGTTCATCAAGGGCACGATGGTCTTCGTCAACTCCGGCGGCAGCGCCGGCTCGGGCAGTGGCGCCTCGCCCAAGGCGCCCAAGAACGCCGAGAAGGCGCCCGAGTCCAAGGGCGGCACCGACAAGCCCTACACGCAGAAGGCCGCCGCGCTGAAGGCCGCGCGCGCCTCGGCCACGCCCTTCTGCGAGATCTGCAACGCCTGAACTCCGCCCTCCCAGACTGCCGAGGCCCCCGATGCCTGCCTTCACCGAGATCTGGTCGCAGCTGCGGCAGCCCGGCCTGCCCGCGCCCTACGTGCTGATCGACTGCGCCGGCGTCGAGGGCGGCGCCGCGCGCCTGCCGCGCGATACCTTCGACGAGTTCGAGTGCCTCTTCACCGGCGACCTGGCCGAGGAGCTCGAGGACGTCGCCCCCTACCTCGGCCGCCTGGGCAGCCTGGGCCCCGAGGCCCAGGCCGTGGTCGAGGACCTGCTCGCGCGCCACCTCGCCATCCTGGTGACGCTGCGCCTGCCCGTGGGCAGCGACGAGCCGCCCAGCTTCTCGCAGGTGCACCGGCACCTGCGCAAGTTCAACGTCGTCTACGGGCCCGAGGGCAAGCCGCTGTTCTTCCGCTACTACGACCCGCGCGTCATCGTCGACGTGCTCAAGGTGCTGGACGAGCAGCAGCTCAAGGCCTTCTTCGGGCCCATGGAACGGCTGTGCCTAGCCGGCGCCGACGGCGCCATGGTGCAGTGCACGCTGGCGGCCGGGCAGCTGGCGGTGCGGGGGTGAGGCTGTGCTGCGTCGAAGCCCGCCGCGCCTGCGAGCGCCTGGCCAACCCCCGGGCACACCCGGGCGCTCTTGAAGGCTGCCGCGCATGCTGACCCTGCAGACCCGCCAGCTCGACGGCCTCGAGCTCACCGCCTGGAACGCCTGGGTCGACCAGCACGTCCAGACCCTGGCCGAGTTGCTGCCCGACGTCGCGGCGCCGTACCCGGCCGAAGAGTGGCGCCTGCTGGTGGAGGGCCTGCTGCGGCGAGCCGATGCCCACGAGATGCTCCTCGAGCAGGAGAGCGTGGCGTACTGCTACGGCTGCCTGACGCTGGGCCTCGGGTTCGAGACCCGGCACGCCTGGGCCCGCGACGCCTTGGCCCTGCGAGGCCCGGCCCGGGCCGATGCCCTCTGGGAAGGCATCCCGCAGGCCCTCGACACTGGAGGCCTCGCATGAGACGGGCGACCCGACCGCTGGACCCGAACGCCAACCGCACCGCCAACGACGCGGTGGCAAAGAAGTACTGCCCGCAACCCAAGCCTGGCGACCCCGAATACGGCCAGTTCCGGGAGGACTGGATGAACGCCTACGTCGAGGCGGGCGGCAAGACCGAGCAGATGAGCAAGGAGCAGGTGCGCGAGCAGGTCGCGAAGGACCGTGAAGCAGCCAGGAAGAACCAGGGTCAGCGCGGCGCCGTCGCTCGCTGCCCGGTCGACGACCCTGGCAAGGGAGGAGGCCGCGGCAAGCCCGCTTCACCGCCCCCGCCGCCCCCGGCGAAGAAAGACCCGGCTTGCCCATGCAAGCTCAGCGGGCTCGACGTCACGTGCGAGCACGGGCGCAGCGCGCGCAAGAACCTGCTCATGGTCGTTGCCGACGACCGCGGCAGCGACGCCATTTCCGTCCAGCCCCAGGCCTCCGGAGACTGCAGCAGCCTGCTCGAGGTGCGGGTCGACGGCGCGCGCGGGTTCCCGAAGAAGGGGTCGGGCAAGTCCACCTTCAATTTCAGTGGCACCGCGATGGCCGGCGGCAATGTCTTCCGGCTCTGGAACGCCGACCCGGTGACGACCTTCGTCTCGGCCGAGGCTTGCGCCGGCGCCACGGAACCCGTGAAGATCGTGGCCTACCCCTCGTCCAAGGCCGCGATCAAGATCAACATCACCGAACTGCGTGACAAGTACAAGGGCATCCTCGCCTACCTGCCCATCAACGTCGGCGGCGCGCGCACACCCGTCAAGCCGCTGACTGCGCCCAAGGCCCCCAACTGGGAACTCAAGAGCTTTGGCCGGGTCCTGAGCGCCGAAGCCCAGTGGAAGGAGGACAAGGAATCCAACCTGGCCTTCTGCGAGATGGCGCTCAACGGCGGTTTTGATCCCTTGATCGGCACCGCGGCCAGCTACCCCATCTACGGCGTCCCCGTGAGCCCGACGATGGCGCGCTACATCAAGTGCGGCATCTACCTGAACGTCGGCCTGGGCATCAGCTTCGGCGCCGCCTGTTCCTGGGCCTACTGGCCGCACGAAGACGCCTTCCACTGGGCGCAGCTCAAGGTCGAGCTCGCGGGCAAGATCAGCCTGGAGATTGCCGCAGAACTGCTGGTGGCCAGCGAGGACGTGCTGCAGATCAAGGCCTCGGGCAAGGCCGAAGGCTCGGTCAAGGGCTGGGGCGAGAAGTCCTCAGGCGCCTACCCGGCCCTCAAGGCCAAGGCCGAGGTCAACCCGCTGACCATCGGCTTCACCTTCACGCTCGCCTGGGGCATCGTGGAATACGAGCGCTCGTGGCCCGTGTTCAAGACCTTCGAGACCGACGAGATCAAGCACGAGTTCAAATGATCAGACACCGGACAGCGACATGGCGCTCCAATTGACACTGCGCTACGCCAACACGGGCGCGGCGCGGATCAGCCTGAACGGCTTTCTCCTCGTCAACGACCTGGCCGGCGAGAGTGGCTCGCTGCGGGCGGAGCCCTATGCCGTCCCCGGCACGAACGTGCTGCGCATCGACACGCCGCCCACGCCGGATGCGCAGGCGACCGTCCAGATCGCGCTCGTGTCCGACGCCGACGGCACCGTCACACAATTGCTCAGCCAGGTGACCCACCCCGACGCCACCCGGCCCGCCCCCTCGAGCCAGACGACGTTCGAGCTGCCCCAGCACCTGCCGCGCTGGACCTGGGTGGGCGCCCAGCCCGCGCCTGCCGGCAGCGAGCGCCTGATCCCCGAGGCGCTGGCCCGCCTGGCCACCGCCCTGATGCGCAGCCCTGACGACGTGCTGCTCCAACTGCTGGCCCTGAAGCACGGCGAGATCGGCACCGCCCTGGGCATTGGCAAGGAGCGCATGGACCGCGGCCTGCTCCACAGCCTGGGGGTACGCCGTGCCCACCCGGAATTTCGGGTCGAGGTCGCCGCGCCGGAAGACCTGGATCTCGCCTGGTCGAGTGACCGCCGCATCGTGCGGGCGCTGCGCCGGGACGGCCGCGACGCCATCCAGTTGCGGCACGAGGGCGACTGGAGCGGCTTCGCCGTCTCGCTGGCTTTCGGCGCGGGCCAATGGTGGATCCTGCGTTGAAGCTCGGCGAACTCCTGCGCGTCTCGGGCTCGGTGCTCCTGCTGCTGGGCGCTGTCGTCAGCGCTGTCGGTGCGGCGGTGTGGTGGAGTTCTTCAAGGCAGATGCAGTGGGCCGGCGTCGACGCGGTGATCACGAAGAGCGGTCTGGCCATCGGGGGCAGCCTGACGCAGAAGGCGCCCCGGTGGCAGCTCGACCTGGAATACCGCTACCGGGTCGGCGACAGGGAGTACACGGCCCGGGACTATTCCTCGTCCACCCTGCCGAGTTCGCCCGCACGCGATGGAGCCGAGCCCTCGGCCGAGCTGCGCCAGCTGGCCGCGAAGTACCCGGTCGGCCTGCGCGTCCAGGCCTATGTCTCCCCGAAGGATCCTGGCAACGCCATGCTCGTGCGGCCCGAGCGGCCCACCTACGCCGTGCTCGTCGCCGGCGCGGTCCTCTTACTGGCGGGCGTGGTGATCAAGCTGCGGCCTCAGGCTTGACGCAGCGGGCCGGCGCTGCAGGCAAGTGGAGCGGCCGCGTCATTCCGCCCGGGCGCTGCCCAGCCATGACAGCGAGGTGAAGTGCTCCTGCCAGTCACTGAAGGCATAGACCTCGGGGCTGAGCGTGACCCAGGGGTCGAACACCCAACCCCGGGCCGTGTCGCCACCCTCGGGGTGGACGTTGACAGCGTGGTGCTCCATGACGTTGCCCACCATCCACCTCTTGATCCTCCAGCCCTGGGCTGGATGCTCGTTGAGCACGCGCAAGGTCCGGCTCTGCAAGTCCAGGCATCCGGTGCGAAGCGAACTCTCCATGGCGTCGATCCAGTAATCGTGGGCATCGTCCGAGAACTCCCAGAACTGTGCCGCCTCGGGCGTGTCCAAGCTCTTGTCACGCCAGGTCATCAGGGCCGCAAAGCCTGCGAGCATCCACGACGAGCCGCCGATGAAGTTGGAGGCCGTGCCGTTGTCGATGGCGAGCCACTTGGTCAGGGTGTGACGGTGGCGGCCGATGTACTCCGCCAGCTCACGCTCGTAGGCCTCGCGCATCGGCCGCAACTCGGCCGGGAACTCCTCGCCGACCTTGCGCAGCGGGCGGGGCGGCGGCGCGGCCTTGGCCAGGACGGGCTTGCTGCCCGCAGGCCCCGTGGGCGTGCTGCGCTGGCGGCAGAGCGTGCCCTCGTCCAGGGCGGCCGCCGTCCGTGCGCCGGTGATCGTGCAATCGCGCTGCCCCATCCAAGGCCTCTCCGCCCGCGGTCGCGCGGGCACATGCATGGGCGCGATCATGCGCGCCGGAAGCGTACGAGCCTGCCAAAGCTGGACAAGGCTGTCAAGGTCGATAAACTGGCTCGTCGAATCACGACACCCCAGGCGCAGCCATGAGCGACATCACCCAGGACTTCCGCAGCTCGCTGCTGCAACTCGGCATCGTCTCCTACCGCGACCAGGAGACGCTCTGGGACATCGCCAAGCGCTGCGCGCGCACCACCGGCGTGCCCATGGGCGGGGCGGGTGCCGTGATGGGCCTGAAGGCCGGCGCGGTGACCATCCCGGGCGTGGGCGCGGTGCCGGGTGCCGTGGCCGGCTTCCTGGCGGGCCTGGCCGCGGGCACCGCGGCCTGCACCGCCGCCAACGTGTCCCACCGCGGCGAGCTGCGCAAGCTGCTGCAGCCCTGACCGGGCCACCCCATGCCCCTGCAAGTCGTCAACACCGCCCAGCTCATGTGCACCATGGGCATGGCGCCGGGCACGCTGGTGGTGCTGCCGGTCAACCGCGTGATGTCGGGCAACCAGCCGGCGGCCAACATCATGGACCACAAGCCCATGGTGAACATCCTGCCCTTCGGCATGTGCCGCAGCCCGGCCAACCCGACGGTGGCGGCGGCCACCGCGGCGGCCATGGGGGTGCTCACGCCCATGCCCTGCATCCCCAACACGCCCGCGCCCTGGACGCCCGGGGCGCCCACGGTGCTGCTGGCCAACATGCCCTCGCTCGACAACACCTGCCAGCTCGCGTGCATGTGGGGCGGCATGATCACGGTCACCAACCCGGGGCAGACCACGCACATGATCCCGTGACGTGCCGCACGCTCGCGGCGCGCACCGGGCCGGGCACACGTCCGAAGGCGGCGTACAGTCCACTTTCCCCGAGCAAGCGCCGGCCTGCGTCCGGCCCCCTGCCATGAACGCACCGCTGCCCCTCGAATTCGCCTCGGCGCTGGACATGGGCCGCGCCCGCAGCAACAACGAGGACGCGGTCGCGCTCGACCCGCAGGCGCGTCTGGCCGTGCTGGCCGACGGCATGGGCGGCTACAACGCGGGCGAGGTGGCCTCGGAGATGGCCACGCGCCTCATCAGCCAGGGCCTGGGCCGCTGGCTGCGCAACCTCGCCTCGCCCCCGGCCGAGACCGTGCTGCACGAAGCCATCGACGACTGGGGGCGCCAGGCCAACCGGGCCATCTTCCAGTCCGCCCAGACCGTGCCCGAGCACCAGGGCATGGGCTCGACGCTGGTGGTGGCCGCCTACACCGGCGACATCCTCGTCGTCGGCCACGTCGGCGATTCGCGCGCCTACCGCCTGCGCGAGGGCCAGCTCGAGCGCCTGACGCGCGACCACTCGCTGCTGCAGGAGCAGCTCGACGCCGGCATGATCACCGCCGAACAGGCTGCCACCTCCACCAACCGCAACCTCGTCACGCGCGCGCTCGGCGTGCTCGAGGACGTGGATGTCGAGACGCACTCGCACGAAGTCCGCACCGGCGACATCCTGATGATGTGCTCCGACGGCGTCTCCGACATGGTCGACGAGCCGACGATCGCGCGCCTGCTGCGCGAGGCCGACACGCTGGACGCCGCCTGCCAGGCCATCGTCGAGGCCGCCAACGACGCCGGCGGCAAGGACAACATCTCGGTCGTGCTGGTGCGCGCCGGCGGCAAGCCCGCCGGGCGGCTGCGCGGCTGGTGGCCGTTCAAGCGCTGAGCTTCAGCGCAACACCGCCGGGCCGCGAGGCTCGGGCACACCCGGGGCGCCCAACTGGAAGGCGCGGCGCTGCCAGCGCGCGATCTCGTCGGGCGTGGCCTTCTCGGCCACTGCGATCTCCCAGCGGCGCTTGGCCGCGGCGGCGTTGCCGCCCTCGGCGGCGCGCTCATAGGCCGCCTTGGCCGGCCGCATCTGGCCGGCTTTCTCCAGCTCCTGGGCGCGCTGGAACTGCCCCGCCGGGCTGGCGGCCGCCTTCTCTGCCGCCGCCTTCTCGGCCGCCGCCTTCTCGGCCGCCGCCTTCTCCGCCGCCGCCTTCTCCGCGGCGGCCTTTTCTGCCGCAGCCTTCTCCGCCGCGGCCTTCTCGGCAGCCGCCTTCTGTGCGGCTGCTCGTTCGGCAGCCGCCTTCTCGGCCGCGGCCTTCTCCGCCGCCGCCCTCTCCGCCGCCGCCTTCTCAGCGGCAGCCTTCTCAGCGGCAGCCTTCTGTGCGGCAGCCCTCTCGGCGGCAGCCTTCTCCGCCGCGGCCTTCTCGGCAGCCGCCTTCTGCGCGGCAGCCCTCTCGGCAGCCGCCTTTTCTGCTGCGGCCTTCTCAGCGGCCGCCTTCTGTGCGGCAGCCCTCTCGGCAGCCGCCTTCTCCGCCGCCGCCTTCTCGGCAGCCGCCTTTTCTGCTGCGGCCTTCTCAGCGGCCGCCTTCTGTGCGGCAGCCCTCTCGGCGGCAGCCTTCTCCGCCGCGGCCTTCTCGGCAGCCGCCTTTTCTGCTGCGGCCTTCTCAGCAGCCGCCTTCTGTGCGGCAGCCCTCTCGGCGGCAGCCTTCTCCGCCGCGGCCTTCTCGGCAGCCGCCTTTTCTGCCGCCGCCTTCTCGGCAGCCGCCTTCTGTGCGGCAGCCTTCTCGGCGGCAGCCTTCTCGGCCGCGGCCTTCTCGGCAGCAGCCTTCTGCGCGGCAGCTCTCTCGGCAGCAGCCTTCTCCGCCGCCGCCTTCTCGGCGGCAGCCTTCTGGGCAGCGGCTCTCTCGGCCGCGGCCTTCTCCGCGGCAGCTTTCTCAGCCGCAGCCTTCTCTGCGGCGGCCTTCTCGGCCGCAGCCTTTTGCGCGGCGGCCCTCTCGGCGGCCGCCTTCTCCGCGGCGGCTTTCTCCGCCGCAGCCTTTTGCGCGGCCGCCCGCTCGGCAGCAGCCCTTTCCGCTGCTGCCTTCTCCGCGGCGGCCTTCTCGGCCGCAGCCTTCTCTGCGGCAGCCTTCTCCGCAGCGGCCTTCTCGGCCGCAGCCTTTTGCGCGGCGGCCCTCTCGGCGGCGGCCTTTTCAGCGGCGGCTTTCTCGGCCGCGGCCTTTTCCGCCGCGGCTTTCTCGGCCGCCGCCTTTTCCGCGGCCGCCTTCTCGGCAGCGGCCTTCTCCACCGCCGCCTTCTTCTCGGCGGCCTCCCGGGCCTTCTTCTCGGCCGCTTCCTTGGCCTCGCGCTCCTTGCGCGCGCGCTCGGTCTCGGGGGCTTTCTCCACCCCCTTGTCGGCTTTCTTCTCGGCACCCTTGGCGGGCTCGGGTTGCGGGGCGGGGGCCTCGGCCTTGCGCGGCTCGGGCACAGGCGCCGGGGCCGGCGCGGTGGCCGGCGGCGTGGGCTTGGGCTCGCCGCCACTCATCATCAGGACCACGCCGACGGCCACCGCCACCGCCACGCCGCCACCGACGATGAGACCCAGCTTGCTCTTGGCGGGCTGCGGCTCGGCGCCAGCCGCCGGCACGGGCGCCGGGACGGCAGCGCGCGCCGCCGTCGCGGCGGCTGAGGCTGCGGCAGGGGCCGGGGCCGGGGCTGGCGCCGACGGCCCGCTGTCGAGCAGGGCCAGCGGGTCTGCGGCAGCCGGCGCAGGGGCCGCGGCGGCCGGCCCGGGCGCCGGGGCCGGAGCCGGGGCGCGCGCCTTCGCGCCCGGCGCGGAGAGCCGGGTCGCGTCGGCATCGGTGTCGGGCCGCGGTGCCGGCCGGGCCGGCAAGCCCACCCGCGTCACATCGTCGGCAGCCGCCAGGCTCGCAGCCGCGCTGGCTTCCTGCGCGTTGCGCGCCTTCTCGGCGGCTTCTCGTTCCTTGCGCTCACGCTCGGCGGCTTCGCGGGCCTCCCGTTCCTTGCGCGCTTTCTCGGCCGCTTCACGCTCCTTGCGCTCGGCTGCTTCGCGGGCCTCCTGCTCCTTGCGCGCCTTCTCGGCAGCTTCACGTTCCTTGCGCTCGCGCTCGGCGGCCTCGCGGGCTTCCTGTTCCTTGCGCGCCTTCTCGGCGGCTTCACGTTCCTTGCGCTCGCGTTCAGCGGCCTCGCGAGCT
>JBILNB010000075.1:0-19942 GCA_044375195.1 Rubrivivax sp. | reverse complement strand
GGTCAGGCGGCGTTGCGCACGGCGGCCGGCTCGGCCCGGCCGGCCTGCTGGCTGAGCATCCGCTGCTTGCTCTCCATGGCGTGCTCGAACATCGCGCGGCCGGCGGCCTCGGCGTTGCCGGCGGCGATGGCGGCGACGATGCCGCGGTGCTCGCCGGCCGACAGCGGCAGCATCCCGCCCTCGGCCAGGTGGGCCAGGTTCATGCGCCGGAACAGGCTCAGTTCCTTGATCAGCTTGCGGTAGATGGCACTCAGCTTGCGGTTGCCGGCAAGCTCGACCAGGCGGTCGTGGAACTGCAGGTTCAGCAGGTGGTAGCCGCGCGTGTCGCCACCGGCCACCGCGCGCTCCATCGTCTCGACCAGCGCGCGCACCTCGGCGAGCTCGGCAGACGTGATGCGCTGCGCGAGCTGGCGGCCGACGAGTTCGTCCATCGCCGCGCGCAGGTCGAAGATCTCCACCGCCTCGTCCAGCGGGATGTCGCGCACGAAGACGCCGCGGTTCTTCTCGGTGCGCACGAGGCCGGCCTCCTCGAGCATGCGGAAGGCCTCGCGCAGCGGCCCGCGCGAGACGCCCAGCCGCGCGGCCAGCGACATCTCGGTCAGCTTGGCGCCAGGCGGCAGCTCGCCAGCCAGGATCATGCGCTCGAGCTCGCCCTGCACCAGCGCCGACAGCGAGCTGGACTGCACGAACGCGATCGTCGACCGCGCTGCAGGCGCCACCTCCGGCCCCGGTGCCGCCCGCCCCGCCGGCGGACCTGCCAGCGCGGCCGCGGCGAGGGCGGAAGAACGCTTCATGCACCGGATTGGAGCGCCTGCCGGGAATATTGTCAACAATAGACAAACTACCGTTGACATCGGGCAAGCGCCGATGCAGCATGCACGTTCTTTTCGCAGACCTTCCCACCCACCCAAGGAGTGCCCATGCGCCTGTCCCGCCTGCCCCTCGTCGCCGGCCTGATGCTCGCCCTCGCCGCCGGCGGTGCCGCGGCCCAGAAGACCCAGTTGCTGGTCTACACCGCGCTCGAGACCGACCAGCTCAAGGCCTATCAGGAAGGCTTCAACAAGGTCGAGCCCAACATCGAGATCAAGTGGGTGCGCGATTCCACAGGCGTCATCACCGCCAAGCTGCTGGCCGAGAAGGCCAATCCGCAGGCCGACGCGGTGATGGGCGTCGCGGCCTCGAGCCTGGCCCTGCTGGACAACAACGGCATGCTCGAGCCGTACGCGCCGAAGAACCTGGCCGCGATCTCGGCCCAGTACCGCGACCGCAAGAACCCGCCGGCCTGGTTCGGCATGGACGTCTGGGGCGCGACGGTCTGCTTCAACACCGTCGAGGCGCAGAAGCGCAACATCCCCAAGCCCGAGACCTGGCAGGACCTGACCAAGCCCGTCTACCGCGGCCAGGTCGTCATGCCCAACCCGGCCTCCTCGGGCACCGGCTTCTTCGACGTCACCGCCTGGCTGACGCTGTGGGGCGAGGACGGCGGCTGGAAGTACATGGACGCGCTGCACCAGAACATCGCCCAGTACACGCACTCGGGCTCGAAGCCGTGCAACATGGCCGCCAGCGGCGAGTTCGTGGTCGGCATCTCCTTCGAGTACCGCGCCAACGCCAACAAGGCGCGCGGCGCCCCCATCGACCTGGTCTTCCCGAAGGAAGGCCTGGGCTGGGACCTGGAGGCCTTCGCGATCCACAAGGGCACCAAGAAGCTGGACGCGGCGCGCAAGCTCGCCGACTGGGCCGCGAGTCGCGACGCGATGATGCTTTACGGCAAGAACTTCGCCATCACCGCGATGCCGGGCGTGGCGCAACCGCTGCCCAACATCCCGGCCGACTACGAGCAGCGCCTGGTGAAGATGGACTTCGCATGGGCCGCGAACAACCGCGAGCGCATCCTGGCCGAGTGGATCAAACGCTACGACGGCAAGTCCGAGCGTCGGTGATGGCATCCACGCCCTGCCGGGCGCCACGGCGCCCGGCCCGCACCTTCGAGGCCGGTCTGTGACCCCCTACCTGCGCCTGCAGGGCATCGTCAAGCGCTTCGGCAGCTTCACCGCCCTGCACGGCATCGACCTGGCCATCGAGCGCGGCGAGTTCGTCTGCTTCCTCGGCCCCTCGGGCTGCGGCAAGACGACGCTGCTGCGCGTGGTGGCCGGGCTCGAGGCGCAGAGCGCCGGCCGCATCGAGCAGGGTGGGCGCGACATCTCCACGCTCGCGCCGGCACAGCGCGACTACGGCATCGTCTTCCAGTCCTACGCGCTGTTCCCGAACCTGAACGTGGCCGACAACGTGGCCTACGGCCTGGTGAACCGGCGCACGCCCAAGGCCCAGGCGCGCGAGCGCGTGGCCGAGCTGCTGCGCCTGGTGGGCCTGCCGGGCACCGAGGCCAAGTACCCCTCGCAGCTCTCGGGTGGGCAGCAACAGCGCATCGCGCTGGCGCGGGCGCTGGCCACCTCGCCCGGGCTGCTGCTGCTGGACGAGCCGCTGTCGGCGCTGGACGCGATCGTGCGCGTGCACCTGCGCCAGGAGATCCGCAGCCTGCAGCGCACCCTGGGCGTGACCACCATCATGGTCACGCACGACCAGGAGGAGGCGCTTTCGGTGGCCGACCGCATCGTCGTGATGAACCACGGCGTGATCGAGCAGGTGGGCACGCCCGAGCAGGTCTACCGCGAGCCGGCCACGCCCTTCGTGGCCGATTTCGTCGGCCGCGTCAACGTCTTGGAGGCACAAGCCCTGCCCGACGGGCGGCTGCGCATCGGCGCCACCATGTGCGAGCACACGGCCGCGGGCGTGCCGCCGGCCGGCGGCGCGCTGCAGGTCTACCTGCGCCCCGAGGACGTGGCCGTGGCCGCCAGCGCGGCGCATTTCGGCGCGGGCGCGAGCAACGTCGTGCCCGCCACGCTGGACAAGCTCGAGTTCCTGGGCGCCTACTGCCTCGCGCGGCTGGCGGCCCCGGCCGTGGCCGAGCAGGGCCTCACCGCGGTGCTCAGCCCGCACTTCGTGACCGAGCACGCGCTCGCCCCGGGCCGCGAGCTCGCGCTGCGGCTGCGCCCGGAACGCCTGCGCGTGTTCGGCTCCGCAGCCGGGCCGGCATGACGGCCGCGCTGACGGCGGCGCCGGGCGCAGGCCCGGTGCCACTGCGGGCCACCGCGAGCGACCGCATCGCCTGGCTGGCGTTGGGCGCGGTGGCGCTGCTGCTGCTGCTCTTCCTGGCCGCGCCTCTGCTGGCGCTGCTGCTGCAGTCGGTGCAGGACCCGAAAGGCGCCTTCGTCGGCCTGGCCAACTTCGCGAGCTACGCGAAGAGCCCGACGCTGTGGCAGTCGCTGTGGAACAGCCTGTGGGTCTCGACGCTGGTGACGGTCGTCGTCGTGCCCTCGGCCTTCGTCTTCGCCTATGCGCTCACGCGCAGCTGCATGCCGGGCAAGGCGCTGCTGCGCGGCATCACGCTGATCCCGCTGCTGGCGCCCACGCTGCTGTCGGCCATCTCGCTGATCTACTGGTTCGGCAACCAGGGGGTGCTCAAGGAGTGGCTGCAGTTCCTCGGCATCCGCCAGATCTACGGCGCCCCGGGCATCGTGCTGGCGGAGATCTTCGCCGTCTTCCCGCACGCGCTGATGATCCTGGTGACGGCGCTGTCGGCGGCCGACGCGCGCCTGTACGAGGCGGCTGACGCCCTGGGCACCTCGGCCGCGCGCAAGTTCTTCACGATCACGCTGCCGGGGGCCAAGTACGGCCTGATCAGCGCCAGCCTGGTCGTCTTCACCCTCGTCATCACCGACTTCGGCATCCCCAAGGTGATCGGCGGCAACTTCAACGTGCTCGCCACCGACGTCTTCAAGCTCGTCATCGGCCAGCAGGACTTCCAGCGCGGCGCGGTCGTGGCCCTGCTGCTGCTCGCCCCCGCGGTGCTGACCTATGCCGTCGACCACCTGGTGCAGCGGCGCCAGACGGCCATGCTGGGCGCGCGCGCGGTGCCGCTGAAGCCCAAGCGCGCGCCGCTGTTCGATGCGCTGATGACGGCCTACTGCGTGGTCGTGGCGGCGCTGATGCTGGCCATGCTGGGCATGACGGTGTTCGCCTCCTTCGCGAGCTTCTGGCCCTACAACCTCAAGCCCAGCCTGCGCCACTACCAGATGGGCCTGTTCGACGCCGAGTTCGGCGAGGGTTTCGTCAACAGCCTGCGCATGGCCGCGGGCACGGCCGTCTTCGGCACCGCGCTGGTGTTCCTGGGCGCCTACCTGCTCGAGAAGACCCGCGCGCCCGCGCTGTTGGGCTCAGGTGTGCGGCTGCTGGCGATGCTGCCGATGGCGGTGCCGGGGCTCGTGCTGGGCCTGGGCTACATCTTCTTCTTCAACGCGCCCGCCAACCCGCTGAACCCGCTGTACCAGACGATGACGATGCTGACGCTGTGCACCATCGTCCACTTCTACACCACCGGGCACCTGACGGCGGTGACCGCGCTGAAGGCGCTGGACAGCGAGTTCGAGGCCGTGGCGGCGTCGATGAAGGTGCCCTTCTGGACCACGCTGCGGCGCGTGACGCTGCCGCTGTGCACGCCCACGCTGATCGACATCGCGCGCTACTTCTTCGTCAACGCGATGACGACGATCTCGGCCGTGGTCTTCCTGTACTCGCCCGAGACCAAGGTGGCGTCGATCGCCATCCTGAACCTGGACGAGGCCGGCGAGATGGGCGCAGCCGCCGCCTGTGCCACCATGATCTTCGCCGCCTCGGCCGTCGCCACCACCGTCTTCTGGCTGCTCGCGCGCCTCGTCGAGCGCCGCACGCAGGCGTGGAAGCACGGCACCTGAAGGCCCTGTCGTCCTCCTCCATCGACGGCCAGCCCCAGCCCGCACACCCCCCAGAACCCCCGCCCATCGCCCCGACTCCATGGACCGCGACCGCATCCTCCTCACCCCCGGCCCGTTGACGACCACGCTGCGCACCAAGCTGGCGATGCTGAAGGACTGGGGCTCCTGGGACGCCGACTTCAACGCCATCACGGCGCGCGTGCGCGAGCGCCTGCTGGCCGTCGTGCACGGGCAGGACAGCCACGTCGTCGTGCCGCTGCAGGGCAGCGGCACCTTCAGCGTCGAGGCCGCGGTGGCCACCGTGGTGCCGCGCGACGGGCACGTGCTCGTGCCCGACAACGGCGCCTACTGCAAGCGCGCGGCCAGGCTGTCGCAGATGATGGGGCGGCGCGTGAGCGTGATGCCGGTACCCGAGGACAGGCCGGTGAGCGCCGCAGAGGTCGCATCGCGCCTGGCCGCCGACCCGTCGATCACGCACGTGATCCTGATCCACTGCGAGACCGGCACCGGGGTCGAGAACCCGCTGGCCGCGGTCGCCGCCGTGTGCGAGCAGCACGGCCGCGGCCTGATCGTCGACGCGATGAGCAGCTTCGCGGCGCTGCCGATCGACGCCCGCACCACCCGCTTCGACGCGCTCATCGCCGCCAGCGGCAAGTGCCTGGAGGGCGTGCCTGGTATGGGTTTCGTCTTCATCCGCAAGGCGGTGCTCGAGGCCTGCGCCGGCAACAGCCAGAGCCTGGCGATGGACCTGCACGACCAGCACGTGTACATGGGCAAGACCGGGCAGTGGCGCTTCACCCCGCCCACGCACGTGGTCGCGGCGCTGGCCGAGGCCGTCGCCCAGTTCGACGAGGAGGGCGGCCAGCCGGCGCGCCTGGCGCGCTACACCGCCAACTACAAGGCGCTGACCGAGGGCATGGCCGCGCTCGGCTTCCGCCCCTTCCTGGCGCCCGACGTGCAGGCGCCGATCATCGTCACCTTCCACGCCCCCGCCCACCCGGCCTACGACTTCAAGCGCTTCTACGAAGGCGCCAAGGCGCGCGGCTTCGTCCTCTACCCTGGCAAGCTGACGCAGGTGGAGACCTTTCGCGTCGGCTGCATCGGCGCCATCGGCGCCAATGAGATGCGCCAGGCCGTGCACGCGGTGGCCCAGACGCTGCAGGAGATGGGCATCCCCGACGGCCGCCCACAGACCTGAGGGCTGCGCCCCCCCAGCCCCGACCGACCGCTTCCCCGAACCAAGCACCCCCCGGAGGCCCCGATGCCCAGCCGAAAGACCCCGCCCAAGGCCGACCGCGCGTCCCGCCCCGCGGCCGAGCACCCCGCGTTGGCCGCCGTGCGCGCCTCCGGCGCCGGCAAGGTCAAGGTCGCCGTCAGCGACATCGACGGTATCCTGCGCGGCAAGTACCTGCACCGCGACAAGTTCTTCGGCGCGGCCGAAGGCGGCTTCGGCTTCTGCGACGTGGTCTTCGGCTGGGACGCGCACGACGTCTGCTACGACAACACCCAGGTCACCGGTTGGCAGCACGGCTTCCCCGACGCCCTGGCGCGTCTGGACCTGGGCACCGCGCGCCACGTGCCCTGGGACAGCGGCGTGCCCTTCTTCCTGGGCGAGTTCGTCAATGCCGACGGCAGCCCCTACCCGGTGTGCCCGCGCCAGGTGCTCAAGCGCGTGCTCGCGCGCGCCGCGAAGCTGGGCTTCGAGCCGATGGCGGGCATGGAGTTCGAGTGGTTCAACTTCGCCGAGACGCCGCAGAGCTGGGCCGCCAAGCGTGGCGTCGCCCCGGAGCCGATCACCCCCGGCATGTTCGGCTATTCGCTGTTGCGCATGGGTGACCAGCGCGGCTTCTTCAACGCGCTGATGGACGAGATGGGCGCCTTCGGCGTGCCCATCGAGGGCCTGCACACCGAGACCGGGCCCGGCGTCTACGAGGCGGCGATCGCCTTCTCGGGCGCGCTGGAGTCGGCCGACCGCGCGATCCTGTTCAAGACCGGAGCCAAGGAGATCGGCAAGCGCTTCGGCGTGATGCCGAGCTTCATGGCCAAGTGGTCGCAGTCGCTGCCGGGCTGCTCGGGCCACATCCACCAGAGCCTGTCGGACGGCCGCAAGAACCTGTTCTTCGATGGCAAGCGGACTCACTCGATGAGCGCGCTGTTCGAGAGCTATCTCGCCGGCCAGGTGGCCTGCCTGATGGAGTTCGCGCCGATGTTCTGGCCCACCATCAACAGCTACAAGCGTCTGGTCGACGGTTTCTGGGCCCCGGTGAAGCCGACCTGGGGCGTGGACAACCGCACCGCGAGCTTCCGCGTGATCGCCGGCAGCCCGAAGAGCACGCGCCTGGAGACGCGCTGCCCGGGCGCGGACGTCAACCCCTACCTGGCGATGGCGGCCGTCATCGCCGCCGGGCTGCACGGGGTGGAGAAGGGCCTGAAGCTCACCGCGCCGCCGATCACCGGTACCAACCAGGGGGCCGACCACATCCCGCGCGCGCCGCGCTCGCTGATCGAGACCACGCGCATCTTCCAGCGCAGCGAGATCGCGCGCGACTGGCTGGGTGACACCTTCGTCGACCACTTCGCCGCCACGCGTGAGTGGGAGCACCGCCAGTGGCAGGACGCAGTGACGGACTGGGAGCTGAAGCGCTACTTCGAGATCATCTGATCGGAGCCAGCAAGGCCCAGCGGGCCTGAAGGGACAGGGTTCCGTGTTCCGCTCATGTCCTCCGCCACCGGCCTGCGGCCGGCGGCTCCCCCTTTACTTCGCTCCACACGGAACCCTGCCCCTTCAGGCTGCGTGGCACCCGGGAACGCCGGCCGCCAGCAAGCCCCGCGGGCCCATCCCTTATATTGATCCGCAGTCCCGCACCACTCCCCTCCTCCGGCCCACCGCAGACGCCCTCCCGAGCCCATGACCATCACCCGCTTCGCCTTCCCCACCACCATCCACTTCGGCGCCGGCGCGCGCCGGCTCGTGGCCGGGCACCTGCTCGAGCAGGGCGTGCGCCGGCCGCTGGTCGTCACCGACCGCGCGCTCGCGCGGCTGCCGGTGATGGCCGAGTTCCTCGGTCACCTCGGCGGGCTGCAGGTGGCCGTCTATGACGGCGTCCACGGCAACCCCACCTGCGCCCAGGTCATGGCCGGCGCTGCGGCGTTCAAGGCGCACGGGGCGGATGCCGTCATCGGCTTCGGCGGCGGCGCGGCGCTGGACGTGGCCAAGGTCGTCGGCGTGGCGGCCACGCACGAGGGCGACATCCTCGAGTACGTGTGGGATCACCCGCAGGTGCGGCCCATCGTCAACCCCCTGCCCCACTTCGTCGCGCTGCCCACGACCTCGGGCACGGGCTCGGAGGTCGGTCGCTCGGCCGTGGTCTCGGAGAACGACACCCACCACAAGCGCACGGTCTTCAGCCCGAAGATCCTGGCCCAGGCGGTGTTCGCCGATCCCGAGCTGACGCTGGCGCTGCCGGCGCCGGTGACGGCCGCCACCGGCATGGACGCGCTCACGCACAACATCGAGAGCTGGCTCTCACCGGCCTACCACCCGCTGTGCGACGGCATCGCGCTCGAGGGCCTGCGCGTGGGCGCGCGCGCGCTCGCCACCGCAGTGCGCGAGCCGGGCAACCTGGCCGCCCGCGCCGACATGATGATGAGCTCGATGATGGGCGCGATCGCCTTCCAGAAGGACCTGGGCTCGGTGCACGCCTGTGCGCACGCGCTGGGCGCGGTGGTCGACATGCACCACGGCCTGGCCAACGCGCTGATGATCGACACCGTGCTCGACTGGAACCGCGAGGCCGTGCCGGGCAAGTTCGACGAGATGGCGCACGTGGTCGGCGCCGCCGGCGGCGGCGCGGGCTTCATCGCCTGGCTGCGGCAGCTCAAGGCCGAGATCGGCATCACCGGCGGGCTGGCGCAGCGCGGCGTCACGCGCGAGCACCTGCCGCGCCTGGTGCCGCTGGCCGCGAAGGACTTCACAGGCGGCACCAACCCGCGCCCCGCCACCGAGGCCGACTACGAGCGCTTGTTCCTGCAGGCGATGTGAGGCCGGACGTGGGGCCGTCGCTGCGGACGGACCCACGCCTGCCGAGGCGGCCGAGCCCTGCGAGGACATGCACCCGGCCGGGCGAGGCCCAGCCCTTGGGGGTGCTCACTGATACGAGGCGCCCAGGATCAGCGGGTGGCGCTCGACGACAGCCTCATCGATGTCCAGCCCCAGGCCCGGTCGGTCGGAGGCTTCGATGAAGCCGTTCTTCACCACCAGCGGCTGCGGCGAGAGCGCGTCACGGAAGGCATTGATGCGCGAGACGTCGGCCTCGTAGACGGTGCCGTTGGGCAGCGCGCTCAGCACCGCCACCGAAGCCGCCGTGCTCAGGGCCGAGGCCGAGGTGTGCGGCGCGACGGCCAGGTGCCAGGTGCTGGCGAGCCAGCCGATCTTCATCACCTCGCTGATGCCGCCGGCCTTGCAGCAGTCCGCCTGGACGTACTGGATCACGGACTCGGCGACCAGCGTGCGCAGTTCGTGGCGCGTGAAGTGGTTCTCTCCGGCAGCCAGCGGGGTGCGCAGCACCTCCTTGAGCCGTCGGTAGCCCGGCAGGTTGTCGGGCGGGAACGGCTCCTCGAGCCAGGTCAGCCGCCCGGCCTCGCAGACCTCGACGATGGCGGCCAGGTCGCGGCTCGCGTAGCGGGTGCCGGCATCGGCGGCGATGGCAAGTTCAGGACCGAAGCGCCGACGCACGCCGTCGACGCGCTCGAGGTCGTTGGCCATGCCGTCGCCCAGGCGCAGCTTGATCATGCGGTAGCCCTGGTCCATCAGGGCCTCGACCTCGCGCGCGAGTTCGTCCACCGGCTGGAAGCCCAGGCTGATGCCCCCTGCGTAGGCCGGGATGGGGCGCTTCGTGCCGCCGAGCAGACGCCACACCGGCTGCCCGAGGTCCTTGCCCTTGATGTCCCAGAGCGCGAGGTCCACGCCCGACAGGCCGATCACCGCCGCGGCGCCCGGACCGTGTGTCGAGATGAAGCGGCGGTAGACGCGGTCCCAGAGGGTCTCGATGGCGTGCGCGTCCTCGCCCAGCAGCATCGGCCCGAGTGCGTCGTTGACGAAGGCAGCGATCGTGCTGGGGGTCTGCGCGTGATGGGCCTCGCCCCAGCCGACGGTGCCGTCGTCGGTGACCACCTTGACGAGCACCATGTCGCGCTTGGCAGATCGCCCGACGGCGAAGGTGACCCCGCCCGGCGTCGGGCACGACAGCGCGCGCGCGCTGACTTGGACGATACGGCTCACGGGACTCTCCTCGCGATCGGGCCTCAGCCCTTGACGCCACCCGCCCCGAGGCCGGTGACAAGGTGGCGCTGCAGGGCGAAGAAGACGGCGACAATGGGCAGCGCCGTCAGCACGCCCCCGGCCATCAGCATGCCCCAGTCGGTGGTGTGCTGGCCGATCAGGCCGCTCAGGCCCAGCGGCAGCGTGCGCTTCTCGGCGCTGCTGATCAGCGTGGCGGCGAACAGGAACTCGTTCCAGGCGTGGATCATCGACCAGGTCGCCACGGCGATGATGCCGGGCCGCGCCATCGGCACGATGACGAGCCAGAAAGCCTGCCAGCGGGTGCAGCCGTCCATGCGCGCGGCATCCTCGAGCGCGAAGGGCACCTGGGCGAAGAAGCCACGCATCAGCCACACGCACAGCGGCAGCATGTAGCTCAGGTAGACCAGGGCCAGCGCCCAGAGGCTGTCCATCCACCCGAGCGCGCGGAACTGCAGGAAGAAGGGGATGAGCAGCAGCACGGCCGGGAACATCTGCCCGTAGAGCATCAGCGCGGGCAGCACGGTCGAGCCGCGGAAACGATAGCGCGCCAGAGCGTAGCCGGCGGTGAGCGACACGAGGACGCTGAACCCGGTGACGACCACGGTCAGGAAGAGGCTGTTGAGGGCGTTGCGCCAGAAACCGGCGCCCACGAGCAGCCCGAAGTAGTGCTCGAGCGTGATCTCGCGCGGCAGCAGCGAAGGCGGGCGGGCGAAGAGCTCGGACTCCGGCCGCAGCGAGGTCACGACCATCCAGTAGAAGGGGAAGACCGCCCAGAGGAAGGCCGCGAACAGCCCCAGGTAGATCAACCCGGTGCGCCAGGCGCGCGCGCCCGGCATGCGCTGGGACCTTGCTTCAGCCTTCATCGCGCAGACGGATCAGATACAGGTAGACGCTCGTCACGACCACCAGGAAGAAGAACAGCACCGTGGCCACGGCCGAGGCCAGGCCCAGGTTCATGCGCTCGAAACCGTAGCGATAGGCCAGCGTGAACAGGATCTCCGAGGAGTTCAGCGGCCCGCCGGCCGTCATCAGCCAGATGGCATTGAAGTTGTTCACCGTCAGGATCAGCGTCAGGATCATCGCGATCGCGAAGGCGAGCCGGATCTGCGGCAGCACGATGAACAAGAGCATGCGCCAGCCGTGCGCGCCGTCCATCTGCGCCGCCTCGGTGACCGAGCGCGGGATCATCTGCAGCGCCGCGAGCAGCAGCAGCATGACGAAGGGAGTGCCCTTCCAGATGCTCTCGACCGTCACCGCCCACAGCGCCGTGCGGACGTCGCCGAGGATGGGGAAGTACTCCTGAAGCAGGCCCGTGCGCACCAGCATCTCGTTGACGATGCCCACGCTCGGGTCGTACATCCAGCGCCAGGTCAGCACCGCGACGACGCTCGGCACCACCCAGGGCAACAAGATGCCGGCGCGGAAGAAGCCCAGCCCGCGCACGCGCTGGTTCAGCAGCAGCGCCAGCGCGAGCCCGAGCACCATCTGCGCCACCACGTTGGCACCAACCCACAGCCCCGTGTTGCGCAGCGCGATCCAGAACACGGGATCGGCCCACATGCGCTCGAAGTTGCGCAGGCCGACGAAGGAGACCGTCCCCCGGCTGAGCGTGCGCAGCGTCAGGTCCTGGAAGGACGCCACGATGCCGGCGACCACCGGGTAGAGCACCACGCCGAGCACGATCACGAAGGCCGGCAGGACGAGCAGGTAGGGGTAGATGCGGGCGCCGCGGCCGGTCTCGAACACCGACGACAACGGCGCGCGCCGGCGTACCGGCGGCTCGCCACCCTCTCCCTGCCTGCTGCCGACGTGGTTCATCGCGGCGCGCTCACTTCATCTGCGCGTTGATCTCGGCCGCGGCCTTCTGCACCGCCGCCTGCGGCGTCGTCAGGCCGCGCAGCGAGGCATCCCAGGCCGGGGCCAGGATGGAGGAGTGCACCTCGGCCCAGATCGGGACGTTGGGCCGCGGCCGGCCGTAGGCTGCCTGCGCCATGAAGGGGCGCTGGTTGGCGGGCAGCGCCGCCAGGGCCTCAGGGGTCGTCGCCGAGGCCTGCGCCGAGAGCCGGTCGGCCTTGCGCATGGCCTCGATCGAGCGCGGACCGGTCAGGAACAGCGCGAGTTCGGCTGCGGCCGCGGGGCTCTTGCTCTTGGCGTTGACGGTGAGGTTGAAGCCGCCGATCACGGTGGCCGGGCGCACGCCCGCGGGCAGCGGGGCGATCGAGTAGTTGAGGTTCGGGGCGCCGCGCCGGATCGACCCGATGGTCCAGTCGCCCGAGATCACCATCCCCGCGCGCCCCTGGATGAAGGGGGCGAAGACCTCGTCCCAGGACTGCGCGGTGAGCACGGTGTCGGGGATGGACTTGTCGATGCGGTACATGTCGGTGAAGAGCGCGAAGGCCTCGGCGACCGCCGGCTCGCCCACGCGCACGCGCCCGGACTCCTCGATCAGCTCGCCGCCGTTCTGCCAGATGAAGCTGTAGAGCTGGAAGACGCCGAAGCGGCCCGAGCCCATGGTCAGCCCGTACTTGTCGGGCCCGAGGGCCCGCATCGCCTTGGCCACGGCGCGGAACTCGGCCCAGGTCTTCGGCGGTGCCGAGAACCCGGCAGCCTTGAGCATGTCGTTGTTGACGAACAGCGCCACGTTGTTGGTGTACCAGGGCAGGCCGTACTGCCGGCCCTTGTAGCGCCCCGAGGCCAGCGGCCCGGGCTGGTACTGCGCGGCAACGGGGCGGGTGCGCTCGGTCAGGTCGCCCAGCACGCCGGCGTCTGCGAAGGCCGCCATCCATGCCGTGTCGATCGCCATGACGTCGGGGCCCGCGCCGCCGCCCAACGCGACGAACAGGCGCTGCTCGAGCTCCTGGAAGGGAATCGGCTGCAGGTTCACCTTGTGCCCGGTGCGCGCCTCGAAGGCGCGGATCTCCTCGTAGATCGGGGCCGAGGGGTTGGGCGCCATCGGCGCGTTCACCCAGAAGGTGATGGTGTCGGCCTGCGCAGCAGCGCTCCACAGACCGAGGGCGCAGGCGGCTGCGGACAGCAGCCTTCGGGTGGCCTTGAACATGGTCATGGTTCCTTCGAAGTCGAGGAAGAAGAGAAGACCCCAGGCGCAGAGGCCGGAGTCGGCGGGGCGGAGGTCGGCGGCTGCGAGGCTGCAGCCTCACCGCCCTCCAGGGGAGTGAGCGGTCCGAGCCAGGGGTGGAGGGCCCCGGTCGGGCCCGGCCGTAAACGGCGGCCAGGAGACGATGTCGCGCCAGGGCCAGGACCGGGCTGCGCGGCGGGCCGGGCGCCGCCCGGCGGCGCAGCCTCCAGGCCCTGCACCGACCAGACCTCGCCGCCCTGCAGGTCGGGCTGCAGGAGCAGCGTGGCGCCCGCGCGCAGGAAGACCGGGATCTCGTCAAGCGCCAGTTCATGAACGAGCGTCACGCCACCGTCGACCCAGCACCGCCCGAGGATGTCGTACCAGCGGCCCGGCGGCAGGTGCACGGCGCGCACCGGCAGGTAGAAGGCGGCCGGCGCCACGAGCAGCGCCTCGCCGAGCATGAACTGCTGATCCCAGTCGTTGACGGCCTGCCAGTCGACCTCGGGGAAGGCCAGCGGCATCATCCGCACCGGCGGCAGCCCGCCGGCGGCGGCCTCCTGCGCCAGATGCTCCAGGTAGGGCCGCAGCTCCAGGTGCAGCCGTGCGTAGCGCACGAAGATGTCGCGCGTGCGGTCGTCCATCTGCCACGGCTCGCGGCAGCCCAGGCCATGCAGCTGGAACAGGGGCTGGAAGCAGCTGAACTGCGTCCAGCGGATGAAGACCTCGGGCGTGGGCGTGCCGAAGTAGCCGCCGATGTCGCTGCCGATGAAAGGGAATCCCGAAAGGCTCGCGCTCTGCGCGGCGCGGATCGCCGCCGGCAGCCCGCTCTTGGGGCAGAAATCCGAGGTCTGGTCACCCGACCAGACCTGGTTGCGCACCTGCGCCTGGCCCGAGCGGCTGAGCACCGCCGCCGGCGCGCCGTCGAAGGCATCGATCGTCGCCTCGAGGTAGTCCCGCACGTAGCGGTTGTGGGCCGTCGGGCCGCTGAGCCCGCCGCGCAGCACCGCGTGCTCGGGCAGTTGCTCGCCGAAGTCGGCCTTGAAACCGGCGATGCCGCGCACCAGCAGGCTGCGCAGCCGGCCCGTCCACCACTGGCGTGCGGCGGGGTTGGAGAAGTCGATCAGCGCGGCCCGGACGTTGGGGTTGGCGCCGGGGCGGCGCACGATGGGCCGGCCCTCGCCGTCGACGATGCACCAGCCTTCGGCCTGGGCCTGGGCGTGCGCGCGCGTACCGACGACGACCCAGGGACAAAGCCAGAGGTGGACTTCGGTGCCCTCCGCCTGCAACTCGCTCACCATCTGCCAGGCATCGGGGTACTTGACGGGGTCGAACTCGAAGGAGTGGACCTCGTCCTCCCAGTAGGCGTCGACGAGCTTGACCGCCATCGGCAGCCCGAGGGCGCGGAAGCCCGCGCGGTCCGCGGCCACGGTGGCGGCATTCTCGAAGCGCCAGTCCCCTGCTTTCCACAGGCCGAAGAAGGCCGGACCCGGCAGGGCCGGCGCGCCGATGCGCGCGACCAGGGCGCGGTGCTGCTCGGCCAGGGTGCCCTGGTCGACGTACAGCGTCGCGCGACCAGCCTCGACCTGCACCCGGACGACCCCGGGGTCCCAAGGGGCCGCGAGGTGGAAGGTGACGGCCTCGGCCCCTTCGAGCCAGAGGGCGAAGCCCGCGCTGCTGCCGACCCAGGGCACGGGCAGGTAGGTGCCGGGCCCGGTACCGGCGTTCTCGAGGTAGTGGCGCACGACGGTGCCGCGCAGGTCCAGGCGCTCGAAGCGCTCGCCCGCGCCCAGGAACTGGGCCCGGGCAGGGACCTGCAGCACGAACTCGACGGCCTCGGCGCCGGGCTGGTCGAGCACGATGCCCTGGTGCGCGTCGCCCAGGCGCTCGATGCGCGCCGCCTGGGGCGGCAGCGCCTGCCAGGTGCCGCCGCGCGCGCGCCAGCCGCAGCCGACCAGGGCCCAGGGTTCAGACATGCACGAGCTCCGCCCGCAGCAGCCAGGCCAGGCGCTCGGCTGCCGCCGCCCAGGAGCCGTGCACCGCGGTCACATGGTGCTCGAAGCCCTCCTCGACGAAGCGCCGCATCAGTGCGGGCGCCGGCGCCCGCTGGGGCGTGAACAGCCCGGCCGTGCGGTTGGCCGACGAGCGCCGCGCCTCGATCCGGCCCTCGGTGACGAACAGGCGCAGGCGCTCGTCGGCCTGAAGCGACAGCCGGATCAGCGTCATCGGCCCAGGGCGCGGCGCGAAGGTCTCCTGTTTCATGATCTCGTCGATGCGGCGCGGCCCGACCGCCAAGCGCGGGCTCACGCCGTAGTGCCAGGTGACGAGATGGTCGTTCTCGCGGTCGATGCCGGAGATGTCGGTCAGGAAGGGCAGCGAGGCGGGATCGAAGGCGCGCACCGCCAGCGCCGTCACCGCCCCCATCACGTCGCCCTCGGGGGCGATGGGTACCGCGCGCTCGGAGAGCTCACCCAGCGCCGACCAGGTGCCCTTGAACTGATCGGCATAGAGGATCTCTGGCCAGTCACGCAGCGCCACGGCGTCGGTCTGCAGACTGTCGAGCCCGGCGCGCAGGCGCGCGTAGGTCGCCGCCACCGTCTGCCGCCGGGCCGCCTCGTCGCCGCCGTCGAAGGCCACGTCGGCCCAGCGCGCCACGTCCTCCGCCGTCGGCGGAGGCGACTGCAGGCAGGCGGCCATGAACTTCGGCAGCGAGGTGTGCACGAGCGTGCAGCCCAGGCGGCGGTGCAGCACGACCGGGTCGACCGCGAGGTTGGTGAACCAGTCGGCGTGGGCGCCGACGAGGGCGATGCGCGCACCGGCGATCGCCGAGGCGGCCCGCGCCGCCGCTGCGAAGGCTCGCATCTGCGGCCCGGTATGGGCGTCGTAGGGATTGCCCAGCAGGAAGACCGGACGGCGGCGCAGGCGCTGCAGCGTGGACATCCACAACTGCACGCCGCACAGCGAGTTGCTGACGATCTCGTCGCGCTCTTCCAGCGCCCACAGCGCCAGCGGCAGGTCGCGCGGGCCGATCGCCGCCACCAGCTCGTGCAGCAGTTCTGCGCCAGCGAAGGTGGCCATCTGCACGATCAGTCCGTCGAGTGCCGGCAGCGCCAGCAGCTCGAGTGCCCGCGCCAGCGACGCGCGGTCGCTCGCCACCTGGGGCGCGACGGTGAACCCGGGGTTGTCACCGAGCGTGGCCAGAAAGGCCTCCGCCTGGTCGGTGAGTTCCTGCGCTGCCGCGGAGGCGAACAGGGGCGAGCCGATGAAGAGGACACCGATGCGGCGGGCGGAACGGCCCGGCGCGGCGGCCTGCTGAACGGTCTGCTGAGCAGTCTGAGGATGGGTCTGCATGAGGACGTCAGGCCGCGAGCGCGGCAGGTTCGGGGCTGTCGACTCCGCCACGGCGCGCGAACGCCCAGGCGGCGAAGGCTACCGAGGCGCCCGGGTCACTGCCCGTGCCGGGTTTGCGGAAGTGCAGCGTCACGTCGTCCTGCAGCCCGCCGAGCAGGCTCTCGTCGATACCGTGCGCCACTGCGGCGGATTCGTCGGGTCCGAGCAGCGAGGGCCAGCCCGAGACGACGACGTCGCGCAGGCCGTGCAGGTTCAGCGCGTTGCCGATGCCCAGGCCCAGCAGCACGAGCCGGTCGCGCAGCTGCGCGAGCTCGCGCGGGCCGAGCGCGCCTGGCTCGAGCCAGGCGTCGCCCCGCACCAGCATGCTGGCCTCGTCCAGGCCGACGATCTCACCCACGGCCTGCAGCGAGGTGTAGGCCTCCAGGCAGCCGTGGTGCCCGCAGCGGCAGCGCGCGCCTCCGCGCTGCACTACCGCGTGGCCCATCTCGACCGGCGCGAAGGCATCCAGCGCCCCGGCGGCCGAGACGATGGCCGCGGCCACGCCGTGGCCGACGAAGACGAAGAGGTGGTCGCGCCCGAGCGCATCGGCGCCGATGGCGTAGCGGTCGTACGCAGCCTGGGCGATGACGGAATTCGTCAGCGCCACCGGCACCGGGCTCAGACACTGACGCAGGAAGGAGTCCAGGCGCTCGAGGTCCCAGGGGAAGATGGCGTTGCGCCGATGCGCCGGGCCGCCGTAGCCGGGCAGCGCCACGGCCGCCTGCACCGCGCGCAGCCCACGCCGACCCCGTTGCGCCAGGGCCTCGCCGAGGAGCTCGCGGCAGCGCGACTCGAAGACTCCCTGGTCGGGCTCGGCGGGTACGGCACAGCGCCAGGACTGCAGCACCGACGCGTCGAGCCCGCCCAGGCCCACCGAAAGCCGACCGTTGGAAAGCTCCACGCCAAGCACAGCGCAATTATTACTCAAGGTAAAAAATGAAGACGGCCCGCCGACGTAGGGCGCGCGCTTGCGCGACTCGATGACCCAGCCCTCCTGGCGCAGTTCGGACACGATCCTCCAGACGCTTACGTCAGTGAGCGCCGTACCAGCGGAGAGCTCGGGCCGGAACGCACCCTTGCGCCGCAGCAGCAACTCGAGGATGGACCCCCGGGTCTGCCGGCGACTTTGTGGCTCAGCCTTGGCCATACAAGGTCTTATTCATACTTTGAGTAATGATATGCAGTACAGTTGTCCTCGTCAACACCATTTCCCGCGAGGCCTCCGATGGCAAGCCTGAGCCTGGTCGACGTGAGCAAGCAGTTCGGCGCGGTCCACGCCGTGCAACCGTCGTCGATCGAGGTGCACGACGGCGAGCTCCTCGTCCTGGTCGGTCCCTCGGGCTGCGGCAAGAGCACGCTGCTGCGCATGGTCGCGGGGCTGGAGCCGGTGAGCGGCGGCCGCATCCGGCTCGACGGGCGCGACGTGACCGACTTGGCCCCGCGCGACCGCGACATGGCGATGGTGTTCCAGGACTACGCGCTCTACCCGCACATGAGCGTGGCCGAGAACCTGGGCTTCGCGCTGCGCATGCAGGGCCTGCCGCGCGAGCGCGTCGCCGCGCGGGTGCGCGAGACGGCGGACCTGCTCGAACTCACGCCCCTGCTCGAGCGCCGGCCGCGCGCACTCTCGGGCGGCCAGCGCCAGCGCGTGGCGCTGGGTCGCGCGCTGGTGCGCCAGCCCAGCCTCTTCCTCTTCGACGAACCGCTGTCGAACCTGGACGCCAAGCTGCGCGTGGGCATGCGCATGGAGATCCGCAACCTGCAGCAGCGCACCCGCATCACCAGCGTCTACGTCACGCACGACCAGGTCGAGGCCATGACCATGGCCGACCGCGTGGTCGTGATGCGCGACGGCCGCATCCAGCAGAGCGGGCCGCCCATGGAGGTCTACAACCGGCCCGCCAACGTCTTCGTCGCCACCTTCATCGGTTCGCCACCGATGAGCCTGATCGAGGCGATCGCCACGCCGGACGGCGCACGCCTGGCCAGCGGCCTGACCTTGCCATGGGCGCCCGGGCGGCAGTCGGTCCGGCCCGGGCCCGTGACGCTGGGCCTGCGCGCCGAGCATGTCACGCTCGCCGCGCATGAGGACGCCCCGGGCTTCCACTTCAGCACCGAGGTGAAGCACGTCGAGGACCACGGCGCCGACGCGCTGGCGCTGGTCGTGCTCGGCGGCGCGCCGCTGCTGGCGCGCGTGCCACCGGGGCAGCTGCGCGGCGGCATGCAGGCCGTGCGCCTGCGCCTGGACCTCGAGCGCCTGCACCTCTTCGACGGGGAGAGCGGTGACGCCCTCTGAGCAGGCGCACCAGGAGGCGGCGGCCCCGGGCACGGCGGGCGGCCCCGACGGCCGCGTCCACTGTGCCGGGCTGGTCACGCTGGACCTGGTGCTGCGCACGGCCGCCCTGCCCAGCGGTCCGGGCAAGAGCTTCGCCACGGGGCTGGCCGAGATCGGCGGCGGCCCGGCCGCGAGCGCCGCCGTCTGCGTCGCGCGCCTGGGGGGCGCCGCCGCCCTCGCCGGACGGCTGGGCGAGGACGACACCGGGCGCCGGCTGACCGAGGAACTCCAGCGCGAGGGGGTCGACACCGCCTGGCTGCGGCGCTTTCCGGGGGTCCGCTCGCCGATGTCCGCGGTCATGGTGGACGAGGCTGGCGAGCGCTCGATCATGGCTTTCAGCGACCCCCGCATGCCCGCTGACGCCGCCTGGCTGACGCCCGCACTGTCCGGGGGCGCGGTCCTGGCCGACCTGACCTGGCCGCAGGGGGCACTGGCCTTGTTCGGCCGTGCTCAGGATGCGGGCCTGCCCCGGGTGCTCGACGCCGACCGCTTCCGCCACCCCCCTGCCATCGTCCGCGAACTGGTCGAAGCCGCATCGCACGCGATCTTCTCGCGCCCGGGCCTGGCTCAGTTGACCGGCCACGACGGGCTCGCCGCAGGACTGGCCACCCTGGCGGGTGCAGGGCCGCTGGTGGCCGTGACCGACGGCGCTGACGGCGTCTTCTGGCTCGACGGCGCCACGCTGCGCCAGCAGAGGCCGCCGCCGATCACGGCGCTGGACACCACCGGTGCGGGCGACGCCTTCCATGGCGCCTTCGCGCTCGCACTCGCCCGCGGGCAGGGACTGCTGCCGGCGCTGCGCTTCGCGACGGCCGTGGCCGCAGCCAAGTGCACCGTCGCCGGCGGCCGGGCCGGTCTGCCCACCCCGGCCGGGCTGGCCGCCTTCCTGCGCCACCACCCGCTGCCCGAACCGCAATGACACGCCCACGGAGGCCGCGATGATTCCCCAAGGACTGCTGAAGGACCTGGAGGGCGTGCCCCTCGAGACCGAGGCTTCGGTGCTGCGACGCAAGAGCCGTGACTACTTC
>JBILNB010000074.1:0-19943 GCA_044375195.1 Rubrivivax sp. | reverse complement strand
ACGGTGGCAACGACGCATTCGGGCCGCTGCAGCAGCAGCTCGGCGCAGCGGCTGACCAGGCCAGGCGGCAAGAGCGGCTCGTCCCCCTGAACGTTGACCACGACGTCGTCGCCGTCCAGGCCGAGCTTGGTGCAGGCCTCGGCCAGCCGGTCGCTGCCGCTGGGGTGGTCCTCGCGTGTCATCAGTGCCTGCACGTCATGCGCGGCGCAGGCCTGGACGATGCGGGCGTCATCGGCGGCGACCACGACGCGCAGCGCGCCGGACAAGGCCGCCTGGCGTGCGACGCGCACCACCATGGGCACCCCGCCGATGTCGGCCAAGGGCTTGAGCGGCAGGCGCACCGACGCCAGGCGCGCAGGGATCAGGACCGTGAAAGCCATGGCGGGCGGAGCGGTGCGGGCCGGCGCAAGCCGGGGGGGCGTCAGGCCGGCGCGGCGCCGGGACCGGGCGCGTCAAGGCTGCGCGCCTCGGACTCCAGCATCACCGGGATGCCGTCACGGATCGGGTAGGCCAGGCGGTCTGCTGCGCACGCCAGTTCGGCCGGCCGCAGATCCGCGTCACGCACGAGTTCCAGCGGACCCTTGCAGATCGGGCAGACCAGGAGTTCGATCAGACGGTGATCCATGGGCGCAGGTGGCGGGTGGGGGCAGGGCGGCAAGCACCGCCGCGACGGCGGGCAACGCCAATGTGAAGTCTAGCGTGGCCACGTGGATGCGCGCGGCATCGGGCGCGTCCGGGCGGAGCTTCACGGCGTCCTTCTCGGTCACGATCACGGGCTCGTCGCCGTCGGGCCAGGGGCGGGGGCTGAATTCCGCATGATCCCGCAGCGGAAGGCGGCGCAACTGCAGGCCGGCGGCCTCGAGCATGGCGAAGAATCGCTCCGGGTGCGCGATACCCGCTGCGGCAATGACCGGTCTGCCGCGCAGCGCTTCCAGCGCAGCGGCTGGCACCGGCGCTGGCCGCCCGCGCCACCAATCAGCCAGCGGCTGGATGGCGCCGAGCCGGGACATTGTGCAGTGGCCCGGCAGAGGCGTGCTGGGGCTCGGCGCGTTGTAGACCACTACGTCGCGAGGCCCGAGCCGCTGCGGCAGGGGCTCGCGCAGGGGGCCGGCCGGCAGCAGGCGCCCGTTGCCGGCACCGCGCGTGTCGAACACCAGCACCTGCACGGTGCGCGGGAGCGCCAGGTGCTGCAGGCCGTCGTCGCTGATCACGATGTCGACCTCCGGGTGCGCCGCCAGCAGCGCGCGTGCGGCCTCGGACCGCCGCCGACCCACCCACACGGGCGCCTGCGCCCGCCGTTGCAGCAGCAGCGGCTCGTCGCCGCATTCGTCAGCCAGGGTCTGCGCGTGGACGGGGCGCGGCGGATCGATCGCGCGCCGCCCCGGCTGGTACCCACGAGAGACGACGCCCGGTCGGAAGCCGGCATCGCGCAGGGCCTGCACCAGCGCCAGGACGACGGGCGTCTTGCCGGCGCCGCCGACCACCAGATTGCCGACGACGACCACCGGCGCGCGCAGGGTCTGCGCGACACGCCACCCCAGGCGCCAAGGCAGCCCCGCCAGCGCGCGCGCCATGCGGTAACCCAATGCCGGCGGCGTCAGCAACAGTGGCAGCAGCATGCGCCGCATGCCCTGCGACTGCTGCCACCAGACGCGCTGCAACGCGTCCTGCCAGGCCATGCCTTGAAGCCCGCAGCCGCTCAGCGGGGGACCGCCGCGCCCTGGGCGGCAAAGGTCAGCCGCGAGAGCTCGGCGCGCCGCGCCGCGTCCATGACGTTGACGACCGCCTGATGCGGCGCGAGCGCGTCGGCAGACACCACCACGACCGTGTCCGGCCGGCCGGCGGCGGCCTCGCGCAGGCGCTGCGCGAGCACGGACACGTTGCGTCCGTCCACGGGCTGCCGATCAACGGCGTAGCGGCCGTCGGCGGTGACGGCCACGACCAGCTCGCGCGGCCGCTCCTGCATCCTTGCCGCATCGGCCTGTGGCAGCCGCACCTGCAACTCGGTATAGCGCGAGTAGCTCGTCGCCAGCATCAGGAAGATCAGGATGACCAGAAGGACGTCGATGAACGGGATCAGGTTGATCTCCGGCTCGTCGGCCGGGTCGCTGCGACCGAAGTTCATGCGGCAGGCGCGGACCGGGTGACCTGGGCCAGGCGCAGAAGGTGGGGCAGCACGCGCTCGGCCTCGCGCTCGAGCCGCAGGCGGAAGGTCTCCACGCGGGAGCGGAAGTGCCGATGGAACATCAGCGCCGGGATCGCGACCATCAGGCCGAAGGCCGTGTTGTACAGCGCCACCGAGATGCCGTGCGCCAGTTGCTGCGGATTGCCGCCGCCCGTGCCGGGCGCCTGGGAGGCGAAGATCTCGATCATGCCGATCACCGTGCCCAAAAGCCCGAGCAGGGGAGCGGCGCTGGCGATCGTGCCCAGGGCGCCGAGATAGCGCTGCAGGTGGTGCACCGCGTCGCGCCCTGCGCCTTCCAGGACCTGCCGCAGGGCAGGCTCTGTCACCCGAGGCAGGGTGGACACGGCCTGAAGCCCGGAAGCCAGCAGTCGACCCAAGGCCGACTCCGCTGCCAGTCGCTCGAGAGCCTCGCCGCTGGGCAGCCCCTTCCTCGTGAGCGCTACCACCTCGTCCACCAGGCCCGCGGGGTCGACGCGGGCCGGCCGCAGGCTGTAGAGCCGCTCGATGATGAGGGCCAGGGCCACCACGGAGCAGGCGATCAGGGGCCAGATGGGCCAACCTGCGGCTTGTATGATGCTGATCAAGGGCGAATCCTGCGAGCGCTTGCGTATCCTTGCGGGCGATTATTGCGGAACCCGGTCCTGTCGGTTCCCCGGCTTGCTGCCGCTGCTGTCGCGAACTACGGCCTGCCCAGCCAATGCTGCGTTGTTCGATCTCTCACGCCTCGGGGTCGATGATCTCACCAACGTCTTGGCGTCCATCCATCATGCAAGGGGGTAGCAATGCCTGAGTCGGTCCGGCTCCCGGACGCCTCGGTGGGGCTGGCGTGGAGTGTCTCGGCTCTGCTCTTGGCCCTGTCCGATGCGATGTCGGCACGCTTCGGCGCGATCGCCGTTCAGGGCGAGTTGTCCGGCTGGTCGCGCGCCGCGAGCGGCCATGCCTACTTCACGCTGAAGGACGCCAGCGGCGAGACGGCCGCGCTGCGGTGCGTGATCTTCCGCCGTGCCGCTTCGCTGCTGGACTTCGGGCCGGCGGACGGGCAGCGCGTGGAGTTGCGCGGGCGGCTCGCGCTCTACGAGGCTCGCGGGGATCTGCAATTCGTCGTCGAGGCGATGCGGCGCCAGGGCGCAGGCTCCCTGTACGAGCAGTTCCTGCGCCTGCGCGCCCGCCTGGAAGCCGCAGGCCTGTTCGACCCGGAGCGGCGCCGCGCCATCGCGATGCACCCGCGGGCCCTGGGTGTGGTGACCTCACTCGGGGCCGCGGCGCTGCGCGACGTGGTCACGGCCCTGGGCAGGCGCTCGCCGCAGGTGCGCGTGGTGGTCTACCCTTGCCTCGTACAGGGCGCCGAGGCGCCGGCCTCCATCGTGCGCGCACTGCAGCAGGTGGCCGAGCGTCGCGAAGTCGACACCGTGCTCCTGGTGCGGGGCGGCGGTTCCCTGGAGGATCTGTGGGCGTTCAACGACGAGCGTGTCGTGCGGGCGGTCGCGTCCTCGCCGATCCCGGTGGTCTGCGGCGTGGGCCACGAGACGGACGTGACCCTCGCCGACCTGGCGGCCGACCTGCGGGCGCCCACGCCCACGGCAGCGGCTGAGCTGGCGGCCCCGCTGCGCACCGAGTTGCTGCAGCGGGTGGCTGCCCTGCAGCGGCGACTTGCGCAGGGGGCACAGCGCGGCCTCGACCGGCAGGCGCAGCGGCTGGACCTGCTGGCGCGGCGGGCGGGGCAGCCGGCCGCGCGGTTGGCCACCCTGGCCGAGAGACTGCGGGGTCTGGAGCGTCGCCTGCGCCAGAGCGTGGACGCTCGCGGCCGTCTCGAGCGCCAAAGTCAGGACGCGCTGGCGCAGCGGCTGCCGCGCGCCGCCGACAATCGGCTCGCACCCCAGGCAGCGCGACTGGACGCCTTGGCCCTGCGGCTGCAGGCCGCCCACCCGCAGCACGTGCTGCGGCGCGGTTATGCCTGGCTGAGCGACGATTCGGGCAAGCCGCTGACCGGCGTGGCCGGTCTGTGCGCCGGGATGACCGTGCGGGCGGTCCTGCAGGACGGTCGCGCCCGCGCCCAGGTACTGGACGTGGAGCCGGCTGCGGCGCCGATCGGACCCTGAGCGCCCGCAGGGCCGCAAAGGCGGGTGACTGTGCGGGTCGAGGCCCCGGTCACTACAATCGACTCCTTGTTTTCCGGTACCCATCCCTCTCGAGGAGCCCTATGGAACACGCCCTGCCCGCCCTGCCGTACCCGATCGACTCCCTCGCCCCGCACTACAGCCGCGAGACTCTGGAGTTCCACCACGGCAAGCACCACAACGCCTATGTCGTCAACCTGAACAACCTGCAGAAGGGCACGGAGTTCGAGTCGATGACGCTCGAGGACATCATCCGGAAGTCCTCCGGCGGGATCTACAACAACGCCGCGCAGATCTGGAACCACACCTTCTTCTGGAACTGCATGAAGCCCGCCGGCGGTGGCGAGCCCACGGGCGCGCTGGCCGCGGCCATCCAGGCCAAGTGGGGTTCGTACGCCGCCTTCCGCGAGGCCTTCGTCAAGTCGGCCGTGGGCAATTTCGGCTCGGGCTGGACCTGGCTCGTCAAGAAGCCCGACGGCAGCTTGGACATCGTCAACACCGGCGCTGCCGGGACGCCGCTGACCACCGCCGACAAGGCGCTGCTGACGGTGGACGTGTGGGAGCACGCCTACTACATCGACTACCGTAACCTGCGCCCGAAGTTCGTCGAGACCTTCCTCGACAAATTGGTGAACTGGGACTTCGCGGCGCGCAACTACGCTTGAGACCTCCACTCCGGGCGCGCCTGAGGCGCGCCGCGGACGCGGCGGGCTGGCAGTTGCCAGCCCTTTTTGTTTCGGCCCGCGAAAACCGTGTCGGGGCGCGTTGATTTTTCGCTCAGGGCCTGAACGGGCCGCCCTTGAGCCGATAGCCCGCCTGGATGGTGCGCTTGGCGAACCAGCCCTGGTTCATCTCAAGCGCATAGCGCACCGGCTGCGCCGAGCAGTGGGAGGCCTCCGACCGGGGCTGCATGTCGGCCAGGTTGACGATGGTGCCGTCGTCGGCGATGAAGGCGATGGACAAGGGCAGCAGGGTGTTCTTCATCCAGAAACAGCGCGGGGCAACGTCGTCAAAGACGAAGAGCATGCCCTCGTGCTGGGCCATCTGGGTGCGCATCATCATGCCGATCTGCTGTTGCTGGGGCGTACGTGCCACCTCGGCCGTGATCTGGTGCAGGCCGGCCTGCAGCACGACCGTGGGCAGCCGGGGCTGGGGCATGTCCTGGGCGCGCAGCGCTGCGGGTGCCAGCGCGAGCGCCAGCCACAAGCCTGCGGCCACCCACCGGGCGACGAGTGATTCGGCCAAGCGTCGCGGCATCGGAAGGAGGAGCTTGATGCAGGTCATGGGCGGGGCAGGAGTCGTCAGCGATCATTATCCTGCCCCTCGCCGTGCCCGATGACCATAGCCCCTGTCAGCCTCAACGCGCCGCCCTCGGACGAAACCCTCGCCGGCATCGACGAGCCCGAGGAGGTCGCGCGCTACACCCGCTGGGAATCGGGCGCCGACGGCCGCCGCCGGGGGGTCTCCGCATTCCAGCTGTCTGGGCTGCACTGTGCCGCCTGCGCCGGGCTCATCGAGGATACGCTCGCGCAGGTCGACGGCGTGGAGTCCGCGCGCGTCAATGCCGGCGCGCGCCGGGCCCAGGTGCGCTGGGACCCCGAGCGCGTCCGGCCGTCGGCCCTGCTCTCGGCCGTGCGCCGGGCCGGCTACGGCGCGGCGCCCGACGTGGCGGCTGCCGCGCGCGACCTGCGCCGCGACGAGCAACGCGCCACTCTCTGGCGCTTGTTCGTCGCGAGCTTCCTCGCGATGCAGGTGATGATGCTGGCCACACCCTCCTATGTCGCCCCCGACGCTGACCTGGCCGACGACCTGCGGCGCCTGTTGAACTGGGGCAGCTGGGTGCTGAGCGTGCCCGTGCTGTGGTTCGCGGGCATGCCCTTCCTGCAGGGCGCGTGGCGCTCGCTGCGCGCCCGGCGCATCGGCATGGACGTGCCCGTGGCGTTGGGCATCGTTGCCGCCTTCGTCGCCAGTTCGGCGGCCACCTTCGATCCGCACGGGTCCTGGGGCCGCGATGTCTACTTCGACTCGCTGACGATGTTCCTCGCCTTCCTGTGGCTCGGCCGCCACTTGGAGGTGCGGGCCCGGCACCGCGCCGGCGAGGCGCTGGAGTCCGCGCTCGACGCCCTGCCGCAGACCGCCTGGCGCGTGCGCGACGATGGCGGTGTCGACGTCGTCAGCGTGCACCGCCTCCAGCCGGGTGACCGGGTTCGCGTCCCTGCAGGCGGCGCCGTGCCGGCCGATGGCGCGCTCCTGAGCGAGGGCGCAGACGTCTCGGAAGCCCTGGTCACCGGCGAATCGGCCGCCGTCGCGCGGCGGGCGGGTGAGATCGTGCTGGCCGGCAGCGTCAACGCCGGCGCGCCCTTCGAGTTCCGCGTCGAGCGCGTGGGCGCCGACACGCGACACGAGGCCATCGTAGCCCTGATGCGCGAGTCCTTGACGCAGCGCCCGGCGGCGGCCGCACTGGCCGACCGCTGGGCCGGGCCCTTTCTCTGGGGCGTGCTGGTGCTCGCTGCCGGCAGCGCGGCCGCCTGGAGCCTTTTCGACCCCGCGCGCTCGGTCGAAGTGGCGGTGGCCGTGCTGATCGTGACCTGCCCGTGCGCGCTGTGGCTGGCCACGCCGGCCGCCTTGGTGGCCGCAGCCGGCGGCCTGGCGCGTCGTGGCGTGCTGCTGCGCCGGCTGGATGCTCTGGAGGCCATGGCCGACGCAGGGCAGGTGTTCATCGACAAGACCGGCACGCTGACCGAAGACCGCCTGCGCGTGGTCAGCGTGCGTCTTCTGGAGGGCGCCGCCGGGCAGGGCATCGACACGACGTCCCAGGCGCTGTCACGGGCCGCGACGCTCGGACAGTGGTCGTCCCACCCGGCTTCTCGCGCCCTGGTCGAGGCCGCTGGGGAGCTTTCAGATGCTGAATCGGGGCTGGTGCCGGTCTGGCTCGACGTGGTCGAGACCTCCGGCTCCGGCCTTGCTGCGCGCGATGCCGGCGGGCGGGCGTGGCGCCTGGGCCGGCCGGGTTGGGCAAAGGCCGCCTCCCGCGATTCGCCGCAGGGCGCCGAACCGTTCGATGCCGAGCCCGGCGCGCGCCTGGTGCTGGCCTGCGAAGGGCAGGCCGTGGCCGAGTTCGCCCTCGCCGAGGCGCTGCGCGAGGACGCCCAGACCACGGTCGCCGGGCTGCGCGCGCTGGGCCTGCGCGTGGTGCTCCTGTCCGGCGACACGCCGCAGCGGGCGCGGGCGCTGGCCCATGCGGTCGGCTGCGACGAGGTGCAGGCTGGCGTCGACCCGGAGGGCAAGCTGCGGGCGCTGCGAGCGGCGCGTGGCGGGGCGCGCCCGGTGGCCATGGTCGGCGACGGCCTGAACGACGCCCCGGTGCTGGCGGCGGCGGATGTCTCGCTGGCAATGGGTCACGGCGCCCTTGCCGCCCGCGAGGCGGCCGACGCCGTCATCGTGAGCGGGCGGCCTTCGGGGGTTCTCGACCTGGCACGCACGGCGCGTCGCACGCGTGCAATCGTGCGCCAGAACATGGCCTGGGCGGTGGCCTACAACGTGGCCTGCATCCCGCTGGCCATGGTGGGCTGGATGCCGCCGTGGGCCGCCGGCCTGGGCATGGCCGCAAGCTCGCTGCTCGTGATCCTGAACGCCCAGCGCGCAGGCGGAGACTGAACGCCGATGGACATCCTCTATCTCCTGATCCCCTTGTCGGCGGTGCTGATCCTCGCCATCGTCGGCGTCTTCGGCTGGGCGGTTCACAGCGGCCAGTTCGACGACCTGGAGCGCGAGGGCTCGCGTGTGCTGCAAGCGCAGGACGAGGCCGGGGCGCTTGACCGAGGTCAAGGCCCGAACCGGGGGTAACCGCAAGAATCTCCGTGCAAACCCTGGGAGGGGACGCGGGTCGCCTGCATCCCCTCGACCCCGCAGAAGGGGCGGGCGGGGTTCCGGCTCTCGCAGGGCCGGCCAAACAGTTGGAGGTTCCTGATGGCAGCAGAGAGGCAGGGCGGTGGCAGCGCCGTCTATTTCGACACACCGGTGCGCTGGTTCGCGCTGGCCGCGGTGCTTTGGGGTGTGGTCGGCATGCTGGTGGGCGTGATCATCGCCGCTCAGCTGGCCTGGCCCGCGCTCAACCTGGGCATCCCCTGGCTAAGCTACGGGCGCCTGCGCCCACTGCACACGAACGCGGTGATCTTCGCCTTCGGCGGCAGCGTGCTCTTCGCGACTGCGTATCACGTGGTGCAGCGCACCTGCCAGACGCGGCTGTTCGCTCCCGGACTGGCCCTGTTCACCTTCGTCGGCTGGCAGCTGGTCATCCTGCTGGCGGCCGTCACGCTGCCGCTGGGCATCACCTCGGGCAAGGAGTACGCCGAGCTCGAGTGGCCGATCGACCTGTTGATCGCCGTCGTCTGGGTGGCCTTCGCGGTCGTGTTCTTCGGCACGGTGGGCATGCGCAAGGTGCGCCACATCTACGTGGCCAACTGGTTCTTCGGCGCCTTCATCATCGCCGTCGCGCTGCTGCACATCGTCAACAGCGCAGCCATCCCGGTGAGCCTGACGAAGAGCTACTCGGCCTACGCGGGCGTGCAGGACGCCATGGTCCAGTGGTGGTACGGCCACAACGCGGTGGGTTTCTTCCTGACCGCGGGCTTCCTCGGGATGATGTACTACTACATCCCGAAGCAGGCCGAGCGCCCGGTCTACAGCTACCGGCTGTCGATCGTTCACTTCTGGGCGCTGATCTTCACCTACATGTGGGCGGGGCCGCATCACCTGCACTACACCGCGCTGCCCGACTGGGCTCAGTCCATCGGGATGATCTTCTCGCTCGTGCTGCTCGCGCCCAGCTGGGGCGGCATGATCAACGGGATCATGACGCTGTCGGGCGCTTGGCACAAACTGCGCGACGACCCGATCCTGAAGTTTCTCATCGTCTCGTTGTCGTTCTACGGCATGTCGACCTTCGAGGGGCCGATGATGTCCATCAAGACGGTCAACGCGCTGAGCCACTACACCGACTGGACCGTGGGCCACGTGCACTCGGGGGCGTTGGGATGGGTGGGGCTGATCTCGATGGGCGCCCTGTACTACCTGATCCCGCGCATGTACGGGCGCAAGCAGATGTACAGCGTGCGGGCGATCGAGCTGCACTTCTGGATCGCCACCATCGGCATCGTGCTCTACATCGCCGCGATGTGGATCGCCGGCGTGATGCAGGGCCTGATGTGGCGTGCGGTCAACCCTGACGGCACCTTGGTCTACAGCTTCGTCGAGAGCGTCAAGGCCACCTATCCCTTCTACGTCATCCGGCTCGTCGGTGGCCTGCTCTACCTTGGCGGCATGCTGCTGATGGCGTGGAACGTCGTGATGACCGTCCGCTCGGGCCGCCCCGAGATTGTGCGTGTGCCGGCGGTCGCCGCCGCCCACGCCTGAGCCCGCCGCAGGAGGACCACACCATGGCAAACACGAATCAGCAGCCCCGCGGGCACGAGAAGATCGAGACCAGCAACTTCCTGATGATCGCCCTCATCCTCGTGGCGGTGGGGATCGGGGGGCTGGTCGAGATCGTTCCGCTGTTCTTCCAGCGTTCCACCACCCAGCCGGTGGAAGGCCTCAAGCCTTACACCGCGCTCGAGCTGGCCGGGCGCGACGTCTACATCCGCGAGGGTTGCTACAACTGCCACTCGCAGATGATCCGGCCCTTCCGCGCCGAGACCTTGCGCTACGGTCCCTACTCCAAGGCCGGCGAGTTCGTCTACGACCACCCCTTCCAGTGGGGCAGCAAGCGTACAGGGCCCGACCTGCACCGCGTGGGCGGCAAGTACAACGACGAGTGGCACCGGCTGCACCTTATCGCGCCGCGCGCGCTCGTGCCGGAGTCCAACATGCCGGCCTACCCCTGGCTCGAGAACGCGGCGCTGGACCCGGCCTCGATGGCGCCGCGCATGAAGGCGCTGCGCACGGTGGGCGTGCCCTACACCGAGGAGGACATGAAGGCCGCTGCCGAGGCTGTGAGGGGCAAGACCGAGCTGGATGCGGTCGTTGCCTACCTTCAGGTGCTCGGCACCGCCGTGAAGTGAACGGGGAGGGACGATGGACATCAACGACCTGCGCAGCATCGTCACGACGGTGAGCCTGGTGCTGTTCCTGGGTGTCGCCGCCTGGACCTGGCAGCGCGCGCGAAAGAGCGAGTTCGACGAGGCGGCCCGCCTGCCCTTCGCCGATGAGGACAAGGGGGGTGAACAGGCATGAGCGACTTCTTCTCGGGCGGCTGGTCCGTCTACATCTCTGCGCTGACCGTCGTCGGTCTGATCGCTTGCCTGGCCCTGCTGATCATTGCCAGCCGGCGCCGGGTGATGGCCGACGACAACACCACAGGTCACGTCTGGGACGAGGACCTTAAGGAACTGAACAACCCGCTGCCACGTTGGTGGATGTGGCTGTTCGTGATCACCGTGGTGTTCGCCGGCGCCTACCTCGCGCTCTACCCGGGCCTGGGCAGCCATCCCGGTTCCCTGAAGTGGAGCAGCACCAGCCAGCTTCAGACCGAGACCGACAGGGCCGTGGCCGCGATGGCGCCCGTCTACGCTCGGTTCTCGGCCATGACTGCGGGCGACCTTGCCCGTGAGCCGCAGGCCATGGGCATCGGCGAGCGGCTGTTCGTCAACAACTGCGCCGCCTGTCACGGCTCGGACGGTCGCGGCGCCAAGGGCTTTCCGAACCTCACGGACGGCGACTGGCTCTACGGCAACACCCACGACGTCGTCAAGGAGACGATCGCGAAGGGTCGCAACGGCGTGATGCCCGCGATGGCCGCTGCGCTTGGCAGTGCCGAGGACGTACGCAACGTCGCGCACTACGTGCTCAGCCTGTCGGGCAGCGCCCACGACTCGGTTGCCGCCAGCCTGGGCAAGCCCAAGTTCGGCGGTTGTGCCGGCTGCCACGGGGCTGACGGCAAAGGCAATCAGGCCCTGGGTGCGCCCAACCTGACGGACAAGGTCTGGCTGCACGGCTGGGGTGAGCAGGCCATCGTCAACATCATCACGAACGGCAAGAACAACGCCATGCCGGCGCAGGCGGCCAGGCTCACCCCCGAGCAGATCCACGTGCTCGCCGCCTACGTGCTGAACCTGTCGGCCCCGGCCACCGCCGTCGCTGCCCGCTGAGAGGAGGCGTCGCGGCGATGGGGATGTCCAACGCGAGCCCGGTCTCGGACGCGCAGGACGCGGCAGGGGCGATCGTCTCGCTGTACCAGAAGCAGCAGAGGATCTACCCCCGTGCCATCAGTGGCTGGTTCGCGCGCTGGCGTTGGGCGCTGGTCTGGGCCACGCAAGCGCTGTACTACGGCCTGCCCTGGCTCGAGTGGAATGCTCGCCAGGCTGTGCTGTTTGACCTCGCAGCCCGGCGCTTCTACGTCTTCGGGCTGGTCCTGTACCCGCAGGACTTCATCTACCTGACGGGCCTGCTCATCGTCAGTGCCTACGCGCTGTTCCTGTTCACGGCCGTGGCCGGGCGCCTGTGGTGCGGCTATGCCTGCCCGCAGACGGTCTACACCGAGATCTTCATGTGGGTCGAACGTCGCATCGAGGGTGATCGTACGGCCCGGATGCGCCTGGACGCAGCGCCCTGGAGTCTGCGCAAACTGGGCCGCAAGGCGGCCAAGCAAGGGGCCTGGATCACGCTCGGCCTGTGGACGGGCTTCACGCTCGTGGGCTACTTCACGCCCATCCGCACGCTTTGGGGAGAGGCACTGTCCCTGGGCTTCGGCCCCTGGGAGTGGTTCTGGATCCTCTTCTACGGCTTTGCGACCTACGGCAATGCCGGCTGGATGCGCGAGCAGGTGTGCAAGTACATGTGCCCCTATGCGCGCTTCCAGAGCGCGATGTTCGACAAGGACACGCTGATTATCAGCTACGACAGCGCCCGTGGCGAGCCGCGGGGCTCGCGCGGCCGCAAGGCCGATCCGCAGAAGCTGGGCCTGGGCGACTGCATCGACTGCGGCCTGTGCGTTCAGGTGTGCCCCACGGGCATCGACATCCGCAAGGGGCTGCAGTACGAATGCATCGGCTGTGCCGCCTGCGTGGACGTCTGCAACGGCGTCATGGACAAGATGGGCTATGCACGCGGCCTGGTGCGCTACGCGACGCAGAACAGCATGGCACTGGGCCTGACGGCGCGCCAGATGTGGGCGCGCGCCGTGCGGCCACGCGTGCTTGTCTACACCGCCGTGCTGCTGCTGATCTGCGTGGCCCTGGCGACGAGCCTGGCGCTGCGCTCGCCGTTCAAGGTGGACGTGGTGCGCGATCGCGCCGCGCTCGCGCGCCTGGTCGAGGAAGGGCGGGTCGAGAACAGCTACCGCCTGCAGATCATGAACGCCACCGAAAAGACGCAGCGCTACCGCGTCAGCCTGCCGGCCTGGCCCGCCGCACGGGTGGTCGGTCGCGACGAGATCGAGGTCGGTCCGGCGCAGGCTCGCTGGGTACCGCTGGCCGTGCAGATCCCGCCCGAGGAGGCCGCGCGCAAAGGCGCGGGTGCCCACGGCCTGGTCTTCCAGGTCGAGCGCCTGCCCTCGGCCGACGTCGCGCCGGCCCAGGTGAGTGAGGACTCCACATTCGTTATCCCGAGGTGAAACCCATGTCATCCGAACCCTCTCCCGAATCGAAGCAGCCGCAGGCCGCGCCCTGGTGGCGATTCGGCATGGTCTGGCTCGTCGTGGCCGGTCCGGCGGCCGTCGTCGTGGCGGGACTGGTCACGGCCGCGATTGCCGTCCACGGCGCGGATCCCGTGCTGAACACCGAGGAAAGAGCCGCCTTCCAGGAGCGGCCGGCCGTCCAGGGCCGCAACCACGCCGCCACGGCGGGCTCGCAGAGGTGACCCGTGGCGCGGGGGCGACCCGGAAGCGTCGAGCGCGTGCTGATGGTGCTCTGGCCGTCCTTCGTGATGGCCGGGGTGCTGGAGACGCTGGTCTTCGTTGTCGTCGACCCGGGCACCCTGGCCTGGTTCGGCGGGGACCCCATTGACCTGCCCGCGCAGGCCGTCTACACGCTCAGCTTCCTGATCTTCTGGGCCATCATCGCCGCGGCCGGCACGCTCACGGCCTTGCTGGCGCGAGAGGCCGACACGCCACGCTGACGCTCAGCAGCCCGGGTTGCTGACCAGACGCCGCAGGTTCTCCTGGTCCAGGACGCGGATCTGCTTCTGCTTGACCTCGAGCAGACCGTCGTCCTGGAACTTCGAGAAGGTGCGGCTCACGGTCTCGAGCTTCAGACCGAGATAGCTGCCGATCTCCTCGCGCGTCATGCGCAGGATGAACTCGGTGCGCGAGTAGCCGCGCATGTGCAGCCGCTGCGTGAGGTTGAGCAGGAAGGCCGCGAGCCGCTCCTCCGCACGCATGCTGCCCAGCAGCAGCATCACGCCATGGTCGCGCACGATCTCGCGGCTCATGATCTTGTGGAACACGCGCTGCAGGTCGGTCACCTCGTGCGACAGCCCCTCGAGCATGTGATAGGGGATCACGCAGACCGTCGAATCCTCGAGCGCGACAGCATCGCAGGTGTGGCGGTCGGTGCCGATGCCGTCCAGGCCGAGCAGCTCGCCAGCCATCTGGAAGCCGGTGACCTGGTCGCGGCCGTCCTCGGAAGAAAGGCAGGTCTTGAAGAAACCCGTGCGCACGGCGTACAGCGCCTGGAATCCGTCGCCCGTGCGGAACAGGGTCTCGCCCCGCGGCACGCTTCGGCGGTTGGCCACCAGCGCATCCAGGCGTGCCACCTGGTCGTTGGACATGCCCACCGGAAGACAAAGCTCCCGCAGGTTGCAGCTCGAGCAGGCGACCTTGAACGGCTCGAGCCGGATCGGCATCACGACAGACATGGCTTCCCTCCAGAAACAGGCTGGGTGCCGCCTGGAGTGTGCGGGGCGCTCTGCGCCCCGACTGCCGCATCGGATGGCGGCTGCTTGTTCCAGGTCAAGCCCCTCTCGAGCCGTGTGCTTCAGAGTGTAGCGCCATGAGTTACCGGCCCGAGTCAATGCCCTCGATGCTGCCCGCCGACCTGCTGCGACGCATGGACATCCCTGGGCCGCGCTACACCTCCTATCCGACGGCGGACCGGTTCTCCGACGCCTTCGGTGAGATGTCGTATCGCGAGGCGCTGCGCGAGCGCAGCGGAGGTCAGCGCGTCGGCGGGCCGGCCCCCTTGTCGGTCTACATGCACGTCCCGTTCTGCGAATCGGTGTGTTACTACTGCGCCTGCAACAAGTTGGTGACACGCCATCATTCCCGGGCAGAGTCCTACCTCAAGTGCCTGATCCGTGAGATCGACCTTCACACCGAGCAGATCGGTCGCACGCAGCCCCTGTCACAGCTGCACCTGGGCGGGGGGACCCCCACCTTCCTGCACGACTCGGAACTGGCCGAGCTGATGCTGGCGCTGCGGCGCAGTTTTCGCTTCCTGCCGGCGGCCGAGATCTCGATCGAGATCGACCCACGCACGGCCAGCCCCGAGCGGCTGCGCATCCTGGTCGGTCTCGGCTTCAACCGGGTGAGTTTCGGCGTGCAGGACTTCGACCCCGCCGTGCAGCAGTCCATTCACCGCCTCCAACCGCACGATCAAGTACGCGAGCTCGTCCACGCTGCGCGCACGGTCGGCTTCCAGTCCATCAACGCGGATCTGATCTACGGCCTGCCACGCCAGACGGCCGAGTCCTTCTCGCGCACCATCTCTCAGGTGGCTGCCCTGCGCCCCGACCGAATCGCCCTGTACGCGTACGCCCACTTGCCGACCCGGTTCAAGCCGCAACGCCGCATCGCCGACCACGACCTGCCTTCGGGCGATGCGCGGGTGCAGATGCTGTCGCAGGCGCTCTCGGGCTTCATGGCCCAGGGTTACAGCTACATCGGCATGGACCACTTCGCCCTGCCGAGCGACAGCCTGGCGGTGGCCAAGCGACAGGGGCGGCTGCACCGCAATTTCCAGGGCTACAGCACGCAGCCGGACTGCGACCTGATCGCCCTGGGCGTTTCTGCCATCGGGCGCATGGGTGCCTGTTATGCCCAAAACGCCAAGACCGTCGAAGGCTATGAATCAGCCATCCGTGCGGGGCGGTTCGCCACGGAGCGTGGCCTGAGGGCGGGGCGCGACGATCTGATCCGCCGCGCCGTGATCATGGCGCTGATGTGCCAGGGGCGCGTGGAGTTCGAGGCCGTCGAAATGGCTCATCTGGTGGATCCGCAGGAATACTTCGCTGACGAGATCGAGCGTCTTGCGCCATTCCAGGAGGAGGGCTTGGTGGAGGTCGACGCGCAGGGCATCGAGCTCACGCCCCTGGGCTGGTTCTTCGTCCGCGGGGTTGCCATGGTCTTCGACCGGCACCTGCAGACGGATCGGGACCGCGCCCGCTTCTCGCGCATCATCTAGGCCGCGACCCATGGACCTCGCGCTGGTGACGAGCGCCTTCCTCCTCGGGCTCGCGGGCATCCCGCATTGCGCCGCCATGTGTGGCCCGGCCTGCGCGGCCGTGCTCGGTGCGTGCGGCCAGGGGAGTCGGCCGCAGGCCGTGGCGCCTGCCTTCCATCTGGCACGCCTGGGGGGATATGCTGCCGGCGGTGGCTTGGCCGCTGCCGGGGTGGGCGCGATGGGTGGTCTGGCTGCGACGGTGCCGGTGCTTCGGCCGGCGTGGGCGATGCTGCACGCTGCGGCTCTGGTGCTCGGCGTATGGATGGCATGGGCGGGCCGGCAGCCGGCATGGATGACTCTGGCTGGCAACCGACGCCTGGCGCTGGCCTTGCGGCCCCAGGCTGCAGGCGCGACAGCCTCCGGCTGGCAGCGGATCTCCGGCCCTGCGACTGCCGCGGGGTCGGGCCTTGCTTGGGTGTTCTGGCCCTGCGGGCTGCTGCAATCGGCGCTCGTCGTGGCCGGGCTGGCGAACACGGCCTTGGGCGGGGCACTGGCGATGGCCGCGTTCGCGCTGGCATCGGCCTCCGGCCTGCAACTGCTGCCGTGGTGGGTAGGGCGCGTCAATGGCCCGCGCTCGGCGGCCTGGCGCCAGCGGGCGGTGCCGTGGGCCGTGCGCGTCGCGGGTCTGCTGCTGGCGTCGGCGTCAGCCTGGGCGCTTGGAAGAGACGTCTGGCGTCCTGTGTGGGACTATTGCTTCGGCTGACTCAACAGGCCGACGAGGTATCTGGCGTGCCTCGAAGCAGGCTGCGCGAATGCAGCCACAATGAAAAACGCCCGGAGGTGCCGGGCATTTCGGGAAACTTCACGCACATCTGGAAGCTGTGCGCGCTGTTCTGGACTATCGCGCTGAGGCGGCGAACAAAGCGCCGCCCGGCCCGACGGGCCCAGGAATCACTTCTTCTCGGCCTTCTTCTCTTCCTTCTTCTCGGCCTTCTTCTCGGCCTTCTTCTCTTCCTTCTTCTCGGCCTTCTTCTCTTCCTTCTTCGCCGGGGCGGCGGCGGGGGCGGTGCCCTGGGCGTAGGCGCCGATGCAGAAGGCGGCGGTGATCAGGGCGGCAAGGAGCTTGGTCATGGTGTGTGCCTTTCGTGGTTTTGAGAACATCCGCTCCAGTGGAGCAGATCCGAAGGATACGGCCTGCGGTCAGTGCGAAGACAGTTCCCTCTTCTAGAATTCTAGAGTCCCAATTGCCTAAAAACCAGAGGCGGAGAGCAGATCGATGTACCAGCATGTGAAAGTGCCCCAAGCCGGCAGCAAGATCACCGTCAACGCGGACAACTCCCTGAACGTCCCGGACAACCCCATCATTCCCTACATCGAGGGAGATGGCACCGGTCTCGACATCACGCCGGTGATGATCAAGGTGGTCGACGCGGCCGTGGCCAAGGCCTACGGTGGCGCGAAGCAGATCCACTGGATGGAGGTCTACGCCGGGGAGAAGTCCACGCGCGTCTACGGCCCCGACGTCTGGCTGCCCCAGGAGACGCTGGACGTCGTGCGCGACTACGTCGTCTCGATCAAGGGTCCGCTGACCACCCCCGTCGGCGGCGGCATCCGCTCGCTGAACGTGGCGCTGCGCCAGGAACTCGACCTGTACGTCTGCCTGCGTCCTGTGCAGTACTTCAAGGGGGTGCCCAGCCCGCTGAAGGAGCCGGAGAAGACCAACATGGTCATCTTCCGCGAGAACTCCGAGGACATCTACGCAGGCATCGAGTACGAGGCCGAGTCCGACAAGGCAAAGAAGCTCATCAAGTTCCTCGTCGAGGAGATGGGGGTGCGCAAGATCCGCTTCCCCGCCACCTCCGGCATCGGCATCAAGCCGGTCTCGCGCGAGGGCACGGAGCGCCTGGTTCGCAAGGCGCTGCAGTACGCGATCGACAATGACAAGCCCTCTGTCACGCTGGTTCACAAGGGCAACATCATGAAGTTCACGGAGGGGGGCTTCCGCGACTGGGGCTACGCGCTCGCGCAGCGTGAGTTCGGTGCCGAGCCCATCGACGGCGGGCCGTGGTGCAAGTTCCGCAACCCGAAGACCGGGCGCGAGATCACGGTCAAGGACTCGATCGCTGACGCTTTCCTGCAACAGATCCTGCTGCGCCCGGCCGAGTACTCGGTCATTGCGACGCTGAACCTGAACGGCGACTACGTCTCCGACGCGCTCGCGGCCCAGGTCGGCGGCATCGGTATCGCCCCGGGCGCCAACCTCAGCGACACGGTGGCGATGTTCGAGGCCACACACGGCACGGCACCGAAGTACGCCGGCAAGGACTACGTGAACCCGGGTTCGGAAATCCTCTCGGCCGAGATGATGCTGCGCCACATGGGCTGGACGGCCGCGGCGGACCTGATCATCTCGTCGATGGAGCGCGCGATCCAGAGCAAGAAGGTCACCTACGACTTCGCCCGCCTTATGGAGGGTGCGACTCAGGTTTCCTGCTCCGGCTTCGGCCAGGTGATGATCGACCACATGTGAGCCTGCAGGCCCGCGAGAGGCTCGCGGGCCGCCCTTCGGCTTGCTGCACCGCGATGGTGCATCCTGAACAGGCCCCTGCCAGCGCTACGCTGCCAGGGGCATTCTTTCGCCCCTGCGTCGCGCCTTGGCCCGCGGCTTGCTACAAGGTGTGTCACGCGCCCGCAACCATGGCCCCGTCAGCGCGCTCTGTCGTGGTGCTGTGCATAGAATCAGTCATGCCCCTTCGCCCCGAGGATCCCTCGAAGCCCACGCCGGCACCGCCCGGCGGCGGCGACCACGGTGCCGTGGTGGTGGAGCGGCAGACTGCGCGCACCAAGCCGCCGTCGATGTACCAGGTCGTCATGCTCAACGACGACTACACGCCGATGGAATTCGTCATCCGCGTGCTTCAGCAGTACTTTCACCATGACGTCGAGACGGCCACGATGATCATGTTGAAGATCCACCACGAGGGACGCGGCATCTGCGGGGTCTACACCCGGGACGTCGCGGCGACGAAGGTCGAGTTGGTTCTCGCGGCGGCGCGCCGTGACCAGCACCCCCTGCAATGCCTGATGGAGGCCGCATGATCGCGCAAGAGCTTGAAGTCAGCCTGCACATGGCCTTCGTCGAGGCCCGCCAGCAGCGTCACGAATTCATCACGGTCGAGCATCTGCTGCTGGCCCTGCTGGACAACCCCTCGGCCGCCGAGGTGCTGCGCGCCTGCGCGGCGAGCATCGACGACCTGCGCAAGAGCCTCACCTCCTTCATCAAGGAGAACACGCCCACGGTCTCGGGTACCGAGGAGGTGGACACGCAGCCCACGCTCGGCTTCCAGCGCGTGATCCAGCGCGCCATCATGCACGTGCAGTCCACCGGCAGCGGTAAGAAGGAGGTGACGGGCGCGAACGTGCTTGTCGCGATCTTCGGCGAGAAGGATTCGCACGCGGTCTACTACCTGCACCAGCAGGGCGTGACCCGGCTGGACGTGGTCAACTTCATCGCCCACGGCATCAAGAAGAGCGAACCGCCGGAGCCCGCGAAGTCTGGCGAGGGTTCTTCGCGGGAGGAGGGCGGCGAGAAGGAAGAAGCCTCCGACGGCAAGGCTTCGCCGCTGGACCAGTACACCCAGAATCTGAACCAGCTCGCGCGCGACGGCAAGATCGATCCTCTGATCGGGCGCGAGCACGAGGTCGAGCGTGTGATCCAGGTGCTGTGCCGGCGGCGCAAGAACAACCCCCTGCTGGTGGGCGAGGCGGGCGTGGGCAAGACGGCCATCGCCGAGGGCCTGGCCTGGCGCATCACTCAGAACGACGTGCCGGAGGTGCTGTCGCGCTCCGTGGTCTACGCGCTGGACATGGGCGCGCTGCTGGCGGGCACCAAGTACCGCGGCGACTTCGAGCAGCGCCTCAAGGGCGTGCTCAAGCAGCTCAAGGACCAGCCCAACGCGGTGCTCTTCATCGACGAGATCCACACGCTGATTGGCGCTGGCGCGGCTTCGGGCGGGACGCTGGATGCGAGCAATCTTCTCAAGCCCGCGCTGTCCAGCGGCGCGATGAAGTGCATCGGCGCGACAACCTTCACCGAGTACCGAGGCGTGTTCGAGAAGGACGCGGCGCTGTCGCGGCGCTTCCAGAAGATCGACGTCGTCGAGCCCTCGGTCGAGCAGACGGTGGAGATCCTCAAGGGCCTGAAGTCGCGCTTCGAGGAGCATCACGGCATCAAGTACGCCGTGGGTGCGCTGCAGGCCGCGGCCG
>JBILNB010000135.1:0-5697 GCA_044375195.1 Rubrivivax sp. | reverse complement strand
GAAAATTGTGTCCTCAAGCGATTGCATGCCATGCCTCACACCCTCTTCGTCCTCAACGGCCCGAACCTGAACCGCCTGGGCCGGCGCGAGCCGCAGATCTACGGCCACCACACGCTGGAGGACGTGCGCGCGCTGTGCGCGACGCGCACTGACGAGCTCGGCTGGCGGCTGGAGTTCCGGCAGACCAACTTCGAGGGCGAGCTGGTGGAGTCCGTCCACGACGCGATCGACGCCGCCGACGGCCTGGTCATCAACCCGGCGGGGCTGACCTTCACCTCGGTGCCGGTGATGGACGCGCTGAAGATGTTCGACGGCCCGAAGGTCGAGCTGCACATCAGCAACGTGCACGCGCGCGAGGCGGTCTATCACAAGTCGCTGATGTCGCCGGTGGTCACGGCGGTGATGGCGGGCTTCGGCGTGTGGGGCTACCGCATGGCCATCGACTGGATGGCGCAGTGTTTCACCATCCCAGCTGCCGCGCCGCGAGTTCCTTCATGATCTCCTCGGCGCCGCCGCCGATCATCATGACCTTGACCTCGCGGTAGATGCGCTCGCTCTTCGTGCCGCGCACGTAGCCCATGCCGCCGAGCAGTTGCACCGCGGCGTCGGCGCAGTACTGCATGGTCTGCGTGGCCTGGTTCTTCAGCAGGCAGATGTCGGCGACGGTGGGGGCGTCCTCGGGGTGGCGCTCGAAGCGGGCGGTGACGTCGGCGAGCATGGCGCGCGTGGCGACGATGCGCATGCGCATGTCCGCGAGGCGGTGGCGCGTGACCTGGTGCTCCAGCAGCGCGCGGCCGAAGGTCTGGCGCTGGCGCGCCCAGTCCAGGGCCTCGTCCAGGCAGGCCTGCGCGAAGGCGCAGGCGCCGGCGCTCATCAGCAGCCGCTCGCCGTTGAAGTTGGCCATGATCATGCGAAAGCCCGCGTTCTCCTCGCCGATGAGGTGGTCCGCCGGGACGCGCACCGCGTCGAAGCGCAGGTGCGCGGTGTCGCTGCACCACCAGCCCATCTTCTGCAGCCGGGTGCGCTGCAGGCCCGGTGCGTCGCCTGGCACGGCCAGCAGCGAGACGCCTGCCGCGCCCGGCCCGCCGGTGCGCGCGGCCACGGTGATCCAGTCGGCGCGCAGGCCGCTGGTGATGAAGGTCTTCTCGCCGTCGAGCACCCACTCCCCGCCCTCGCGCCGCGCGCGCAGGCGCAGGCGCGCGACGTCGGAGCCGCCGCCGGGCTCGGTGATCGCAAGCGCGGCCACCCGCTCGCCTGCCAGCACCGGCGGCACGACGCGCTGCTGCAGCGCGGCGCTGCCGTGCGCCACCACCGGCGGCAGGCCGATGTTGTGCGAGAACAGGCTGGCCATCAGCCCGCCGCTGCCGGCGCGGGCGATCTCCTCGGCGGCGATGAGCCGCAAGCGCAGGCCGCAGGGCGTGCCGCCCAGCGCCTCGGGGTAGCCCAGCTGCAGCAGCCCCAGCTGCGCGGCGCGCCGGTACAGCGCGCGCGGGAACTCACCCGCCTCGTCCCAGGCGGCGACGTGCGGCGCGACCTCACGCTCGACGAAGGCGCGCACGCCGGCGCGGAAGTCGGCTTCTTCGGGGCTGTCCTGGAAGGTGTCCATCGCGGGCTCGGTGCAAGGGCGCAGGCTGGGCCGGGCGGCGCAGGGCGGGCGGTTCGCGCCTGAGGGGTACTCCGGGCGCGGTCAGGGCAGGGCGCCGGCCGGGCCCGGGCCGGCGGGTTGCCCGTGCCGGCCCGCGCCGGCGGCAAAACGGGCCCCGCCGGCCAGGCCCTCGGCATGGACGACCGCGTACCCGCCCGCGCCCTCCTGCCGCAGCGCCTGCGCGAGCGGCAGGTCCCACTGCGCGTAGGCGGAGGCGCGGTCGGCGCGCAGGCAGGCCTGCGGGAAGGCGGCGATCTCGCGCGCCAGCGCCTGCGCCGCGGCCAGGGCCAGGCCGTCGTCGACGACGCGCTCGACCAGGCCGATGGCCAGCGCCTCGGCGGTGTCCACCGCGCGGCCGGTGAGGATCAGGTCCAGTGCCCGGCCCATGCCGACCAGCCGCGGCAGGCGCACCGTGCCGCCGTCGATCAGCGGCACGCCCCAGCGCCGGCAGAACACGCCGAAGACCGCGCCGCGCGCGGCCACGCGCAGGTCGCACATCAGCGCGAGCTCCAGCCCGCCTGCCACGGCGTGGCCCTCGACGGCGGCGATGACGGGCTTGCCGAAGGCCATGCGCGTGGGCCCCATCGGCCCCGGGCCGGTGCCGGTGGGCTCCACCGCGTTGCGGCGCTGCGGGTCGGCCAGGGCCTTCAGGTCGGCGCCGGCGCAGAAGGTGCCGCCTGCGCCGTGGAGCACGGCCACGCGCAGGCCTTCGTCGGCCTCGAAGGCCTCGAAGGCGGCGCGCAGCGCGGCGGCGGTCGGGCCGTCGACGGCGTTGCGCGCCTGCGGCCGTTGCAGCGTGATCGTCAGCACCGGGCCCTCGGCCTCGCTCCAGACGGCCGGCCCTTCACCCGGGCAGGGACTGCCCGCGCCGGGGGCCGGCGCCTCAGCCATGTCGGGCCTCGAACACACGCAGGTAGTCCACCAGCGCCTGCACGCCGGCCCGCGGCATGGCGTTGTAGATCGAGGCGCGCATGCCACCCACCGAGCGGTGGCCCTTGAGCTGCACCAGCCCACGCGCCTGCGCGCCGTCGAGGAAGGCGGCGTCCAGCGACTCGTCCTTCAGGCGGAAGGGCACGTTCATCAGGCTGCGGCAGGCGCGGTCGACCGGGCAGCGGTACAGCGACGACGCATCCAGGCAGTCGTACAGCAGCGCCGCCTTCTCGGCGTTGCGGCGCGCCATCTCCGCCAGACCGCCCTGGGCCTTGAGCCACTGGAACACCAGCCCGGCGATGTAGATCGCGTAGGTGGGCGGGGTGTTGAACATCGAGCCGTTGTCGGCCACGACCTTGTAGTCGAAGGCGCTCGGGCACAGCGGGTGGGCCTGGCCCAGCAGGTCCTCGCGCACGATCACCAGCGTCAGGCCCGAGGGGCCGATGTTCTTCTGCGCGCCGGCGTAGATGAGCCCGTACTTCGAGACGTCGATCGGGCGCGAGAGGATGTCGCTGGACATGTCGGCCACCAGCGGCACCGCGTCGACGTCGGGCGTGTGGGGGTACTGCACGCCGTCGATGGTCTCGTTGGAGCAGATGTGGACGTAGGCGGCGTCGGGGTCGAGCTGCCACTGCGCGCGCGGCGGGATCGCGGTGTAGCCGCTGGCCGCGGCCGAGGCCGCGACGTTGACCGCGCCGTAGCGCCGCGCCTCCTGGATGGAGCGCTGGCTCCAGTGCCCCGTGTCCACGTAGTCGGCGCTGCGGCGGCCGCGCAGCAGGTTCAGCGGCACGATGGCGTTCTCGGCGATGGCGCCGCCCTGCATGAACAGGATGCGGTGGCTGGCCGGCACGGCCAGCAGCTCGCGCAGGTCGCGCTCGGCCGCGGCGGCGATGGCCGTGAACTCCTTGCCGCGGTGGCTCATCTCCATCACTGACATGCCGCTGCCGCGCCAGTCGAGCATCTCCTCGGCGGCCTGGCGCAGCACCGGCTCGGGCAGGGTGGCGGGGCCGGAGCTGAAGTTGTAGACGCGTGTCATCGGGGCAGGCTGGTGAAAAGTGCTGGATTATCGGCGTCGGGGCTCGGCAGCCCGTCGCGCCGCAGCGCCGTGCCAACGGCTCGAGGCCGGGAGTCTCCTCGTGGTGCTCCCGGGCCATGTTCCGAAACTTCCGCGCCAGCGTTGCCGGTAGTGGCATGATTCAAGCTCGCGAAGCCGTCTGTTGTGGTGGCTGTGTCGGGCGGGTCGGCCGGGTTGCTGACCGGATGCACCCGGCGCAGCCGTCGGCGCCTGTCGTGTACCGTCCTTCGCCATGCCCGGCTTCGCCGTGATCCTGTGATCGACCTGCTTGCTTCACCCCGCCCCCAGGAGCCCTCGCCCACGTGGCGCGCCCTGCTCGATGCCGCGCCCATGGCCCTGGGCCTGGTCGATCCTGCTGACGGCAGCTTCTTCGACGTCAACGAGCCCTTCGCCCGGCTCCTCGACCACCCCCGTGCCCAGCTGGTGGGTCGCCGATGGCAGGACCTGACGCACCCGGACGACCTCGGCAACGACGCGGAGTCGATGCGCGCCCTTGCGCGCGGCGAGTTGCAGACGCTCGACAGGATCAAGCGCTTTCGCCGTATCGACGGGACCAATGTCTGGTCGCGGGTGCGCGTCGTTCGTGCCGCAGCCCCTGAGGCCGGCCGGGCCATGAACTGGGTCTGGGTCGAGGAACTCGGCAGCGCCGCCGAGGGCCTGCGCCAGGCGGCCGACCTGCGCCTGCGCGAGTACAGCGCCCAGCTCGAGGCCGCGAGCGCCGCCAAGAGCGTCTTCCTGGCCAACATGAGCCACGAGATCCGCACCCCGCTGGGCGTGATCAGCGGCCTGGCCGATCTGCTGCGGCGCGACGCCGCAAATCCGCGCCAGGCCCGGCGCCTGAACCAGCTCTTCGACACCACGCAGCACGTGTTGGGCGTGGTCAACGACATCCTCGACCTCTCCAAGATCGAGGCCGGCGAACTGGCGCTCGCGAGCGAGGCGTTCAGCCTGGACGCCGTGGTCGACCGCGTGCGGCGCCTGTTCGGCGGGCAGGCGCGCGAGAAGGGGCTGGAGTTCAGCGTGCGTCTCGATGCGGCACTGAGGTCCGTGCCGCTGCGCGGCGACCCGCTGCGCCTGTCCCAGGTGCTGATCAACCTGTGCAGCAACGCAGTCAAGTTCACCGAGCGGGGCTCGGTGGTGGTGACGATCGAGGCCCGCGGCATCCACGAGGCCGGCGTGTGGCTGCGCTGCGCGGTCGCCGACACCGGCCCGGGCGTGCCGCTGGAGCTGCGGCCGCAACTGTTCCAGCCCTTCGTCCAGGGCGACGTGACGACGGCGCGCCGCTACGGTGGCACCGGCCTGGGCCTGGCCATCGTGCACCGGCTCGTGACGCTGATGGACGGCAGCCTGACCCTGGACAGCGAGGCGGGTCGCGGCAGCACCTTCGCCTTCGAGATCTGGTTGCCGCGTGCGGGCGGCGCGACCATCGACGTCGCCGATTCCGAGGGCGGCACGGACGCCGACCTGAGCGGCCAGCGCATCCTGTTGGCCGAGGACCACCCGTTGAGCCAGGAGATCCTGTGCGAGATGCTGGAGACCCTGGGCTGCGAGGTGCTGATCGCCTCGGACGGCGCCGAGGCGGTGGAACTGGCCAGCACTTGCCGCCATGACCTGATCCTGATGGACATGCAGATGCCGGGCATGGACGGGCTTGAGGCGACGCGCCGCATCCGTCATCTGCCCGGCTGCGGGCAACTGCCCATCATTGCGCTGACGGCCAACGTCCTGGTCGAGGACCGCCAGCGCTGCCTGGAGGCCGGCATGAACGACCACCTGGGCAAGCCCACCACCCAGGCCGGGCTGGCCCGGGCGATCCAGCGCTGGCTGCCGGGGCTGCCGCGCACGGCCGCCCGCGGGGAGCCCGCGCCCGCTGCGCACGTGCCGGCCCAGCCGCATGCGGCCGAGACCGACGCCGCGCTGCTGGCGGCGCTGTCGGCCCTGCAGGGGGTGCAGGTTGACGCGGCCTGGCGCGCTTCGACGGTGCGCCTGCGTTCTTACCAGGAACTGCTGGCGCGCTTCGCGCAGACCCAGGCGCAAGAGGCCGAAC
>JBILNB010000053.1:0-34368 GCA_044375195.1 Rubrivivax sp. | reverse complement strand
TGCGCCGGAGGCCGAGGGCGCCGCCGCCGCGCAAGAGGCCGACGGTACCGTCGTGGCCCTGGCGCGCCGCACCAGCAGCAGCATCGGCTACGCGAGCACGCTGCCCTCGGGCTATGTATGGTGCGCAGGGGAATGGACCAGCACCACCTGCCAGTACAGCGGCAGCACCGTGCTGTACTACGGCGCGCCCGGCAGCTTCCGCTACCGCACGATCACCGGCCCCTTTGACTGCAACAGCGGCAATGCCGTCTTCGGCGACCCGGCCCCGGGCGTGGCCAAGGCCTGCTACATCCCGGCGACGGTGGCTGGCGCCCCTGCTCCTGCACCTGCACCCGCACCCGCACCCGCACCCGCACCCGGCAACGTCGGCACCAGCGGCGTAGCCACCGCCGCTGCCTTCGCCGCCACCGGCGCCGACATTCCCAACCCCGATCGCGGCTTCTACGGCTGGGCCGGCAGCGACTTCGTCAGCGCCTACGACGCCGGCAGCGTGCAGGCCACCTACAACAGCGGGCAGCGCCTGGTGATGGCCAAGGTCTCGCTCGCGGCCTGGCGCGCCAGCGACCTGCCCGCGTCCTTCCTCACCAGCCTCGGAAGCCGCTTCGCCCAGGTGCGCGCGGCCGGCATGAAGACCACGCTGCTGTTCGGCTACGACTTCAGCGGCACCGGCAACGACGCCACGGCAGCGCAGATCAAGCGCCACCTCGAGCAGTTGAAGCCGGTGCTTGCCGCCAACGCCGACGTCATTCCCCACATGCGCGCCGGCTTCATCGGTGCCTGGGGCGAGTGGCACTCGTCGAAGTCTGGCAATTCCTGCGGCTACAACTCGGGAACGACGAGCTGTGCCACGGCCGACGCGAACCGGGCGATCGTGCGTGACGCGCTGCTGGCCAACGTGCCGGCCACGACGCAGGTCGGCATCCGCTACCCGGCCGACCTGATGAAGTGGTACCCCTCGCCGACGCAGCAGACGCGGCTGGGCCTGCACAACGACTGCTTCCAGTCCGGCCCGAGCGACACCGGCACCTACCAGACCACCGAGCAGCGCACCTACGTCAAGGCCCTGTCTCTGAACACCGCCTTCGGCGGCGAGAACTGCGTGGCCGAGACGCCACTGCGCACGAGTTGCCCCGACATCCTGAGCGAAGGCCCGGCCTACCACCTGGCCTGGTTCAACAACAGTGACTGGGCAGGCTTCATCTCCGCATGGCGCAACGGCGGCTGCCTGACGCAGGTCTCGGGCTTCATGGGCTACCGCCTGCAACTCGACGCCGTCTCGCACCACACCGCAGTGAGCGCCGGCGGGCAGGTGATGGTGGACGTGGACTTGCGCAACACCGGCTGGGCACGCCTGTTCGCGGCGCGCAAGCTGGTCGTGACGCTGCGCCACCGCAGCACCGGCGCGACGATCAGCGCCGCTGCGGGCAATCTGGGCGGCTTGGCGCCGAAGGCCACGGGGTCGACCCGCATCAGCGTCGCGCTGCCGGTGCCCGCCACGGCCGACAAGGGGGACTACGACGTGCTGCTGAGCGCGCCCGACGTCTTCGCACTCACGGCCTCGGACGCGCGCTTTGCGGTGCGCTTCGCCAACGCCGACAACGCGGGGGCCGGCCAGACCTGGGAGGCGGGCGCCGCCCGCTTCAAGGCGGGCACGACGCTGCGCGTCAACTGATCCGCACGCGGCGACGCAGCCCGCGCAAGGCCTGCAGCAGCCCGGGCCGGTGCGCGAGCAGCCGGTGGGCCAGCGCCGCGAGGCGCTCGCCCGCCGGGGGCCGGCCGGCCGTGCCCAGCACACGCACATGGGTGGCGAACGAGAGCTTGTAGGGCTCCAGCCCGATCGAGAAGTCGAACTCGTGGTGTCCGGCGCGCCAGCTCTCCTCCAGCATCGTGTAGAGCAGTTGCCGGCCGGGCGAAAAGCGTGCCAGCGCCGGGTCGGGGTTGAAGGCGAAGACCCAGCCTGTCCAGCGCTCGGCGTGCAGCGCGCCCAGCCACACCGACAGCAGTTGGCCGTCGCCCGCACGCAGCGTCGAGGCGCGCAGCAGGCCGCGTGCGCGCAGCGCGCCGAAGAAGCGTCGCGGGGCCTCGGAGGCGAAGAGCTCAGCACGGTCGGCCGCACGGTCGCGTGCCGATTTCCAGTCGAAGCAGGTCGGAAGCACGTCGCTGCCCAGGTCGTCGACGGCAAAGCGCAGCGGCCCGGCCAGGGCCTCGAGACGGCGACGCCGACGCTGGTCCTCGGCCAGCACGCGGCGCGTGCGCAGCAGCGTGAGGTAATCCTCCCAGCGCGTGAAGCCCCGCCACAGCACCACCGGGGCGCCGAGCGCCTCGCCCCGGGCCTGGGCGCGCCAGTCGTCCAGGGCCACCAGGCCGCGGCTGGCCGGGTGCAGGCGCGGCAGGCGGTGTAGACGTTGTCCCCTGGTGTCGCCAGGCCGCAGGCTCCATCCTGCCGCGGGGTTCAGGCGTCCGACGGGCTCGTGGTAGTCGACGAAGGTGATGTCGGGCACCGGGCCGCGGCCCTCGATCCAGGGCAGGCGATAGACCTCGCGCCCGACCGCCACGTCTGCCGGCCGGCAGGCGTGCCCGGGATGGAAGACCTCGCCGAGCACGTCGATGAACTCGGGCTGCGCGTACAGGTTCCCCCCCGGCGGCGCGTCGGTGCGCCAGCGCGGCATGGTCAGCGCGGCCTGGCGGCCACGGGGCCGGCAGGGCGGTGGCGCACGAGCAGGTCGCGCAGGATCCAGCCGGCGATGGCCGGTCGGCGGAAGACCTCGCCCACCGCGTAGGGCAGGCCGAAGCGGCCGTAGGCGACGTAGGCGCGCACCGGCACGCCCAGCGCGCCCGCCAGGGCGTCCAGGCGCGGCAGCGAGCGCATCTGCTCGAGCGCACATGGGGTGCCCGCTCCTTGCAGGAACCGCAACGCCGGCTCGGCCGCGCGCCGGTCGTGCGTGGCCACGCCCACGTGCACGGCGCGACCCGCGAGCTGCTCTGCCAGCGCGAGGAAGCTGCGCCGCGGGTCGGCGCGCGGCCAGGCCGGGTCGCCGCCCTGGCCCTTGACCAGCCTCACCGGCAGGCCCCAGGCGATGAAGCGCTCGGCGTCGGCGGCCGAGCGCCGCCAGCGCGCCGGCAGCGTGCCCGAGACCGCGACGCCGCGGCCCAGGCCATGCTCGACCAGGGCGTGCGTGCGGTCCGCGGTCTCCAGGCCCTGGGCGTCGAAGTGCAGGCGCACGCCGTGCTCCGCGGCCGCGCGCAGCACCGGGTCGAGCAGGTCGGCGCGGTAGTCCATCAGGTCCACCTTGAGCGCCACGGCGACGTCCAGCCCCGCGCGGCCCACGACCTCGACCGCGGCGAGGTAATGCTGCGCCAGCTCGGCCGGCGCCTGGCCGGGCGGTGGCCAGTAGCCGAGTGTGGCCCCGTGGCCACGGGCGGCCTCGGCGTGCACGGCGCGCAGTGCGTCGTCCAGCGCGAGGCCGCTGACGTGGCGCGAGCCGGCGGCCAGCAGGGCGGTGAGCTGCTGCCCGGCGTGCTCCAGCGCGTAGCTGAGCGCCAGGCTGCGTGCCGCGGCTGCGGGGCCCAGCCAGCCCCGGCTGCGGGCTTGCCGGTTCAGTGCGCGAGCGCGCAGCATCTCGATGTCGAGGCCCCGGCGGCGGGCGATGGCCTGGAGCAGGGTGTCGGCGTTGGCGGGCATGGCGGGCAGGGGGTGGCGGGCGGCGACGGCGCGAGGCGTCGGCCCGGCGCGGCCGTTGGGGCGGCCGGCCGGTGCCGTGCCTGCAGTGTGCGCAAGGGGGCGCCGAGAGCGCTGAGCGGGCGCAAGCCCGCTCGCGGGGCGGTCAGCGCAGTACCGCCACCGCCGTCTTCTGCACTGTCGGCAGCCCGGCGCGCTGCCATGCCGCGAGACCGCCGCGGTACCAGTGCACGCGCGTGTAGCCGTTGCGCTGCGCACGCATCGCGGCGTTCACCGAGGTCCAACTCGAGGAGTCGGCGCCGTAGAACACGATCTCGCTGCCGAACTGGGCCCCGGCGGCGCGCAGCATGGCCAGGAAGCGTTGCTCGTAGGCGTTCTCGGCCGGGATGTCTCGGAACGCCAACCCGCCATGGACGAAGTGCAGGGCCCCGGGCAGCATCTGCGGCTCGGGGCCGCCGACGTCGACGAGAAGCGGCCGCCGCGGCTGCGTCAGCAGGCGGGCGAGCTCGGCCGTGTCGACGCGCCGCACGCCTTCGATGCCCACTGGCGCCGGGCTGCGCACGTCGGTCTTGCGGTAGGTCCACGGCACCTCGGCGCCGGGCTCGGCGTTCTCGGCCGCCACGGCGCGGGCATCGGGCGCCGGTGGCGCCGCGAGCAGCTCACGGGCACGGGCTGCGGCCGCGGCGCCCAGGTCGGGCAGGCTGCGGTCGTCCACGGCGACCACGCGGCACAGGCGCGGGTTGTCGCGCATGTGGTTGCAGGCGTACAAGGCCTGCAGCATGGCCTGCCAGGGGCTGTCGGCATTGCGGCTGAAGACGTAGCCGGGCTTGTCCAGCCCCACGGCAGCTGCCCGGTGGGGGTCGGAGGCGAGCCAGCGCGCGCCCGCGTCGTCGAAGCCGCGCGTGCAGGACGGCAGGCTGCGGCACAGCGTGCCGGAGATCTCGCTCAGGCGCGGCGGCAGGGGCTCGCCGGTCTCGTCCAGGCGCAGGCCGAAGTACTCCAGCGGCAGCCGCATCGCGGCCGGCAGCGCCAGCGGCACGGTCTCGCGGTGGGTGACCACGCCCAGGGTGTAGGCGTCATCGCCGTGGTGCCGCGCGCAGGCCGCCTGCGGGGTCTGGGCGCTCGGGCAGAACCAGGGCACGCGCTCCTCCGGCGTGGTGCGCTCGAGCTCGCGCAGCCGCAGCATGCCGTTGTGCTCGGTGATGGCGTACAGCGCCTGGCCGATGATGGCCTGGTCGTAGCGCGGCCCCATGCGCTCGCGGTAGAAGCGCTCCATGAGCCGCGCGGCCTCGGGCGTGGGTTCGCGCGTGTGGCGGTGGTTGGGCCCGTGGATGCCCACCAGCGTGGAGCGCGGGCGGCTGCCGGTGGCGAAGCGGCGCTCGCGTCCGGCCATGAAGATCAGCGAGCACGAGGAGTGGCACTGCCCCGACACGAGGGTGTCGAGCCGGGCGTCGCGCACCATCACGGCCACGTGCAGCGCGGCGCGCAGCTCGCCGCCGAAGGAGTTGACGAGCACCACGCGCCGCAGACCGCCACGCGCGATCTCGGCCCGGAAGGCCTCGACGTCGGCGCTGACGATGGGCCCGGTGGCGAAGAGGTCGCTGCCCACGCGCTCGAGCGTCATCGCCGCCGCGGGCGCGGCCGGCAGCGCGCCGGCGGCGGCCAGGGCCAGGGTCCGGCTGCAGGCCCGCAGGCCCCGGGTCAGCGCGTGCCAGCCCCCCATGGCCGTCATCTCCCGGGCCTGCCTTGCCGGGGCCGTCAGCCCCGGCCGTAGCTGTCCTCGAAGCGGACGATGTCGTCCTCCCCGAGATAGCTGCCGGACTGGACCTCGATGATCTCCAGCGGCACCTTGCCCGGGTTGGCCAGGCGGTGTGTCTCGCCCAGGGGGATGTAGGTGCTCTGGTTCTCGGTCAGCAGGATGCGGCGCTCGCCGCACGTGACCTCGGCCGTGCCGCGCACGACGATCCAGTGCTCGGCGCGGTGGTGGTGCATCTGCAGGCTGAGCGAGGCGCCGGGCTTGACCATGATGCGCTTGACCTGGAAGCGGTCGCCGGCGTCGATGCTGTCGTACCAGCCCCAGGGCCGGTGCACCTTGCGGTGCGCGGTGTGCTCGGCGCGCCGCTGGCGGTCGAGCGCGCCCACCAGCACCTTGACCTGCTGGCTGCGCGCGCGGTCGCTCACCAGCACGGCGTCGGCGGTCTCGACGACGACGACGTCCTGCAGCCCGATCACGCCCACGAGCCGGCTCGTCGCATGCACCAGCGTGTCGTGGCTGTCGTGGAAGAGCACGTCGCCGGTGGCGGCGTTGCCGTCGCCGTCCTTGGGGGCGGCCTGCCAGACGGCGTCCCAGGCGCCGAGGTCGCTCCAGCCCGCCCGCAGCGGCACCATGCCCAGGCCGATGCCGCTGCCGGGGCAGCGTTCCATCACCGCATAGTCCACCGATTCCGAGGGCACGCGCGCAAAGGCCTCGCGCGCCGGGCGGACGAAGGCGGCGTCGGTGCTGCGCGCGTCGAAGGCGAGCTGGGTCTGGCGCGCGATGTCGGGGCGGAAGCGCTCCAGCGCCTGCAGCCAGGTGCTGGCGCGCAGCACGAAGATGCCGCCGTTCCAGTAGTAGCCGCCCTCGGCCAGGTAGGCGGCGGCGGTGGCGAGGTCGGGCTTCTCGACGAAGCGCTGCACCGTATGCACCCCGTCGCTGCCGGCGTCGACGGCCTGGACGTAGCCGAAGCCGGTGTCGGGCCGGTCAGGAGCGATGCCGAGGATGACCACCGCCCCGCCGGCCGCGGCGCGCGCGGCACGCGCGAGCGCGGCGGTGAAGGCGTCCGGGTCGGTGACGGAGTGGTCGGCCGGCGTGACCACGAGCACCGGGTCGCTGCCGTCCTGCACCGCCTGCAGCGCCGCCAGCGTCAGCGCCGGAGCGGTGTTGCGGCCCAGCGGCTCGAGGATCAGCGCCGACGGCTCGCAGCGCGCCTCGCGCAGCTGGTCGAGGACGAGGAAGCGGTGCTCCTCGTTGCCGACGACGATGGGCGCGGCCACGGTCAGCGGCGTGCTGTCGGCGCCGTCGTCCGCCGCGGCCTCGCCCAGCGCCGCCAGACGCTGCGCCGCCTGCTGCAGCAGGCTCGTGTTGCCGTGCAGCACGAGGAACTGCTTGGGGTAGCCCGCGCGCGACAGCGGCCACAGCCGGGTGCCGGAGCCGCCGGCCATGATGACGGGTTGGACGGACAGGGCGGCGGCAGGCATGGGGCGGCTTCGACGGTCGTGGCGCTGGCCGGGATTGTGGGCCCGCTGCGGCCGCGCCTGTCGAGCGAAGACCCGGGTCCTTGCCCCGGACTTCCGCGCCCCGGGTCTCAGCGCCAGGCCAGGCGCGCGTAGCAGGCGAGGGTGGTGGCGCCGTAGGGGCCGCTGAGCGGGCCGCGGGCGCTGCGATGCTCCCGGCCGGCGTCGCAGCCCAGGTCGGCGTGGCGCGTGGCCGCCCAGCGCAGGCCCAGCGTGGTCGCGGTCGTGCGGTCGCGGCCCTCGAGCGCGACGGTCTGGCCCGGTGGCAGGCGCGCGAGTTCGCGCCGTGTCGTGCCCAGGCCGGCGCTGAACTGCAGCTTTTCGCTCCAGGCATGCGCGGCCTCCAGCGCCACGCGCGTCAGCACCGTGCTGTCGTCGACGCTGCCACGCACCGCGGCGACGCTGTCCGCGGCGCCGTAGCGTTCGAGGTAGGCGTCCTGGCCCAGGTCGCGCACTGCGCGCAGCGTCAGCGTGAGCTTGCCGCTCGCCTGCCAGCGCCACTGCGCGGCGGCGGTGAGGCCGCTGAAGTCGCGCTCGGTGGCGCTGTCGTAGCGGGCCCGGGTCGGGCTCAGGCGCGCGTACAGCCGGCTCGCCCCGCTGGGGCTGAGTTCGGCGCTGAAGTCCAGCGCATTCACCCGGTAGCGGTCGCCGAGCACCGGGTAGCGGCCCCAGGTGTGGCGCCAGGCGGCGCCGTAGGCAAGCGCGCCGGCGGGGCGCCAGCGCCCGCCCAGCGCGAGGGTGTCGGCGCGCAATTCGGACACGGCGAAGGCCGGGTCGGACTCGTCCACGCGCCGGGTGCCGAGCGCGGCCTCGAGGCTGGTCCGGCCCGCGGCGCCCAGGCGGGCGACCGCGGCCAGCTCGTCGGTGGTCTCCAGGTTGCGCGCGGTCGCGCCCGGGAGCACGAAGCTGTCGTAGGGGCGCAGGCTGCGTGTGCTGCCCGCGCGCAGCGTGCCCGACAGGCGCTCGACCGTCTCCCACTCCCAGGCCGCGGCGAGCGTGTGACCCTCGTGGTCGAGGCGGCCGTTGTCGCGGTAGCGCAGCAGGCGCAGCGCCGCCTCGCCGAGCAGGCGCTGGCGGCCGATGCGCTGGTCCAGCCCGGCCGCGAGCGTGGTCGTCGACAGCGTGTCCCCGCGCCGCAGGCCGCCGGCCGGCGCGACCCCGTCGGCCAGGCGGTAGACGTTGGTGTCGTGGCTGAATTCCTGCGAAGCGGTCAGCGTCCATGGCCGGGTCTGGGCGGTGGCGGCGGCGGCTGCCGCGGCGACGACGCAAAGCGTGACGAGTGCGCGCAGCGCGTGGGTGGTGGTGTGGCGGTTCATCGCGATCGGGGGCGGTGGTGGGTCGGGGGCGGTGGTGGGTGAGGAGGTTCAGTACGCCTGCCGGTCGAACAGCACCAGTGCCACCGTGCGGGCGATGATGCGCAGGTCCAGCGCGAGCGACCAGCGTCGCAGGTACTCGAGGTCGTGCTCGACGCGCGCGCGCATCTTGTCCACGGTCTCGGTTTCGCCGCGCAGGCCGTTCACCTGGGCCCAGCCGGTGATGCCGGGCTTGACCTTGTGGCGCACCATGTAGGCGCCGATCAGGCCGCGGTACAGCTCGTTGTGGGCCAGGGCGTGCGGGCGCGGGCCGACGATGCTCATGCGGCCCTGCAGCACGTTGACGAACTGCGGCAGTTCGTCCAGCGAGCTGCGGCGCAGGAAGGCGCCGAAGCGCGTGACGCGGGGGTCGTCGCGCACGGCCTGGGGCACCACCAGGCCGTCGTCCATGGCGCGCATCGAGCGGAACTTCCAGACCACGATCTCGCGCCCGTCCAGCCCGTGCCGGCGCTGGCGGAAGATCACCGGCCCGGGCGAGCTGAGCTTGACGCCCACGGCCAGCGCCAGCAGCAGCGGCGCGATCGCGAGCACGATCAGGCTCGCGAGCACCAGATCCTCGGCGCGCTTGACGAGCGCGTTCACGCCGGTGAAGGGCGATTCGCACAGCCCGACCACCGGCACCCCGCCCACGTCCTGCAGCCGGCCCTGGACGATGGTGATGCCCAGGATGTCGGGCACGTGGAAGATCGAGGCCGTGGTGCCCTGCAGTGCGCGCAGCAACTCGACGATGCGGGTGCCGCCGGGGGGGGCGGCCGCGTCGGCGCGCGAGGGCGTCGCGTCGCTGGCCTCGCCCGAGGCCAGCGGCAGCGCGATGTAGACCTCGTGGATGCCCTCGCGGCGCACGAAGTCGGCGACGTCGCGCAGGCGCCCGCGGCGGCGCGCGGCTGCGCTGGGGGCCAGCCGGGTGTCCTCGCGGTCGTCGAAGAAGGCGACCAGGTCGACCCCGCGTGCGGCCTCCTGGCGCAGGGCCTGGCTCACGCGCGCGGCCAACGGCCCGGCGCCGACGACGATGGCGCGGCGGCGGCGCGAGGGGTCGGCCTGCCGGCGCGCGAGCACGCCCTGGCCCGCGGCCAGGGCGAGCCCCTGCAGCGCCGGCGTCAGCACGGCCCAGGCGGCGAGCACGCGCGGCTCGAACAGGTGCAGGCTGTCGCTCAGCAACCCGAACAGCCCCAGCAGGCCGGCGAGGACGGCGAAGGCGGCGACGATCTCGCCCAGCGCGCCGGCCAGCGGCTGGGCGTGGCGGTCGCGGCCGCGGCCGGCGAGCGCGACGACGAGCAGCGCGAACACCAGATCGGCGCGTTGCGGCGGGCCGGTCAGGGCCAGCACCAGGGCCAGGTAAGCGCCTGCGGCGATGGCCGGGTCGACGACGGCGGCGAGCAGTTCGGGCACCGAGGCCGGCGCGGCGTGGAAGTTGCGGCGCGGCGGTGCCGTCGCGGTCGGCGCAGCGCCGGCCCAGACGGTCTGCACCTTGACCGCACCCGCGCCGGTGGATGCCACGCCGTCCGCGCCCGCTGAACCCGCCACGGCGACCGCCACGCGGCCCGCGCCGGCCCCTGGGGCCACCGGATCAACCCCCACCCGCCCCGAAGCGCGCGAGCGCGCCCCCGGGAAGCCGATCACCCGCGCCCCCGCCGGCGCGGCAGGCAGCCCTGGCCCCGCTGACGGCACGATGGCGCCGCCCCCTTCATTTCCACGCACCGTCTGCCGCCCCCCTGCTTGCGGGCCCGAGCGTCGCGACGGCCTGTGCAGGCGCGCGGCGCGGGACCCTCTCCCTACAATCGATCCATGTTGCAAACCCTGCACGAGATGCTCGCTCCTCCCGCGATGGAGCGCTTGACGCTGCTCATCAATCACGTGCTGCGGCGCGAGCCCGCGGCGGTGGAGCGGCTGCTGCCCCACGCGGGGCGCAGCCTGCGCGTCGAGCCCGAGGGCTGGCCCGCCTGGCTGCCGCCGCTGCCGGCGCTGGCCTTCCGCGTCACGCCGGCCGGGCTGCTGGAGTGGTGCGGCGCCGAGCCCGAGGCCGCGCCCGACCTGCGCCTGCGCGTGCCCGACGCCGACCCGGCCCGCCTGGCGCTGCAGGCGCTGTCGGGCCGCCCGCCCGAGGTGCAGGTCGAGGGCGACGCGCGCTTCGCCGCCGACGCGAGCTGGCTCGTGGAGAACCTGCGCTGGGACATCGCCGACGATGTCGAGCGCCTGCTCGGCCCGGCCGCGGCCCAGGCGCTGCTGCCGGTGCTGAACGCGGCGCGTGCCGGGCTTGCTCGTGCCGCCGCGGCCGCACAGTCCTTGGCGTCCCGCTTCGGCCCCGGCGCCGCGCGCTGAGCCGCCGCCAGCGCCGCGATGAAACGCCCCGTGCCGGCAGCCACGCCATGAGGCGGATCGCGCGCCTGTGGTTCATCGTCTTCACCGTCCTGCGCTTCGGCCTGGACGAGGTGGTGCTGCGTGGCTTCCGCCAGCCCTGGGTGCGCGCCCTGGTGCGCGTGGTCACCGTGGGGCGGCGCTTCGACGAGCCGCGCGGCGTGCGCCTGCGGCGCGCGCTCGAGCGCCTGGGGCCCATCTTCGTCAAGTTCGGCCAGGTGCTGTCGACGCGGCGCGACCTCGTGCCGCCGGACCTGGCAGACGAGCTGGCCCGTCTGCAGGACCGCGTGCCGCCGTTCCCGGCGGCGCACGCCCGCCGGCTCGTGGAGCGCGCCCTCGGGCGCGGCATCGACGAGGTCTTCGAGCACTTCGAGGCCGAGCCCGTGGCCAGCGCCTCCATCGCGCAGGTGCATTTCGCGCGCCTGCGCGAGGGCGTGGCGCGCGGCGCCACGGCCGGGCGCGAGGTGGCTGTCAAGGTGCTGCGCCCGGGCATGCTCGACGCGATCGAGCGCGACCTGGATCTGCTGCACACCCTGGCGCGCTGGGTCGAGCGCCTGAGCGCCGACGGCCGGCGTCTGCGCCCGCGCGAGGTCGTGGCCGAGTTCGACATGCACCTGCACGACGAGCTCGACCTCGTGCGCGAGGCGGCCAACGCCACGCAGCTGCGGCGCAACATGCAGGACCTCGCCCTGGTGCTCGTGCCCGAGATGATCTGGGACCTGTGCACCCCGACCGTGATCGTGATGGAGCGCATGCACGGCGTGCCCATCGGCCAGGTGCAGCGCCTGCGCGAGGCCGGGGTGGATTTCAAGAAGCTCGCGCGCGACGGCGTGACCATCTTCTTCACCCAGGTCTTCCGTGACGGCTTCTTCCATGCCGACATGCACCCCGGCAACATCCAGGTCAGCCTGGCGCCGCAGAGCTTCGGCCGCTACATCGCGCTCGACTTCGGCATCATCGGCACGCTCACCGAGCGCGACAAGGACTACCTGGCGCAGAACTTCATCGCCTTCTTCCGCCGCGACTACAAGCGCGTGGCCGAGCTGCACGTCGAGTCGGGCTGGGTGCCGGCGAGCACGCGTGTGGACGCGCTGGAGAGCGCCATCCGCGCCGTCTGCGAGCCGCAGTTCGAGCGCCCGCTCAAGGACATCTCGCTCGGCCAGGTGCTGCTGCGGCTGTTCCAGACCTCGCGCCGCTTCAACGTCGAGATCCAGCCCCAGCTCGTGCTGCTGCAGAAGACGCTGCTCAACATCGAGGGCCTGGGGCGCGAGCTCGACCCCGAGCTCGACCTGTGGACCACGGCCAAGCCCTTCCTCGAGCGCTGGATGAACGAGCAGGTGGGCTGGCGCGCCTGGCTGGAGCGCTTCAAGGCCGAGGCGCCGCGCTACGCGCAACTGCTGCCCGAGCTGCCGCGGCTGGCGCACCAGGCGCTGCAGCGCGCGCCCGAGCGCGACGCCCCCGTGTTGCTGGCGTTGCTGGCAGAGCAGCGGCGCACCAACCGCCTGCTCGCGGGCCTCGCCTGGGCGGCCTTCGGCTTCCTGCTGGGCATGGTGCTGGTGCGGGTCTGGATGGGGCTCTGAGGGCGCTGCACGCCCGGCCCCCGGGGCCTACAATGCGAAGTTTTCCGCGCGTGTCCTGCGCGCTGGACGCACCGGGTCCGGCAGGCTGCTGCCGGGGCTTCCCAGACTTGCTTTCGTGCCTCCATGCCGATCTACGCCTACAAGTGCGAGTCCTGCGGACACCGTCAGGACGTGCTGCAGAAGATGTCCGACCCACTGCTGACGGTGTGCCCCGCCTGCGGTGCCTCCGCCTACGTCAAGCAGGTCACCGCAGCCGGCTTCCAGCTCAAGGGCTCGGGCTGGTACGTCACCGACTTCCGCGACGGCGGCTCGAAGAAGGCCGAGGCCGACAAGGGCGCGGAAAAGGGCGGTGAGAAGGCCGGCGAGAAGGGCGCTGACAAAGCGACCGACGCCACCGCCGACAAGAAGGCCGAAGCCGGCAGCACGGCCGCGGCCGACGCAAAGCCCGCGGCCGCCTCTGACGCCGCGGCGTCGAAGCCCGCGGTAGCGTCTGCGCCCGCCGCCGCGCCGGCCGCCCCCTCGCCCTGAGCGGCGCAGGCCCCGTCGCCGCCCCCCCCCCCGCACCCCACCCCGCCCGCGCGGCCCCCATGAAGAAATACCTGATCGCCGGCTTGCTGGCCTGGCTGCCCATCGGCGTGACGATCTGGGTCATCACGTGGCTGCTCGGGGCGATGGACAGCCTGTTCGGGCTGCTGCTCAGCCTGTCGCAGGCTCTGCTGCCGCCGACCACGCACGCGGCCATCGAGCAGATGCGCCACGTCCCTGGCCTCGGCGTCGTCGTGCTGGCCGTGGTGGTGGTGCTGACCGGAGTGTTCGTCACCAATGTCGTCGGCCAGTGGTTCGGCCGCTGGTGGCACGCGCTGCTCACGCGCATCCCGCTGTTCAAGTCGATCTACAACTCGGTCAAGCAGGTCTCCGACACGTTGTTCTCGAGCAGCGGCAATGCCTTCCGCGAGGCCGTGCTGGTGCAGTACCCGCGCCACGGCTCCTGGACCCTGGCCTTCGTCACCGGCCGGCCCGGCGGCGAGGTGGCCAGCCACCTGCGCGGCGACTACCTCAGCCTGTACGTGCCGACCACGCCCAACCCGACCTCGGGCTTCTTCCTGATGGTGCCCCGCGCCGAGGTCGTCGAGCTCGACATGAGCGTGGACCAGGCGCTGAAGTACATCATCTCGATGGGCGTGGTCGCCCCGCCCCACGCCGGCCTGCCGGCCCCCAACCCGACCGAACGACAGCCATGAGAACCACTTACTGCGGCCTCGTCAGCGAGGCCCTGCTCGGCCAGACCGTCACGCTCATGGGCTGGGCGCACCGGCGGCGCGACCACGGCGGCGTGATCTTCGTCGACCTGCGCGACCGCGAGGGCATGGTCCAGGTCGTCTGCGACCCCGACCGTCCGGAGATGTTCCGCACCGCCGAGGGCGTGCGCAACGAGTTCTGCCTGAAGGTCGTCGGCAAGGTGCGCCCGCGCCCGGCCGGCACCGAGAACGCCAACCTCACCAGCGGCAAGGTCGAGGTGCTGTGCCACGAGCTCGAGGTGCTGAACCCGAGCGTGACCCCGCCCTTCCAGCTCGACGACGACAACCTCTCCGAGACCGTGCGCCTGACGCACCGCGTGCTCGACCTGCGCCGCCCGGCGATGCAGAAGAACCTGATGCTGCGCTACCGCGTGGCCATCGAGGTGCGCAAGTTCCTCGACGAGCAGGGCTTCGTCGACATCGAGACGCCGATGCTCACCAAGAGCACGCCCGAGGGCGCGCGCGACTACCTCGTGCCCAGCCGCGTGCACGACGGCACCTTCTTCGCGCTGCCGCAGAGCCCGCAGCTGTTCAAGCAGTTGCTGATGGTGGCCGGCTTCGACCGCTACTACCAGATCACCAAGTGCTTCCGTGACGAGGACCTGCGCGCCGACCGCCAGCCCGAGTTCACGCAGATCGACATCGAGACCTCCTTTCTCGGCGAGGACGAGATCCGCGCCATCACCGAGGCCATGATCCGCACCGTCTTCCGCAAGGCGCTCGGCGTGGAGTTGCCGGTCTACCCCGTGATCACCTACGGCGAGGCGATGGCGCGCTACGGCTCGGACAAGCCCGACCTGCGCGTCAAGCTCGAATTCACCGAGCTGACCCCGGTGATGAAGGACGTGGACTTCAAGGTCTTCTCCGGCCCCGCCAACAGCCCGGGCGGGCGCGTGGTGGGGCTGCGCGTGCCCGGCGGCGGCGAGATGAGCCGCGGCGAGATCGACGCCTACACCGAGTTCGTCAAGATCTACGGCGCCAAGGGCCTGGCCTGGATCAAGGTCAACGACGCCGCCAAGGGGCGCGATGGCCTGCAGAGCCCGATCGTGAAGAACCTGCACGACGCCGCGATCGAGCAGGTGATCGCGAAGACTGGCGCGCGCAACGGCGACCTGATCTTCTTCGGCGCCGACAAGGCCAAGGTCGTCAACGACGCCATCGGCGCGCTGCGCGTGAAGGTCGGCCACAGCGAGTTCGGGCGCGCCAAGGGCCTGTTCGAGGACCGCTGGGCGCCGCTGTGGGTGGTGGACTTCCCGATGTTCGAGCACGACGAGGAGGCCGGCCGCTGGACGGCGGTGCACCACCCGTTCACGAGCCCGAAGGACGGGCACGAGAACCTGATGGACACCGACCCCGGCGCCTGCCTTGCCAAGGCCTACGACATGGTGCTCAACGGCTGGGAGATCGGCGGCGGCTCGGTGCGCATCCACCGCGCCGAGGTGCAGCGCAAGGTCTTCGACGCGCTGAACATCTCGCCCGGGGACGCCAAGGTCAAGTTCGGCTTCCTGCTGGATGCGCTGCAGTACGGCGCGCCCCCGCACGGCGGTCTGGCCTTCGGCCTGGACCGCATCGCCACGCTGATGGCGGGCGCGGAATCGATCCGCGACGTGATCGCCTTCCCCAAGACCCAGCGCGCCCAGTGCCTGCTGACCGGAGCGCCCAGCCAGGTCGACGAGGCCCAGCTGCGTGAGCTGCACATCAGGCTGCGCAACCCGCAGCCGGCGTGACCGGCCACCGTCGGGCACACCCTCGGCCCCTCGATCTCCGGGTGTGCTCGTGACCTCCCCGCCGCGCCCGCCCAAGATCCCTGAGTCGGTGCTCGTCGTCATCCACACGGCGGCACTCGACGTGCTGCTGATCGAGCGCGCCGACAAGCCGGGTTTCTGGCAGAGCGTCACCGGCTCCAAGGACCGGCTCGATGAGCCCCTGCCGGAGACGGCCGTGCGCGAGGTGGCCGAGGAAACCGGTATCGTCGTCGGCTCGGCGGTCGTGCCGCCGGACTGCCTGCGCGACTGGGATTTGCGCAACGTCTACGAGATCTACCCCGTCTGGCGCCACCGTTACGCCCCGGGCGTGACGCATAACACCGAGCACGTGTTCGGCCTGCGCGTGCCGCCTGGCATCGCCGTGACGCTGAACCCGCGCGAACACCTGCAGCATTGCTGGCTCCCGTGGCGCGAGGCGGCCGACCGCTGCTTCTCCCCCAGCAATGCCGAGGCCATCCTGCAGTTGCCACGTTTCGTGTAGCCTCGGGCGGTCCATGCCCGCAGACCCTTCCGCCCCGCACCAGGACCTGACCGATGCTGCCGAGCCGGCTGAACCGTCCGCGGCTGCTCAACCCGCGGCGCCGCGCCCCATCGTCCTGAAGTCGCTGCACGGCGGCCGCCGGGGCGGCACGCAGGCGCTGCGCCTGTCGCGCGCGCTGATGCCGCGCGCCGCGCCCGAGGCCGCCGGCGCCGTGCTGCGCGTGGCCACCTACAACATTCACAAGGGCGTGCGCGGCGTGGGCCCGCGCAAGCGGCTGGAGATCCACAACCTGGGGCAGGCGGTGGAGGCCTTCGACGCCGATCTCGTCTGCCTGCAGGAGGTGAGGCTGTTCCACCACCGCGAGGCGCGCCGCTTCCAGAGTGTGGGCCCGGGCTGGCCCGACGCCGGGCAGGCGGACTTCCTCGCGCCCGAGGGCTACGCGGTGGCCTACCGCACCAATGCCGTCACGCGCCACGGCGAGCACGGCAACGCGCTGCTGAGCCGCTGGCCCATCGGCGAGATCGGCCACCACGACGTGAGCGACCACCGCTTCGAGCAGCGCGGCCTGCTGCACGTGCCGGTGCAGTGGGCGGGACAGCGCGTGCACGCCGTGGTGGCGCACTTCGGGCTCGTGCACGCCAGCCGGGTGCGCCAGGTGCAGCGCCTGGCGCGCTACCTCGAGACCGAGGTGCCGGCCGGTGAGCCGCTGCTGGTGGCCGGCGACTTCAACGACTGGGGCGAGAAGCTGGACGCGCCGATGCGCGCCATCGGCCTGGAGCGCGCACTTGACCCGCGCCCGCTGCTGCCCGCCCCGGTGCCCACCTTCCCGGCCATCGCGCCGGTGTTCGCGCTCGATCGCGTCTACCTGCGCGGCCTGCGCTGCGTGGCCGCACACGTGCCGCGAGGGGCTGCGTGGGCACGCTGGTCGGACCACCTGCCGCTGCTGGTGGAACTGGGCCTGTCTTGACTGCCGCAGGCGAGGCGAGGATGCAAGCCGATCCAACGCCGTTCCCCGACACCGACCTGTCGGACGGCGGCGCCTCGGTGCGGCTGCGGCAGGGTGCGCTCGGCCGGCTGTCCTCGCGCTTCCAGGGCGGGCACCGCGTGCGCCTGCTCAGCGGCGGCGACCAGCTCTTCCCGGCGATGGAGCAGGCGCTGGCGGCGGCGCGCACCGAGGTCTGGCTCGCCACCTACATCTTCTGCGACGACCCTGCCGGCCGGCGCATGGCCGACGCGCTGGTGGCCACCGCCGCGCGCGGCGTTCAGGTCAGCGTCGTCGTCGATGGCTTCGGCAGCAACGGGCGTATCGCGGTGCTGCGGCACTGGTTCGCCGGCAGCGGCGTGCGGCTCGAAGTCTTCCGCCCGCTGGAGCGCTGGTGGGCCTGGCTGCAGCCGGGGCAGTTGCGGCGCATGCACCAGAAGCTCTTCGCCGTGGACGGCGCGCAGGCCTTCGTCGGCGGCATCAACGTCATCGACGACCGCTTCGACATCCAGCACGGCTGGAGCGAGGCCCCGCGTCTGGACTTCGCCATCGGCGTGGAGGGCCCGGTGGCGCTGGAGGTTCAGCACCTGGCGCAGGCGCTTTGGACGCGCGCGGCCGTGGCGCGCCGCGGCTGGCGCGAGGAGGCGCTGCTGCTCGCCCGCAGCGCCGAGCCGGTGCAGCGCACGCTGGAGCTCGTGCGCGAACTGCGCACCCGGCCGCCGGCCGACGGCGGGCGCGTCCGGCGCACGCTCGGCTGGCTGCGCGACACCGTCGTCGGGCCGCGCGGCGCGGGCCGCGCGCAGGCGCTGCGCGCGCTGGCCGCGCTGGCGCCGGTGCGCGCCGCCCTCGTCGTGCGCGACAACTTCACCCAGCGCCGCGCGATCGAGCGTGCCTACATCGAGGCCATCGTCAACGCCCGCGAGCGCGTCGACATCGCCTGCTCCTACTTCTACCCCGGCCGGCTGTTCCGGCGTGCGCTGCGCCGTGCCGCCGCGCGCGGCGTGCGCGTGCGCCTGCTCATGCAGGGCCGCATCGACTACCGCATCGCCGGGCTGGCCGCGCGCGTGCTCTACGAGGAGCTGCGTGGCAGCGGCATCGCCATCCATGAGTACACGCCCGCCTTCCTGCACGCCAAGGTCGCGGTGGTGGACGGCCATTGGGTCACGGTGGGCAGCTCCAACATCGACCCTCTGTCGCTGCTGCTCAACCTCGAGGCCAATGTCGTCGTCATCGACCCCGAGGTCGCCGCCGGGCTGCTGGCGCGGCTGGACGCGGCCTTTGCGGCCGCGACCGAAGTCACCCGCCCCGTGCTGCACCCCGGCCTGCGCGGCTGGGCCGCGCGCGGGCTCGTGGCCTGGGTGGCCAACGTCTATCTGCGGCTGGCCGGGATCGCAGGGCGGTACTGAGCAGCACACCCTGGGCACAAGGCGCCGGCACCGCCGCCTTGACCCCTGAGGTCCGACAGGCTTGCCGCGGCCTCCGGCCTGGCGGCGGGCCGCGTGGCACCATCCGGCGGTGATGTCCGCCAAGCACGCCGCCCACCCCGTTCCTGCCGATGCCACGGCAGCGCCGCCTGCGCCCGCGCTGACTGTGCTCTACGACGGCAGCTGCCCCCTGTGCCGGCGCGAGATCGCGCTGTACCGCGGGCTGCAGGCGTCGCAGCCGCTGTGCTTTGCCGACGTGTCCGACCCGGCGCTGGTGCCGCCACCGGGCACGAGCGGCGCGGCCTTGAAGGCGCGCTTCCACGTGCGCCATGCCGACGGGCGGCTGGAGAGCGGCGCGCGCGCCTTCCTGGCGCTGTGGGCGGCGCTGCCCGGCTGGCGCTGGTTGGCGCGGCTCGGGGCGCTGCCTGGTGTGGCGGCGCTGATGGAGGGCGCCTACCGCGCCTTCCTGCGCGTGCGGCCGGCGCTGCAACGCGCGGCCGCCCGGCTCGAGCCCCGTCCGGCCGTGGCCGGACGTATTCCGCCGGACCTGCTGGGCGAGCTGCGCAGCGACCACGCCGGCGAGACCGGCGCGGTCATGATCTACCGCGGCGTGCTCGCCGTCGCGCGCGACGCCGCGCTGCGCGACTTCGCCACGCGCCACGGGGTCACCGAGCAGCGCCACCTCGCGCTGGTGGAGGCGTGGCTGCCGCCCGCGCAGCGCAGCCGCCTGCTGGGCCCGTGGCGCCTGGCCGGCTGGCTGACCGGCGCGCTGCCGGCGCTTTGCGGCGCGCGCGCCGTCTACGCCACCATCGCTGCGGTCGAGACCTTCGTCGACCGGCACTACCAGCAGCAGATCGACCGCCTGCACGGCCGGCCCGGCCACGACGAGCTGCGCCAGGTGCTCATCGACTGCCAGGCCGACGAGCGCCACCACCGCGACGAGGCTGCCGTGCTCGCGGGCCCGCCGCCCGGGCTGCTGCTGCGGGCCTGGTGCGCGCTGGTGGGGACGGGCTCGGGGGCGGCGGTGGCGCTGGCGCGCAGGATCTGAGAGCGCCCCCAGGGCCGGGCGGGGCGGAGCCCTGCCCCGCGCGAACCCTCACCCGCCTCTGGCGTGATCTGCGCGCTCGTTGACCCTGTCGGCCATTGCTCGGGCTGCCTCCAGCAGCAGCAGTACCGTCTCGTGACCGCGTCGCAGGGCCGCGGCCAGGACGCCCGGGTCCCTGACAGGTTCGTGGACCATGAAGTTGCGCAACTGGCGCGCTTCGATCCACTGTGGTGCGGCGATTCCACCAGCAGGTCGATGTCGCCGCCGCGCGCGCCGTCGTCGGTGCGCGAGCCCAACAGCAGGGCGCGGGCCCCTGGGCCAGCCGCCTCGGCAGTGGAGCGCAGGATGGCGTCCCGGTCGTGCGGACTCAGACGCGTGGGGACAGGGGCGAAGGCGCGGGTGACTGCTGAAGGGCGATGGCAAGTCGCCGCGTGTCACCTCATGGCGCCGCGTGGTCCAGCGCCTCCAAGGCCTGCAGCGTGCCGATGCGCAGCCCCGGGTTCAGCTTGTCGCCGGGCGAGGCCAGGATCAGCAGGTCGGCGTCGCCGGTGGCGAGTCTTTCTGCCTGGCCGACCACGGCGAGCATGAGGGACATTCCTGCGCGCTGCCGTCGCCGCGGCGTCGAGGTAGTCGGGGGTCAGCTCGAGTTGCGCCAGCTTGGCCCGCACAGCGTCGGCGCGCTGCATGCGCACCGGCGTGAGCACGATGCGACCCTCCACCGATTGCACGTCGAACTACTCCACCGGCCCGATGGCCTGGGTGACGGCCTTGGGGCGGGTGAGCGGATTCCTGGAAGTCGGCCTGGCGAGTGCGGACCGGGAATGCTGGAAGCCTTGATGTGAGCGCGAGCGTGAGCTCGCGCCGGGCTGGTCCTTTCGACGACGTCTTGACCACCCCCCTCGGGGCACGAGGTCACTGGGTGGTGCAGGCGGCTGCCAGCATGCCCCGCCAGCCTGCGCCGTCGTCATCCAGCGCCGCAAGGCTCGCTGGCGCTCTCAGCGATAGTCCGGCGCTGACTTCAGGTACTGCAGCAGCCGCACGCAGGCGCTGTCGATGTGCGCGTGCAGGATCGCCTGCGCGGCGTCGGCCTCGCCCCGGCCGAGCGCGTCCAGCAGCCGGGCGTGGTCTTCATGCGGCGCCAGCCCGCGTGTGTCGTGGTAGCCCTCGACGCGGCGCTTGAGGATGATCCGCTCGAACAGGCCCTCCAGCGTCCGCACGAGGTGCGAATTGCCACTGAACGAGGCCAGGCGCAGGTGGAAGTCCCGGTCCACAAGCACCCGCTCATGGCTCAGGCTCTGCATGCACAGCTCGCCGTAGCGGATGTTGATCGCCTGCACCGCCTTCAGCTCGCGCGCGCTGATGCCGCGCTGCAGCGTCAGGCGCAGGGCGAATGATTCCAGCGCCTCCCGGGTCTGGTAGAGCTCGCGCACCTCCTGTTCGTCGATCTCCGCCACAAAGTAGCCGCGGTTCTGGATGCGCCTGACATAACCCTCCTGATACAGCCGCTCGAGCGACTCGCGCACGGGTGTGCGCGACACCCCCAGGTTCTCGGCCAGCATGCGGTGCGTGAGCTTGGTGCCCGGGCGCAGCCGGTTGCCCAGGATGTCGCGCTTGATCGCCTCGTAGGTGCTGTGGGCCAGGTCCTCGGTCGCGCGCGCATCGGCGGCGGGCTCGGCGTCAGCCTCGAGGTCCAGATCGGGCGCCATGGCTTCAATCGAGGGTGGCGCCGGATGCCTTGACCACCGGTCCCCAGCGCACGGTGTCGTTATGGAGCATGGACCGCATCTGCTCGGACGAGCCACCCAGGGGCACCATGCCGTTGGCGGCGAGCAGGTCCAGCACCTCCTTGTCCTTGAGCGCCTTGTTCATCTCCACGTTGATCTTCTGGACGATCGGGGCCGGTGTGTTGGCCGGCACGAAGATGCCGAACCAGACGCTGGACTCGAAGCCGGGCAGGGTCTCTGCCAGGGCGGGCAGGCTCAGCCCTTCGACACGCTTCTCGGTGGTCACGGCCAGCATGCGGACCCGGCCTGTGTTGTGGTGTTGCTGCAGAGACACCGCCGGGTTGAACATCAGTTGGATCTGTCCCCCCAGAAGCGCGGTCAGCGCCTCGCCGCCGCCCTTGAAGGGGATGTGGGTGATCTGGGTGCCGGTCATGGTCTTGAGCATCTCCATGGCCATGTGGTTGGTGGCACCATTGCCCGACGAGCCGTAGTTCAGCTTGCCCGGATTGGCGCGCGCGTAGTCGATCAGTTCCTTCACCGAGCGGATCGGCAGCGACGCGTCCACCGCCAGCACGTTCGGCGCGGTGATCAGTGGCACCACGGGCGTGAGATCCTTGATCGGGTCGAAGCTCATCCGGCGATACAACGTCGGGTTGATCGCCAGGCTGCTCGTGCCCATCAGCAGGGTGTAGCCATCGGGCGCCGACTTCGCCACGTGGTCGCTGCCGATGTTGCTTGCGGCGCCCGGGCGGTTCTCGACCACCATGGATACGCCCGTCTGGTCCTGGAACTTCTTGGCGAGGATGCGCGCCACCACACCGGTGGAGCCCCCCGGTGCGTAGGGGCTGACCAGGCGCACCGTTCGCGAGGGGTAGTCCTGCTGCGCTTGCGCGCCCAGGGCCACCCCCATGCACGCGGTTCCCAGGAACGATTGCAGCAGCCGGCGTCGGATAGGGGATTTCATATCGTCTCCTTGAGGTTTGGTGTCAATGAATCGGATGCAGGCCCTGCAGCAGCTGCGCGACCTCGACCGGGCCGTCGAGCCCGCGCAGCGCCTCGAACGCGGCCGCGCAGGCCGGTTCGCCCAGCACGCCCGCTGCACAGTCGGTGAACTTCGATCTCATGCGCTCGACGCTGAACCAGCGCGCCGGTTTGCCCATGGCCAGCGGCACGAAGCGCTCGAGCCGCCGCCCGGCCTCGGTCACCACCTCCACCCGGGTTGCGAACTCCGGGTCGGCGCGCAGGTCATCGTCCACTTCCATGGTGATGCGGGGGATGAGCGCGCGGATGCGCGGGTCGGTCAACTTGGCCGCCGTGAAGCTCGACAGTCCGACCTCGCCGTCCAGCAGGGCGGCCGCCAGGCAGTAGTGCAGGCTGAACTTGCCTTCCAGCGGCGAGTGTGGCATCACGTGGATGAGGGGCGCCAGAGCCATCTCGCACACGCCTGCCCGCACCGAGGCGATGGCCTCACCCCGCAGCTGGGCGTGCAGCAGCAGGCCGGCCTCGATGCCTGGGTGTGTGGCTCCGCAGGCCGGGAACGGCTTCAGCGCCAGCCCGTGCTCCGTCAGGATCTCCAACCCCGTGCCCATGGCCAGCAGCGGGGACGGGTCGTGCCCGATGCCCGCGTTGAACACGTTCATATAGCCGTAGCCGTGGTCCATGGCCTGCGCGCTGGCATCGAAGCCTGCCTGCGCCAGCAGCGCCGCCTGGAGCCCGGCGCGCGCGGCCAGCCCGGCGTGCAGCGGTTTGGTCATGCTGCCGAAATTCGCGCGCAGCCCGCACGCGGACGATGCCGCGATGCCCAGCGCCATGACCATCGCGCGGTGGTCCAGCCCCAGCATCCGCCCGCAGGCCACCACCGAGGCGAGGGCGCCAAAGGTGCCCGTGGCATGCCAGCCGCGCTTGTAGTGCTGCGTGTTCATGGCGCGGCCGAGCTTGCCGAAGACCTCGAAGCCGGTGATGTAGGCGTCCACCACCTGCGCGCCGGTGGCGCGCACCCGCGGCGCCAGCGCCAGCAGGGCGGGCACGATGACCGCGCTGGGATGCGCATACGCGGGGTGGTTGGTGTCGTCGTAGTCCAGCGCATGCGCCAGGGCGCCGTTGCACAGCGCGGCATCGGCCTCGGGCGCGTGGCGGCGGGTGCCCAGCAGCAGCGCAGGCGCGTGCGGACCCGCAGCGTCGAACACGGGCAGGGTGCGCAGCAGCGGGCCGGCGATAGCCTCGCGGCTGCCGGCGATCATGCAGCCCACCACGTCCACGATGGCGTCCCGCGCGCGTGACCTCGCCAGCGGCGGGAATTCCGCCGGGCCGATGGCGAAGGCCGCCATGGCGGCGGTCACCGAGCCTGATCTGAGAGGCGTGGCAGCCGCTGTCGGGGGTGCGCTCAAGACCGGGGCTCCTTTGCGGGTCTGCTCAGAACATGAACTCGCCGCCATTGACGTGCAGCACCTGACCCGTCACGTAGCCGCCGGCTTGCGAGCACAGGTAGGTGCAGGCGCCGGCGATGTCGTCGACGTCGCCCAGCCGGCGCAAGGGCAGGGCCTGCCGCCGTGCCTCGAAGCCGTCCGCCGCGTCCGGGTACTGCGCGGCATCGCGGCGCGTGGCCACGATGCCGGGCGCGACGGCATTGGCGGTGATGCCGAACTCACCGAACTCCACCGCGATGGCCTTGGCGAGCGCGAAGACGCCCGCCTTGCAGGTCACGTTGTGCGCGCGGTTCGCCTTGGGCGCGAAACCGTCGCGACCCGAGATGTGGATGATGCGGCCCCAGCGCCGTTGCTGCATGTGCGGCAGGCACGCGCGCGACAGGTAGAACGCCGCGCTGAGATTGGTCTCCAGCACCCGGCGCCAGTCCTGCACGGTGATCTCCAGCAGCGGCTGGTGCAGCCGCGCGGAGACGTTGGACACCGCTACGTCGACGCCGCCGAAGTGCTGCGCGGCCGCGTCCACCATGCGCTGCACCGCGTCGGGGTCGCCCACGTCGGCGACCACGGGCAGCGCCTGCGCGCCGAGCTCGCGCGCCTCGCGCGCGACGGCCTCCAGCGCCTGCAGGTCGCGGTGCCCGTTGAGCACCACGTTCGCCCCTTCGCGCGCGAAGGCCAGCGCGATGGCGCGGCCGATGTTGCGCCCGGAGCCGGTGACGATGGCCGTGCGGCCTTGCAGTGGACGGTCAGTCATGGCTTGAAAAGGGCGTCCACCGCGGTGACGCCACCGCCCTTATCGTGGACGAAAAGGGGATTGACCTCGAACTCTGCCACGTGCGGCTGCGTGGCGACGAAACGCTCGCCCAGCGCGCAGGCGGCCGCCACCAGCGCCGGCACATCCGCCGGCGGCGCGCCGCGGAAGCCCCGCAGCAGCGCCGCAAGTTTCAGCGACGCGAGTGCCTGCTCGATGCGACCCGCAGTGGTCGGCAGGGCCACGTAGGCCACGTCGGCCTCCAGCTCGGTGGCCGTCCCGCCGCGGCCGATGGCCAGCACGGGCCCGAAATCGGCGTTGCGCAGCACCGACAGCAGCACCTCGACACCGGGCAGGGCCATCTCCTGCAGGAGCACCGGCGCCGCGGGGCGTCCCAGCCGCGCCCGGATGGTGTTCACGGCCCCCTGCAGCCGGGCCTCGTCGACGTGCAGCAGCACCAGCCCCCGCTCCGTCTTGTGGTCGGCGTCCTCGGGCAGTGCCTTCACGGCCAGCGGAAAGCGCAGGCCCGTGCAGGCGGAGGTCGCATCGGACGACTCGACGATGCGCCACGCCGGCACCGCCATGCCGCAGGCCTGCAGCCAGGCGACGATGCCGGGCCAGTCGCGCGGTGGGTCGGCCACTCCCGCGCCGGCCGCCGGCTCCGACCGATGCGCAGGCCGGCTTGCCACCTCCCGCGCGCGCCAGGCCCAGCCCAGGAAGCGCGCGGCCTCCGCCGGGTCGCGCGCGCAGACCACGCCGTGGGCGCGCAGGAGCAGCCGGTCCGCGGCTGGCATCACGTCGCCCAGGAAGCTGGCGACCACCGGCACCTTCGAGCGCGCGGCAACTTCGCCCAGCAGGTCCACGCGGTCCATCACGTCGCTCGGGCCGCGGTTGGCCACCTGCACGATCAAGGCCTGCGTGTTGGCGTCGTCGGCGATGAGGTTCAGGCAGCGGTCGAACAGGCCGGGGTGCGACAGCACCTGTCCGGTCAGGTCGGTCGGGTTGGAGGTGCCGCCGAACTCCGGCAAGGCCTGCGCCAGCGCCGCGCTGGTGGCGGGGTCGAAGGTGGCCAGCGGCACGCCCTGCTGCTCCAGCGCGTCGGCCGTCATCGCCCGCGTGCCCCCGGGGATCGAGAACACCGACACACCGCCGTCGCTGCCACGCGCCGGCGGCGTGGGCAGGACCGAGAGCACCTCGGCGGCCTCGATCAGCTCGGTCAGGCTCTGCACGCGAATTGCGCCGGCCTCTTGCAGCAGGTCCCGGTAGACCGCGTAGGGCGAGGCCATCTTGCCAGTGTGCGAGGCAGCGGCTTCAGACCCCTTGGCCGAGTTGCCCGCCTTGAGCGCGACGACGCGGATGCCGCGCGCGGTTGCCTGCCCGACCAACTGCAGCATGCGCGCCCCGTCGCGCAGGCCTTCGATGAACAGCAGCACCACGCGCACCTGCGCGCGCTCGATGCACCACTGCAGGTAGTCGGCCAGTGTGAGCGCCGTCTCGTTGCCGACGCTCACCACGTACGAGCAGCCCACGCCGCTGTCCTGCAGGTGGCGCGCCAGGGCCCCGGCGATCGCGCCGCTCTGGCTCAGGATGGCGATCGGCGCCTCGTGCAGCAGGTCGCGCTTGGCTGCCGAGCCGAAGGTGAGGATCACGCGGTCGGGCACCGACCACACGCCCTCGCAGTTGGGGCCGACCACGGCCAGTCCGGTCTCGCGCGCCACCTGCGCTAGCTCGGCAGCGTGGGCGTGGCCCTCTGGCGTCTCCTCGAAGCCGGAGCTCAGCACGACCACCGCGCCCATGCCCTTGCGGGCGCAGTCGCGCACCGCCTGCGGCACGCGGGCCGCGGCGAGCATCACGAGGGCGACGTCCGGCGTTTCGGGCAGCGAGTCGATGTCAGGCCAGCAGGTCGCGCCGCCGATGGCGTCGTATCGGGGGTTGACCGGGTAGATGCGCCCGGTGAAGCCGGTGCGGCGCAGGATGGACAAGGGCGCGCCCGTCATCTTGCGCTCGTCGGCCGACAGGCCGACGAGGGCCACCGACCGGGCGTGGAACAGGCGGTCCAGCCCCTGCATCAGATCACCTTTTCCTCGCGCAATCGCGCGATCTCCGCCGGGCTGCGGCCCAGCAGTTCGCGCAGCACCTGCTCGGTGTGCTCGCCCAGCATGGGCGGCGGCCGTCGCAGGTCGCCCGCGCAGTTGCTGAAGCGAAAGGGCACGCCCAGTTGCGACAGCGGTCCCATGCCGGCATGGTCGATGCGGTGCGTCATCCCCGGCGAGGTGGCCTCCAGGTCGGCAAAGGCCGTCTGCAGGTCGTTCACCGGCGCGCAGGGCACGTCGGCGGCCTCGAGCAGGTCGATCCATTCGGCCGTGGTGCGCTGGCGGAACACGGCTGACAAGCGCTCCACGAGGGCCGCCCGGTTCCTCACCCGGCTCTGGTTCGAGGCGTAGGCCGGATCGTCGGCCAGACCGGGGGCGCCGATGGCGATGCAGAACTCGCGGTAGGTCTTGTTGGTGCCGGTGGCAACCACCACGTGGCCGTCGGCCGTGGGCAGCGCCTGGTAGGGCACGAGCTGCGGGTGTCCCGAGCCGAGCGGCTTGACGTCCGCCTGCCCGTCCATCACCGCCACCGAGTAGTTGATCAGCAGGCTCATGGTCGCGTCCAGCAGCGAGACGCTGACCTCCTGGCCCTGGCCGGTTCGCTCGCGGTCGTAGAGCGCGGTCAGGATGGCGGTGGTGAGGTAAATGCCGCCACCGAAGTCCGACAGCGACGAGCCCGGGCGCACCGGCTCGCTCGAGTCGCGCGCGCCGGTGATCCGCAGCAGCCCCGAGCGCGCCTGCACCGCGATGTCCATGCCCGCCTTCTCGGCCAGGCTACCCTCGGTGCCGTAGGCGGAGATGTTGCCGTAGATCAGGCGCGGATTGAGGGCGCGCAGGCTCGCGTAGTCCAGCCCCAGCCGCGCGGTCACGCCGGGGCGGAAGTTCTGCACCACCACATCGGCCCACTGCGCCAGTTCCTCGCAGATGCGCCGGCCCTGCGGCGACTTGAGCTCCAGCGTGATCGCGCGCTTGTTGCGGTTGATCGCCAGGAAGTAGTCGCCGCCGACCTGGGGAATGTCGGCGTGGAAGCGCTCGCTCACGTTCATGTAGCGCGTCGCGTCGCCGCGGCCGGGCTTCTCGACCTTGATGATGTCGCAGCCCAGGTCGCCCAGCAGCATCGTGCAGTACGGGCCGGCGACGCCGTGCGTCAGGTCGAGCACCTTCAGACCTTCCAGCGGGCGGCGGCGGGCCGGGGCGGAGGGCGGGCGGGTGTTCATGGTGGCACCCTCCACTCAGGCACGCATCGAGACGTCGCGGCTGGGCAGCCGCACCACGGCCGTGCCGTCACAGTTGCGCTCGCCGCGTTGGTTCTCGCCCCACCAGCGGATGTCCACCAGCGCCTCGCCGTCGACCTTGCGCTTACCGGTCACCTCGCCCTGCATGCGCGTCAGGTCGCCCACGAGGTTGGGGCGCGTGACCCGGCCGTTCAGCTTGCGCGTGAAGCCCTGGTCGCCCTGCCAGTTGGTCAGCAGGTGGCCAGCCCAGTTCAGCCGCTGCCAACCCTGGTCGTAGGCGCCCGGCATGCCGATCTCGTGCGCGATCTCGACGTCGTAGTGGCCAGCGGCTGGGTGCATGGGAATGTTGCGGGTGGGCGAGTAGTACACGTTGCTCGGATGCTTGTCGCGTTCCTGGAAGGCCAGTTTCATCACGTTGTACACGGTGCGCCGGCCGGCATAGAAGCCGACGATGTCCACCAGCGTGAGCGGCCCCTTCTGCACCACGGGCAGCTCGTCGCCGGGTTGCACCTCCTCCCAGTAGATGGTGTCGGCGCCGCGGCGGAACTCGTCGCGGTAGCCCTGGGCGATGGCCTCGATCTCCTCGTCGGTGTAGCGGTAGGGCTTGGGGGCCTCGCTCGCGTCCTTCACGGCGAACTTGAAGCCGCCGCCGCTGCGCTTGCGCGGGATCCTGAAGATGTCGCCCTCGTAGCGCGTGACCAGGTCGCCGTGCTGGTTGTGGTACAGCACCTCGCCCACCTGGTTGACATAGCGCGCGACCTTGCTGCCCTCCTTGACCTGGACGTCGATCAGGCGCGCCATCGCGGTGATGGTGTCGCCGGCGTGCACCGGCTTGAAATGCTCGAAGCGGGAGCCCGCGAAGATCCACTGGATGCCGCGCAGGCCCGGCGCGACGATGCCCGAGTCCACCGTGTACAGGAAGGTCGGCGGTGCGATGACCCGGCCCCAGCGGGTGCGTCGCGCGTAGTCCGCGTCGGAGAACAGCGGGTTGTCGTCGCCCACGCTGTAGCGCGCCCAGCGCCGGATGTCGTGCACCGACAGTTCTTCGTAGAGGGCGGGGGTGTGCACGTCGCGGCGCAGCCAGACCCCGATGAGCTTGCGCGCCTCGTCGATCTGCGCGTCGGTCAGCGAAGGGGATTCCTCCCCGCTGCGCAGCATTCGCGGTGCGCGCTCTTCCTTGTTCTCAGCCATTGATCCGGCTCCTCCCGGCCTGCTGCGCTCGGAAGCGCCCGAGCTGCGGCCACGTATTCGGCGGCGCTTCCCTCCGGTCGCCCACCTGCATCATCGGCACGGTCGTGAGGGTCTTGGAATGCGTGCCATTATGGATCCAAAATGGCATGCGTCAGTGGCGCGATTCGCTGCCAACGAGACCGGCGCAAGCTGTCCTGTGCCACGCCTCGGTTCGCCCATGTGTGCCGGTCGAACCGCCGTCGCGAGCCCGACCCCGGCAACAGCGTGGCTCGGTGCTCGAGGCCCGGGCGCTGGTCAATGGCTTGAGTTCGGGATGGCTGCCCGTGTCTCACCCCCCAACCCGTCGCAGCGGCAGCGCTGTCTTGTAGCGCACCTGCTTCAGCGCGAAGGCCGAGCGGATCTTCTCCACCTGCGCGATGGGCGAGAGCTGCTCGAGGATGAAGCTCTCCAGCGCCGGCATGTCGGGCATGGCCACGCGCAGCAGGTAGTCGGCGTCGCCGGTCATCAGGTAGCACTCCATCACCTCGTCGCGCGCGCAGACGCGGTCCTCGAAGGCCTGCAGCGCCTCGCGGCTCTGCTGCTTCAGGCTGATGGAGATGAAGACGTTCAGGTGCAGGCCGAGCTGCGGCGCGTCCAGCAGCGCCACGTACTGGCGGATGAGGCCCCGCGCCCCGGGCCAGGCAGGGCGAGGGCGAGAGGTGCACGCGGCGCGCCAGCTCCACGTTGGACAGGCTCGCGTCGGCCTGCAGTTGCTCGAGGATGCGCAGGTCGGTGGGGTCGAGGTCTTTCATGTGACGTCGATCCCGCGGCCGTTCTCCCGGTCCTGCGTGCCGGCCTCGCGCAGGCTGGTTTCCAGCTCGCGTTTCAAGGCCTCGCGGCCGGGTAGGTAGAGCTGGTACTTCTACACGAAGAGCTGGCTGTTCATGCCGTAGGTCGCGTACTCGACCAGCAGTTCGTCCTTCTCGCGGCTCAGGATGATGCCGATCGGCGGGTTGTCACACTCGCCGTTCTCCTCGCGCGCGAAGCAGCCCAGGTACAAGTTCATCTGGCCGATGTCATGATGGTGGACCTCGCCGAGCTTGAGGTCGACCAGGACGAAGCAGCGCAGGATGCGGTGGTAGAAGACGAGATCGACGCGGTAGTGGCTGTTGTTGATGGTGACCCGGTACTGGCGCCCGACGAAGGTGAAACCTTCGCCCAGCTCCAGCAAGAAGGGCTGGAGATGGTCGCACAGCACCGTCTCGAGCTGCGTCTCGGACACCCGCTGCGGCTTGGGTATCTTCAGGAACTCGAAGACATAGGGCTCCCGCAGAAGGTCCGCCGGCTGTTCCAGGATCTGCCCTTGCGCTGCCAGTTGCAGGATGCCGGCCTTGTCCTTGCTGGCGGCCAGGCGCAGGAACAGCGAAGAGGCCTTCTGACGCCGAAGTTCTGGCACGGACCAGCCCTCGGCGATGGCCTGCTTTTCGTAGAAGCTGCGTTCGAGCGGATCGTCGAGTTTGAGCAACTCCACATGGTGCGACCAGCTCAATTGGTGTGAAGGCTTCTCACCTATCGGGTGACGCACATGCTGATACCCCTGCCGCCCGGAGGCGTCTGTTCCGCCCAGGACGTCCGACGCAGGTTCGTTCTTCGCTTCAGATGTCATGGGCATTTGTGCTTCAGTTCAATATCTCCCACGGCATCGGCGGTTCGCGCCGTGGGTACAGCTACCTGGCCAGCCACCTGGCAGGCGAGGGCTTCGCCAGCCTGCACCTGCAGCACGTGGGCAGCGATCGTCGCCTGTGGACCGGGGGCAACCCGCTGACCCTGGTGGAACGCCTGCAGAACGCTGCCCAGGAATCCGAGGCGATTGCCCGGGTCCACGATCTGCGCTTTGCGCTCGATCAAGGGCTCGGCGGGGAATTCGGCGACTTGCTGGATGACCAGTTCGTGGCGGCAGCGGGTCACTCCTACGGCGCCAACACCACGCTGCTGGCCAGCGGGGCGCAGGTGGTGCGCGACGGCCGGACGCTGGACCTGCGCGAACCCCGGCTGCGCGCGGCGATCATCATCTTGGCGCCGCCGCTCTATGGGGAGCCGGCGCTGGCGCCCATCCTCGGTCCGGTGCGCCTGCCCAGCCTGCACGTCGCGGCCACCGAGGACGTGATCCGTATTCCCGGCTTCTACAGCGGCGCGGACGACCGCGTCGCCGTGTTCGAGGCCATGGGCAGCACGCGCAAGACGCTGGCGATGTTCTCGAGTGGCTCGCACAGCATGTTCACCGACCGCGTCGGCACCGGCGGGCTCTTGCTCAATGGCCAGGTGAAGGTGGCCACGAAGGAACTCGCCGTCGCCTTCCTGCGCCAGGAGCTGCATGGAGATGGCCAGCCCCTGCGCGCCTGGCCGTAGCGCCATGCGGCTTTGCTCGCGCGCTTCGTCACCGCGGGGTGAGAGCGCCCGCTCCAGGCCGGGCCAATGCGACGGTGACGCACCGGATGACATCACGCTTGCGCGAGTTCAGAGCCTGAGAGTCTTTCCGCCGTGCCCGAAAGGCGCGCCACAACGACCTGGATCCAGGCGCAAACCGCAGCCATGGCTCGGGCCGTGGCGAGGAATTGCAATGACGCCACGGGGCGTTCTGGCGTGCAAGGCGGGCCCGGGGGAAAGACTTTCTGGCTCTAGGTCCGGCCCGGCAGCTCTATGTGCTCATCCGGCTCGATCCATCGGACGGGCTTCCCTCAGGTAGGCACTCACCATCCGCTCGAGTTCGGCTGCCAGCTGCTGCGGCTCGGCGAGGCCGCCATCGTCGTCCACCCACCAACGGTGAACCGCGGCGTCGGTGGTGTCCACCAGAAGCTGCGCCGCAAGGCGCGGGGCTTTCGTCCGCCCGTCGAGCACCCGGGCGACGACATCGACGAAGTGCAGGCGAAGGCGTTCGGCGCGCGCGCGCACCGGGGCCGACAGAGGTGCTTCCGAGGACAGCACCCGGTGCAGGCGCGGGTCTTCGGCGTGAAGCGCGACCATGCCCCTGACGAGGATGCCGGCCAACTCCTCGAGATCGACCGGGTGGGCGATCCGTGCCGAGGCTCGAGCCAGCAGATCCTCGCCCCGGGCCAGGTGCGCGCTGGCGATCGCGTCCACCAGGACCTGCTTGCTTTCGAAGTACTCGTAGACCGAGCCGATCGATACCCCGGCCCGGGCTGCGATCGCGTTCGTGTTGAACCGGGACCATCCTGCCTCCGCAAGAATCCGAGCCCCTGCGGACAGGATGGTGTTGACCGTGTCTTGCGAACGACGCTGTTTCGGTTGGCGCACAGGCGTCTTGCGCTGGGTGGGGGGCGGCACGATGCGGGCGCGGAATCCGAGTTGACGATGTCGAGCAAACGCTCAGAATCATCGTATCGAAAAGCGGAGCATGCTGATGAAGAATCTCCATGAATCCTCCCCGTCCTGGCACCGCTACCGCAGCCTGCTCGCGCAGGAGTTCGGCGTGCGGATCGAGCGGCAGCCCATGGAGGCCTGGCGGACGGTCCGGGGCCACGAGATCCACATCGACGACTGGCCCGCCGAGGGCCGGTCGAAGGGCACGCTGATCCTCGTCCATGGCGGCGGCGGCCATGGCCGCGTGCTCGCGCCGCTGGCCGACTTGGCGGCGGGCCTGGGCTGGCGTGTGCTGGCGCCGGATCTGCCCGGCTACGGCCTGTCGCGCCCGGCCAGTACCTTCCGGTGGGAGTACGCCGAGTGGCCCGCCGTCGTGGCCGAGTTGGCCGACGCCAGCGACGGGCCGGTCGTCCTGATGGGCTTGTCGCTCGGCGGGATGACCGCCGTCCTGGCGGCCCGATCGGCCGCGCGCGTCGCGGGCGTCGTCGTGACCACGCTGCTGGACATGAGCGACCCCGCCGTCTTCGAGCAGGCCGCGCGCTGGCGCTGGCTGGGGCGGGCCTCGCGGTGGGGGTTCCGGTGGATGCCCGCGCTCGTCGACCGGCTCAGCCTGCCCCTGTGGCTGGCCGCGCCGATGCGAAAGATGTCCGGCAACGCCGCGATGCGCGACCACTTCGCGACCGACCCGCTGCTCGGCCGCCTGCGGGTGCCGTCGCGCTTCTTCCGCACGCTGCACGCGCTCGAGCCGGGGCGCATCGTGCTGCGCTGCCCGCTGCTGCTGGTGCACCCCGGCGCCGACTTCTGGACCCCGACCGCGATGAGCCGGCCCGCCTTCGACCGCATCGAGAGCCCGGGCAAGCGCCTGCGCGAGCTGAGCAACGGCACCCATCTGCCGCTCGAGCAGCCCGCGCGGGACGAACTGCAGGAAGAAATAGCGCGCTTCCTCGCCGCGGTGCGGGGGTGAGTCACCGAGCCCGACGCCACTGCGAGCCGTCTGCCTTTGAGCCCTCGCAACATGCTGACCGGCGCGACATCGGGCAGGAGCGAGCGTTGCGGGCCGTGCTGCAACCTAGATCCACGGCGTTTGCATCGAGAATCCCCAGTGCCCCCATCGCCTGCCATGAACCGCCCCGCCATCGTCCGCCTCCTGCGTGAGCGCCTGCCCGGGCTGCTGGCCGTGCACGCCTTCGGCAGTCGTGTCCATGGGACGGCCCGCGAGGACAGTGACCTGGACCTCGCCGTTCTGGTGGCGGGCTATGCCGACGCGTTGCAGTTGTTCGACCTGTCCGGCGAGCTGGCCGACCTGGCCGGGTGCCCGGTCGATCTGGTCGACCTGCGTGCGGCCTCGACGGTGATGCAGCACCAAGTCCTGATGCACGGGCAGCGCTGGTGGGCGCGCGACCCGGAGGCCGGCCTGTTCGAGGCTGCGGCCTTGAGCGAGAAGACGGCGTTCGACGCTGCCCGCGCCGGCCTGATGGCCGACATCGACAGGAGCGGGGTGGTCCATGGCCGATGACGTGCTCGTGAACAAGGCGGCCGTCATCGAACGCTGCGTGGCTCGGGCGCGCGAGGAGTACGCAGCCGCGGCCGAAGGCTTCGCCACCGACTACACGCGCCAGGACGCGGCCATCCTCAACATCCAACGCGCGTGCGAGGCAGCGCTCGACATGGGCCACCATCTGATCCGGCGTGAACGGCTGGGTGTGCCACAGAGCGCGCGCGACGTGTTCGCGCTCCTGGCCCGTGCGGGCTGGACGACCCCGGAGCTTGCGGAGCAGCTCAAGCGCATGGTCGGCTTCCGCAACATCGCGGTCCACGACTACCAGGCGCTTCAGTTGCCCATCACGGTGGACATCATCCTGCACCACCTCGACGAGTTCCTGCAGTTCAGCCGCGCGGTGCTGCTGCGGGACGGGGCGGGTACGGGTGGGGTGTGAGCGCTGGCGCTGGGGCTGCGCGGTGTCGCAGACCTGCTCTGGCCGATGCCTCCGTGCTTGCCCGGCCTTTGCTGACCCAGGCCGATCTCACCCACCCCGCCGCAAGGGCAGCGCCGTCTTGTAGCGCACCTGCTTCAGCGCGAAGGCCGAGCGGATCTTCTCCACCTGCGCGATGGGCGAGAGCTGCTCGAGGATGAAGCTCTCCAGCGCCGGCATGTCGGGCACGGCCACGCGCAGCAGGTAGTCGGCGTCGCCGGTCATCAGGTAGCACTCCATCACCTCGTCGCGCGCGCAGACGCGGTCCTCAAAGGCCTGCAGCGCCTCGCGGCTCTGCTGCTTCAGGCTGATGGAGATGAAGACGTTCAGGTGCAGGCCGAGCTGCGGCGCGTCCAGCAGCG
>JBILNB010000060.1:0-29083 GCA_044375195.1 Rubrivivax sp. | reverse complement strand
CGGGCCAGGCAGGGCGAGGGCGAGAGGTGCACGCGGCGCGCCAGCTCCACGTTGGACAGGCTCGCGTCGGCCTGCAGTTGCTCGAGGATGCGCAGGTCGGTGGGGTCGAGGTCTTTCATGCTGGGCTATGTCTTGCTGGCGGCATATTGTGCTGCTGACTGGCCGTGAATGCGACCATTTCGACAACTCATGCCGCCCGCTCCTGCCTACAGTGCGGTGCACTCACAGGAGTGCCCGGCCATGAGCGACGAATCCATCCACCCGCACCTCACGGCGCTGGCCGCCGTGTCGCCCTGCCCCGCAACTCCGGCCGCCTGGCCGCCGGCGCCGGCCGAGGCCGACCCCGACCCCACCGAGACCGCCGAGTGGCGCGAGGCGCTGCAGGCACTGCTGCGCGAGGCCGGGCCGCAGCGGGTGCGGCAGATCATGGACGCGCTCGCGGCGATGGCGCGCGCGCCCGCGGTGGGCTGGCAGCCGGCGCGCGGCACGCCCTACGTCAACACCATCCCGGCCGAGCGCCAGCCGCGCTTCCCGGGCGACCTGGCGCTGGAGGAGCGCCTGGCCTCCATCATGCGCTGGAACGCGCTGGCCATGGTGGTGCGCGCCAACGCGGCGCACGGCGAACTCGGCGGCCACATCGCCAGCTACGCCAGCGCGGCCGACCTGTTCGAGGTCGGCTTCAACCACTTCTTCCGCGCCTCGTCGGCCGATGCGCAGGGCCGTGCCACCGCGGGGGACCTCGTCTTCTTCCAGCCGCACTCGGCCCCCGGGGTCTACGCGCGCGCCTTCCTGGAAGGGCGCCTGTCCGAGCGCGACCTGGCGCACTACCGGCAGGAGATCGCCGCCGCCCGCGTCGGCGCGCGCGGCCTGTCCAGCTACCCGCACCCCTGGCTGATGCCGGGCTTCTGGCAGTTCCCCACCGGCTCGATGGGGCTCGGGCCGATCAGCTCCATCTACCAGGCGCGCTTCATGCGTTACCTGGAGCATCGCGGCCTGCTGCAGACGGCCGGGCGCACGGTCTGGGGCGTGTTCGGCGACGGCGAGATGGACGAGCCCGAGAGCATGTCGGCGTTGACGCTGGCCGCGCGCGAGGGGCTGGACAACCTGGTGTGGGTGGTCAACTGCAACCTGCAGCGCCTGGACGGGCCGGTGCGCGGCAACGGCCGAATCATCGACGAGCTCGAGGCTCTGTTCGCCGGCGCCGGCTGGCACGTGATCAAGCTCGTCTGGGGCTCGGACTGGGACGGCCTGTTCGCGCGCGACACGCAGGGCGCGCTCGCGCGCGCCTTCGCACAGACCGTGGACGGCCAGTTCCAGACCTTCGCCGCCAAGGACGGGCGCTACAACCGCGAGCACTTCTTCGGCCAGTCGCCCGAGCTCGCGGCGCTGGCCCAGGGCCTGACCGACGAGCAGATCGACCGCCTCAAGCGCGGCGGGCACGATCTGGTCAAGATCCACGCCGCCTATGCCGCGGCCGCCGCGCACCGCGGGCAGCCGGTGGTCATCCTGGCCCAGACGAAGAAGGGCTACGGCATGGGCGAGGCCGGGCAGGGCAAGATGACCACGCACCAGCAGAAGAAGCTGGACCGTGACGCGCTGCTGGCCTTCCGCAACCGCTTCGCGCTGCCGCTGAGCGACGAGCAGGCGCAGGCGCTGGAGTTCGTGCGCCCGGCCGACGACAGCCCCGAGATCGCCTACCTGCACGCGCGTCGCGCCGCGCTCGGGGGCTACCTGCCGGCGCGCCAGGCCGCCGCTGCGCCGGTGCCGGTGCCGGCGCTGGCCGACGTGGCCGGCTTCGCGCTCCAGGCCGCGGGCAAGGAGATGTCGACGACGATGGCCTTCGTGCGCCTGCTGGGCGCGCTGCTGAAGGACGCCGCGCTCGGCCCGCGCGTGGTGCCCATCGTCGCCGACGAGGCGCGCACCTTCGGCATGGCCAACCTGTTCAAGCAGGTGGGCATCTACTCCAGCGCCGGCCAGCGCTACGAGCCCGAGGACATCGGATCGGTGCTGAGCTACCGCGAGGCCCTGGACGGCCAGATCCTCGAGGAGGGCATCAGCGAGGCCGGCGCGCTGGCCAGCTGGACGGCCGCGGCCACCAGCTACAGCGCGCACGGCGTGACGATGCTGCCGTTCTACATCTACTACTCGATGTTCGGCTTCCAGCGCGTGGGCGACGCGATCTGGGCCGCCGCCGACCAGCGCGCGCGCGGCTTCCTGCTCGGCGCCACCGCGGGCCGCACCACGCTGGGCGGCGAGGGCCTGCAGCACCAGGACGGCCACAGCCTGCTGGTGGCCGCGCAGGTGCCCAACTGCCGGGCCTACGACCCCGCCACCGCGGCCGAGATGGCCGTCATCGTGCACCACGGCATGCGCGAGATGCTGCAGGAACAGCGCGACGTCTTCTACTACGTCACGCTGATGAACGAGAACCAGCCCCAGCCCTCGATCGCGCCCGGACGCGAGGACGACATCGTGCGCGGGCTGGTGCGGGTGGAGGACGGCGGCGGGGGCGGCGAGGGTGGCGAGGCCGCAGGTGCCGACGCCCCGCGCGTGCGCCTGCTGGGCTCGGGCACCCTGCTGGCCGAGGCCCTGGCCGCCGCCCGCCTGCTGCGCGAGGACTGGGGCGTGCAGGTGGAGGTGTACAGCGCCACCAGCTACAGCGAGCTCGCGCGCGACGCGCGCGAGGTCGAGCGCCACCAGCGCCTGCACCCGGGCGAGGCGCCGCGCACGAGCCACCTGCAGCGACTGCTGCCCGGCACCGCCCCGGTGGTGGCCGTCAGCGACTGGGTGCGCGCCTGGCCGGCGACCATCGCCCCCCACCTCGAGCCCCGGCTCACCGTGCTCGGCACCGACGGCTTCGGCCGCAGCGACACCCGCGCCGAGCTGCGCGGCTTCTTCGAGATCGGCCGCCACCACGTCGTGCTGGCCGCGCTGGACGCCCTGGCCACCCAGGGCCGCCTGCCGCGCGCGGCCTGCGCGCAGGCGATCGAGCGCTACGGCATCGAGGCTGAAGCGGCGGTGCCTTGGCGGGTGTGAGCTGACGGAGAGCGCAGCCTCAGCCGGCGGGAGCGACCTGCGGGTTCGGCACGCACACGCCCGTGGCCCCGGAATCGCTGATGTTGCGCGTATCCACCGTCGGGCCGTGATCTGCCCGGTGAGCACTCGGCGTGTCCACGATGACCGCCTTGCCACGTTCCGGATGTGCCAAGATCCGCCGCGCCCCACCCAACCACGAGAGGAGCCGGCGCGTGATGCCTTGCACCGACCCGCGACGAACCGAGCGTGCCCGAGCCCAGGCCGCCTTGCGGGCGCTACAGGTGCCGCCCGCCCGCCCGCAGCCCGCCCCGCATGGGGCACCCCGATGATCCCCTTGCCTCTGCGCGGACGGCGCGTGCTGGACCTCACCAACGTGCTGGCCGGGCCCTTTGCCTGCCACCAGCTGGCCCACCTGGGGGCCGAGGTCGTCAAGGTCGAGGCGCTGCGCGGCGGCGACCTGGCGCGGCAGCTCGGTGCCGACGCGGCGCTTAACCAGCGCCACATGGGGGTGTCCTTCCTGGCGCAGAACGCGGGCAAGCGCTCGATCGCGCTCGATCTGAAGAAGCCCGGCGGCAAGGCCGTGCTGCAGCGCCTGGTGCGCGGCGCCGACGCGCTGGTGGAGAACTTCCGCCCCGGCGTGATGGACCGGCTGGGCCTGGGCTACGAGGCCCTGCTCGCGCACAACCCGCGGCTCGTGTACTGCGCGATCTCCGGCTTCGGCCAGGACGGCCCGCTGCGCGACCTGCCGGCCTATGACCAGATCGTGCAGGGCATGGCCGGTGTGATGAGCATCACCGGCGACGCGCGCAGCGCGCCGCTGCGCGTGGGCTTCCCGGTGGCCGACACCATCGGCGGCCTCACCGCGGCGATGGCGGTCTGCGCCGCGCTGGCCGAGCGCGACCGCAGCGGCGGGCGCTTCATCGACGTCTCCATGCTCGAGGCCGTGATCGCCACCATGGGCTGGGCCGTCTCCAACCTGCTGGTGGCCGGGCGCGAGGCGCAGCCCATGGGCAACGAGAACGCCACCGCCAGCCCCTCGGGCACCTTCGCCACCGCGCAGGGGCTGCTGAACATCGCCGCCAACAAGCAGGAGCAGTTCGAGGCCCTGGCGCGCGTCATCGGGCGCGAGGATCTGGCTGCCGACCCGCGCTTCGCGCAGCGCCAGGCGCGGCTGCAGCATCGCTTTGAGCTCAAGGCCGAGATCGAGGCCGCGCTGGCCGCGCACCCGGCCGAGCACTGGTGGCCGCTGCTTTCGGCCGCGGGGGTGCCGGCGGGCCCGGTCTGGAGCGTCGCCCAGGCGTTGGAGCACCCGCAGGTGGCCACGCGCGGCCTGGTGGCCACCTTCCCCGACGCCCCGGGCGTCGGGCGCGATGTCCGCGTGCTGCGCACCGGCGTCAAGCTCGACGGGCAGGCGCCCGCCGTCGAGCAGCCGCCGCCCACGCTCGGGCAGCACACGCGCGAGATCCTGGCCGAGCTGGGCTACGACGACGCGGCGGTGGCGGCGCTGCAGGCCGAGGGGGCGGTATGAGCGGACCCATGGCCCCCGATCCCGAGCAGCGCGCCCGCGAGTGGTGGCGCACCGCGGTCATCGACATGTCTCCGGGCGTGATCCGCTACCGCGGTTACGCGGTGGAGGACCTGATCCGCGCCCGTGTGGGCTATGCGCAGATGGTCTGGCTGATGACGCGCGGCGAGCTGCCCACGCCCGCGCAGGCCGGCCTGCTGGAGGCCGCGCTGATGGCCGCCGTGGACCACGGCCCGCAGGCGCCCAGCATCGCCATCGCGCGCATGGCCGCCACCTGCGGCGTGGGCCTGAACGGCGCGCTCGCCTCGGGCCTGAACGTGCTGGGCGACGTGCACGGCGGCGCCGGCGAGCAGGCGCTGGCCCTCTACGGCCAGGTGGCCCTGCGCCTGGACGCCGGCGCGCCGATGGACGAGGCGGTGCGCGAGGCGCTGGCCGAGCAGGTGCGCGCGCACGGCAAGACCATCCCCGGGTTCGGCCACCGCTTCCACCCCGTGGACCCGCGCACCGCGCCGCTGCTCGAGCGCGTGGACGCCGCCGTCGCCGCGGGCGCGGTCGGCGGGCGCTTCGCCGCCATCGGCCGCGCCGTGGAGGACGCGCTCGCCCAGGGCCGGCGCCGCCGCATCCCGATGAATATCGACGGCGTCACGGCCGTGATCTACGGCGAGCTGGGCTTTCCCCCGCCGCTGGCGCGCGGCCTGTTCTGCCTGTCGCGCGCCGTCGGCCTGCTGGCCCACGCCTGGGAGCAGACGCAGCAGGGCGAACGCATCAAGGGCCCGCTGCCGCGCGAGTGGACCTGGCAGCACGACGGCCCGCCGCCGCGCGCGGTGCCGGGGGAGGGCGGGGCGGAGGGTTCGACGCCAGATTGAGCGGCCGGTCGTGTGCGAGATCCGGATCGGCGGGACATCGGGGGACGGCGATGGACGATGGTCGCCTGGATCTGGGATGATGTCGGAGCGGGCTCCACGCGGGCGCGGCGCGCCGCTTCCCCCGGGCCTGCAAACCATGCGCCTGACCCCAGACCAGAGCCTGTCGATCCTGCGCTGCGCGCGCGAGCACTTCGGTGCGGACGCCACCGTGCGGGTGTACGGCTCCATGCTGGACGACGCGGCACGCGGGGGCGACGTCGACCTGCTGGTGGAGTGCGCCGAGCCGCCCACGCTGCGCCAGCGGGCGCGCCTGACCCTGGCCCTCGAGCAGAGGCTGCAGCGGCCGGTGGATGTGCTCGCGGTGCAGCGCGGGCATGAGGGCAGCGCCTTCGTGCGCCTCGCGCGCCAGCGGGGGCAGGTGCTGGAGGCCGCGCCATGACGCGCCAGCACAGTCGCTGGCCAGCCCGCCTCAGCGCGGCGGGTCGATGTCCTCGCCCCCCATGCGGCGCCACAGCCAGCGCAGGGCCGCGGGGATGTCGATGTCGCCGCGGCCGCCCACCTGCTGCGGCGGGATCATGGGCTGGGGCGCGCTGCCGCGGCGCGCCACCGCGAACGAGAACACGTAGGCCGGCTCCTGGCCCATGCGCAGGTCGGTGATGCGCACCACGCCGTCGCGCTCGTCGACGCGGAAGAAGCCGCGGCTGAAATCGGCGATGCGCGCCACGGCGTCGAGCCCGCGCACCTGCTCGTACAGCGCGCGGTCGTGGGCGTAGGCGGTGTAGCGGATGGGCCGGCCGTCGTCGAGCAGGGAGTGGAAGCCCTCCTCGTAGCCGTCCGGTCGCATCAGCACCACGCGCCAGAGCACGGTGTTGAAGGCCGTGGGCGTGACGAGCACGCGCTCCACCCGGGCCGCGTCGGTGCGCTGGGCCAGCTGGGCGCGCACCACGCCCTCCACGTGCTGCTGCGCCGCCGCGCTCCAGCCCAGGTAGGCGGTGGACAGCGCCAGGCCGGCGAGGTTCCAGCGCCAGCGGCGCGGCCCGCGCGCCGCCAGCGTGCCCGCCAGGCCCACCAGCAGCGGCAGCGTGTACAGCGGGTCGATGATGAACATGCTGCCCACGCCGTAGGGCTGGTCCGAGAAGGGCAGCGCGAGCCGGGTGCCGTAGACCGTCATCGCGTCCAGCAGCGCGTGCGTCACGAAGACCAGCCACACCGTCAGCAGCCAGCGCGGGAAGTCGCGCCAGCGGTCGGGCGCGGCCTGCGTTCCCGGCACGCCGTGGGCCGCCTGAAGGCCCCGCGGCCGCCCCATCAGCGCCGCGATGCCCGCGGCCACCGGCACCGCGGCCAGGGTCTGCCAGAACAGCGCGTGCGTCTCGGCCCGGTGCAGCACCATGTTGCGCACCGGGTCGCCGTGGTCGATCAGGGCGTCCAGGTCGGGCAGGGTGCCGAGCGCGCCGCCCCACAGCGCGGCCTTCCAGGCGGCGGTGCGGCGGCCCATCACGGCCACGCCGACGGCGGCGCCGAGTGCGAATTGCGAGAGCGAATCCATGGGCCGGCAGGATAGCCAGCGGCGGCCCCGCGCGTGCGCAGGGCGCGCGAAGCCCCCGAAGCGCGGCGGGCGCGCGGCCCGGGGCGGACCTCAGCGCTCCGGCGGCGCCCCGAACCGGTTGATGCCCGGCGTGCCGCGCACGAAGCCGTTGTCCAGCAGCGCCCACAGCCAGCCCACCACCGGGACCAGCGCCACCAGCACCCACCAGGGCGAGCGGTTGCGGTCCTGCCAGCGCTTGGCCGAGACGGCCACCGCGGGCCACAGCAGCAGCAGGTTGACGATGGCGTCGGCGCGCTCTGACGACAGGCCCGCGATGCCCAGCAGCGCGTGCCCGAGCATGCCCAGGCCCAGCAGCGCCAGCACGCCGAAGAGCCAGAAGGTGCGGCGCGAGACGCGCCCGCGCAGGGCAAAGAAGACGAACAGCGGCGCCGTCGGATCGGGGATCCGCAGCGGGTTCGGGGGCAAGGGGGAAGCGGCCATGGCGAAACGCCGGGGATTGTCGGCCACCATGCTGGCGGATCGTCTCGTCAAAGCCACAATCCCATCGTGCATGCCTTGGCCGACGAGGACCTGATCGTGCTCAGGCCCGAGGGCCTGTACTGCCCGGCAGGCGACTTCCACATCGACCCCTGGCGCCCGGTGGCGCGCGCCGTGATCACGCACGCCCATGCCGACCACGCGCGCCGCGGCCACGCCGCCTACCTGTCCAGCAGCGCCGGCGCCGCGGTGCTGCGCGCGCGCCTGGGCGACATCGCGCTGCAGACCCTCGGCTACGGCCAGGCGCTGGCCATCGGCGGCGTGCGCGTCAGCCTGCACCCGGCCGGCCACGTGCTCGGCTCGGCCCAGGTGCGGGTAGAGCACCGCGGCCGCGTCTGGGTGGCCTCGGGCGACTACTTCTGCCGCGGCACGGCCGCCGAGGCCGGCGCCGCGGCGGCCGACAACGCCACCTGCGCCGCCTTCGAGCCGGTGCGCTGCGACTGCTTCATCACCGAGAGCACCTTCGGCCTGCCGATCTACCGCTGGCGGGCGCCGGGCGAGGTCTTCGCCGCCATCGACCGCTGGTGGGCCGGCAACGCCGCCGAGGGCCGGGCGAGCCTGCTGCTGGCCTACAGCTTCGGCAAGGCGCAGCGCCTGCTCGCGGGAGTGGACCCCTCCATCGGCCCCATCGTCGTGCACGGCGCGGTGGAGAGCGTGAACCAGGCCTACCGCGCCAGCGGCGTGGCGCTGCCGCCCACGCTGCGCCTGGAGGAGGTGCGCGAGCGCGCGCTGCTGCAGCGCGCGCTGGTGATCGCGCCGCCGTCGGTGCAGGGCAGCGCCTGGGCGCGCAAGCTCGGCGAGTGCAGCGACGCATTCGCCAGCGGCTGGATGCAGCTGCGCGGCGCCCGCCGCCGCCAGGGCCTGGACCGCGGCTTCGTGCTCAGCGACCACGCCGACTGGCCCGGCCTGCAGCGCGCCATCGCCGCCACCGGCGCGAGCCGCGTCATCGTCACCCACGGCTACGAGGCCGTGATGGTGCGCTGGCTGCAGCAGCAGGGGCTGCAGGCCGGGAGTTTCAGGACGCAGTACGGGGACGAGACGGCCGAGGCGCAGGCCGAGACGCTCCCCCCGGCCAGCGGCTGAACGGTCCCCGCGCCCCGGCTGTCCCCGGGACGCCTCCCGCCCGCATCACTCCGGCTGCACCCCGGCCGCGGCGATGGTTCGGCTCCACTTGTCGATCTCTTCGGCGAGAAAGGTGGCCAGGGCTGCGGGCGTGCCGCCCACGACCTCGTTCCCACCGGCCTGGATCTTCTCGCGCGTCTCCGGGTTGCCGAGCGCGGTGGCGACAGCGCGGCTGAGCTTGTCCACCACCGGCGCCGGCAGCCCGGCCGGGCCCAACAAGGCGACCCAGCTCGAGTACTCCAGCCCGCCGATGCCAGCCTCGGCATAGGTGGGTACGTCGGGCATGCCGCTCCAGCGCGTGGCGCGGCCGATCGCCAGCGCCTTGATCGTGCCGGCCCGGAGCTGCCCCTGCACCGACGCGACGTTGTTGAAGGACATCTGGATGCGACCGCTGATGAGGTCGGGCACCAGCTGGTCCACGCCCTTGTACGGCACATGGGTGATCTGGGCCCCCGTGCGCTGCGCGAAGGCGGTGGCGGCCAGGTGCTGCGTGGTCCCGACGCCGTTGGAGCCGTAGTTCACGCTGCCTGGGTTCGCCTTGACCCGTGCCACCAGGTCGTTGACGCTCGTGGCGCCGAAGGCGGGGTTGACCACCAGCAGGGAAGGCACCATCGCCACGAGGGCCACGGGCGTGAAGTCGGCGCGGGGGTCGAAGGGGGTGGACTTGATCAGCGACTTGTTGATCGCGAGCGAGGCGCTGGCCAGCACCAGGGTGTAGCCGTCGGGCGCCGCCTTGGCGGCCGCGCCCATCGCGATGTTCCCGCTGGCCCCGGGGCGGGGTTCGACGATGACGTTGGTACCCAAGCTGCGCGACATGTCAGCCGACATCAGGCGGGCGATGATGTCCACGGCGCCGCCTGCGGGAAAGGGCACCAGGATGCGCACCGGCTTGTTCGGGTAGTCCTGGGCGTGCGCGGTGCCAAGTGCCGCGGCAAGGGCCAGGCCGAGTAGCCAGGCGGGGCGTTGGAGGAAGGAACGGCGGGCAGAGGGCATGGCGGGAGGCTCCGTTTCAGGGTTGCGGGTTCATGCTGGACACCTGGGCGGCGCGCGTGCGTGCGAGCGCACTGCCCGCCGGGCGCCAGTTGCAGCGCCTGTCCACCAGGCCCTGGCGCGCAAAGTATCCTCGGTCGATGTCCATGAAGGTGTCGAGCAGGAGCTCGACGCGAGGATGGCGCCGCGCCAGCACGAGCGTCTCCTTGACGAAGGCCAGGTTGCGCTCGTCGTCCATCTCGGCATCGTTCGGGCCGTCGCCCATCAGGGAGCGCGTGGCCACGATGGTCGCGCCCGTGGACTCCGCCAGCCGGGACAGCGCCAGCAGCTGCGGCTCGGCTGCTTCCCCGCGCGGGATACCGAAGCAAAGCCCGTCCGCCACGCCGGCCAGTGGCCCTTGCAGCAGGCTGCGGGCGACTTCGATCTCGTCGCAGGCGAAGCCCGGCGCGGTGTAGTGCTTGCCGGGCTCCTTGCGCGTGTTGCCGGCAGTGCCGCTGCGCAGGTTGGCCAGCAGCAAGTGGATGCCGTGATCGCGCACCAAAGGCCCGGCCCGCCGGGCAAGCTCGTCCGCTGCCCTTGCCGGCAGCACACACTCCCAGCGGCTCACGAGGCGGGCGTGGCGCTGCAGCGCGTCCAGGAGCTCAGGCTCGGGCAGCCCCACCGAGTGGAAGGTGAAGCGCATGCCCAGCGCGGTCATCTCGGCCACCCTGGCCCGCACCCGGTCGTCGAGCAGGTCACCCACGGGCGCACGCAGCGAGCGCACGCCCATGCTCCAGAGTGCTTGCACGGGGTGGTCGTTGCGCACGACGCGGCGTGCGAACTCGTCCACCGGCGGGTTGCAGGGCAACTCGACCCACTCGCACCAGGGATGGCGCAGGTTCAGGCCCAGTGGGGTCTCGCCGGGGTCCTTCGGGTGACCTGGCAGCCATGCATCGAGGTCGCTGGTGCTGCCCGCGGTCTCCACCAGGCGCGCCACGTGGCCATGCTCGTGCACGTCGACCCAATGGAAGCCGAGCTTGCCCGTGTCGTTGCGGCCGAACTCGTCGGCCGGTGTCGGGGCGGCGCGGTGCAGTTCGCTGTAGTCGCGTCGCGCAAAGGCCGTGGAGGGCAGGGCGTAGATCTCGGTGCCGTCCAGACGGTTGTAGAAGCTGTTGTGCACGTGGCCGCAGAACACCGCCTCCACGCGGTGCCGCCGCAGCAGGTCGAGAAACCACGAGCGTGCCGCCGGCTCCATGTTGTCGTAGCTCGCCGCCTCGCCCGGGTGCGACAGGAAAGGAGGGTAGTGCGTCGCGATGAAGACGCGTCTGCCGCGGGACTGGGCGAGCGTCCGTTCCAGCCAGCGGCGCTGCGCCGCCTCGACGGCCAGGCCGGAACCGAGGATCGGTGAATTCAGCAGGACGACCAGGATGCCGTCGAAGGCCACGGCCTGGTACGGGGCTCCGAAGACGCGCGCGTATTCCGCCAGCCAGCCCTCGGTGACCGCCTTCGCGGGTGCCGTGTCATCCTGCTTGTCACCGATGTCGTGGTTGCCTGGCGTGTACAGCACCGGCACCTGCAGTCGCCCGAACAGCCGCTCGGCGAGTTCGAGCGTGGAGTCGTGTCCCGGCGCCTCGGGCACCGGGTGCACGATGTCACCCAGGTGAAGGACGAAGCGCGGTCTCATCGGTGCCAACCAGTCCACGACGCTGCGGTTGCGTGCATTGGAGCGGGGCCATGCCAAGCCTGCGGGCTCAGGCTCCAGGTGCGAGTCGGCCACGACGGCAAAGGCGAACAGGCGCCTGCCCAGGTCGGCGTGCGGTGCTTCCGTTGCGCAGCGGGATACCTTCGGCATGGTCGAGGTCTTTTGGCGAGTCGAAAGTGATCTTGGCACCAAAGCCGTGCTTTGTGCGCCCAAGCTGTTTCGCTTCGCGAAAAAGATGACCGTGCGCGGCGGTGCGGAAGATCCCGCGCGCATGGACTCGCTGGCCTGACGGCCGGTAGTCAGGTCGCGTCAGGCTTGTTCGGGCGCAAGCCACGACCTTCGGCACTGCCCACAATCGACGCGAGGGTTCGAGGGTGATCGCTGAGTCTGGAACCCCCGGATACCCAAATGCGCGATCGTCCGACAGCCCCGACCCCACCCGGCCCCGCCCCACCGCGCGAGGCGGTCTTCCGCGCCCGCGGCCTGCGCAAGACCTACGGCAGCGGCGAGGTCGAGGTCGTGGCGCTGCACGAGGTCACGCTGGAGATCGGGCGTGGCGAGTTCGTCGTGCTGCTCGGGCCCTCGGGCAGCGGCAAGAGCACGCTGCTCAACATCCTGGGCGGGCTGGACGTGCCGAGCGCGGGCGAGGTCTGGTTCGCCGACCACCGGCTCGACGGCGCCGACGAGGCCGCGCTCACGCGCTACCGGCGCGAGCACGTGGGTTTCGTCTTCCAGTTCTACAACCTGATTCCCAGCCTGACGGTGCGCGAGAACGTCGCCCTGGTAACCGACATCGCCGAGCACCCGATGGACATCGACGAGGCCATTGCCCTCGTCGGCCTCGCGCCGCGGCGCCACCACTTCCCGGCCCAGCTCTCGGGCGGCGAGCAGCAGCGCGTGGCCATCGCCCGCGCCATCGTCAAGCGCCCGGACGTGCTGCTGTGCGACGAGCCCACCGGCGCTCTGGACTACGTCACCGGCAAGCTGGTGCTCGAGGTCATCGCCCGCATCAACGTGGAGTTCGGCACCACGGCCGTCGTCATCACCCACAACGCCGCGATCGCCGGCATGGCCGACCGGGTCATCCACCTCGGTGACGGCCGCATCCAGCGCGAGGTGCGCAACCCGCACCGCGTGAGCGCGGCCGAGATCTCGTGGTGAGGCCTCCGCCATGAAAGCCCTCGACCGCAAGCTCCTGCGTGACCTGCGCCTGATGTGGAGCCAGGCGCTGACGATCGCGCTCGTGGTGGCCAGCGGGGTGGGGGGCTTCCTGACCACCTTGTCGGCGGTGGAGTCGCTGGCCGACGCGCGCGACGCCTTCTACGCCAGCGGGCGCTTTGCAGATGTCTTTGCCGGCGTGCGGCGCGCGCCGCTGGCGCTGGTGGAGCGCCTGCGCGCGCTGCCCGGCGTGGCCGACGTGCAGGCCACGGTGGAGCAACCGGTGCGGCTGCGCATCCCCGGTCTGGCGGACCCGCTGCTCGGGCAGCTGATCGGCGTCGACGCGCGCATGCCGCGGCGCCTGAACGCCATCGTGCTGCGCAGCGGCATCCCCGAGGATGCCGCGTTGTCGCCCGGCCCCGCTCTGGCCGGCGGCGCGATCCCGGCCTGGGTGTCGGAGAGCTTCGCCCAGGCGCACGGCCTGCAGCCCGGCGCGCGCCTGCAGGCCGTGATCAACGGCCGCCAGCGCGACCTGCTCGTGCGCGGCGTCGCGCTCTCGCCCGAGTACATCTTTGCCGGGATGTTCGGCATGCCCGACCCGCGCGGCTTCGGCGTGTTCTGGGTCGACGCCGAGACCCTGGCCGCCGCCTGGGACCTGGAGGGCGCCTTCACCCGCGTGGCGCTGCGCCTGGCCCCCGGCGCGCGTGAGGAGGCCGTCATTGCCGCGCTGCAACCGCTGCTCGCGCCCTATGGCGGGCGCGAGGCGCACGGCCGCGCGCACCAGCCCTCGCACGCCATGCTGGACAACGAGATCGCCGAGCAGCGCGTCATCGGCACCGTGCTGCCGGCCATCTTCCTGGGCGTGGCGGCCTTCCTGCTGAACGTCGTCGTCTCGCGCCTCGTGGCCACGCAGCGCGAGCAGATCGCGGCGCTCAAGGCCCTGGGCTACGCCAACCGCGCCATTGCCGCGCACTACCTGAAGCTGGTGCTGGCGGTGGTGGCGCTGGGCTTCGCACTCGGGCTGGTGCTGGGCAAGGTGCTCGGCACCTGGTTCACCGGGCTGTACGCGGAGTTCTTCCGCTTCCCGAGCTTCGAGCACCGGCTGCCGCCGGGCCTGGTGCTGGTGGCCGCTGTGGTGGCTGCGGGCACGGCCGTGCTGGGTACCTTCAACGCCATCGCCGCCACGGTGCGCCTGCCCCCGGCCGAGGCCATGCGTGCGCCGTCGCCGGCGCGCTTCCGCCGCACCGTGCTCGAGCGCCTGGGCCTGCAGCGCCTGCCCATGGGGCTGCGCATGATCCTGCGCAACGTCGAGCGCCGGCCCTGGCGCAGCGCGCTCGCCACCGCCGGGGTGGCGGCCGCGGTGGCCATCGTCGTGCTCGGCAACTTCTTCCGCGACGCGATCGACGCCATCGTCGACAGCCAGTTCAACGTGGCCATGCGCGCCGACGTGCAGGTCTGGATGCTGGAGACCTCGAACGACGCGATACGCCGCGAGTTCGCGCGCGCGCCCGGCGTCCTGCGCGCCGAGGCCACGCGCCAGGTGGCGGTGACGCTGGTCAACGGCCACCGGCGCGAGCGCACCGCGATCCGCGGGCTGGATGAGGATTCGCAGCTCAACCGCCTGGTCGACGCCGCCGGCCACGCCTACCTGCCCAGCGGCAGCGGCGTCATCCTCACCGACCGCCTGGCCGTCAAGCTGGGCCTGCGCCCGGGCGACACCGTGCTGGCCGAGGTGCTGGAGGGTCGTCAGCGCACGCTGCGCCTGCGCGTGGACGCCACCGTGCAGGAGCTCATGGGCCTGAACGCGACGATGACGCGCGGCGCGCTGAACCGCGCGCTCGGCGAGGGCGACGTGGCCGGCGGCGTGGCGGTGGCCGTCGAGCGCGGGCGCGAGGACGCGCTGCTCGAGGCCACGCGCGCCATGCCGCGCGTGGGCGGCGCCTTCAGCAAGGCCACGCTGCTGCGCAACATGGAGCAGGTGAGCGCGCGCAACGTGCGCGTCATGAGCATGGTGATGACGCTGTTCGCCGCCGTCATCGCCGTGGGCGTGGTCTACAACAACGCGCGCATCGCGTTGTCGGAGCGGCGCTGGGAGCTGGCCAGCCTGCGCGTGCTGGGTTTCACGCGCGGCGAGGTCTCGGCCCTGCTGCTGGGCGAGCTGGCGCTGGTGATCGCGGTGGCGCTGCCGCTGGGCATGGTGGGGGGCTGGGGCCTGGTGCACCTGATCGCCGCGCTGCTGGTGAGCGACCAGTTCCACTTCCCGGTCGTCATCCTGCCGCGCACCTATGCCTGGGCGGCGGTGTGCGTGGTGGCCGCCGGCGTGGCCAGCGCGCTTGTCGTGCGGCGCCAGATCGACCGCCTGGACATGGTGGCGGCCTTGAAGACGAGGGAGTGAGCCGGCGATGAAGCGCAGCACCTGGGTGATGGCCGCCGTGGGCGCGGCGGCGGCGGCGGGCCTGCTGGCCTGGGCCTTCGCGCCGCGGCCCGTGGCCGTGGAGCTGGCCCGCGCGGGCAGCGCCACCTTCGAGACCGCGATCGAGGAGGAGGGCCGCACCCGCGTGCGCGAGCGCCACGTCGTGGCCGCGCCCATGGCCGGGCGCCTGCGCCGCATCGCGCTGCAGGAGGGCGACGCGGTGGCGGCCGGCGCCGTGGTGGCCGTGATCGAGCCGCAGCTGCCGGGCCTGCTGGACGAGCGCAGCACGCGCGAGCTGCGCGCCCGCGCCGCCGCCGCGGCCGTGGGGGTGGAGCGCGCGGCCACCCGCATCGAGGCCGCGCGCGTGGCCGTGGCGCAGGCCGACAACGAGGCACGGCGCACCGCGCAGCTCGTCGACCAGGGCTTCGTGGCCCCGGTCAAGGCCGACGCTGACCGCCTGACGCTGCTGGCGGCGCAGCGCGAGCTGCAGACCGCGCAGGACGGCGAGCGCATCGCCCGCCACGAGCTGGAGCAGGCGCGCGCGGCGCTGGGGGGTGCCAACCTGCGCCAGCCCGGCGCACCCGCGGGCAGCGCCGCAAGCGCCCACGCCGCGGCCACGGCCCGGCCCGACGGGCCGGTCTTCGAAGTGCGCTCCCCGGTCGCCGGCCGGGTGCTGAAGGTGGCGCAGCCCAGCGAGGCGGTCGTCGGCCTGGGCACGGCGCTGGTGGAGCTGGCCGACCTGGGCCGCCTGGAGGTGGTGGCAGAGCTGCTGACCACCGACGCCGCGGCCGTGCGGCCGGGCACCGAGGTGCGCATCGAGCGCTGGGGCGGCCCGGGCGCGCTCGAAGGCCGCGTGCGCCTGGTGGAGCCCGGCGCCTACACCAAGGTCTCGGCCCTGGGCGTGGAGGAGCAGCGCGTGGAGGTGCTGATCGACCTGCTGCCGCCCGCGGGCGCCCCGGCGCCGGCCCTGGGCGACGGCTGGCGCGTCGTCGCCCGCATCCTCACGCGCCGCGAGCCCGGCGCGATGACGGTGCCCGTGAGCGCCGTCTTCCCCTGGCCGCAAGGCGCGCCGGCCTGGGGGCTGCGAACCCCGGCGCAGGCGGGTGTGGTGGCGCCCACCCCGGGGCCGGCCTCGCCGTCCTCGCCATCGTCGCCGCTATCGGGGCCCGATCCCTCCACCGCGCCCGAGGGCCTGCGCATGGGCGTCTTCACGGTGGAGTCAGGCCGCGCCCGGCTGCGCCCCGTCCTGGTGGGCGCGCGCAACGGCGCGCTCGCCTGGGTGTTGCAGGGCCTGCAGGAGGGCCAGGCCGTCATCGTCTACCCGCCCCCGGCGGTGGCTGACGGGGTGCGGGTGAAGGAGCGCGGGCGGTGACAGCGCGGTGTGAGCGCCCCCTGGGGGCACGCGCAGCCGTCAAGCGTCAGAGGTACTCTTCCTTCCAGCGCGCTGCGTCGGCCACCCCTTGCGCCAGCCGTTCGGCCTGGCGGGCCACGAAAGCGGCGAGATCGTGGACGAAGCCGCGCTCGGCTTCGCCTTCGTAGGTGCCGTCCCGGGCCTGCGCGGCGGCTTGCGTTGCCGCCAGCTTCGCCACTCGCTGGCCTTCGCGGCGCATCAGCTGGCGGCCGATGCCGCAACGCACCGCAAAGTCCGCCAGGGCAAAGGGCGAGACCTCGGCGTGGTCGAAGACGTCGCCGTAGGCCATCGCCAGCTCGGTGTCGATCCCGTCGTATTGCAGGACGCTGACCAGGTCGTACCAGGGCGCGGGCTCCAGCAGCCCGCCCGGGAGCACGAAGAACGAGAAGTTCTTGCCGTGCGCGTCGCTGTTGCCGATGAGAAACTGGAAGAGCGCCCAGCGCAGCAGGGTCAGCCGCGCGGCCGCCTTGTTGGCCGTGAGGTCGGCGCAGCCGAACAGGCGCTCGAAGCTCACCCCGTCGCGGATGTGGCGGACCGCCGGCGCACTGCCCAGGTTGCGCTCGTACTTGCAGGCCAGCGGCAGGTCGCAGGCCTGGCAGGCGTCGATGATGTGCCGGCGCTGAACCCGCGGCTCGCCGCTGGTGGCCTGCACCTCGCGGTCGAAGCGCCGCACCAGAAGCACCGGCCGGGGCGTGCGCAGCAGTTCCACCTGGGCGGCGGGCAGGCCCATGCGGCGGGCGAGCGACATGCAGAAGTGCTCGTTGACCGCCAGGTGCGGCGTCCGCGGGTTGCCGATGTCGGGCTTGAGCAGGTGCGTCGAGGCCAGGCGCTGGCCGTCCACCAGGAAGAGCCGCCCGCCCTGCGGGAGCGGCCGGTCGAGGTAGACCAGCACCTTGTCCTGCAGGCCGGCCACCGACATGCGCACCTTGCCGTCCCACACCGTCAGCGGCACGTGCTCGCGCTCGGCGATGCGCTGGTCGAGCTCCTGGAGGGTGATTTCGCGCAGGACGGGTTCGGCTGCGGCGGGTGCGAGGTTCGCAGCCCCCGTGAAGCGCAAGGCGCCTGCGGTCTCTGCCCCCAGGGCCCAGATCAGCCCGAAGACGTGGGTCTTGGCCAAGCCGTTGTAGGCCGCGGCCACGTCCAGCGCCCGGCCTTCGGGCAGCAGGTGCTCGATGAAGCGCTTGATGGCTGCCGAGGCGTGCTCACCCGCAGGGCGCTCCAGCGGCAGTGCCGGCGACAACGGGTAGGACTGGGCGTCGGCAAGCCAGGGCTCGGCATAGCGCAGGCGCCAGTGGTCGTCACGGCCCTCGTGTTCGATCGTGGCAACGCGGGCCTCCCCGGCCCAGACGTGCAGTGCGTGGGTCATGCCGACGCGGCCGCTTCGCGCGCCCACGGGTGCTCCTTGGGCAGCACCATCAGCGTGAGGCCCAGGCCGTCGAGCACGGCCAGGGCCTTGTCCAGGCGCACCGAGCCCTGGCCGTTCTCGAGCCGGGACATGAGGTCCACCGACACGCCGAGCAGCGCGGCGGCGTCGTCGATGCGCAGCGACTGTGACTTGCGGCGCTCGCGCACAGCCGGCCCCAGCGCGGTGGCTGACCGGAGGACCATCGGTCGGCGGATGGAGGAGTCGGCCATTTCGGAGTTTCAGTTAGGAGGCTCTTGGAGCGATCCTCGAGCCGATTATTCAGGCTATTCCGAAATCATAGAGGCTTCTTTGACACGCATCGCAGAATTTCCGTAAAACCGAAACAAATGGTGCTGGGCGGTATGCTTGGCAAGTATTTCTGATATTCCGAAATTTTGATGCGCTCGATTCCGCTCGTCAAGTCCGGCGAGTTCGAGCCCTCTCAGGCTCTCAGGCCGCTACGCAGTCAGCCGTATAGCGCAGGCGGACCAGCGCCCCGTGCCGCGGCGGTGGCGGCCAGTCCGCGGCCGGCAGGTGGGCCTGGGCCGGATCGACATGCGCCAGCGCGTTGATCCAGCCGCCGTGGGTGACGGCGATCACGGCGCTCACCGCCGACGCCGTGGCGGCCATGCCTGTCGGCGCCGCGGCAGCTGCTGCGAATTCCCGCGCCCGCCGCGCGAGCGCGCGCAGCGTCTCGCCGCCGCCCGGCGCGTGGTCCAGCAGCTCGTCGGCCCAGGCGCCGATCTCCTCGGCCGGGATGTCCTCCCAGCGGCGGCCGTCCCAGCGGCCGAAGTCCATCTCGGCCAGGCGCGCGTCCACCCGCACCTTGAAGCCCAGCTGCCGCAAGGCCCGGCCCACGTCCCGGCAGCGCGAGCGCGGCGAGACCCAGGCCGCGCGCGGCAGCCCGTGCCGCCGCGCCAGCGCCCGGATGCGCCGCGCCAGGCGCCGTGCGCGCCGCGGGTCCACCGGTACCTCGGTGCGGCCGATGCAGCGCCCGGCGGCGCCGCGCGCGGGCGGGTGGCGCCAGCACCAGAGGTCCGTGGGGCCGGTGGGCTTCAGCCCCGGGTTTGCTGTGTCGTGCATGGGGATCAGGCCGGCTGCCGGGATGCCCCGGCGTGCGGCTCCCCGAAGCCCGCGGCGCGCGGACATCGGCCCCGAGCCGGGCTGAAGACAGGCAACGCGCGCATCCTCAACCCACCCCGCACCACGCCGCCAGCGCCAGCCAGGCGGCGAGTTCGGCGTGCTGCTCGGTCGCGCCCAGGCCGTCGCCGGTGTAGCCGCCCAGGCGGCGCTGCAGCCATGCCCCGGTGGCCGCGGTGGCCAGCGCGCACGCGGCCACCACGGCGGCCAGCGCCGCCCCGGGCAGCAGCCCGGCATGGAGCGCGGCGCCGCTGGCCAGCGCGCAGGTGAGCCCGGCCACCGCCACCGCGCTGCCGTTCACGCTTGTGGCCAGCGGCTTGGCCTTGGCATGGGCCTCGTCGCCGCCGTAGCACATCGCGGCGATCAGCACCACGGTGCCGGCTCGCGCCCAGGCGTGCACCAGCGGCAGGGCCACGAGCGCCAGCGCCAGCGAATGGCCCACCACCGCGTGCAGCGCCAGCGCCTTGGCCGCCAGGCCCACACCCAGGGCGAGCGCGCCGTAGCTGCCCAGGCGCGAGTCCTTCATGATCAGCAGCGCGCGCTCGCGCGGCACCACGCCGCCGAGCGCGTCCCAGGTGTCGGCCAGCCCGTCCTCGTGGAAGGCCCCGGTCAGCGCAATGCCCAGGCCCAGCGCCAGCACCACCGCCAGCGCCGGCGGCCACAGCAGCGCCGCGCCCCACAGCGCCAGCGCGATGAGGCCCCCCACCACCAGCCCCACCGCCGGGAACCAGCGCGCGCTCGCGTGCAGCCAGGCGGGGTCGAACTCGCGGAAGGCCGGCACCGGCAGCCGCGTCAGGAACTGCAGCGCAACGAGGAAGAGGCGGAATTCGTGGGTCATCGCGGGGCGGCTTCGGGGCTGAAAGCCAGCCCCTGGCTTGCAAAGAAGTTTGCAGTGTCGTGCCTCATCCCGCTGCTCCTGCCACGTCGCTGCGCCGGCTGACCCCCGCGCTGTCGAAGCTGGCCATCTCCGCCAGCAGCGCCTGCGCCGCGCGCAGCAGCGGCCAGGCCAGGGCGGCGCCCGAGCCTTCGCCCAGGCGCAGGTCCAGGTCCAGCAGGGGGCGGGCGTCCAGGTGCGCCAGCCAGCGCGCGTGGCCGCTCTCGGCCGAGGCGTGGGCGAAGATGCAACTCTGCAGCACGGCGGGCTGCAGCGCCGCGGCCACGGCCACGGCGGCGGTGGTGATGAAGCCGTCGACGACGACCACGCGGCGCCGGCGCGCGGCCTCGAGCACGGCGCCGGTCATCGTGGCGATCTCGGCGCCGCCGAAGGCGGCCAGCCCCTCCAGCGGGCCGGCGGCGCCGGCGTGGCGCGCCAGCGCGCGCTGCAGCACCGCCTGCTTGCGCGCGAGTCCGGCATCGTCCAGCCCGGTGCCGCGGCCCACGCACTGCGCCAGCGGCAGCCCGGTGCCATGCGCCATCAGCAGCGCCGCGGCCGAGGTGTTGGCGATGCCCATCTCCCCCAGCAGCAGCACGTTGCCCGGCAGGCGCGCCACCAGGGCGGCGCCGTGGGCCAGCGCCGCCTGGCAGCGCGCCGGGCCGAGCGCGGGCTCCTCGGTGCAGTCGGCGGTGCCGTGGCAGACCTTGGCGTCCACCAGGCCCGGCGCGGGCTCCAGCGCGGCCGCCACGCCGCAATCGACGACCGTCAACGCCAGCCCGTGCAGCCGCGCCAGCACCGACACCGCGGCCCCGCCGGCCAGCATGTTGCGCACCATCTGCACCGTCACCTCGGCCGGGTAGGCCGAGACGCCGTGGCGCGCGATGCCGTGGTCGCCGGCGAAGACGACCAACTGCGGCGCCTCGAGCTGCGGCTCGTCGCTGCCCAGCGCCAGCGCCAGCCGCAGCGCCAGCGCCTCGATGGCGCCCAGCGCCCCCAGCGGTTTGGTCTTGCCGTCCAGGCGCTGCTGCACGCGCTGCGCGCGCGCGGGGTCGGTGGCGGGGGGGATGGGGCGCAGGGGGTCCGCAGCCGGGACGCCGGTCTGCGCGACAGGGTCGGTGGGATGGTCGATGTTGGTCACGGCTGCGTCAGTGGGGTCGGTGCTGATGGGGGTCTGCTCGGCAGGTGGCTTCTTCACCGTCAGCCCTTTGGCCGCTGGTGCGAGCGGTCGATGGCGCGGGGTGCGCCGGCCCTGGGCCCTGTCGGGCGTTGCGAGGCGGGAGCCAGCGCACGCACAAGCGTGACGGTGCGGTGCGAGCGCGAAGTGTGTTCATGGGCTTTGGGGCGGCGGGGTGGCCGCGCCGGCCGGCAGCGGCTGGTCGTGGCCCAGCTCCGGCATTACGCTCGCCCGCCCTTCCCGCCATTCGATGCGCACCGCGCCGCCGAACACGGTGCGCAGCGTGGCGTGCAGGGCGGGGTCGGCGGCGTCGGCGGCGGCGCGCAGGCGGCCGGCTTCGAGCACGAGCACGCGGTCGGCGGCCAGGGCCAGCGCCAGGTCGTGCATCACGGTGACGACGGCGCGCGTGGCCGCCAGGCGGCGCGCCAGCCGGGCCAGCGCCACCTGCTGTGGCGGGTCCAGGTGGGTGGTCGGCTCGTCCAGCAGCAGCACCGGCGCCTCGGTGGCCAGGGCACGCGCGAGCAGCACGCGCTGGCGCTCGCCGCCCGAGAGCGTGCCCAGCCGGCGCGCCTGCCAGGCGGCGCAGTCGGCGTCGGCGAGCGCGCGGTCCACCGCGGCCTCGTCCTGCGGGCCCGGCGCGCCCAGCAGCCCCAGGTGCGGCAGGCGGCCCAGCGCCACGGTCTCGCGCACGGTCAGCTCGGCCCCGTGCTCCCCGCCCTGCGGCAGCCAGGCAATCGCGCGGCCGCGCGCGGCCGGTGCCAGCGTGCGCAGGTCGGTGCCGTCCAGGCTGACGCTGCCGGCGCTCGGCGCCTGCAGGCCGGCCAGGGCGCGCAGCAGCGTCGACTTGCCCGCCCCGTTGGGCCCGACGACGGCCGTCCAGCCCGTGGTGATGCGGCACGACACGTCCTGCAGCACCGAGCGCCGGCCGAGGGTGACGGTGAGGGCGTGGGTGCTGAGTTCAGGAGCCTGCACGGGGCCCTCCTCGCGCCGGCTCGCAGCCGCCACGTGGCTCTGCGGCTTCTGCTCGGGACCCATCCCAGGGGCCCCCGGCTTTCAGCCCCTCTCCCCTGGCGGGAGAGGGGTTGGGGAGAGGGGGGAAGGCCGAGACCTCGGTGCTTCTCCCCCTCTCCCCCCGCCCCTCCCCCGCCAGGGGGGAGGGGAGCAATACCCGCGCTCTGCGCTGCATGGCTCCGGGGTGCCGGCTGGTGGCGGCGCAGGCACCGCCCGTGGCGCGCCACGGGCGCAAGCGGCGCAAGTGGCGCGGGCGGTGCAGGTGGTGTCGCAGGTTCACGCCCTTGCCCCCCGGTGCAGCAGCGCCAGCAGGTAGCCCCCGCCCAGCACCGCCGTCACCACGCCCACTGGCAGCTCCTGCGGGGCCAGCAGGCCGCGGGCCAGCACGTCGGCGGCCAGCAGCAGCACGGCGCCGGCCAGGGCGCTGGCGGCCAGCAGGAAGGCGTGGGTCGACGGCGCGAGGCGGCGCACCAGGTGCGGCGCCACCAGGCCGACGAAGGCCACCAGCCCCGCCTGGGCCACCGCCAGCCCGGTGCACAGCGCCAGCAGCGCCACCAGCGCGGCGCGGGCGCGGGGCAGGTCCAGGCCCAGGCTGGCGGCGCCGTCCTCGCCCAGGGTCAGGGCGTCCAGCACGCGCGCCAGGCGCAGCGCCAGCGGCAGCGCCAGCACCAGGCCGGCGCCCAGCAGCGGCACCGCGTCCCAGCCGATGTGCCCCGTGCTGCCGAGCAGGAAGCTCTGGCGCCCGCGCAAGGCCTCGGGCGAGAAGACCGTCAGCGTGTCGGCCAGCGCCCCCAGCAGCACGCCCACCACCACGCCGGCCAGCAGCAGCCGCACCGTCTGCTGCGCGCCGCGCGCCAGCAGCAGCGTCAAGGCCACGCCGCCCAGCGCGCCCAGGAAGGCCGCGCCCGAGAGCCCTAGCCGCGGCAGCGCCCCGGCCGCCGCCCACCCCAGCGCCAGGCCCGCGGCCGTGCCCCCGGCCAGCACCAGCACCACGCCCAGCACCGCGCCCGCGGCGGCGCCCAGCAGGTACGGGTCCGCCAGCGGATTGCGGAACAGGCCCTGCGCCACCGCCCCGGCCAGCCCCAGCAGCGCGCCTACCAGCAGCGCCCCCAGCGTGCGCGGGGCGCGGATCTGCCCGTACAGCAACGCCGCCTGCGCGTCCGCCAGGTCGGCGCGCAGCGCCGCCGGCGACCAGCCCCCGCTGCCCGTGAACAGGCTCGCGCCGGCCAGCAGCACCGCGCCGAGCAGCAGCGCGGCGAGCAGGCGGGCGCGGCGGGCGCGGCGGGCGCGGCGGGGGCGGGTGGTCATGGGGTGTGGGTGGGTGGGCGCTCGCCGCGCTGGCGGGCATCGGCATCGAAACGCCTGGGTTGCCCGGCGTGCGGGGTCGGGTGCCCAAGCTGGCGTGGAATGGTCGGGAGTTCTGTCGCCAGCAAGGCGCCGCCCGCCATGCCGACACCTCCGTTCGCACAGGGCTTGGCCAGTACCGCACCACCGTTCGCACTGAGCTTGTCGAAGTGCGCGTGAGGGGCTTCGACAGGCTCAGCCCGAACGGTCTCCATACCCCTCACCGCCCCGCCGCCGCCAGCCCCGCCAGGCAATCCGCCACCGCCATGGCCCCCTCGCCCAGGCGCGGGCCGGGGCGGACGAGCAGGTCCCAGCGGGCGGGTTCGAAGGCGCAGACGGCGCCGGTGCGCAGGGCCTGCAGCGCTGCCCAGCCGGGGCGGCGGGGCATCTCGGCGGCGGCGCGGGCCTGGGCCAGCACCAGCGCGGGCTGGGCGCGCACCACGAACTCGGGGTTGAGCTTGGGGAAGAGCCCCAGCGCCGCCGGGATGGCGTTGCCCAGCCCCAGCGCCTGCAGCGTCTGCCCGACGAAGGAGCCCGGCCCCGCGGCATACGGCTCGCTGCCCACCTCGACATACACCGCCCGCGCGCGCCAGCCAGAAGGCACCCGCGCCGCCGCCTGCTGCAGCGTCGCCTCGATGCCCGCCCAGGCCTGCGCGCTGGCTTGCGGCGTGCCCAGCAGCGCCGCCACCACGTCCAGGCTGCGGCGCAGGTCGGCGTGCGTCTGCGGCTCCAGCGCCACCACCTTCACGCCCAGCGCCTGCAGCCGCGCCAGCGCGCGGTGCGAGCGCGCCGCGATCACCACGTCCGGCCGCAGCCGCACCAGCGCCTCCACGTCCAGGTCGTCCAGGCCGCCCAGCTTGGGCAGCGCCCGCACCGGCGCGGGCCAGTCCGACCACCGGTCGGTGCCCACCAGCCGGTCACAAGCCTGCAGCGCGCACACGGTCTCGGTGTGCGAGGGCAGCAGCGTGACGATGCGTCGCGCCGGCGCGGCCAGCGTCACGGTGTGGCCCAGGTCGTCGGTGAGGGTGATGGGGGAGGGCGGAGCCACCCGCTCGGCCTGGGGCGCTGGCGGTGCCGCCCACAAGCTGCCCGACAAGAGCCCCAGGCACAGCAGCCAGGCAAGCAGACCCGGGCTCCGCGCGTGACCGTAGCCGCGCGCCATGGTGTGTGTTGAGAACCCGGGCACGCGGGTTTCAGCCGGTGGTCCTGCTGCCCAGACGGGGATTGCGCCTCTTCGGGGCCGGTGGCGACTCGCGGTCGGCAAGGAAGTCGGGCGGCACCGGCTCCGTGGTGTCGTAGAAGTTCTGCAGCCACTGCCCCATGTTCTGCACCGGCGGCGCCGCTGGTGTTGGCGTTGTCGCCGCGGCGTCCGCGGTGCATGACGTCACAGCCACAGGCTTGCGCTCGGGCTGGGGTAATCCCACCGTGGACTGCGGCGTTTCCAAAGCGGTGCCTGCCGGCCTGGAAGCTGCCGGGCGTCTTGGCGAAAGCGGTGGCTTGTTCATATCAGATGAGCGCATCTGCCAGCGCAGGGACAGCCTTGCCCTTCCACTGTGTGACAGGTCAGGTACAGCCCCCCTTCAGGCTGCGCGCCGCCAAGATTGTCAATCCTGGCTTCGCGCAGCGAGCCAATGGCACGGGATCTGCCCCCGTACAGGTTGAGATCGCAACAGCCCGCCACACAGCCCCCTCAAAACCTCACCCGCCCCGCCACCGTGACCGTGCGTCCCGGCTCGGGGTAGATGGCGCTGGTGACGCCGGCCGCGCAGCCGTAGGCCTGGGTGTAGTAGCGCCGGTCGGTGGCGTTGGCCACGGCCAGGCTCAGCTCCAGCGCCTGCCAGGTGTAGGCGTAGCGCAGGTCCAGCGTGGTGGCCGCGGGCATGGTGCAGGTGTTGGCGAAGTCCGGGTGGCGGCTGGACGCGTGGTACAGCGTGCCGCCGAGCTGGTGCCCCTGCGCCACCTGCCACTGCAGCGTGGCGCTGGCGCTCAGGCGCGGGGCCAGGGGCACGTCCTTGCCGGCGTAGGGCCCGGTGCTGAACAGCGATTGCCGCCAGCCCGCTGTGGCCCGCAGCTCCAGCGCCGGGCTCAGGCGCTGCGTGGCCTCGGCCTCCAGGCCGGTGCGGCGCGTGGGGTCGAAGTTGACGTTGGCGCCGCCCGGGCCGAAGGGGCCCGTGGCGCCGGGGTCGAAGCCGATCTCGTCACGCAGGCTGCTGCGGTAGATGCGGGCCTCCACCCGACCGCCCGCGTGGCGCAGGCGCAGGCCCAGCTCCACGTCGCGCGAGGTCTGCGGCCGCAGCGCCGCGCCCGGGGGCGTGTAGCCGTACTCGTCGGCATTGGCCAGGCGGTAGCTGTTGCCGGCCCGCACGTAGGCCTGCAGCGCCTGGGCCAGCGGCTGCACGGCGCCCAGCTCCCAGCCGGTGAGGCTGTCGTCGATGCGCGCCGTGGCGTTGGAGCCCGATTTCTCGATCGCCTCGCGCCGCAGCCCCGCGCTCAGGCGCAGGCCCGAGGGCAGCGTCAGCTCGTCGCGGAGGTAGAGCGCGCGGTTGCGCTGCGTCGCGGTGGAGCCGAAGGCGCCCAGCACCGTGCGGCCCCAGCGCGTGGCGTCCACCCCGGCCACCACGCTGTGGCGCCAGGGCCCCAGCGTCAGCGCGCGCCGGGCGCGCAGCCCGGCCGTGCCGGCGGTGATGTCGTAGTCGTAGGGCCCGGTGGTGTAGATGCTGCGCGCCTCCTTGCTGCGCCGCCCCAAATCCAGCGCCCACTCCCAGCCGCCCAGCGCGGCCTCGGCCAGCAGGCCCTGGCGTTGGCTGCGCAGGCTGCCGCGGTCGTTGGGGGTTGTTGCCTTGGTGGGGTCCGTCGTGAACTCCTCGGCAGTCAGAGAACCCGGCAGGCCCGATTCCAGCTTGTCCTGCGCGTGCTGCAGCGCGATGCGCAGCACGTCATGGTTCCACTGCCCCGTCAGCGAGACGCCCTGCACGTCAGAGTCGAAGTTGCGCCGGTGCCCGTGGGACAGCCGCTTGTTGGCCGCCAGGTCCAGGCTGAAGTCGCCCTGCGCCAGCGTGCCGCCCGCGCGCAGCTCGCGCGTGGCGTGGCTGCCGTGGGCGGCGTAGGCCTGGGCGCTGTTGCGGCGGCCCGAGCCGTAGCCCGGCTTGGTGGTGACGATGACCACGCCGCCCGTGGCGCCCTCGCCGTAGAGTACCGTGCCGCCGCCGCGCAGCACCTCGATGCGCTCCACCGCGTCGATGGGGATGCCCGAGAGCCGCGTGCCGCCGGTGTCGCCCTCGCTCAGGCGCACGCCGTCGACGACGACGATCTGGTTGCTGGCCGCCGTGGCGCCGAAGCCCCGCAGGTCCAGCACGTACTCGCCGCCGCCCGCCAGGTCTTGCCGCGCCGGCACGCCCAGCAGCTTGACCAGCGCCTCGTTGACCGTGGTCACGCCGGCGCGGCGGATGTCCGCCCCCGTGACCACACTGATGCCGTAGGGCAAAAAGGCCGCCTCGTGCGCGAAGCGCGTGCCCGTGACGACCACGGTCTCGGCCGACGGCACCGCCGCACCGGCACCCGCTGCGCCCGCACCCCCCGCCCCCTGCGCCCACCCCGGCCCGGCGGCCCCCGCCGCGGCCAGCGCCCCGGCCCACACCGCCCAAGCCCCCGCCCTGCGGCGGCAAACGCCCATGGCATGCCCAGCGCGCACCGCGGCGCGCGACTTCACTGTCGAACCCTTCATGGAATGAAACCCTCGTACCCCACCGTGCTGCCGGCCTCCCCGCCGGTGCGCACCTCTGGCGCCGCGCTCGCGCGCGGCACCCCTCGTTGGCCGGTATCCGGGCTGGCGGAGACGACCCGTGTGTCCTTCCCAGCGGCCGGTGGCCACCAGTGGATGTTCGACACGAGCGGGGAGCCCGAAGACTCCCGTCCGCTTACCGTTGCGGGGGCAGCTCAGGTTGGGGCGAAGGTGCGACGCCGCGCGCCACGCCCCCCCTGATTCCCGTTGAACTGCCCGGCCCTCGAGGGGGCCGGGCGAGCACCAACGTGGGGCAGTGTAAGCGCGGGGGTGGCGGGTGGCAATGCAATCGCGAGGCCGCGCGACCTACCCAAATTCAAGTGGATCAACACCACGCTCGGCGACCCCAAGACCATGCTGGCGGGCACCTTCCATTTGCTGAATTGTCGCAAGCAGGCGCAGACCTACTTGGCTGCCTTCACCTACCTGAGCCTTACATGTCAGGTCCCGGATGATTGATAACCTTTTTCTTGAACAGGTGAGGGTGTGATTCCTGCCACTTTTTCATCGCCATCAGGGGTGTCTGGTGGTTGAGCGCCTTCTGCGGCAGATGCTGGTTGTACAGCCACACGTAGCGGTGCAGCGTCTTGCTCAGATCCTCTGCACTGTTGAAGCGGTGCGTCTGCAGCACCTGCTCGAGCCTGCCGTTGAACCGCTCGACCATGCCGTTGGTTTGCGGCGTGCGGGGCTTGGTGAGCCGGTGCTCGATGCCCAGGCTGTCGCACAGCAGGTCGAACTCGTGCTCGCCAGAGGCGTCCTTGGCGCGGCCGCCGAACAGGCGGTCAGTGAACTCCTTGCCGTTGTCGGTCAGGATGGTGCTGATCACAAACGGCGCGGCCTTGGCCACCTCGTTGAGGAAGCTGCGCGCAGCCGCCGCCGTCTTGCGCCGCTTGATCGAGATGTACACCCAGCGCGTGGCGCGGTCGATGGCCACGAACACGTAGCCGCGCGACGACTCGTCGGCCATCTGGGGCAGGTACTTCACGTCGATGTGGACGTATCCCGGCTCGTAGGCCTTGAAGGGCTTGGCAGGAGAAGACTCGGGCGACGGCTTGGGCAACTTGTCCACACCTCGACGCACCAGCAGGCGGTGCAAGGAGGAGCGGCCCATCGTCGGGTGGATGAATTCGCGCACCACCGCAAGCAGGTCGTCCAGCGGCAGGCGCAGCTGCTTGCGCAGGTAGACCACCAGCTCCTCTTGGCCGGCGTTCAGCGTCGTCTGCAGCCGGTGCGGGGTGTGGCTGCGATCCTCCACCGAATCGCGGTGCTTCCAGCGATGCACGGTCGAGCGGCTGATGCCGTACTGCTCAGCCAGCTCGTACTCGCTGGCCGAAGACTGCTGGATCTGCGCCCGCACCGCAGGGGTGGTCGTGGCGTTCTTGTGCAGTGCGATCATCATGTTGCCTGGCTCCCGGGTGTGAATGCTGCCATGACTGCCTTCAGGACCTCTCTCCCCAACCTGATCGTTGCACACACTTAGCACAAGCGTTTGGTCCCGCTATCCTCCCTCCCCATGAGAGTCTGCGGCCGCTGGTTCGACGCCCCGCTTCGCGATCGCATCATGGGTGAGATCGCCGCCCAGCCCGGGCTCAGCCGCAACGCTCTGGCGGCCAAGGTGTGCGGCTGGACGTCCTGGCACAACGCCCGCGGCGAGCCCCGGTTGGCAAGCGCGCGCAAGGCGCTGAGTGAGCTTGACCGCCGCGGCGCCATTCGCCTGCCTGCGGCCCGCCCCACCCGCCGTGGCGCTGTGGGCACGGCGCGGCGCCAGGTCTGCCACACCGCCGGCGCGGTGTACCCGTTTGTGCAGGCCGACTGCACGCTCGCCGCCTTGGGGCCGGTGGAACTCGTGCCCGTTGACAACGCCGAGCTGCGCGCCGTCTACCGCTTGCTGATGCAGCACCACCCCCTGGGCGAGCAGCGTCTGTGCGGGGCGCAACTGCGCTACAGGCCGACAAGTCCTTGCACTGCAGAAGCAAGACGGTCGCGGCGCTTTCCGGCAGCCAGCGCCGCGACACCGAAGAGCAGCTCAGCCACTGTGACGCTCGAGATGTGGAGAGTCTCAGCGAGCT
>JBILNB010000021.1:0-63667 GCA_044375195.1 Rubrivivax sp. | reverse complement strand
CTTCAGGGCCTCGTTGACCTCCTGGTTCAGGCGCGCGATCACCGGCGCGGGCGTGCCGGCCGGGGCGAAGATGCCGTACCAGGCGTTGACCTCGACGTCGCGCACGCCCTGCTCGCCGGCGGTGGGCACGTCGGGCATCAGCGCCGAGCGGCGGCTCTCGGTCACGGCCAGCGGCACCAGCTTGCCGGCGCGGATGTGGGGCAGCGCCCCGCCCAGGCCGACGAAGAGCACGCGCGTGTCACCGGCCAGCGTGCCGGTGATCGACGGGGCGACGCCGCGGTAGGGCACGTGCGTCATGTCCACGCCCGCCGACTGCTTGAACATCTCGCCGGCGAAGTGCATCGGCGAGCCGTTGCCGGCGCTGGCGTAGGGCAGCCCCGGGCTGCGCTTGACCAGCGCGACCAGGTCTCGCAGGTTGCTCACGCCCAGCGCCGGGTGCGCCACCACCGCCAGCGGCGTGGTCGCCGGGGCGATGACCGGGACCAGGTCCTTCTGCACGTCCACGCCGCCGCCGGCGCCCTTGGGCAGCACGTGCGGCGAGATGGCCATCGTGTTCGGGGTCAGCAGCAGGGTGTGGCCGTCGGGCGCGGAGCGCGCCACCGCGCCGGCGCCGACCAGCGCACCGGCGCCGGGGCGGTTCTCCACCACCACGGCCTGGCCCAGGCGCGGCGCCAGCTTCTCGGCCAGCACGCGCGCGGCGACGTCGGGCCCGCCGCCGGGCGGGAAGGGGACGACGAGGGTGACGGTGCGGCTGGGCCAGGTCTGGGCCAGCGCTGGTGCGACGACGGCGGCTGCGGCCAGGGCGGCGAGCGCGAGCAGGGTGCGGCGGGGATGGGAGGCAGTCATCGGGGCTCCTGGAGTGCGTGGAATCGAAACCCGCGAACTGTAAGCAGGAATGCCTTTGCGGGAGGCGGTCGCGACCCCGCGCCGATCGGGGACAAACCCGCAGTCGCAGGCGGCCCGGGTGAGGGCGCCGTTGACGACAATCCAGATTCCACCCCCGGCCACGACCGCCCACCGCGCAGGACCGCCGCCATGACCTACCTGCTCGCCCTGGACCAGGGCACCTCCAGCTCGCGCAGCATCGTCTTCGACGCCGAAGGCCGCATCGTCGCGATGGCGCAGCGCGAGTTCCGCCAGCACTACCCGCAGCCCGGCTGGGTGGAGCACGACGCGCAGGAGATCTGGGAGACCCAGCTCGCCACCGCGCGCGAGGCCATCGCGAAGGCGGGGCTGCAGGCGCGCGACCTGCGCGCCGTCGGCATCACGAACCAGCGCGAGACCACGGTGGTGTGGGACCGCCGCACCGGCCGGCCGCTGCACCACGCCATCGTCTGGCAGGACCGCCGCGGCGAGCCGCTGTGCGCGAAGCTGCGCGAGCAGGGGCTGGACCGCGCGATCCGCGAGCGCACGGGCCTGGTCGTCGACTCCTACTTCTCGGCCACGAAGATCCGCTGGCTGCTCGACCACGTGCCGAATGCCCACGCCATGGCCGCGCGCGGCGAGCTCGCCTTCGGCACCATCGACACCTGGCTGCTGTGGAACCTGACCGGCGGGCGCGTGCACGCCACCGACGTCAGCAACGCCGCGCGCACCATGCTCTACGACATCCGCCACCAGCGCTGGGACCACGAGCTGATGGGCGCACTGCACGTGCCCGACAGCGTGCTGCCGCAGGTGCATCCCTCGAGTCACGTCTACGGCGAGACCGATCCGGCCGTGTTGGGGGCGGCGCTGCCCGTGGCCGGCATCGCCGGCGACCAGCAGAGCGCGCTGTTCGGCCAGGCCTGCCTGCGCGCCGGGCTGGCCAAGAACACCTACGGCACCGGCTGCTTCATGCTGATGCACACCGGCGAGCGCATGCTGCCCTCGGCCAACGGCCTGATCGCCACCAGCGCGGCGCATCTCGCCGGCCAGCGCCCGCAGTACGCGCTCGAGGGCAGCGTGTTCATCGGCGGCGCGGTGGTGCAGTGGCTGCGCGACGGGCTGCGCGCGATCCGCGCCAGCGCCGAGGTGCAGGCCCTGGCCGAGACCGTGCCCGACGCCGGCGGCGTGGTCTTCGTGCCGGCCTTCACCGGCCTGGGCGCGCCCTACTGGAACCCCGACGCGCGCGGCGCCGTCGTCGGCCTGACGCGCGGCACCACGGTGGCGCACATCGCGCGCGCGGCGCTGGAGAGCATCGCCTTCCAGAGCGCGGCGCTGCTGCGCGCGATGGAGCGCGACGCGCTGGCCGCCGGCGCCGCGCCGGTGAGCGAGCTGCGCGTGGACGGCGGCGCGAGCGTGAACGACCTGCTGATGCAGTTCCAGGCCGACCTGCTGGGCCTGCCGGTGGTGCGGCCGACCTGCGTGGAGACGACGGCGTTGGGCGCGGCCTTCCTGGCCGGCCTGGCCACCGGGGTGTGGCGCGACGCCGAGGAGCTGGCGGCGCACTGGCAGGTCGACCGCCGCTTCGAGCCGCGCATGTCGCGCGACGAGGCCGGCCAGCGCCAGGCCGACTGGGACCGCGCGGTGCGCCAGACGCTGGCGGGGACGGGCGCATGACGGCCGTCCGCCTGGGCGAGGAGGGCGGGGCGGCCCCGCGCCCCGAGGCCCTGCTGTTCGACCTGGACGGCACGCTGCTCGACACCGCGGGCGACATCGCGCTCGCGCTGGGGCGGGCCTTCGCCGACCACGGTCATGCGGCGCCGCCGCCCGAGGCCGTGCGGCGCATGATCGGCAAGGGCGCGCTTGTCCTGGTGCAGCGCGCCGTGGCGGCGCAGGCGCTCGCGCTGGATGCCGCAGGGCAGGCGGCCTTGTTGGAGCGTTTCTTCCACCACTACGGCCGGCTGCAGGAACAGGACGAGTGCGCGGCCCAGCCCTACCCGGGCGCGCGCGAGGCCCTGCAGGCCCTGCACGCCGCAGGGCTGCCGCTGGCGGTGGTGACCAACAAGCAGCACCGCTTCGCCTGCGGCCTGCTGGAGCGCCTGGCGCTGGCGCCCTTCCTGCGCCTGGTCGTCGGCGGCGACACCTGCGAACGCCGCAAGCCCGACCCGATGCCCTTGCTGCACGCCTGCGCGCAGCTCGGCGTGGCGCCGGCGCGGGCCTGGATGGTGGGCGACTCGGTCAACGACGTGCAGGCCGCGCGCGCCGCCGGCGTGCCGGTGTACTGCGTGCCCTATGGCTACAACGAGGGCGAGGACCCGCGCGGCCTGGCCTGCGATGGCTGGCTGGAGTCGCTGGCCGAGCTGCCGGTGCGCCTGGGGCTGGCGCCCCCGCCTGGGCCGGCCCGGGGCCCGGGCACAGGTCCGGGGGCGTGACCGCCCGTGGCACACTGAACCCATGGGACCGCTTCAAGGACTGCGCGTCGTCGAGCTCGCGAGCATCGGCCCCGGGCCGATGTGCGCCATGCTGCTGGCCGACCTGGGCGCCGACGTCGTGCGCGTGGACCGGCTCGAGCCCAGCGGCCTCGGCCTCGACCTCGGCCACCGCTTCGACGTGCACGGACGCAACCGTCGCTCGGTGGCCATCGACCTGAAGGCCGCGGCCGGCCGCGATGCGGTGCTGCGCCTGGTCGAGCGCGCGGACGTGCTGATCGAGGGCTTCCGCCCCGGCGTGGCCGAGCGCCTGGGCCTGGGGCCGGCCGAGTGCCAGGCCCGCAACCCGCGCCTGGTCTACGGCCGCATGACCGGCTTCGGCCAGAGCGGGCCGCTGGCCCAGGCCGCCGGGCACGACCTGAACTACATCGCGCTCACCGGCGCGCTGCACGCCATCGGTCCGGCCGGCGGCGCGCCGGTGCCGCCGCTGAACCTGGTGGGCGACTATGGCGGCGGCGCGCTCTACCTGGCCTTCGGGCTGCTCGCGGCGATCTACGAGCGCCAGTCCTCCGGTCGCGGGCAGGTGGTGGACGCGGCCATGGTCGACGGAGCGGCGTCGCTGATGTCGGTCTTCAACGGCCTGCGCGCTGCCGGCGGCTGGAGCGAGCAGCGCGGCAGCAACCTGCTGGACGGCGGCGCGCCGTTCTATGGCGTGTACGAGACGGCCGACGGCCGGCACGTGGCGCTGGGCCCGCTGGAGCCCAAGTTCTTTGCCGAGTTCGCGCGCCGCGTTGGCCTGCCCGAGCGCTACGTCCGGGGCCAGCACGATCGCAGCCTCTGGCCCGAGATGCGCGCGGCCATCGCCGGGATCGTGCGCACGCGCACGCGCGACCAGTGGTCTGCGCAGCTCGAGGGCACGGACGCCTGCTTCGCCCCGGTGCTGAGCCTGGACGAGGCTCCGTCGCACCCGCACGCGCTGGCGCGCGCGAGCTATGTCAAGGTCGACGGCCTGACCCAGCCCGCCCCGGCCCCGCGCTTCGACCGCAGCGTGCCCGACACCCCGCGCCCGGCGCCGACGACCGGCGCCCACACCACCGAGGTCCTGATCGAGGCCGGCTTCGACGCGGCGCAACTCGACGCGCTGCGCGCTGCCGGCGTCATCGGCTGACCTTCCTGCCGCGCTCCCCCCGCGTGCCTTCCCTGCCCATGAACGACTTCGACCCTTTTGAAGGCGCGCGCAAGGCCGCCTCGCTGATCGTGCTGCGCGACCGAGAGGCCGACGAGGGCTTCGAGGTGCTGATGATGCGCCGTGCCGAGCGCGACGGCGATTTCCGCAGCGGCGCGGCCGTCTTTCCCGGCGGGGCGCTGGACGCCGCGGACGCGCAGGCGCACGCTCAGGTGCTCGGGTGGACCGATGCCCAGGCGAGCACGCGCATGCGCCTGCCCTCGGGCGGGTTGGACTACCTGGTGGCCGCGGCGCGCGAGTGCTTCGAGGAGGCCGGCCTGCTGTTCGCCACTCCGCTGGACGAACCCCGGCTGGCGACGGCGCACGCGCAGTGGCGCGTGCCGATGCAGCAGGGGCAGCGCACGGTCTCGGAGCTGTGCGCCCACCTGGATGTGCGCATCGACCTGCGCGACTGGCACTGCTGGAGCCACTGGTTGACGCCGCCCGGGCATGCCAAGCGCTTCGACACGCGTTTCTTCGTCGCCCGCGCGCCCGCCGGCCAGCAGGCCGAGCCCGACCTGGGCGAGGCGCTGGAACTGCTGTGGCTCACGCCGGCGCAGGCGCTGGACCGCGCCCTGGGCCTGACGCTGCTGCCGGTGACGCGGCGCACGCTGCAGCAACTGGGCGCCTTCGGCAGTGTGCAGGCCGTGCTGGACCACGCCGCCGGCCTGGCCGAGTACCCGATGACGATGCCGCGGCGGGCGCAGAGCGCGCAGGGCGCGCTGCGCATCTTGCTGCCCGACGAGCACGCCTACGCCGAGGTCGCCCGCCTCGACCCGCGCGGCCAGTGGGGGGCGCTGTGCGAGATCGTGCCCGGCCGCGCCGTCCGCTTGTCCGAGAACGTGATCCGCGTGACCGCACCCAACCCGGGCGTGATGACGGGCCCGGGCACCAACACCTACCTCGTCGGCGACACGGTTCGGGGCCGCTGGACGGTGATCGATCCCGGCCCGGCCGACCCCGAGCACCTGCGCGCCCTGCAGGCGGCGGCGCCGGGGCCGATCGAGCGCATCCTGGTGACGCACACGCACAAGGACCACTCGCCGGGCGCGGCGGCGCTCGCACTCGCCACCGGGGCGCCGGTGCTGGGGCGCTGTGCGCTGCACCCGCAGGGTCAGGACGAGAGCTTCGAGCCGCAGCGCGAGGTGGCCGACGGCGAGGTCTTCCCGGTGGGTGAGGGGCTGGCGCTGCAGGCCGTCCACACGCCCGGGCATGCGTCGAATCACCTGTGCTTCCTGCTGCCTCACGAGCGGCTGCTGTTCACCGGCGACCATGTCATGCAGGGCAGCACCGTGGTCATCAACCCGCCCGACGGTGACATGGCCGCCTACCTGGACGCGCTGCGCGCCCTGCTGGAAGTGCCTCTGGACTGGCTGGCGCCAGGGCACGGCTTCCTGGTGGCGCGGCCGCGGGCGGTGATCGAGGCGCTGATCCGCCACCGCCTGGCGCGCGAGGCCCGTGTGCTCGAGGCGATGAAGGCCCTGGCCCCGGCGCCCATCGACACGCTGCTGCCGCGCGTCTACGCCGACGTGCCGCCGGCGCTGCACCCGATGGCGCGGCGCTCGCTGCTGGCGCACCTGCTGAAGCTGCAGGGCGACGGCATCGCCGCCTTGCGGGACGAGACCTGGGCCCTGGTTCAGGCCGGCGCGGGCGTCCAGCGCCCGTCGACCAGCAGTTCGTAGGGGCGGAACTGGATCTTGTAGGTCATCTTCGGGCTGTGCTCGATCCAGTAGCCGAGGTAGACGTGGGGCAGCTTCAACTGCCGCGTCTGCTCGATCTGCCACAGGACGCCATAGGTGCCGTAGCTGGCGCCGGCCTCGGGCTCGTAGAAGGTGTAGACGGCCGAGAGCCCGTCGTTGAGCACGTCGAGGATGGACACCATCTTCAGCGCGCCGGGCGTGCCGTTCGGGCCCGGCGGCTCGCGGTACTCGACGAGCCGTGAGTTGACCCGGCTCTGCAGCAGGAACTGGGTGTACTGGTCGATGCTGTCCTGGTCCATGCCGCCGCCGGCATGGCGGCCGGCCTGGTAGCGCAGGTAGAGTTGGTAATGCTCGGGCACGAAGCCCAGGCGCAGCACGCGCGCCTGCAGGTTCTGGTGCGTCTTCCAGGCGCGGCGCTGGCTGCGCGTGGGCTGGAAGCCGGCCACGGGCACGCGCAACGGTACGCAGGCCTTGCAGCCGTCGCAGTAGGGCCGGTAGGTGAACATGCCGCTGCGGCGGAAGCCGTTGGCCACCAGGCCCGAGTAGACGTCGGCGTTGATCAGGTGGCTGGGCGTGGCTACCTGCGAGCGCGCCTGACGCCCGGGCAGGTAGCTGCAGGGGTAGGGGGCCGTCGCATAGAACTGCAGCGACGAGAGCGGGAGTTCCTTGGGATGCGTCACGCGGGTGTCCGGGGCGGCTCGCCGGGCTCCCCGGCGGCGTCAGCGTCCAGGCCGAGGTGGGCCCAATGCGCCGGATGATAGGTCCATTCGTCGATGTCGGGCGCGGCAGTGGCGTGCTGCAGGTGCTGCTCGAAGTCGTGGCGCGTCCACTCGCGCGCGCCCAGGCTGGCGAGGTGGCGCGTGTTCTGCTGGCAGTCGACGAGCCCGACGCCGTGCGCGCGGCAGAAGGCCATCAGCGCCGCCAGCGCGATCTTCGAGGCGTCTGTGCGGCGGGCGAACATGGACTCGCCGTACACCATGCGGCCGATGGCCACGCAGTACAGCCCGCCGCACAACCGCCCGTCGATCCAGGTCTCGACACTGTGCACTCGCCCCTGCCGGTGCCAGGCGGCGTAGGCGCGCACCATGGCGGGCACGATCCAGGTGCCGTCCTGGCCCTCGCGCGGCGCGCGCGCGCAGGCCTCGATGACGCGCGGGGTGTCGCCGTCGATGCGGATCTCGCAGCCCGGCGTGGCGGCGAAGCGGCGCAGGGTCTTGCGCAGCGAGCGCGAGAGCTTGAACTCGGCCACCGGCAGCACCATGCGCGGGTCGGGCGACCACCACAGCACCGGCTGCCCGGCGCTGTACCAGGGGAAGATGCCGCGCCGGTAGGCCTCCTCGAGCCGGGACGAGGACAGCGCGCGCGTGGCGGCGAGCAGGCCCGGCGCCTCGCTGCCGGCGCCGAGGGCCTGACGGGTGCTGGGCAGGGGGTCGGATTCCTCGATCCAGGCGATCATGCGCGGCGCGGGCAGGGTGGGCGGCGGGCGGCCGCGCCGGGGTGGGCTCGACCGAATTGCTAATGATCCTCGATCCGCACCCGAGTATCCTCTGCCAGCGCGCCGGTTTCGGGGTCTATCCAGTCGCCCAGACCGAGCACGCGCTCGGTCTCCTGCAGCGTCTGCCCGGCGTCGGGCCCGGCGTCGCTGGCCTCCATGTCGGACAGCACGGCCTCGACGCTGTCGAAGGGACCGAACTGCTGGTGCCCGTCGGGGGCGGTCCAGTACCAGCCGTCGGGGTGCTCGACCACGCGAGACAGGCGCTCTTCGTCGGTGGGTGCGGCGCTGCCGGGCTCGTTCTCGAATGCGGGCAGGCGTGGCGGGACGGCGTGCTTCTTCTTCATCTCGGGCTCCCGGCGGGCGGGGCCGCGTCGCCGGTGCCGAAGGGCGCCTCGGCCCCGTCTTCGACTTCGGTCTCCGCCCCGATCTCGGCTTCGGCCTGCGGCAGCCCCGGCAGCCCGCGCGGCGGCGCCGGCTCGTGGCGCTTGACCTCGCCCCGGCGGCGCTGCTGGAAGTCCTCGAGCTGGCGCGTCATGGCCTCGAAGGCCTCGCGCGCGGCGACGTGGAAATCGGTGTCGTGCCGGCGGTTGACGGTGAGTTCGTGGCCGGGCAGGCGCACGTCGATGCGCACCGCTACCGGCCGGCCCAGGCGGTGGTGCTTCTGCGTCTCCTCGACGACGACGCGGCAGGACATGATCTGCGGACAGAAGCGCTCGAGCTGGGCCGCGCGCTCGCGCAGGTGCGACTCGGCTCCAGGCCAGGGGTCGAGCTGGTGGAAGACGATCTGGACGGGCAACTGCATGGGGCACCACCGGCAGGGTCACTGGAGGGCTTTCAGTCTGTGCGCCGGCCGACGTGGCGGATTGAGGGCGCGCACTGCCGCGGCGTTGGCCGTGCGATCACCTCGCCGGCGCCGAGTGGGGCGCAGGGCGGCGTGGGCTCATGCCTTGCCCCGCAGGCGCATGGCCAGCAGCAACTGGTTGCGCAGCGTACCCATCTGCCCCAGCAGGTGCTCGTCCAGGCGCAGCCAGCCCGGCTCCGCCGCGTCGGCGTAAAGCAGGCCCACGACGCGGCGGCTCGAGACCATGGGCAGCAGCACGAAGGTGCCCGCGGCGACGTGGGTCTTGAACCACTCGGGCAGGTGGGCGCTGACCGTGGGCTGCGAGGCATCGGAGATGAAGGTGTCGCGGCCGTGCTCGCACAGCAGCGCGAAAAGGTCCTGTCGGGAACCCGGGTTGACGGCGAAGTGCTGGACCACGGCCGCGGAGACCGGGCCGACGGCGAAGCGCGCCCGCAGGGTGCCGTTGATCGTGCGCAGGCACAGGGCGGTCTGCCGCAGCCGCAGGGCCCGGCGCAGGTCTTCGAGCACGGTGACGCTCAGTTCCTGGAGCGGGGCCTCGGACAGCGCCAGCGCGCTGGCGCGTGCGAGCGTGGCGGTCAGGGCCGCAACCTCGTCGGCGGGTTCGGCGGACTTGCCGGACTCCGCAGTCACGGCAGCCTCTGCAGGCTGGGCGGGGGCCTCGCCGCTGCCTGGCGTGGGGCTGCTCGCGGGGGCGGGCGCCTGCAGGGCCGTGGCGCCGGCCGGTGCCGGCCCGGGTGGGGGCGGTGACGGCGCCTGGGGAGGCGCCTGCCCCACCACTCGCAGCCGGGGTCGGCGTTGCGGCAGGGTCGACTCCACGCCCAGCATGCCCGCGAGCGTCTGCCATTGTCCGAGGGCGCGCTCGACCGACTCCTGCAGCGATGCGCCCCCCACCGACAAGGCGGCGCCCATCGATTCCGCGAAGCGCTCGACATAGGCTGAGCGGGTCGCGGCCGGGTCCTCGGGCGACTCCGCGGGCTCGAGCCGGTGCAGCATGGCCGACAGGTCGGTGGCGCCCGTGGCCAGCACGCGCAGGTAGTCGGCGTCAGGCGCGGGCCTGTCGGGACGGCTGGGGTAGAGCCGGCGCAGCTGTCCGCGCAGGCTGTCGGGCCAGCCCCACTGCGCGGCGACCTCGGCGCCCAGGTCCTCGACCGACAGGCCCAGGATCTCGGTCGAGACGCGCTGCCGCGCGGCGTGCGGCGCGGGGCCGTCGAGCGCGTGGCCACCGGCATCCGCAGGGCTGCCCAGCGCCTCGTCGAGGGCCTGCGCCGCCTCGGGGAAATGCAGCGACAACAGCATCTGCCCGAGGTTCATGTACAGCGCGGTCAGGTAGCTGTTCTCGAGGTGCCTGCCGCTGTGGCAGAGCTCCTGCGCGAGCAGGCCGGCGAGCAACGCGTGGCTGAAGTCCGCCCGCACGCGCGCGCCGTCGATGCCCTGGGGCAGGCGCTCGAACAGGATGAGCGACACCGTCATCATGCCGACTGTCTGGTAACCGACGAGCGACAGGGCCCGCTCGACGCTCGTGATCGTCCCCGCCCCGACCGAGCGGTAGCACGCGGCATTGATCAGGCGCAGCAGGCGCGCGGTGAGACCCACGTCCTTGAGCACGCCCTCGGTCAGCGCGCGGCGGTGCGAGAGCTCCGAGCGGACGATGCGCTGGATCTCGCTCACCGACTGGCTCAGGCTCGGGAACTCCGGCCGCGAACAGATGCGCGCCATCAGCTCCGCCAGCGCGCGCTGGCGCGCCTCCTGGGCGGCGGTGGCGACGGCTGCGGTCAGCCCCGGCGCCGGCTGGGCTTCAGCGGGGGGTGCCGGCGCGGCAGGCGGGGCAGGAGCAGAGGACACGGTCACGGGCGCAGCACCATGCTGCAGCCGCAATGTGCCACGAAGCGGCCCTGCCCATCACAGGGTATGCGCGGAGAGTCACCGTGACCAGGAGATCCATGCCAGCGCCAGCGCGACGAGGGCAGCGCCGACGGCCCAGCGCCGCCAGGGCAGCGGCCGGTCGGCGTAGGGGTCGATCAGCGCGCGCTGGGCGCCCGCAGGCAGGGTGGCCACGTGCGTCAGCGCGCCGCCGAAGGGGATGTTGATGCGGGCGCGGATGTTGACGGCCCAGCCGTTGGCGTCCAGCAGCGGGCCGAGGTTGCGTTGCCGCAACTTGAACCAGGCCAGCAGCATCGACGGGCCCGAGATCAGCAGCATCACGCCGGCGATCACGAGCGGCATCTTCCACACCGGCAGCGAGAGGAAGCCGCTGACGATGGCGGCGAGCGCCGTGCCCAGCGCGCCGAGCGCCAGCCCGAGCGCGGCGAAGATTCCCGCGAACTTGGCGATGTCGAAGGGCTGCGCGCCCCCGGCGGCCGGCGCGGGCGCCGGGGCGGTGACGGTCTTGCCCGTCTGCGCGATGCCGGCGGCGGCCTTGCCGTCGACGGTCTTGTCCTGCTCGGCGGCGAACTTCTGGACCTGGTCCGACACCATCTTCGCGATGCGCTTGTACGGCATCCAGAAGGCCTGGCGCACGCTGATCGGGTTGGTGACGATCTTCGTCACGCTCGCGTGCCAGTCCTGGCCCTGACGGTCGTAGAAGACGCCGTTGCGGCCGGGGACCATCATGTCGTCGGCGTCGCCGCCGGTCATGGCCGCGACGATGGTCATCGGCGCCTCGCCCTGGCGGGTGCACTGGCAGTAGACGAGGAAGATGCCCGACAGCGGGGCCAGTGCCGCGTGCCGCCCCATGTCGGCCACGCGCAGGCACAGCTCGCAGCTGCGCTGGTCCAGGTAAAGCGTGCCGGCCTGGAAGATGGCCAGGCGCTCGGGGGCGTAGAAGTCCGCCAGGTTGACGAAGTTGCGCAGCAATGTCACCAGGTCGCGCCGCAGGCGCACCAGGCGCTCCAGCGCGTCAATGTGGCCGGCCGCGGCGGCGGCGGCGAGGTCGCGCTCGATCAGCGCCTTCAGCCCGGCGGCCACGGCGGGCTCGAGCAGGGCCTGCAGCTGCTGCGGCGGTAGCGCCGCCACCGGGCTGGCGGGCTGGGCGGCGTTCCACAGCCGCCAGGCCTCGAGGCGGGCGCAGGCGTCCTGCCACTGCGCTTCGGACAGCGACTCGAGCGGCCCGAGCAGCGGACCGATGACGACGTCGCGCAGCTGCGCGATCCGAGCCTCCCAGGCCGGGTTCAGGCCGGCGCGCAGCGGCAGGGCGGCGTCGGCGCTCACCTGCGCCAGCGGCAGCGCGGCGATGCCGGCGTCGGCGGCGGCGAGCGTCTGCGCCGACAGGCCGGCGTAGGCGACCTCGGCCGGGTTCAGGGCCTCGGCGGCGCGGGCGTCGTAGGCGGCGAGGCGGCAGCGCGTGAACCAGTCCTCGACCTTCGCGCGCACGGCATCGACAGCCGCCACCGCGGCCGCGGTGGCGTCGCCGAGGGGCAGCACGGCTCCGGCGCGCTGGGCGGCCTGGGCCTGCCACTCCAGCACGGCTCGCGCGTCGGCGAGGAAGGTGTCGAGCCGGGTCTGGTCGATGCCGGGCCGGCCGCTGCGGTCGGTGACCGGCCCGAGCGCCCCGGCGATGGTGTCGATGGCGCCGGCCAGGACCGGGTCGTCCGTCATTTCCGCGGGCACGATCCCGTCGCCGTTGGGGTGGCGCGGCTCGAACAGGCGCGCGGGGTCAGAGAGGTCGGCCACGCTGACGGCGTCGGCCTCGGGCTTGCCGAGCATGGCCAGCACCTCGCGTGCGGTGGCGAGCAGGAGCGCGCCGTCCTCGTGTCCGGTGGCGATGGCCTCGAGCGGCAGCTCGTCCCCGGGCGCGAACAGGATCTGCGGGTCGGCCAGCATGTGGCAGGCCCAGTCCACGGCGTCCAGCACCTCGGTGGCGCCCACCCGGCCCTCGCCGCCGGTGTCGATCAGCTTCAGGGTACGCGCGTCGAACTCCAGGCCCTCTACCGGGCAGGCCAGCACGGCCCAGAGCTTCTGGTCCAGCGCGCGCAGGTGGCGCAGGTCGGCGGCGCTGTCCAGGCGCACCTGGTCGAAGCCGCCGCTGCGGAAGAACTGCCAGGAGTGGGCGCCGGGGGTGGGAGAGCTCGCGGTCATGGTGGGCAGCAGGCTTTCAACGGTAGACGAGGTCGCGCAGGAACAGGCTGATCTCGGGCACGAAGGTGATGACGGCCAGGCAGGTGACGACCACGCCCACGTAGGGCAGGATGGGCGGGATGATCTCGTCGTACGAGATCCGCGCCACGGTGCAGGCCGCGAACAGGTTCACGCCGAAGGGGGGCGTGATCATCCCCAGCGCCAGGTTCACCACCATGATGATGCCGAAGTGCACTGGATCGACGCCGAACTGCATGGCCACCGGCACCAGGATGGGCGCGAGCACGACGATGGCCGCGCCAGTCTCGATGAACATGCCCACCAGGAAGAGGAAGAGGTTGACGCCGACGAGGAACAGGATGGGCCCGTCCAGGTGCGTGGCCACCCAGTTGCCGAAGGCGGCGGGCACGCCGGCGCGCGTGATCAGGAAGGCGAAGAGCCCGGCTGTGGCGATGATGACCATGATCACGGTGGTGGAGACGACCGTGCGCTGCAGCGCACGCCAGAGATCGGGCAGGCGGATGCGGCGGTAGACGAACATGCCGACGAGGAGGGCGTAGAACACCGCCACCACCGAGGCCTCGGTGGGGGTGAAGATGCCGCCATAGATGCCGCCGAGCACGATCACCGGCATCAGCAGCGCCAGGCTGGCCTGGCGCAGGGCCACGGTGAGCTCTAGCCGGCCCTCGCCGTCGCGCTTGCCGTGGCCGGTGAACCGGCACCAGAGGTAGACGAAGAGGATCAGTGCCCCGCCGATCAGCAGCCCCGGGCCGAAGCCGGCGATGAAGAGCTCGCCGATGGACACCTCGGCGGCCACGCCGTAGAGGATCATCGGGATCGACGGCGGGATGATCACGCCCAGCTCGGCCGAGCTGGCCTGCAGCGCCGCGGCGCGCGGCACCGGGTAGCCCACCTTGACCATGGCCGGGATCAGGATCGCGCCGATCGCGAAGGTGGTGGCCACGCTCGAGCCCGAGACCGCGGCGAAGATCATGCAGGTCAGCACGCAGCTCATCGCCAGGCCGCCCTGCACCCCGCCCACCAGCGCCCGCGCGAAGTTGACCAGGCGCTCGGAGATGCCGCCTGCCTCCATCAGATTGCCCGACAGGATGAAGAAGGGGATGGCCACGAGCGGGAACTTGTCGATCGTGACGAACAGCTGCTGCGCCGTCACGAGCATGGGCATGTTGGAGAAGAAGGTGACGCCGGCCATCGACGCCAGACCGATGGCCACGGCCACGGGCACGCTCAGCGCGAGCAGCGCAAGGAAGACGGTGAAGACGGCGGTGGTCATGGCAGGACGGCCGGGCGGGGCGCGAGGAGGCAAGGCTTCGAGCTCATTGCTGCGCCTCCAGTTCGCCGCGCTTCGGGTCGAGGAAGTTGGCGACGACACCGAGGATGCCGAAGGTCGCGCCGATGGGCACGGCCGCATAGGCCCAGGAGATCGAGATCTCGAGCCCGGCGAGGTTCTGGAAGCGCACCCGGTGGACGACATCCCAGCCGAACCAGACCACGACGGCGAGGAAGAGCAGGGTGGACCCGGTGATCAGCGCCTGCAGCAGCTTCAGGTAGGGCGTGCCCGAGGCGATGCGGTAGAGCAGGTCCACCGACAGCAGCGCGCCGCCGCGCAGGGCCGCGGCCAGGCCGAGGTAGACGCTCCAGATGATCATGGTGCGGGTGAGCACCTCGGTCCAGTCCGAGGGCTGCTCGAGGACGAAGCGCGTGATGATCTGGAACAGCCCTGCGAGCGCGGCCACCGCGAGCGCGAGGCAGGCCGCCGCCATGACGGCGCGCCCGATGACACGGTCGGCGGCGAGGACGAGGTCACGCACGGTCCGGCTCCTTCGCGAGTCGGACGGTCTGCCCTGCGCAGACCGTCGGGTTCGAAAGCGCCCCGGCCCGGCCGCACCACGGCGGTCGGGCCGGGAACCGCATCACTTCGCGTTGCGGATGGCGTCGATGTTGGCCTGGCCGAAGCGCTTGCCGAACTCGGCGTAGGCCGGCTTGAGCGCGTCCTGGAAGGCGACCTTCTCGGCGTTGCTCAACGTGCGGATCTGCATGCCGGCCGTGCGCAGTTGTTCGATGCCCACGCGCTCGAGCTCCTGCACCCGGGCGCGCGTGACCTGCACGCCTTCGCGCGCGATCTGCATGATCGTCTTGCGGTCGGCCTCGGACATCTTGTTGTAGGCCGCGGGCGACATCAGCACGAGCGCCGGGGAGTACAGGTGGCCGGTCAGCGTGAGGTGCTTCTGCACCTGGTTCAGCTTGGCCGAGACGATGACGCCGATCGGGTTCTCCTGGCCGTCGACCGTGCCGGTCTGCAGCGCGTTGAACACTTCGGGGAAGGCCATCGGCGTGGGCAGCACGCCGATGGTGCGGAAGGCCTGCATGTGGACCTGGTTCTCCATGGTGCGGACCTTCAGGCCCTTGGCGTCAGCCGGGGTGGCCACCTCGCGACGGTTGTTGGTCATGTGCCGGAAGCCGTTCTCGGACCAGGCCATGCAGATCAGACCCTTGGCCGGGCACTTGTCGAGGATGGCCTGGCCGATCGGGCCGTCGAGCACCCCGCGTGCGTGGGTGTAGTCACGGAACAGGAAGGGGATGTCGGTGATCAGCGTGTCGGGCACGAAGTTGCCGACCGGGCCGGTGGAGGTGATGACCACGTCGATCGTGCCGAGTTGGGCGCCCTCGGTCATCTCACGCTCGCCGCCGAGCTGGAAGTTGGGGAAGAGCTCGATCTTGTAGCGCCCCCCCATGCGCTCGGCCACGAGCTTCTGCATGTGCGCGGCGCCGACGCCGTAGTGCGCGTCCACCGGCAGCCCGAAGCCCATCTTGAGCACGGTCTGGGCCTGGGCGGCCACCGACACGGCGGCGCAGGCGGCGGCGAGGACGAATGGCTTGAAGAAACGCGCGAGACCGAGAGTCATGATGACAACCTCCAGACGATGGAAAAGGCGGTGCGGGTGTGATCGAATCCGCGGCGACGCCGGCGAAGACCGCCGAAGTCGGCGCTGGCGGAATGTAGTCGCCCAGCGGCCGCAGTCGAATCAGAGAAAACCCCTTGGAGACCCCTCGCCGTGCAGCCCAACCTTGTCAAGCCCCCCGTACTGGCCCGCGAAACCGTCGTGGGCTCGATGACCTTCGAGTTCTTCTCGCCCGGCATGTCGGCCATCCTCGCCAACGCGGGCTGCCGGTTCGTGATCTACGACATGGAGCACACGGGGCTTGGCTTCGAGACGCTGAAGTGGCTGTTCTCGACTTGCCGCGGTCTGCCGATCGAGCCCATGGTGCGGGTGCCGCGCGGCGAGTACACCTGGCTCGCGCGCGCGCTCGACCTCGGCGCGCGCGGCGTGATGATCCCGATGGTGGAGTCGGTCGAGCAGGCGCGCGCCATCGTCGAGGCCTGCCGCTACCCGCCGGCCGGGCGGCGCGGCGCGGGCTTCGGATTCGCCCAGTGCGACTACCGTGGCGGTGACGTCGGGCAGAAGGTGCGCAGCGCCAACGAGCGCACGCTCGTGATCGCGCAGATCGAGACCGAGCGCGGGCTGGCCGAGGTCGAGGCGATCGCGCAGGTCGACGGCATCGACGTGCTGTGGGTGGGGCACTTCGACCTGTCCAACTTCATGGGCATGCCGGCGCAGTTCGACGACCCGCGCTTCGACGCGGCGATGCGCCACGTGGCCGAGGTCGCGCGCCGTCACGGCAAGGCCGCCGGCTTCATGGCCACCGACCGGCGCTGGATCGACCGCGTCAAGGCCATGGGCTACACGATGATCGCCGTGGGCACGGACGTGGGCCTGCTGGCCGATGCGACGCGCGCCCTGGTCGACCACGCCGCGGCAAGCGCCTGAGCGTCACCTGACACCCTTCAGAGGAGACCGTGATGACCTTCAAGCTCGGATTGACGAGTGACCTGCTCGACGCCCGCGGCGAGCCCACCTTCGGCCGCGGGCCGCTGGAGCTGCTGGACCGCGATCCGGCGATCGAGTGGGAGTACCTGCCCGGACCGATCGACGAGATCACGCCCGACATCGCCGCTCGCTATGACGGCCTGTACGTGAACACGCAGCGGGTGACGGCTGCCAGCGTCGCGCGGGCTGACTGCCGCGTGCGCATCGTCGGCCGCCACGGCGTGGGCTACGACGCGGTGGACGTGCCGGCGCTCTCGGCGCGCGGCGTGATCGTCACCAACACGCCGGTGGCCGTGCGCCGCCCGGTGGCGGTGGCGGTGCTGACCTTCATCTTTGCCTTGGCCGGGCGCATGTTCACGAAGGACCGGCTCACGCGCGAGGGGCGCTGGGCCGAGCGCGGCAACCACATGGGCCTGGGCCTGACGACGCGAACGCTGGGCATCATCGGTGCCGGCGGCATCGGGCGCGAGCTGCTCGCGCTGGCCCGCCCCTTCGGCTGGCGCATGCTCGCTGCCGACCCCTACGCCGACCCGGCGGCCGTGCGCGCACTCGGCGCCGAGTTGCTGCCGCTGGAGGAGATGCTGCCCCAGGCCGATTTCGTCGTCGCCACCTGCCTGTTGAACGAAGAGACGCGCCACCTGATGAACGCGCGCCGCTTCGCGCTGATGAAGCGCGAGGCCTACTTCGTGAACATGGCGCGCGGCCCGGTGGCCGACGAGGCGGCCCTGATCGAGGCCCTGCGCTCGGGCACGATCGCCGGCGCCGGCATCGACGTCTTCGAGCAGGAGCCGGTGGATCCGGCCAACCCCCTGCTGACGATGGACAACGTGATCGTCGCGCCGCACGCGCTGTGCTGGACCGACGAGTGCTTCGACGCCATCGCGCGCGAAGGCCTGGGCTGCATGGTGGACTTCGCCCACGGCCGTACGCCGAAATCGGTGGTGCGCCCGCGCTGAGGGCGGGCGGCGGGGTTCAGACCCGCACGCCGTTCGCGGCGCGGTTCAGCGTCCTCGCCGCGGGCCGCGCGGTTCAGCGCCCGCGGCGCAGGCGCCGCCAGGCCACCGGCGCCACCAGCAGCACCACAGCCACGGCCAGCAGCGTGGCCGACAGCGGGCGTGTGACGAAGGTGGACCACTCGCCCTGGCTGATCGTCAAGGCCTGGCGCATCGACTGCTCGGCCATGGGCGCCAGGATCAGGCCGACGATCAGCGGCGCGGCCGGGAAGCCGAAGCGCCGCATCAGGTAGCCGACGCCGCCGAAGAAGAACAGCATGCCGACGTCGAAGACCGAGTTGCCGGCGCCGTAGACGCCGCCGATCGAGATGACGATGATGCCGGCATACAGCCAGGGCGGCGGTATCTTCAGCAGCCGCACCCAAAGCCCGATCAGCGGCAGGTTGAGCACGAGCAGGATCACGTTGCCGATGTAGAGGCTGGCGATCAGCGTCCACACCAGCCCGCCCTGCTGCGAGAACAGCTGCGGCCCGGCCTGGATGCCGTAGCCCTCGAAGGCCGAGAGCATGATGGCCGCAGTGGCCGAGGTCGGGATGCCCAGCGTCAGCAGCGGCATCAGCACGCCGGCGGCGGCGGCGTTGTTGGCCGCCTCCGGCCCGGCCACGCCCTCGATCGCGCCGTGGCCGAACTCCTCGGGGTGGCGCGAGAGCTTGCGCTCGGTGTAGTAGGACAGCAGTGTGGGAAGCTCGGCGCCGCCGGCGGGCATGGCGCCGATCGGGAAGCCGAACAGCGCGCCGCGGATCCAGGCCTTCCACGAGCGCGCCCAATCGGCGGCGCTCAGCCACAGGCGCCCGGTGACCTTCATGACCTCGCCGCCGCGCGCCTCGCGCCCCTGCCAGGCCAGGTACAGCGCCTCGCCGACGGCGAACAGCCCGACGACGGCCACCGTGACCTCGATGCCGTCCAGCAGCTCGGCGTTGCCGAAGGTGAAGCGCGGCTGGCCGGTCTGCAGGTCGATGCCCACGAGCCCGAACAGCAGGCCGGCGCCGAGGCTGATCATGCCGCGCAGCACCGAGTCGCCCAGCACCGCCGAGACGGCCACGAGCGCCAGCACCATCAGGCAGAAGTACTCGGCCGGTCCGAAGGCGAGCGCGGCCTCCACCACCCAGGGCGCGACGAAGGTCAGCGCGAGCGTGCCGATCGTGCCGGCCACGAAGCTGCCGATGGCCGCGGTGGCCAGCGCCGGGCCGGCGCGACCGCGTCGGGCCATCTTGTTGCCCTCGAGCGCGGTGACCACGGCTGCCGACTCGCCCGGCGTGTTGAGCAGGATCGAGGTGGTCGAGCCGCCGTAGGCTGCACCGTAGTAGATGCCGGCGAACATGACGAACATGCTCGTGGCCGGCACGTGGTAGGTCAGCGGCAGCAGCAGCGCGATCGTCAGCGCCGGGCCGATGCCCGGCAGCACGCCCACGAGCGTGCCGAGGAAGCAGCCGACAAAGCCCCAGAGCAGCGTCGTGGGTTGCAGCGCCTGGCTGAAGCCGTTCAGGAGCGCGCCGAAGGTGTCCATGCCTGTGCGGCCGTGGTCAAGCGGCCGCGCCGGGCCAGCGCACGGCCGGGCCCAGGCCGACGCCGAGCCAGAGCGCGAAGACGAGCCAGAAAGCCAGGGCCACGCCGCCGCAGACCGCCGCCGAGCGCCAGCCCAGCGGCGCGTCGAAGGCGCGCGCCACGCCCATGCCGCACAGCGTGGCGGGCACGATGAAGCCGATCCAGCCGACCAGCAGCGCGAAAGCCAGGCCGCCGCCGAGCAGGCTCAGCAGGCGAACCTGGGCGCCGGGCAGCGGCTCCTGGCCGGCGGCGAGGCTCTCGTCGGGCTGGCGCCCGCGCAGCGCCGAGGCGCCGTAGCCCAGCGCCAGCAGCGCCAAGCCGCCGACCACCAGGCCCGGCACGAGCACCGGGCCCACGGCCGACTGCAGCGCCGACTGCGGGATCTGCGTGACCTGCCAGGCCGCCACCGCGCACAGCAGCAGCAGCAGGCCCGCGACCCGCGTGGGTGTCATGCCAGGCCCAGGTCCTTCATCACCTGCTCGGTCTCGCGCACGTTGGCCTCGATCTCGCGCTCGAAGGGCAGGCCCGAGAGGAAGACGTCGGTCCACTTGCGCGTCTCGAGCTCCTGCTTCCAGGCGGCCGAGGCGTGCACGCGCGACATGAACTCGACCAGCGCCTCGCGCTGCGGCCAGGTGATGCCGGGCGGAGCGAAAACGCCGCGCCAGTTGGCGGCCGTGACGTTGACGCCCAGCTCGGTCAGCGTAGGCACGTTCACGCCCGGGATGCGCTTGTTGCCCGAGACCGCGAGCGGGATCATGCGCCCGGCGGTGATCTGGGCCTCGAACTCTGAGTAACCCGAGATGCCGGCCGCGACCTGCCCGCCGAGGATGGCGGCGTTGGCCGGGCCGCCGCCGGCGAAGGCCACGTAGGCCGCCTCGCGCGGATTGGCGCCCAGCGCCTTGACGACCAGGCCGAGCAGCTGGTGGTCGGTGCCGCCGGCGCTGCCGCCGGCCACGGGCACGGCCTTGGGGTTGGCCTTCAGCGCAGCCGCCAGGTCCTTCCAGGTCTTGAGCTTGCCGCTGGCGGGCACGACGATGACGCCAGCCTCCTCGGTCAGGCGCGCGACCGGCGTGACGTTGCGCATCGTCACCGGGCTCTTGTTGGCGATCGCCGCGCCGACCATCACCGAGCCGGCGACCATCAGGCTGTTGCCCTGGCCCTTGCGCTGGTTCACGTAGCGCGGCAGGCCCACCATGCCGCCGGCGCCGCCGACGTTCTCGAAGGGCATGTTGCCCACCAGGCCGGCGGCCTTGGCCGCCTTCTCGATGGCGCGCGCGGTGCCGTCCCAGCCGCCGCCGGGGGCCGCAGGGACGAACATGTTCAGGGAGTCGAACAGGGGCTTGCCCTGGGCCCAGGCGGGCAGGGCGGCGCCGGCGCCGTAGGCGGCGCCCAGGCTCAGGACGTGGCGGCGGGACAGGCTCATGGTGATCTCCTCGTGGACAACTCGGGCAGCAACGTGGGGCACGCCGGGAGGCCATGCCGTGATGGCCGTGATTGTGCGTTCGCCCCGGCGCCGCGACCGCCTGAAAGCGCCGGGAGGAACCCGGGGTTTTCCCTGGGCGCGAGCCCGCCAGGAGGCGCCTGCGCAGCGCCGCACGGCACGGCTCAACGCGGCTGCGTCGGCTGGGGCGGCGGCGCCGGATTCTTCACGTAGCCCCAGGCCTGAAGCCGGGACATGGCATAGCCTGCAGCCTGCCCCTGGGGCACGCTCTGCAGGTAGCGGGCGAATTGCTGCGCTGCAGCCTCGCGCCGGCCCATGCCCTCAAGCGCGATGCCCTGCAGGAACCCGGTGCCCGGGTCGCCCGGCAGCAGGCGCTCGTAGGCCTGCAGGTCGGACAGGGCGCCGGCGGGGTCGCGCATGCCGAGCTTGAGCGAAGCGCCCAACTTGACCGCCTGTGCTTCGCCGGGGTAGGCCTCGCGGGCGCGCTGCACGAGCCGGCGCGCGTCGGCCAGCCGGCCTTGGGCCTGCAGGCACTGCCCCATGCGCAGCAGCGCGGGGTAATCGCCAGGCGTCAGCGCCAGGGCCTGTGCAAACTGGCGCTCGGCCTCGGGCAGGCGCTTCTTCGACATCGCCGTCTCGCCGGCCTGGCAGGCCTCGATCGTGGGCTTCAGATGCCGCAGTCCGGCGGTGCGGTCCATGTAGCGCTCGCGCTGCGCCGGCGCCTTGTCGCTGTCGGCGTAGACGGTCTCGGCCAGGCGGCGCGCGGTGTCGCGGCGCTCGGTACTCATGGGGTGCGAGGAGAACATGGTCTCGAGCACGCTCGGCCGGCGCTCGCGCTCGCCGATCAGCAACTGGTGCAGCCGGACCATGCCGGTGGCCGGGTAGCCGGCGCGCACGAGGTATTGCTGGCCGAGTGCGTCTGCCTCGCGCTCGTTTTCGCGCGAGTAGTTGGCCAACAGCGCGCTCGAGCCTATCTGGGCCCCCAGGCCGATCAGCGGCGCCCAGTCGGAGTCGCTCGACGCGGCCTCCAGTCCCGCCGCGGCCACCGCCACCAGCAGCGCCTGCCCCTGGCGCTGCGCGGCGTGGCGGGCGTTGACGTGGCCGAGCTCGTGGCCGAGCAGGGCCGCGAGCTCGGCCTCGTCACCCATCTGCACCATGATGCCGCGCGTGACGCCCATCGCGCCCGCGGGGAAGGTGTAGGCGTTGGCGTAGTTCGCGTTCAGCACCCGGTAGCTGTAGGGCATGCCCGGGCGCTGCACGCTGCCCTGCAGGCGCTGGCCCACCTCACCGACGTAGGCGTTGACGCCGCCGTCCTGCACCGCGCCGAGGTCGGCGGAGAACTGGTGCGGCGACTGCGCGCGGTCGACGTCGCGCTCCATGCCCTCGCTCATGCCCACGAGGATGCGCTGGCCGGTGACGGGAGAGGTGGCGCAGCCTTGCAGGGCCGGCGCCGCGGCCGCGGCGGCGAACAGCCACATCGTGTCGCGCCGGGTCAGCGCGTTGTGACGCAGGCGGCGCGCCAGGCCCTCGGCCTGGGCGAGCGGCAGGGTGGTGGACAGGCTCATCTCGGTCCTCCAGGTCGTCTTGGACGGCGCGCGGCAGCCCGCGCGCGGGGCGTGGCCCTGGACGGGCCTGGTCAGCCCAGGCGCCAGTCGCGGCGCTCGCTGGCGTGGGCCTCGATCCACTCCCAGTCGTAGCTCACGCCCAGGCCCGGGCCCTGCGGCACCGGGACGCAGCCGTCGCGGGGCAGGTCGGTCTCCTGGTCGGTGTAGCCGCAGCTGTACACCGGTGGGATGAGGTTGGGCATTCCCGGGCCGGTCAGTGCCATCTCGTAGAAGTGGGTGTTGCGCGTGGCCGCCACGCAGGCCCGGTGCGCCGGGCCGCAGGCGTGGAACTGCACGTCGATGCCCAGGGCCTCGGCCAGGTGGGCGCACTTCATCGCGCCGGTGATGCCGAGGTCGTACTCCGGGTCGAGGTGGAACAGGTCGCAGGCGCCGGCCACGGCGTAGGCGGCCTTCATCTCCGGGCCGCGGATGTGCTCGGTGATCATCAGCGGAGTCTTGATCTTCTCGCGCAGGATCTTCGAGCCGGTGAGCGAGCGCGCTGAATCGCGGTAGGGGTCCTCGTACCAGAAGGCGCCGATCTCGTCGCACACATGGCCCATCTTCAGGGCGTCCAGATGGGTGCGCAGCTCACAGCCGGGGTCGTACATGATCTCCATGCGGTCGCCGATGGCGCGCCGCACCGCGCGCAGCGTGGCCGTCTCGCGTCGCACGTTGCCGTCGTGCCAGCCGTGGACCTTGAAGCCGTGGAAGCCGCGCTCGGCGCAGGCGATGGCGTACTCACCGAAGGCCTCGGGCGAGTCCAGCCCGCCCGGGGCGTCCTGCCCGTGATGGGTGCTGGCGTAGGTGGGAAGTTTGGTCTTGTAGGCGCCCAGCATGGTGGCCACCGACATGCCGTACTTGCGCCCGACCAGGTCCCACAGCGCGATGTCGAGCGGGCCGTGGCCCATGCCGTCGTAGGCGCGCAGCTCGCGCTTGAAGTCGTCGTAGATCTGCTCTCGGTGCTCCGGGTCGCGGCCCAGCAGGTGCGGCGCGAGCATCAGCGTCTGGCCGAGCGCGCCCTGGGTGCCGACCCAGTGCGTGACGTAGCCGCCGCTCAGGCCGTCGTCGGTGCGGATGCGCACGGCGTAGCGCATCACGCGCAGCGTGGCGCCCTTTTCGTACTGCAGGTTGCTCACGCCCATGGCGGCGTGCTCGCCGAGCCCGAGGTCGGACACCTCGAAGTGGAAGGGGATGACCGAGACCTCGTTGATGCGCGACACGTGCGGGCTCCTGTGCTTGGCGTTGGGGGGGCGGGGTGTCGGCGCAGGCCGCGTCGGTCCCCGCGCGGCCGATTGTGCCGGCAGGCCGCCGGGGCGGGGCATCCCCTCATTTGGCGTGCCGGCATCCCGCTGCACCGGCGACCGGTTCATCGGCTGCTGCCCCAGAATCGTCGGGCGAGAGGAGCGAAGCCGATGCCGACCCCCCGATCCTGGTTCCACTGGCTGGCCGCCGTGCCGGCGCTGCTGCTCTGCGCAGAGGCGGCCGCGCAGGGGCGGCCGCTGCCGCCGTGCGCAGGCACGCAGCAGGAACGCTGGCACGAGTGCGTGGGTGCCTTCGAGGACCGCCGCAGTGGGGTGACCTACCACGGCGAGTTCCGCAACGGCACCATGCACGGCGTCGGCGTGTTGCGCACGCCGGTGACCACCTATGCCGGCGACTTCTCCGAGGGACGCATGCACGGGCAGGGCGTGCTGACCATGCTCGAGGACCGGCGCCAGTACAGCGGCGGTTTCCGCAACGGCCTGATGCACGGCTCCGGCTCGATCGTGGCGGCCGACGGGCGCGTGCTCGCGACCGGCCGCTTCCAGGACGGCGCCTTCGCGGCGCCATCGACGCCGCCTTCGTCGTCTGCACCCGCCGCGGCCTCGGCGGTGGCACGCGCCGGCCTGGGCGCGACGCTGGGTGAGCCCGGCCCGGGGCGGCCCTCGGGCGCCGTCGTGACGGACGTGACCGCCGGCAGCGCGGCCCGTCGCGGTGGGCTGGCGCCCGGGGACGTGGTCGTCGGCCTGGGCGGCTGGCGCGTCTCGCGGCCTGCCGATCTGGAGGCCGCCGTGAACGCGATCGAGCAGGATGGTGTGGTGATGCTGCGCCTGCTGCGCAACGGCATCGAGATGGAGCTGGCGGTGCCGCTCGCAGCCGTCAATCCCGCTCCCGCGGCCGGTATGCCGCCCACTCCGGCGGCGCGCGCCCAGGCGCCCGGCGGAGCCGGGCTCTCGACATCGACCGCCGACCCGCCGCGCGCGGGCGCGACCACGACATCGACCATGGCCGTTGCGCCCGCGGCGGGCACCACGGTCACGACGGCCGGGACCGCCGGTGCGGGCAAGCCGGGCACGACGGTCACGAGCACCGCGGCGGCTGCGACGGGTCCGGCTGCCATGACGACGTCAACCGGCACGGTGGGCACCGCAGGGACGACCACGGCGGCGGCGGCGATGGCAGCGGTCCCGCCGGCGCCGGCCCGCTCCCCGGCGGCGGCCAGTCCGGCGCCGTCGTCTGCGCCCGCGACGCCGGCCGCTGCGCCGACGATCGCGCCGCCCCAGGGCCTGTATCTCGTGCGCCAGGGGCAGGTGAGCCTGGCCGAATTGGACGTCTGGTACTTTTCCGGCGGCTTCGTCGCGCAGTCGCCCAGGGCGGCGAGCGCGGGTGCCCCGGCGGCCTTCGACTTTGCCCGTGCCGAGGCGCAACGCCCCGGCAGCACCGCCGCTTTCACGCTGGACGGCGCGCGCATGATGCTCAGCGGTCCGGCCCTGCCGCTCACCGCCGCACGTGTGGATCCGGCGGCGTCCGGCTGCTTTCGCTGGAAGGAGGGACTGTACTGCCCGGCCCCGCGCTTCGCCGCCGGGGCCCGCCTGGACGGCGTGTTCGCCAACCCGTCTGCGCCTGGCGGGACGGTAGCCCGCGCGGCCTTCAAGATCGACGGAAGCTACGAGATCGCGCGCGCCACCGCGAACCGCGGCGCCCCGCCGGCGCGCGAGCGCGGCCGCTACGAGATCGACGGCAACGTGCTGCGCCTGCGGCCGGCCGGGGGCGGTGCGCCCGCGGCGCTGACGGTGGTGCCCTACGACGACGGCACCCCCGGCCCGGCGCCACGCCGTCTCTTCCTGGGCGGCACCGTGCTGGGGCGGCAGTAAGCCGCCTTCGAGCGCGGGCTTGACCCTCCGCCCCCGCAAGGGGAGCCGGCCAGTGATCCGGGCACGTCGGGCGGGGTTCCGGGCCAGAGCTCGAGCCTCGAGCCCTGGCCGCTGATGGCGCAGCGGCGTGGCCCGAGGGTCAAGCTTGCATCGGTGCTACTTCGCCATCGAGCAGTGCCCGCCCGAGGCGGCCTGGCCGGAGCCGGCGGCGATCAGCGGGGGCTCGAGGGTGAGGTCGAGCGCGGGGGAGCGGGTCCAGTCCCAGGCCAGGAAGGCTGCCAGGCCCGACCAGAACAGCAGGGTGCGCAGCGCCGAAGAAGAGAAGACCGTCGTGTTCATGGTGCGGGTGCGTGATCCAGGCTGGGCTGGCCCGGGTCAGAAACCGAAGCGCCGCCGCACGCGGATGCCCGCCAGCGTGCCTGCAAAGGCCAGGGGGACCCAGATCCAGCCGTGCAGGCTGCCCGTCGAGATGCCGCTGAGCATGGCGCCGACGTTGCAGCCGAAGGCCAGGCGCGAGCTGTAGCCCATCACGAAACCAGCGGCCAGACCGATGGCCCACTGCCGGCCCGTCAAGGGCTTAGCGGCCTCGCCGCCTTGACGCGCCGCCACCCACAGCGCCCCGGCGAGGATGCCGATGTTGGTGATGGAGGTCACATCCATCAGGACGGTCTGCGTCAGGCGCTGCGCGTTCCCCGCCTGGGACCAGAAGGCGTTGCCTGCCGGGTCGAAGGCGCCGAGCGCGGTGGCGGCCTTGGCCGCCCACAGGCCGAAGCCGTAGACCACGCCCCAGGGCTGACCGGCGATGACGAGGTTGAGCGTCGCGAGGAGCGCCAGCGCCACGGCGCCGACGATCCAGCGCCGGTCCCACCAGGCCTGCTGCCAGCCGGCCCAGCGGCGCACCCCCAGGCCCACGGCCAGCAGCACGAGCCAGGTGGCGGCCAGAGCGCCCCCCACGCCCCACAGGCTCACCAGTCCCACGGGCGCTGTCTGCCCGAGCGCGAGCCAGCCGTCCAGGTGCACCGAGCCGAGGAAGCTGCCCAGTGCGAACAGCGGCAGGATGCCCATGTTCAGCGGCACGCCCAGGCCGGCCTTGTACAGCGTGCCCGAGCCGCAGCCGTCGGCGATCTGCATCGTCAGGCCGAAGACGAAGGCGCCCACCAGCAGGCTGATGCTGGGCGGGCCGAGCGCGGCCTGCAGTTCGGGGAAGGCGCCCAGCAGCGGCATCGCCAGTGTGGCCGCCAGACCGAGCAGCAGCAACTGGCCGACGACGCCGCGCGGATCGCGCTCCTCGACGAGGCTACGCCAGCCCGTGGTGAAGCCGAAGCGCGCCCCGGCCAGTGCCGCCCCGAGGCCGATACCCACGAGGAAGAGCGCGGCCTGTCGCACAGCCACGCTCCACAACAGGAAGACGAAGAAGGCGGCCATCGCGGCCGCCAGCGGAAAGCGCTTCATCGGCCTCTACTTGACGGTACGCTCGGCCCAGAGACGGGCGTCGATCGCGAGCTGCTTGGCGCGGCTGGGAATGTTGTCCATCAGCGCCGCCAGCGGGCTCTGCGTCCATTCCACCATGGAGCCGGCATAGAGCTTGACGTTCTTCTGGCCCGCCACCTCGGACAGCGCGAACCAGTTCGTCGCCGCCCAGTGCCCGGTGTTGCAGAAGCTCACGGTGTCGGCGTCGGCGCTGGCGGCCGGCAGCGTCGCGGCGATGCGGCGGATCTCCTCCGGGGCGGCCAGGTTGGACGTGCCCGGGGCGAACCAGCGCGAGTGCTCGAGGTTGACCGCGCCCTTGAGCGTGCCGGGCAGCTTTGCGGCCTGGTGGCGCGTGTCGCCGTTGAAGAAGTCCGCCGGGCGCGAATCGACGAGCCGGCCCTTGCCGGTTTCGATCTGCGCCTTGACCTCGTCGCGCGTGGCGATCAGCGACTTGTCGACCGTCGGCGCGAAGTTGCTGGCCGCCACGTTCACGGCCACCGCGTCCTGCGGCAGGTTGGCCTGGGTCCAGGCCTTGACGCCACCGTTCAGCACTGACAGCTCCTTCAGGCCCAGCACCTTCAGCGTCCAGTAGACGCGCGCGGCGGCGCCGAAATCGGTGGTGTCGGCGCCCGAGGAGACGACCACGGCATGGGTGGCCGGCGTCAGGCCCAGGCGCTGCACCAGCGCAGTGAGCTTGGGCAGCTCCGGCAGCTCGCCCGGGTTGGCGGCCGGGCCACGCCACTCGCCGTAGGGCGCCGAGACGGCACCCGGGATGCGCTTGTCGGCATAGGCCTTGGGGTCGCGGATGTCGATCACGCGCACGGCGGGGCTCTTCAGCAGCGCATTCAGTTCGGCCGGGGCCAGCAGCGGCGGGGCGGCCAGGGCGGCGGAGGCGGTCAGCAGCGAGGCCGTGCCGAGGAGGAGGGAGCGCAGGAGCTTCATGGATGAGAGGCGGTGTGAAAGCGATTGACGGAGTCTCGCTCCGTCTCCTCATCCGAAGAACGAAGAAAAACGGAATTGCTCATGCGGGAAACGAATATGGCGATCGCCTCAAAGCTCGCCTCAAGCCTTGGCCTTGGGTACTCTGCCCATCAGGTAGAACTCCTCGTTCGGCCGCATCCCGGTCACGTTGGCCAGGCGATTGGACATGCCGAAGAAGGCGGTGATGGCGGCGATGTCCCAGGCGTCCTCGTCGTCGAAGCCGTGCTCGCGCAGGTCGGCGAAGTCGGCCTCGCCGACTTCGTGCGAACGCTGACAGACCTTGAGCGCGAATTCCAGCATCGCGCGCTGGCGCGCCGGGATGTCGGCCTTGCGCCAGTTGATCGCCACCTGGTCGGCCACGAGAGGCTTTTTCTCGTAGATGCGCAGGATGGCTCCGTGCGCCACAACGCAGTACAGGCAGTCGTTGGCGGCCGAGGTCGCGACGACGATCATCTCGCGGTCGCCCTTGCTGAGCCCGCCGCCTTCCTTGAGCATCAGCGCGTCGTGGTAGGCGACGAAGGCGCGCCACTCGGCCGGGCGGTGGGCCAGAGCGAGGAAGACGTTGGGCACGAAGCCGGCCTTGGCCTGGACTTCGAGGATGCGGGTACGGATGTCCTCGGGCACGTCCTGCAGCGCGGGTACCGGGTAGCGTGAGATGCGCCGGGCGCGGTCAGGATCGGCAGGGGTCTGGCTCATCGGGAGTGTCCTCGGGGCAGGGAAGGGCCGGCTGCGGGCGAACGCGGTCGGGACCGCGATTATCCCGGGCTGATCTGGCACGCCTGCGGCTCTTGAGGATGCGCGTTTTCCCCGCCATCTCTGTGCCGCGGCGAGGCGCTGGCCCCCCTAGAATACAGGGCATGTGGGCACGACGTCGCTTCACCGCCGCCATCGGCGCAGGGCTCGCCCTGCCGGCGGCAGCGCAGTTCCGGGTCGAGATCTCGGGCATCGGCGAGAACCAGATCCCGGTCGCCCTGGGTCCGTTCTACGGCGAGAACTTCTCCAAGGTCCCGCTTTCACAGGTCATCCGCGCCGATCTCGAGCGAACAGGTCTGTTCCGTGCGGTCGATGCCCCGGCCGGGCTGGACGAGCGCCGCCCGCTGCCCGCCGGTGACGGCCCGGTGGCGGGGGCCGAGGCCCTGCTGGCCGGGTCGGTCAGTCGGCTGGCCGACGGCACCTTCGACGTTCGCTTCCGGCTGTGGGACGCGGTGCGGCGCCAGCCCATCATCGATGGCAAGCTGCCGCCGCCGCTGCCCGAAGGTGAGTTGCGCCTCGCGGCGCACCGCATCGCCGACGTCGTTTTCGAGAAGCTCACGGGCCAGCGCGGTGTGTTCTCCACCCGTATCGCTTACATCACCCGCAGCGGGCGACGCCACGTGCTGCGTGTGGCCGACTCCGACGGCGAGGGCGGCTCCCCGCTGCTGACGAGCGACCAGCCCATCATCTCCCCGGCCTGGTCGCCCAACGGGCGTGAACTGGCCTACGTCAGCTTCGAGGACGAGAAGGCAGTGGTTTGGTCCCAGGAACTGGTGTCCGGCCAGCGCCAGCGCGTGGCCAACTTCCGGGGCAGCAACAGCGCCCCGGCCTGGTCGCCCGATGGCAGCGAGTTCGCGCTGACGCTGTCGCGCGACGCCGTGGCCCAGATCTACCTGCTGTCGCGCCGGCCCGGTAGCGTGCCCAGGCGCCTGACCACCAGCGCCTCCATCGACACCGAGCCCGTCTTCGCCCCCGATGGCCGCACCTTGTACTTCGTGAGCGATCGCGGCGGCCGCCCGCAGGTCTACCGCATGCCCCTGTCGGGTGGCGCCGCCGAACGCGTGACCTTCGAGGGCAACTACAACATCAGCCCGGCCCTCAGCCCCGACGGGCGCTACATGGCCTACATCACGCGCCAGGGCGGCGCGTTCAAGCTCTGTCTGCTGGACCTGTCCCGTGGCGGCGTGACGCTACTGAGCGACACCTCCGACGACGAGAGCCCGAGCTTCGCCCCGAACAGCCGCCTGATCCTGTTCGCCACCCGTATCCAGGGCCGCGATGTCCTGATGACGACCACGCTGGATGGGCGGATCAAGAACAGGCTGGTGACCAGCGGGCTCGACATGCTGGAGCCGGCCTGGGGGCCCTTCCGAGCGTGAGCACCGCCCCGCGGTCCGCGGTGCGTCCCACGCCCTTCCCATCCCAACCCCACTGGAGGAAACCGACTATGCGCAACTTCATCCGAATCCCGCTGACGCTGACGGCCATCGGCCTGCTGGCCGCTTGCGGCTCGGCGATCAAGCTCGACGACACGCCGGTGGAGTCGCGCGTGCCCGTGCTCGTGGGTTCGGACACCGCAAGCGCGGCGGGTTCTGCCTCGCGTGCAGGCGGCGCGGGTTCGGGTGCGGGCGGCGCCGCGGGCCGGGGCGCCGGCGCGCCAGGGTCGGCCTCGGCCGCCGGCGCGGCGGGCGGCACGGCCGGTTCGGGCAGCATGGCGGGCACTGCAGGCACTGGCTCGGGTGGCGCCTGGGGCGCACCGGGCGCGGGGGGCACAGGGGCAGCCGGGGGCGCCGGGGCAGCCGGGGGGGCGGGGTCGGCCGGCTGGGGCACCGGAGGGTCGTCGGCGGGCACTGGCATGGGCACGGCGCTGCCTTCGGCCGTGGGGGATTCCCGGCTGGCGAGCATCACCACCGTCACGCCGACGATGACGGCGACGCCGACACCGCCGATCGCGCCGCGCGATGATCCGGCCGTCCTGCCGCCGGGCGCGGGGCGGATCGTCTACTTCGATTTCGACAGTTTCGTCATCCGTAACGACGCCCGCCCGGTGATCGAGTCGCACGCACGCGTCCTGACGGCCGATCGCACGCGCCGGATGGTCATCGAGGGCCACACCGACGCGCGCGGTGGGCGTGAGTACAACCTCGCACTGGGCCAGAAGCGCGCCGAGGCCGTCCTGCGCGCCCTGGTGATGCTCGGCGCCAGCGACGCCCAGTTGGAGGCGGTGAGCTTCGGCAAGGAGCGTCCGGTGGCCCAGGGCTCCGACGAAGCGGCCTGGGCCCAGAACCGGCGTGCCGAATTGAAGGACCGTCGGTGATCGCCCTGCGCCGGCTGTCGCTGGGCGGCTTGCTGGCCGCCCAGTTGGCTCTGGCCTGGCTGCCGGTGTCGGCGCAGGTGACGATCTTCCCTGACAACGACGCGCGGCAGGCCATCCGAACCCTGCGTTCAGACGTTCAGGCGCTCGAGCTCACCCTGCGCGAACGCATCAATGCCGTGGAGGCGGCGGCGCGCGAGGCCGGGGCCGTTGCCGAGAAGCGCTCGCGGGATGAACTGCGCGCGTCCGAGGACGCCACCCGCGGCGGCCTGGCCCGCCTGGCAGAGCAGTTGCAGGCGCTGCGCGCGGAGAACTCGGCCCGTGCCGCGGAGTTCGCGAAGCAGGTGGACGAGCGCTTGGGCGTCCTGAACGCCAACCAGGTGGTCTTGCAGGAAGACCAGAAGCGCCAACTCGCAGCGCAGGACGCCGCCGACCGCGCCCTCGAGGGCCGGCTCCAGGAGGCCGACCGCGAGATCAGCGCGCTCAAGCAGGGCCGCATCGCCGCCAGCCAGGCGCTGGACCAGTTGCGCGAAGACGTCCAGAAGTGGCTTGCCCCACTGCAGTCCTCTCTCGACCGGCTCACGCGCGACCTGACGCTGGCCCAGCGCACCCTGCGTGACCAAGCCACCGCGGCTGCGGACATCCAGCGCAAGGCCGACGACGCGCAGCGCAAGCTCGAAGCGCAGTTGAAAGACCTGGACGAGGCCCTGCGGCAGGCGCTGACGGAAGCCGGCGCCAGCCAGGAGCAGCGCTTGGCCGATGTCCTGCGCGGTTCCGAACAGAAGGCGCAAGCGCTGGAGGAGCGCCTGCGCAAGGCGCAGGAGGACGCAGCACGTCGCGCGGACGAGCGGCTTGCCCGTCTGGATCAGGCGCTGCGGGCGGCGGAAGAGCAGGCTGGCAAGGCCGAGGCGCGCATCGTCCAGGCCGAGACCCGCATCGCCCAGGCCGAGGCGAGGTTGGTCGATGCGGACAAGCGAGGCTCCGATGCCGACGCGCGCATCGCCGAGCTCGAGGGTCGGCTGTCCCGCGCCGATGCGAAAGCCGCCGAGACCGATTCACGCCTGGCGCAGGCCGACGAGCGTGCGCGCGAGGCCGATGAGCGCCTGGGGCGCATCGACGAGGCGCTGCGACGCGTAGAGGAGGGTCTGGCCCAGGGCGAGACGCGGGACGCGCGGACCGACGAGCGCGTCCTGAGAGCCGAGTCGCGTTGGCGCCAGGTGGACGAGCAGGCGCGCCTGCGCGGTGCCGAGACCGACCTCAGCCCCCTGGGCCAGCGGCTGGGGCGGGTCGAGGATCGCCTGCGCAAGCTCGAGCCCGTGCCGGTGGTCCTCGACGGCGTCGAGTTCGCTGCGAGTGCCGACGAGAAGCGCCTGTACGACGAGGCCATCGGGCTGATGGGCAAGACCGACTTCGATCAAGCCGCTCAGTTGCTCGGGCAGTTCCTGCGGCGCTACCCGGCTAGCGGCTACACCGGCTGGGTCAGGTTCTGGCAGGGGCATGCGCTGGCCGGCTCGCGCGAGCACCGGGGTGCGATCTCGGCCTTCAGGGCGCTGGTCAACGAGTCTCCCAATCACCCGAAGGCGGCCGAGGCCATGCTTGCCATGGCGGCCAGCCAGATCGAGACCAAGGACCGGGTCGGCGCGCGCAAGACCCTCGAGGACCTGCTGCGGCTGTACCCGGATTCGGATGCGTCCAAGCTCGGGCGGCAGCGTCTGGTGACGATGCGCTAGTCGCCTGCGGGTCCGGCGGCGGGGGGTGGCTTTCGGGTCAGGCGTATCGCGTCCGGAGTGACCGGGGCCTGCCTAGAATGCCCGGATGGTGCAAGAAGCCGATCTCCCCGGAATGGGGGTCCAGGTTCTCTGGGCCGCGTTCTTTCTGGCCGCGGCTTTCGGGGCCGTCGCCCAGCGCACGCATTTCTGCACCATGGGCGCGGTGGCCGACATCGTCAACATGGGCGACTGGAGCCGCATGCGCATGTGGGCGCTGGCCGCCGGCGTGGCCATGCTCGGCTTCAACGCCATGGTGGGGCTCGGCTGGGTCGAGGCGGGTAAGAGCATCTATGCCGGCTCGCGGCTGATCTGGCTGTCCAACCTTGTGGGCGGCCTGTTGTTCGGCGTGGGCATGGTGCTGGCTTCGGGCTGCGGCAGCAAGACGCTGGTACGCATCGGTGGCGGCAGCCTGAAGGCGCTGGTGGTCTTCTGCGTGCTCGGGCTGGCCGCCTACGCCACGATGCGCGGCGTGCTGGCGGTCGCGCGCGTGCAGTCGGTCGACACGGTGGCGCTGCAACTGCCCGCGGGGCAGGACCTGCCGTCGCTGTTGTCGCTGTGGACCGGCCTGCCGCGCCCGACGCTGGCGCTGCTGGCCGGCGGCGGCATCGGCCTGGCCTTGGTGGGCTGGGCCCTGATGCGGGTCGAGGGGCGCCGCCCCGACGTGCTGCTGGGCGGCCTGGCCATCGGCGCGGTCGTCGTCGCCGTGTGGTGGGTCTCGGGCCGGCTCGGGCATCTGGCCGAACACCCGCTGACGCTGGAAGAGGTCTTCCTCGCCACCAACAGCCAGCGCATGGAATCGCTGACCTTCGTCGCCCCGGTGGCGTACACGCTGGACTGGCTCATCCTGTTCAGTGACAAGAGCAAGGTCCTGACGACAGGCATCGTCACGACGCTGGGCGTGGTGTTCGGGTCGGCCGTCGTCGCGCTGGCCACGCACAGTTTCCGCTGGGAGGGCTTCGGCGGCACCGAGGACACGGCGAACCACCTGCTCGGCGCGGTGCTGATGGGCGCCGGGGGTGTCACCGCGATGGGCTGCACCATCGGGCAGGGGCTGTCGGGGGTTTCGACGCTGGCGCTCGGCAGCTTTGTCGCGCTCGCGGGCATCCTGGCCGGCGCGGTGCTGGGGCTGAAGTACCAGGTCTGGCGCCTGGAGCGCCTCTGATCTGCCCCGGACCCCCCGTGGACGTCGATCTCGAGCGCCGCTTCGGCGGCTTGCGCCGCCTGTACGGGGATGCGGGCTACGCCCGTCTGCGCGCGCTGCGCACGGCGGTCGTGGGCCTGGGCGGCGTGGGCTCGTGGACGGCCGAGGCCCTGGCGCGCAGCGGCGTGGCCGGCCTGGTGCTGATCGACCTGGACCACGTGGCCGAGTCCAACGTCAACCGGCAGGTGCAGGCCCTCGGCAGTACGCTCGGCATGGGCAAGGGGCAGGCGCTGCGCGAGCGTATCGCCGACATCCACCCGGGCTGCGAGGTCGTCGTTGTCGAGGAGTTCGTCGATTCCGGCAATTGGCCTGCGCTGCTGCCCGGCCCGGTCGATGCGCTCGTCGATGCCTGTGACCAGGTGCGGGCCAAGGTGGCGCTGGCGGCCTGGGCTGCCGCCACGGGGGTGGCCTTCGTCGGCGTCGGTGCCGCCGGCGGCAAGCGCCTGCCGCAGCGTGTGGAGGTCGACGACCTGGCCTCGGTCACGCACGACCCGTTGCTCGCCGCGGTGCGGCAGCGCCTGCGGCGCGAGCACGGTGCCGCGCGCGGCGCCCCCATGGGCCTGCGCTGCGTGTTCTCGCGCGAGCCGGTGCACCGGCCGGCCGGGTGCGAGGTCGGCGCGGGTCTGGCCTGCCACGGCTACGGCTCGAGCGTCACTGTGACCGCGGCTTTCGGTCTGGCCGCTGCCGCCGAGATCGTCGAGCAGTTGCTCGGGCGTGCTATGATCATAGGCTCTGCGGACAGGGTTGTTAGCTCAGTCGGTAGAGCAGCGGACTTTTAATCCGTTGGTCGCAGGTTCGAATCCTGCACAACCCACCAAAGTCCTGCCCGGGCCGGTTCGACCTTGTGTTTGAGCCGGTCGAAGGCGGGCAAGACGGGCTCTTAGCTCAGTTGGTAGAGCAGCGGACTCTTAATCCGTTGGTCGTAGGTTCGAATCCTACAGGGCCCACCAATCGTGAAGGCCCCGCCCCGAAAGGCGGGGCCTTCTTCTTTTCCAACCCCCGCAAGTCCCTGCACATGAACCTGATCGACCTGCTGAACTGGCGTTACGCCGCCAAGAAGATGGACCCTGCCAAGCCGGTGCCGGCGGACAAGGTCGAGCGCATCCTGGAGGCCGTGCGCCTGGCGCCGACGTCGAGTGGCCTGCAACCCTTCGAGGTCGTGGTGGTCAGCCGGCGTGAGTTGCTCGCGCAGTTGCAACCGGCCGCGCGCGGGCAATCGCAGGTGGCCGAATGCTCGCATCTGCTGGTGTTCGCGGCCTGGGACGACTACACCGCCGAGCGCATCAATCAGATGTTCGACCTGACCAACCGTGAGCGCGGCTTCACCAACGAAGGCTGGGAGGCCTACCGCGCGATGCTGCTGAAGAGCTACCCGCCACGTGGGGCCGAGGTGAACTTCCAGCACGCGGCGCGTCAGGCCTACATCGGTTTGGGCGTGGCGCTGGTGGCCGCCGCGGCCGAACAGGTCGACAGCACCCCGATGGAGGGTTTCGACCCGGCGGCGGTCGACGCCTTGCTGGGCCTGCGAGAGCGGGGTCTGCGCAGCGTCGCCCTCATGCCGTTGGGCTACCGGCAGTCGGGCCAGGACTGGCTCGAGCCCTTGAAGAAGGTACGCCGCGCCATGGGCGAGTTCGTTACCCGTGTCGAGTGAGTACCCGAACCTGCCTCCATCGCGTGTGGACAGACCCCCGCACCCACGAGTCCGACTTTCCTGCAAGGAGAATTCCATGTCGTCAGTGAAGATGCAGCAAACGAGAAGCCGGCTGGCCAGGATCTACGGGGCGGGCATCGTGGGCTTTTCGGCGGTGGTGGGATTCATCACCGTCTTCGCCCTCTTCCTGGCGCACTTGACGCTGGAGAAATGACGATGACTGAAGACGCTCTTCCCGCGCTGCCGGACCGCTTGTCGACCGACCCGCGCAGCCCGCACCACGACGCGCAGTTGATGCAGCGCACGATCGCGATCGTCTTCAACGGCCGCGAGCGTTTCGACGTCGAGGAGTACTGCATCAGCGAAGGCTGGATCAAGGTGGCGGCGGGCAAGACCGTGGACCGGCGCGGCCGGCCGCTGCTGATCAAGCTCAAGGGCCAGGTGCAGGCGAGCCTGCGTTCGTGAAGCGCCACAGCCCTTCGATACCGAGATGCTGAAATCCTTCACCGCCTTTCGCGTCCAGGAGGGCTGGCAGGCGCCGTCCTTCGGGGAGTTGTCGGACGCCTTGGCACGCGCGACGTTCCGCCCCTGCGGCCCGACGGAGCGGCGCACGACGGGTTGGGTGCCGCCGCGCGGCGTCGATCACGGGCCGCTGCTCGAGACGGTGGGCGGGCAGTGGCTGCTGTCGCTGATGAGTGAGACCCGCCAGTTGCCGGCCTCGGCCGTGCGGGCCGAACTTGACCTGCGCCTGGTCGCCCTGGAGGCGCAGATCGGCCGCCGTCCCCGGGGCAAGGCCAAGCGGGAGATGAAGGAGCAGGTCGAGCACGAGCTGCTGCCGCGCGCCTTCACCCGCAAGTCGGCCGTGACGGTGTGGCTCGACCCGGGCAGCCGCATGCTGGTGCTGGGCACCCCCAGCGCCAAGGTGGCCGACCTGGTGGTGGCGGAACTGCTGGCCGTGTTCGAGGATCGCCTTCCCCTGGCGCCGCTGGACACCGTGCAGTCGCCCGCCGGCGCGATGGCCGCCTGGCTGGCGGCGCGTCAGGCGCCCACCGGGTTCAGCATCGACCTGGAGTGCGAGCTGCGCCAGCCCGACGACAGCCGGGCGACGGTGAAGTACACCCGGCACACCCTGGACACCGATGACGTGGCGCTGCACCTGCAACAGGGCAAGCTGCCGACCTCCCTGGCCATGACCTGGGCCGATCGCGTCTCCTTCGTGCTGACCGACGAGTTGAAGATCAAGCGCGTGAAGTTCCTGGACGTGGACGCTGAGTCGGCCACGGGGGCGGCGGGCGATGGCGAGGACGACGCGTTCGACGCCGATGCGGCGCTCGCCACGGGCGAGCTGTCGCAGCTCATGGGCGATCTGCTCGACGCCCTGGGGGGAGAGAGGGCGCCAGCGCCGGCACCGCTCTGAACTGGGTCAGAACCGGCTCTGCGGCGGCCTCACCGGCGCGCAGGCGCCCACAGCGGCCGCAGCCCCCACAGCCCCAGCAGCGGACCGGCCAGCAGCAGCCAGGCGATGCTGGCGCCCCAGGCGTCGACCCAGGCTGTGGCGAGCTGGATCGACACCATGGTCAAGGCGAAGCCGAGCGCGTTCTGCAGCGCCAGCGCGCTGCCCAGGGTCTGCGGATGGCAGGCGGCGGCGGACAGGGCCGAGAACTGCGGCGAGTCGGCCACGACGCACACGCCCCAGGCCAGCAGCAGCGCCAGCATGAGCGCGGGCGACGCGCCGGCGGCCAGCGGGTAGGCCGCGCAGCACAGTGCCGAGCCCGCCAGCGCCGCGGCGGCGACGCGGGCGCCGCCGATGCGCCGGCTCCACCATCCGCCGCCGATGCAGCCCAGCGCGCCGGCGGCGATGACGGCGAAGGCGGCATGCGATTGCGCGGCGCTGCCCGCGGCCGCGATGCCGGCGCCCGCCACCAGCGTGGGCACGAGGGCCCAGAAGGCGTAGAGCTCCCACATGTGGCCGAAGTAGCCCAGGGCCGAGGCGCGGAAGGCAGGCACGCGCAGGTTGGCCAGCACCTCGCGCGGCCCGGCGCGCGCGGCGCCGGTGGCGCGGGGCAGGTGCGGGCCATCGCCGAGGCGCGCCACCAGCACGGCGGCCACCACCGCGAGCGTCGACGCCGCCAGCACGGGGGCCTGCCAGGGCCAGGCCGCCCCCAGGCCGCGCAGGCCGTGCGGCAGGGCCGTGCCCAGCGTCAGCATGCCCACCAGCCAGGCCAGCGTCTGCGGCGCGCGCTCGGGCGCCCAGGAGACCACGAGTTTCATGCCCACGGGGTAGACCCCGGCCAGCGCCACGCCGACGGCAAAGCGCAGCGGCAGCGCGGCCGTCATGCCCTGGGCGAAGAGCGCGAAGCCCGCGTTGGCGGCGGCGCCCACGAGGGCGCATACGGCGAACAGCCGGCTGGCGGCATGCCGGTCGGCCAGGCCGGTGAGCGCGAACAGCAGCGTGCCGACGACGAAACCCAGCTGCACCGCGTTCGTCAGCGCGCCGATGTCGGCCAGCGTGAGGCCCCAGTCGGCGCGCAGCGGCTCGGCCGCGGCATTGGCCGAGAACCACAGCGACACGGCCATCAGCTCGGCCACGACGATGGTGGTCACCGGGGGCAGGCGGGGGGCGCGCATCGTCGGGGCGCGGGGAAGATGGGGCCAGGGGGCCTGTGGGAAAGACTCTCAGGCTCTCAGACCGGCCCGGCCTCGTCGTAGCCCGCGTCCCCGGGCATCAGGATGCGGCGCACGCTGCCGTCGGGGCCAAAGTCCAGCCGCGGGTGCACTGGCGCCAGGTCGCGCAGGGTCTCGGCATGGCGCAGCAAGGCGGCCGTGCCCGAGGCGTCTTCCGTTCCCGAGAAGGGCAGCAGCGTCTGCAGCACGGCCCGGGTCGCGAACTCCAGCGGCACGCCCGAGCCGGGCAGGAGCACCTGCGCCGGCTCCACCCAGGCCAGTGCCGTGGTCTCGCCGGCGTCGACCTCGGGCGCCTGGTCGGTGGGCGCCGGGGCGACGACGAAGACGGTGTCGAAGCGGCGCGGCGCGCCCAGCGGTGTGACCCAGCGTGCCCAGGGACGCAGTCTGGAGGTGCGCAGCACGAGGCCGGCCCCGGCGGCGAGCGCCGCGAGCGTGGCGCCGCCGTGCAGTTGCCGGCGCAGCGCGGCCCAGTCGGCGGCGGGCCGCTGCTCGGCCGTGTCCGCGCCCAGCCACAGGCCGCACTCCTCGAAGCACTCGCGCAGGCCGGCCAGCGCGTGCGCCGCGGCGCCGTCGGCGAGTTGCAGCGCGCGGCCCAGGCGCTGCTCGAGTGTGGCGGCGTCCTCGTCGCACAGGCCGGGCGCGGCCGGCAGCACGTCGCCTGCATCGACGGCGCCGCCAGGGAAGACGTAGCTGCCGGGCATGAAGCTGGCCTGCAGCGAGCGCCGCACCATCAGCACCTCCAGGCTGGCGGGGCCGTCGCGCACGATCAGCGTCGTGGTGGCGCGGCGGACGGGCACGGCCAGCGCGGCCTGCCGGGAGGTGATGCGGTTCATGGGGCTTTGCGCTTCAGGGAGTGCATGAGCAGGGCGCTGGCGATGCCGAGCAGGATGGCCCACTCCAGCGACAGCGTGACGGTGGCGAGCGCGGTGACGACCAGCGGCACGCGCTCGCGTGCGCCCTCGTGCCAGAGGTGGACGATCTCGCGCCGGTCGATCAGGCCCCAGGCCACGACCATCAGCAGGCCCGAGATCACCGCCAGCGGCAGGAAGCGCGCCAGCGGTCCGACGAAGCTGAGGATCAGCACCAGGAACAAGGCCGCGCTGATGGCCGACAGCGGCGTGCGCGCGCCGCTGGCGACGTTGACGCCCGAGCGGTTGAAGGAGCCACTGGCCGGGTAGGCCGAGAAGAAGGAGCCAGCCAGGTTGGCCAGGCCCTGACCGATGAACTCCTGGTTGCCGTCGAGCCTGTCGCCGCGCACGCGCGCCACCGAGCGCGCGATGGCCGAGGCCTCGGTCAGCGCCAGCAGCGTCATCACGAGCGTGGCGCCGAACAACAGGCGCAGCGTGTCGGGCGAGAGGTCGGGCAGCGACAGCGGCGGCAGGGCGCCCGGCAGGGCGCTGACGGTGGGCAGCGCCGGCGCGCCCGGCCACAGCGCCGCCGCCCCCTGCGCCACCAGCGTGCCGCCCACCACCGCCACAAGCATGGCCGGCACGATGCGGTTCAGCGGCCGCGCCGCGATGGCGAGTGCGATGGTGGCCGCGCCGGCCAGCAGCGCCAGCGGCTGCAGCTGGGCGAGGGCGCGAGCGGCCGCGGCCACGTTCTCGGACACCGGCAGGCCGCGCGGCAGTGCCAGGCCCAGCAGCGGCCCGAGCTGGCTGTTGGCGATCAGCACCGCCGCGCCGGCGGTGAAGCCGACCACCACCGAGTGCGGCACCTTGTCGACGAGCGAGCCGGCGCGCGCCAGCCCCAGCAGCAGTTGCAGCGCCCCGACCAGGAAGCTCAGCGTCAGCACCAGAGTGACGTACTGCGTCGAGCCCACGGCGGCCAGCGGCGCGATGAGCGCCATCGTCGTCAGCGAGATCGCGTTCGCCGGCCCGGTGACCATCAGCCGGCTCGAGCCGAAGAGCGCGGCGACGATGCACGGCACCATGGCCGCGTACAGGCCGTACTGCGGCGGCATGCCCGCCAGCGTGGCGAAGGCCACACCCTGTGGCAGCACGACGACGGCGCCGGTCAGGCCGGCCAGCAGGTCGGCGCGCAGGGCCCCGGGCTGGCGCCAGTCGTCGCGCCAGCGCAGGATGGGCAGTCTCGGACGCATCAGGTGCGCTAGACGCGCCCCTTCCAGGGCACGAGCCGGCGCTCGACCCAGCGCATCAGCAGATCGAAGAGATAGGCCACCACGCCGATGACGACGATGCCCATGATGACGATGTCGGTGCGCAGGAAGTTCGATGCGTTCAGCACCATCTGGCCGAGACCGACGTTGGCGGCCACCATCTCGGCGGCCACCAGGGTCGTCCAGCCGAAGCCGATGGCGATCCGCATGCCCACCAGTATCTCAGGCAGGGCCGAGGGCAGGATCACGTGGCGGATGATCTGGGCGTAGCTCGCGCCCATGGAGTACGCGGCGTTGATCTGCTCCTGCGAGGCGCTCTTCATGCCCGAGCGCGCGGCCAGCGCCAGCGGGGCGAAGCAGCTCAGGTAGATCAGCAGCACCTTGGGCAGCTCGTCGATGCCGAACCAGATGATGATCAGCGGCAGGTAGGACAGCGGCGGCAGCGGGCGGTAGAACTCGATGGGCGGGTCGAAGATGCCGCGTGCCACCCGGCTCATGCCCATGGCGATGCCCACCGGCACCGCGGTCAGCACGGCAAGCGCGAAGGCGGCGAACACCCGGCCCATGCTCGCGACGAAGTGCTCCCACAACGGCTTGTCGTTGGCCGCGCCGGTGAGGTACTCGTAGAACTGCTGGAACACGGCGCCCGGGCTGGGCAGGAACAGCGGCTTGATCCAGCCCATCGAGGTGACCAGCGTCCAGACCCCGAGCAGGACGATGATGGTGACGATGCTGATGGCGAGACTGCTGCCCTCGCCGGGCACCTTGAAGGCGCTGGTCTTCGGCGCGGCAGGGGTCTTGGCGGGTTCAGCCATGGGCGGTCTCCCCGGCGGCGGCAGCGGCAGCGCTGCTGCCTGCGGCTGGCTCGCGGTGGTGGATCAGGGCCAGCACCTCCTCGCGCAGGGCGATGAAGGCCGGGTCGCTCTTGACGCGGCGCGCGTCGCCGTGGGCCAGGAACTGGCGCGAGAAGGGCACGCCGTCGAACACGCGCGTGATGCGCCCGGGGCTCGGGCTCATCACGATCAGGCGCGTGGCGAGGAACAGGGCCTCCTCGACCGAATGCGTGATGAAGAAGACCATCTTGTCGGACGCCGACCAGGCGCGCAGCAGGATCTCCTGGACCTGCTCGCGCGTGAAGGCGTCGAGCGCGCCCATGGGCTCGTCCATCAGCAGCACGGCCGGGTCGCTGGCCAGCGCGCGCGCGATGCCCACGCGCTGCTGCATCCCGCCGGAGAGCTCGTAGACGGCGCGCTCGCCGAACTTCTCGAGCCCCACGAGGGCGAGCTTCTCGCGCGCCACGCGCTCGCGCTCGGCGCGCTCGACGCCGCGCAGGCGCAGCCCGAGGGCCACGTTGTCGAGCACGTTCAGCCACGGCATCAGCGCGTGCTTCTGGAAGACGACGCCGCGGTCGGCCCCGGGGCCGGCCACGGGCCGGCCGTCGAGCAGGATCTCGCCCGTGGAGGGCGGCAGGAAGCCGGCCAGGCAGTTCAGCAAGGTGGTCTTGCCGCAACCCGAGGCGCCGAGCGCGACGACGAAGTCACCGTCGCGCATGCTCAGGTTGACGGCGGCCAGCGCCTGCAGCGTGCCGCCCTTGACGGCGTAGTTCACCGTCAGGTCGCGGATGTCGAGGGTGGGCATCGGGTGGGTGCTCCGGGAGCGTGTCGAGTGGCGCGGGGGAGGCGGGGGCGGCGGGGAGTGTCTGCCCCTTCCTCAGTGGGCCGGCGGCGTGGCCTGCGCCCGGACCACGCCGCGCGCTGCCGCGAGCTCGTCCACCGCCTGGGACAGCGCGCGCACGCCGGCGGCGATCTCGGCCGCGGGGATGGACGACAGCCGCAGCCGCAGGTGCGGGCAGGGGTAGGGTGGGGCGGCGAAGAACACGTTGCCCGGCTCGACCAGCACGCCGTGCCCGCGGGCGATGGTTGCGAGCTCGGCGCCGTCGCACCAGGGCGGGGCCTGCAGCCAGACCGACGCGCCGCCCTGAGGCAGGCGAAAGGCGAAGTCGGGCAGGAACTCGCGCAGGGCTTGCGCGAGCGCGGTGGTGCGCTCGCGCAGGGCGGCGTTGACGCGGCGCGCGTGCGACTCGTGGTGCCCGAGCGCCAGGAACAGCGCGTAGGCCTGCTGCAGCAGCGTGCTCGGGTGGCGCACCATGGCGTGGCGCAGCAGACGCAGCTCGGCCACGAGCTCGCGCGGGGCCACGATGTAGGCCAGGCGCAGTGCCGGCGACAGGCTCTTGGACAGCGAGCCCACGTAGACCACGCGCCCACCTCGGTCCAGGCTCTTGAGCGCCGGCATCGGCGTGCCCGCGTACAGGTTCTCGGCCTCGTAGTCGTCCTCGACGACGATGAAGTCCTCGCGCTCGGCGCGCGCCAGCAGCGCCTGACGCCGCGCCAGCGCCAGCGTCACCGTCGTCGGGCTCTGATGGGAGGGTGTGACGAAGAGATAGTCCAGCGCCGGCAGGGCGTCCACCACCAGGCCCTCTTCGTCCACCGGCACCGGCAGCAGGCGCGGCTCGCGCAGGCTGAAGGTGTTGCGCGCGTGGGGGTGGCCGGGCTCCTCGAGCCCGACGCGCGTGCCGGCGCTGAACAGGCCCTCGGCCAGCAGGTGGTAGGCGTGCTGCGCGCCCACGGTGACCAGGATCTCGTCGGCCAGTGCGAACACGCCACGCGGCGGCAGCAGGCGCAGGCGGATCTGCTCGACGAGTTCAGGGACGTCGTCGGTCTCGAAATCGGGCGTCCAGCGCGGCTGCCGGGCGCGCGCCAGCGTGCGCACGACGCACTCGCGGAAATCCTCGGTCGGGAAGAGCTCGGGGTCGTGCTGTCCGTAGATGAAGGGATAGGGGTAGTCGCGCCAGCGCACCGGCTTGGCCAGCATCGGCTGGCGTGCCAGCGAGCGCTGCAGGCGACTTGCCCAGTCGGGGGCGCGGCCGGGCGGCGGCGCCGCGGTCGCGGGCGCGGCCCCTGCATCTGGACGCACGGACCCTGCGGCGCACGCCGCATGGGCCACGTAGACACCGCTGCGCGGCCGCGCCTGCAGGAAACCCTCGGCCACGAGCTGTTCATAGGCCGCGGTCACGGTGTTGCGGCTCAGGCCGAGCAGCCGCGCCAGCTCGCGTGAGGAGGGCAGGGCCACGCCCGAGGCAAGCCGGCCGTCCAGCAACGCCTGCACGATGGCCTGGCGCAGCCGGGTCTGCAGCGGCAGCGACGGCCCGGGCTCGAGCGCGAACAGCCGCTCCCACTGGACGCGGCCGGGCCCGGCAACCCGGCCCTGCCGCGTCGCGCCGGTCACTTGCCCAGCGCCTTGCGCACGTAGACGTCGGTGACGAAGGCGCGGTAGTCGGCCTTGACCTCCTGGATGCGACCCTGCTCCTTCAGGAAGGCGGCCGTGTTGGCCATGGCCTTGGCGGCGCCGCCGCCGAGCCAGTTCGGGCCCATCTGCTCCTCGGCCGTCGGGAAGACGTACAGCGCCATCGCCGGCGGCACGTCCTTGGCGTCGGCCTTGGTCCACTTGGCCACGGCCTTGACCTGGGGCGAGTCGACGGTCCACTTGGCCTTGTTGGCGCGGTAGTCGGCATCGGCCTTGGCCAGAGCCTTGACCAGCGCCACCATGAAGCCCTCGTGCTCGGCCGCCCACTTGGCGTTGACGACGATGCCGTCGAAGGTGGGGAAGCCCTTGGCGCCGATGCTCTTGCTGCTGGCGATGGCCTTGCCGTTGCCCTTGATCTTGGACAGCACCGGGTCCCAGATGAAGGCGGCGTCGATGTCGCCGCGCTCCCAGGCGGCAGCGATCTCGGGCGGGCGCATGTTCATGACGTTGACGTCGCGTCCGGCCACGCCCTCGAGCTTGAGCGCAGCCATCAGCTGGTAGTGCGCGGTGGAGACGAACGGCGTGGCGACCTTCTTGCCCTTCAGGTCCTTGACCGAGTTGACGCCGGAGCCGTTGCGGGCGATGAGCGCCTCGGCGTCGGCGATGTCGTCGAGGATCCAGAACAGCTTGATGTCCTGGCCCTGGCTGGCCGCCGCCGTCACCGGGCTGGAGCCGGCCTCGCCGATCTGCACGTCGCCCGAGGCCATGGCCTTGATGACGTCGCCGCCGCCGCCGAACATGCGCCAGTTGATCTTGTAGCCGGTGGCCTTCTCGAGCTCGCCGGACTCCATCACGGTGCGCAGCGGCACCAGCATGTCCTGGTGGGCGAAGGTGACTTCCTTCTTGGCCTGGGCGAAGGCCGGGGCGCACAGCGCCAGTGACAGCGCAGCGACCCAACGGGTCAGGGTGCTCTTGAGCATGGTCGGGATTCCTCCGGGGTGAGGCAAGTGGGTGGTGAGCGGGCGCTGGCCGCCCGCCAGGCCGCCGAGGCGCAGGGCGTCCCGCGGTCGGGGCGAGCACACTTCGTGCCCGTTCGGCATCATCGGCGCTCGGAGCGTGGGCGTGAACGGGGTTTTCCCATGGTGCCAAACCAGTGCGGCTTGTGGTGCCAGATCGGCGGCGCGCAAGGGGCCCGGGCGGCGCTGCGCCAGAATAGGGCGGTCCGGGCCTGCGCCCGCGTAACCCTATCCTGAGGAGCTTCTCCGCCATGGGACACGCCGAACCCCAAGTCGCCACGACGATGCAGTCGTTCTGGATGCCGTTCTCGCCGAACAAGGAGTTCAAGGCCGAGCCGCGCATGTTCAGCCGCGCCAAGGGCATGTACTTCTACACGCCCGAGGGTCGCGAGGTGATCGACGCCTCGGCCGGCCTGTTCTGCGTGGCCGCCGGCCACTGCCGGCAGGAGATCGCCGACGCCGTCTACGAGCAGTTGCAGACGCTGGACTTCACCGCCCCCTTCCTGCGCGGGCACTCCAAGTCCTTCGAGCTGGCGCAGCGCGTGGCTAACTACACGCCCGAGGGCATGAACCGCATCTTCTTCACGAACTCCGGGTCGGAGTCCGTCGACACGGCGATGAAGATGGCGCTGGCCTACCACCGCACGCGCGGGCAGTCGCAGCGCCAGCTCTTCGTCTCGCGCGAGCGGGCCTACCACGGCGTCAACATGGGCGGCGTCGCGCTGGCCGGCATGGTGAACAACCGCCGCGCCTACGGCCCGGGGCTGGCGGGCGTCTACCACATGCGCCACACGGCTCTGCCGGAGCACAAGTTCGTCAAGGGCCTGCCCGAGACGGGTGCCGACCTGGCGGACGACCTGCTGCGCCTGTGCAACCTGTACGGCGGCGAGAACATCGCGGCCGTCTTCGTCGAGCCCGTGGCCGGCTCCTTCGGCTGCCTGCCCCCGCCCAAGGGTTACCTGAAGCGCCTGCGCGAGATCTGCGACCAGCAGGGCATCCTGCTCGTCTTCGACGAGGTCATCACCGGCTGGGGCCGCATGGGCGCGCCCTTCGCGGCCCAGGCCTTCGGCGTCACGCCCGACCTGATGACGATGGCCAAGGCCCTGACCAACGGTGCCCAGCCCATGGGCGCGGTGGCAGCCAGGCAGGCCATCTACGACACCATCACCGAGGCCGGCCCGGCCAGGGGCATCGAGTTCTTCCACGGCTACACGTACTCGGCCCACCCGGCCTCGTGCGCCGCGGGCCTGGCGATGATGGACATCTTCGCCAAGGACCGCCTGATCGAGCGCGCGGCCGCGATGAGCCCGAAGTTCATCGACGCCATCCACTCGCTGCAGGAGTGCTCCATCGTCACCGATGTCCGCTCGGTGGGCATGATGGCGGCGGTCGACGTGGCCGTCGACGGCGCCCCGGGCGTACGTGGCCACGAGGCCCAGAAGCGTCTGTACGACATCGGGCTCAACCTCAAGAGCACCGGTGACGCGCTCATCATCGCCCCGCCGCTGATCTGCGAGGACAGCCACCTCGACGAGATCGTGAGCAAGCTGCGCACGGTGCTGAAGGGGCTGTGAGGCCCTGCGGGCCGGGCCCGCTGCGGACAGAAGGGCGCCCTCGGGCGCCCTTCGTGTTTCCGGCCGCCTTGGGTCAGTACAGCACCTGCCCCGCGTCGCCCACGCGATGGCAGGCCACCACATGCCCCGGGGCGACCTCGCGCAGCGGGGGATCCGCCTCCTTGCACACGGGCTGCGCGTGCGGGCAGCGGCCGGCAAAACGGCAGCCCTTGGGCACCGCCAGGGGGCTGGGCGGGTCGCCCTGCAGGCGGATGCGGTCGCGGCGGCTGCGCGCGTCGGGGTCGAAGGAGGGCGCGGCCGACCACAGGGCGCGCGTGTACGGGTGCAGCGGCCGCGCGAACAGCGCATCGCGACCGGAGCGCTCGACGATGCGGCCCAGGTACATCACCGCCACCTCGTCGCACATGTGGCGCACCACGCCCAGGTCGTGCGAGATGAACAGGTAGGTCAGGCCGAAGTCGCGCTGCAGGCGCAGCATCAGGTTCAGCATCTGCGCCTGGATGGCGACGTCCAGGGCCGAGACCGGCTCGTCGCAGACCACGAGCTCGGGCCGCGCCGCGAGCGCGCGCGCGAGCACGATGCGCTGGCGCTGCCCGCCCGAGAACTGGTGCGGGAAGAGCTGCAACTGCTCGGGCCGCAGCCCGGTCTGCAGGAAGAGCTCGCGCGCGCGCGCCGGCCGCTGGGCCGGCTCGCCCACGTTCATCAGGTTCAGCGCGTCGAGGATGGCGTCACCCGCGCGCTTGCGCGGGTTCAGCGAGGCATAAGGGTCCTGGAAGACCATCTGGAAGCGATGGCGCTCGCGCTGCAGCGCGGCGCCCTCGAGCGTGCCGATCTCGGCCTCGCCCAGGTGGACGGTGCCCGAGGTGATCTTCACCAGCCGCATGACGGCCAGCGCCGTCGTGCTCTTGCCCGAGCCGCTCTCGCCGACGATCCCGAAGGTGCTGCCGCGCCGGACGTCGAAGCTCACGCCGTCCACTGCCTTGACCACCCGGCGCGGGCCGAACAGTCCGCCGCCCAGCGGGAAGTGCACGTGCAGGTCGCGCACGCGCAGCAAGGCGGGAGCGTCGCGCTCCACCTGGTGGTCCGGCACGGCCGCTCCTGTACTCATGCCGCCTCCGCATGCAGCCAGCACTGCACCGCGCGCCCGTCGGGCAGCACGGTGGGCGGGGGCAGCGCCTCGCGGCAGCGCGCCTGGGCCTGGGGGCAGCGGTCGGCGAACAGGCAGCCGGCGCCGCGCTCCAGCAGCGAGGGCACGGTGCCCGGGATCTCCTCGAGCATCTGCCCGGGCGCCACGGTGCGCCGCCCCGGCGCGCAGGCGATCAGGCCGCGCGTGTAGGGGTGCAGCGGATCGCCGAGGATGGCGCGCACCGGACCGGTCTCCACCACGCGGCCGGCGTACATCACCGCCACCGCGTCGCACATCTCGGCCACCGCGCCCATGTCGTGCGTGATCAGCATCACCGCGGTGCCGGTGCGCTCGCGCAGTTCCGAGATCAGGTCGAAGATCTGCGCCTGCACGGTCACGTCGAGCGCGGTCGTCGGCTCGTCGGCGATCAGCACGTCGGGCTTGCAGGCCAGCGCCATCGCGATCATCACGCGCTGGCGCATGCCGCCGGAGAACTGGTGCGGGTACTCGTGCACCCGCTGGGCCGGGGCCGGGATGCCCACTGCGTCCAGCATGGCCACGGTGCGCTCCAGTGCCGCGCGCCGCGACAGGCCCTCGTGCAGGCGCAGGGTCTCGCCGATCTGGTCGCCCACGGTGTAGGCCGGGTTCAGCGAGGTCATCGGCTCCTGGAAGATCATCGACACGCGGTTGCCGCGCACGCGCCGCATCTCGCGCTCGGGCAGGGCGAGCAGGTCGCGCCCGTCGAACAGCACCTCGCCGCCGACGATGCGCCCCGGCGGCGAGGCGATCAGCCGCATCACCGCCAGCGCCGTCACGCTCTTGCCGCAGCCGGACTCGCCGACCACGCCCAGCGTCTGGCCGCGGTGGATCTCGAGAGCCACGTCGTCGAGCACGCGCGCCACGCCGCGACGGGTGGCGAACTCCACCGTCAGGCCTCGGACCTGGAGCACAGGCGTGGTCATCGACGGTGGAGCTTCGGGTTGAAGGCGTCGTTCAGGCCATCGCCGATCAGGCTCACGGCCAGCACGGTGGCGAAGATGCACACGCCGGGGAAGGTGACGGCCCACCAGCACTCGAGGATGTTGCGCCGGTTGCTGCCGATCATCATCCCCCAGCTCATCACGTTGGCGTCCGACAGGCCGAGGAAGCTCAGGCCCGCCTCGAACAGGATGGCCGCGCCGACGATCAGCGTGGCCGAGACGATCAGCGGCGGCATCGCGTTGGGCAGGATCTCGCGCAGCATCAGGCGCAGCGGCCCGGCGCCCATGGCGCGCGCGGCCTGCGTGTACTCGAGCTGGCGCAGGCGCATGAACTCGGCGCGCGCGAGCCGCGCGGTGCCGGTCCAGGCCACGACACCGATGGCGAACACGACCACGTGCAGCGCGGGCGTGAACAAGGTGACGAGCACCATCGCGAACAGCAGCGAGGGCAGCACCTGGAACAGCTCGGTCAGGCGCGACAGGGCGGTGTCGACCCAGCCGCCGAAGTAGCCGGCCAGCGCCCCGACCGTGACGCCGATGGTGACCGCCACCGTGGCCGCCGACAGGCCCACGAGCAAGGTGGCGCGCCCGCCGACCAGCACCCCGGCCAGCACGTCGCGCCCGAGGTAGTCGGTGCCGAGCCAGACCTTGGGGTCCGTGAAGGGCTCGGTGAAGGGCGCGGCGACGATGTCGAAGGGCTTGACGCCGTAGAGCGAGGGGCCGAAGACCATGGCCACGACCAGCCCGCCGAGCAGCGCCAGGCCCAGCAGCGCGGCCTTGTTGCCGCGGAAGACGTGCCAGGCCTCGCGCCAGGGTGACAGGCCGGCCTCCGCGGGCGTGACGGCAGCACCTGGCGGCGCGGCGGAGGGGGGCAGGGGCGTGCTCATCGTGGGGCCTGGTGCATCAGCGCCCGCGCAGCCGCGGGTCGATCCAGCGGTAGCTCAGGTCCGTCAGCAGGTTGGCGACGATGACCAGCAGCGCCGAGAAGGTCAGCACGCCCAGCAGCGTCGGGTAGTCGCGCCCCAGGATGGCGTCGAGCGCCAGCGTGCCCAGGCCGGGCCAGGAGAAGACGGTCTCCACCAGCACCGCGCCCGAGATCAGGTTGCCGAACTGCAGCCCGGCGATGGTGACCAGCGGCATCAGCGCATTGCGCAGCGCGTGCTTGAAGGTGACGGCGCCGTCCCCCAGGCCCTTGGCGCGCGCGGTGCGGATGTAGTCCGAGCCCAGCACCTCGAGCATGCTCGCGCGCGCCAGGCGGCTGTACTGCGCCAGGTAGATCAGCCCCAGCGTCACGGCCGGCAGCACCAGGTGGTGCAGCACGTCCAGCGCGTTCGCGAGCGGGCCCGCGCCCATCATGCGCACGTCGCGCATGCCGGCGATCGGCATGATGGGCCAGACCTTGCCGAAGAGGATGACGAGCAGGATGCCGGTCCAGAACACCGGCATCGCGTAGCCGATCAGCGAGAACACGGTCACCGCGCCGCTGAAGATGCTGTCGGGCCGGCGCGAGGCCAGCACGCCCAGCAGCGTGCCGATCACGATGGCGCCCAGCAGCGCCGTCAGCACCAGCAGGATGGTGGGCCCGAGCCGGTCGAGGATGAGCTCGGACACCGGCTTGTTGTACAGGTAGCTCTGCCCCAGGTCCCCCTGCAGGCTGCGCCCGATGTAGGTAAAGAACTGCTCGTGCAGTGGCCGGTCCAGACCGTAGGCCTTGCGGATGCTGGCCATGGCCGCCTCGTCGGCGCCGCCCATCTCGCCCGCGATCACCTGCGCCGGGTCGCCCGGCGCGGCGTGGATGAGCGTGAAGTTGAGCGCCAACACCGCCAGCACCAGCCCGAAGGCAAGTGCGAGGCGGCGCAGGACGGCGCCGACCGTCTTCAGCATGCGTCTTCAGGACCGGGTCGACCCGAGCGCCGCCCTCGCGAGCTCAAGCCTTGCCGACCCCGACGTCGTTCATGCTGTCGATCAGACCCCACACGCCGCGGGGCGGGTTGGCGACGTTGGCGCGGAATCCCGTGGTACTGCTGGTCTCGTAGAGGAAGGCCACCGGGCAGTCGTCGACGACGATCTTCTGCATGTCCTTGTAGAGCGCCTTGCGCTTGGCCAGGTTCATCTCCTTGCCGGCGGCGGCGAGCAGCTCGTCGACCTTGGGGTTGCTGTAGCCCTGGGTGTTGGACCAGATCACGCCCGGCCGGATGTTGGAGCTGAGCCAGGTGCGGTGCACGCCGATGACGGGGTCGCCCCAGTTCCAGACGGTGTCGTAGGTCATCTCGAACTGTCCGGTGGAGACGCGGCGCGCCCAGGTCGGGAAGTCGGGCGAGAGGCGCACCGAGACGTCGATGCCCACCTTGGCCAGCGCCGGCTTGGTGTACTCCTGCAGCATCTTGAACTCGGCCGAGCCCGGGATGGCGTCGACCTCGAGCGCGAGGCGCACGCCGTTGGCGCCCGGCTTCAGGCCGGCGGCGTCGAGCAGCTGCGTGGCCTTGGCCAGGTTGTGCGCGTACTTCTCGACGTCGGCGCTGTAGAAGGGGCTCGCGGCCGAGATGGGGCCCGTGGCGGCCTTGTTCACGCCGCCCAGCAGCTGCTCGAGGATCATCTTGCGGTCCAGCGCGAAGCTGATCGCCTGGCGCACCCGCTTGTCGGCCAGCTTGGGGCTCTTGGTGTTGAAGGCCAGCCAGACGAGCGGGCCGATGGCGCGCCCGCCCTCGCTGATGACCTGGGCACCGGGCACCTTCTTCACGCGCTCGATCTCGCGCGCGTCGGTCAACAGCGAGTGCACGTCGACCTCGCCCTTCTCGAAGGCCAGCAGCAGGCTGGAGGGGTCCTTGTACTCCTTGATGATGATGCGGTCCAGGCGCGGCAGGTCCTTCAGGAAGAAGCGGTCGAAGCGCTCCATGACCGTGACCTCGCCGGGCTTGAACTCCACCAGGCGGAAGGGACCCGAGCCCACCGGGTTGGCATTGCGCGGGTGGATCTTCGGGTCGGTGCCGTCGCCGAAGATGTGCCTGGGGATGATGGGTGTCAGCGAGGTCGACATCGCCAGCAGCACCGCCGGGTGCGGCTCGGACAGGCGCACGACCGCGGTGCGCGCGTCCTCGATTGTCACCGCGTTCACCGGCCCGTACATGGTGCGGAAGGGGTGGTGGTCGCGGATGGTCTCGATCGAGAACTTGAGGTCCTCGGCGGTGATCGGCCGGCCGTCGTGGAAGACCGCCCCGGCACGCAGCACGAGCTTGACGCTGCGGTTGTCGTGCGAGAGCTCGAAGCGCTCGGCCAGGTAGGGCTTCGGCTTCCACTGCGCGTCCACCTGCAGCGGCGAGGCGAAGATCTGCGCCGCCGGCATCATGGTGGCGATGCCGCTCTGCACGGCCGAGTTCAGGTGCCGAGGGCGCTGCGTGGTGCCGATGACGAGCACGCCGCCCCGGGCGGCCTGGGCCATGGCCTCGAGGGACCAGCCCGCGAGCGGGCCGGCGCCGAAGGCGGCGGCGGCCTGGAGCAGGCGACGGCGGTGGATCTGGGTCATGGGGTCTCTCCTCGCGTCTGGGTGTCTGTCGGGGTGCCGGCAGTGCGCGCGCTGGCGCGCTGCCTCGTGGCCGGATCGCTGCTGCGGAACTGTCCCCGCGACAGCGTTATCCAGTGATGATATTCGCCGCCCTGCGCCTGTGGAAGGGCGCGCACCCTCAGGTAAACCCTGGTCGTGCGTCCAGGCCGCAGGGTCAGAATTCTTGCCTCGAGCAAACAGTTCCCGGATCATCGCCATGTCGCCCATCACCGTCTACCGCGCCCGCCGCATCCTCACGATGAACCCCTCACGCCCCGAGGCCACGCATGTGGCGGTGCGGGACGGGCGCATCCTCGGCGCCGGCAGCCTGGACGAGCTGTCGGGCTGGGGCCCGCACGTGCTCGACGAGCGTTTCGCCGACCTCGTGCTGATGCCCGGCTTCGTGGAGGGGCACTCGCACCTGATGGCCGGTTCTTTGTGGCGCCACGTCTATTGCGGCTGGTTCGACGTGCGCGACCCGGACGGTGCGCGCGTGCCGGGCTCGAAGTCGCTCGACGCGGTGGTGGCCGCGCTGGCAGCGGCCGCGCCCAGCAGCACCGGCGGCGGCCACATCGGCTGGGGCTTCGACCCCATCTACTTCGGCGCCCGCCGCTGCCACCGCAACGACCTGGACCGCGTCAGCACCACGGTCACGGTGGGTGTGCTGCACGCCAGCGGCCACATCCTGAACGTGAACTCCGAGGCGCTGCGCCGCGCCGGGCTGCTGCGCCCGGGTGTGGACCATCCCGGCATCCCGCTGGGCGATGACGGCCTGCCCACCGGCGAGCTCAAGGGCCCCGAGGCCATGATGCCGGTGATGCCGCACGTCGGCCTGGACCGCAGCTTCCTCAGCGGCGACGAGTTCGGCATCCGCGCCTTCGGCAAGCTGGCGGTGCGCGCCGGGGTGACGACGGCCACCGACCTGGCCGCCACCGCGCAGGACCCCGAGATCGAGACCTGGCTGCGTGTCGCCGGCAGCGAGGACTGCCCGGTGCGCCTGGTGCCCTTCCTGCGCCTGATCGGGCTGAGCCCGGCCGAGGCCGTGGCACGGGCGCTGCAGATCCGCGCGCGCAGCAGCGAGCGGTTGCGACTGGGCAGCATCAAGGTGGTGGCCGACGGCTCGATCCAGGGCTTCTCGGCCCGGCTGCGCTGGCCCGGCTACTACAACGGCGCGCCCAACGGCCTGTGGTACACCGCGCCGCAGACGGTGCGCGAGGCCTACACGCTGGGCCTGGAGCACGGGGTGCTGATCCACACTCACACCAACGGCGACGAGGCCACCGAGATGGCGCTGGACTGCATGGAGGCGGCGCTGCGCGCGCGCCCCGCGCCCGACCATCGCTACACGCTGCAGCACTGCCAGCTCGCCGACGAGGCGCAGTTCCGGCGCATCAAGGCCCTGGGCATGGGCGTGAACCTGTTCGCCAACCACCATTACTACTGGGGTGAGCAGCACCGCGCCATCACCGTGGGCCCCGAGCGCGCCGAGCGCATGAACGCCTGCCGCAGCGCGCTGGATGCGGGCGTGCCCTTCTCGGTGCACTCCGACGCCCCCATCACGCCGCTGGCGCCGCTGTTCACGGCCTGGTGCGCGGTCAACCGCCTGAGCGCCACCGGCCGCGTGCTGGGCGCGGCCCAGCGCATCGGGGTGATGGACGCGCTGCGCGCTGTCACGCTGGGCGCGGCCTGGACGCTCAAGCTCGACGGCGAGATCGGCTCCATCGAGTGCGGCAAGCGCGCCGATTTCGCCGTCCTCGGCGAGGACCCGACCGCCGTCGCGCCCGAGGCGCTGAAGGACGTGCCGGTGTGGGGCACCGTGCAGGGCGGGCGGGTGTTCCCGGCGTGAGGGCAGGCGCGTCTGCCAGCGTGCCGGAATCGCCGGTGCGCGACGCGCAGGGGCAGGGCGCCGACACGGCGCCCCCGGCGTTACCCGCCACCGTCATCGGCGGCTGGCTCGGCGCGGGCAAGACCACGCTCGTCAACCATCTGCTGCGCCACGCTGGCGGTCGGCGCATCGCGGTGCTGGTCAACGACTTCGGCGAGGTCTCGATCGACGCCGAGCTGATCGAGGGTGCCGATGGCGGCGTGCTCAGCCTGGCCGGCGGCTGCATGTGCTGCAGTTGGGGCGAGGATCTCTTCGGCACGATCGCCCGCCTGCGCGCGCGCCCGAGCGCGCCCGATCTGCTGCTGGTGGAGACCAGCGGCGTGGCCCAGCCGGCCACGGTGGCGCGCCTGCTGCGTCTGGCGCCGGGGCTGGACGTGGAAGGCGTGGTCGTGCTCGTCGACGCCGAGACGGTGCGCGAACGCGCCGCCGACCGCTACGTGGGCGAGCTGGTGCGCCAGCAACTGGCCGAGGCCGACCTGCTGCTGCTGAACAAGCTCGACCTCGTCGCGCCCGGGCAGGCGGTCGAGGTGATGCAGTGGCTGGGCGCGCAGGTGCCGGGCGTACGCGTGGTGCCGGCCGAGCAGGGAAGGGTGGAGCCGGGGGTTGTGCTGGGGGTGGGGCTGGAACTGGCGTCGGAGTCGGGATCTGGGTCTGGATCGAGGTCGGTGTCGGAGTCAGGATCGGGTTCGGGTTCGGGTCCGGGTCCGGGTCCGGGTTCGGGTTCAGGTTCAGGTTCAGGTTCAGGTTCAGGTTCAGGTTCGGGTTTGAGCAGCGCAGACGCGGAGTGGCCGGCCGCCGGGTCTGCCGTGGAGGCTCCTTCGCAGGGCGCCTGGCAGCCGCGCGCCTGGCAGCCCCTGGCGCGCGACGCCGACACGCGCTTCGAATCCGGCTCGCAGCGCCACGACGGCCCCGTGGACGTGCCCGCGCTGGCGCGCGAGCTCTGCGCGCCCGGCTCGCGCATCGTCCGCGCCAAGGGCGTGCTCCTCGGCCTGGATGGCCGGCCCGTCCTGCTGCAGGTCGTCGGCCGCCGTGCCCACATCGGGCCGGCGCCGCCGGGCGCCGCACAGGTGGGCGTGCTGGTGTGGATCGCGGTGAGGTGAAGGCGGGCGCCAAGCGGCTCGCCCGGGCGTGATGGCCATCAGTTGGTGACTTCGGTAGCCGGCGGCGTGCTGGGGCGGCACCTTCCTGAGCCACCACCTCGCGCGATCCAGCCGCCTGCGCGCTCTGCGCCGCTCATGTCCCCCGCATCGGGCTGAAGCCCGATGCTCCTCCTCGACTTCGCTGCGCAGAGCGCGCAGGCGGCCTCAGCCCTACCCTCAGCCATGCGGTCTGCCGCGGGCTCACTTCGCCTTCTTGTGGGCTGGCCACTGCTGCGCCGTGTGCAGCACCCGCAAGAACCCCACGGCTTCGGGCAGCACGCGGTAGACCATCACGTAGCTCGGCCGCACCACGAGCTCACGCGTGCCCTTAACACGCCCGGCCTTGTAGAGGGTGGGGCGCTGGCGCGCGATCTCGGCCTTGGCCTCGAACTCCATGTCGAGCTCAATCGCAGCGGTGAGGTTGTCCTCGGCGATGTGGTTCAGGATGGCCTCGCGGTCGGCCAGAGCCATGGGCCGCCAGCGCAGCTCGAGCTCGGCGCGGCTCAACGTGCAGTCCTGGCTGCTGTCTTGGTTGTCGACTTGCTGGCCGGCTCGCTCGCCGACCCGCTTTTCGGCTCGGTGCCCGCCTTGCCGAGCAACGCCTGCCGGCGAGAAGCCATGTGGGTGCGTGCCTGGTCACCGCTCAGGCTCTGCCGCGGATCGTCCATCGATGCCTGGACCTGCTCGCGGAACCAGGCGTCGTAGGCTGTTGCCTTGTGTGCGCGCTTCATGCGCTCGGAGGCGGTCACGCTGCGCCGGTCGGGAGCCTCCTTCTGGCTGCCGCCTGGCTCGAAATCGGCGGCGTTGACCCGGTACTCGACGATGCCGAGCTCCTTCAGGTAGCCCGCCAGCGTCTCGAAGTGCCGGAAGGTTTTGGGCTGACCCCGGGTGGCGGCCAGTGTCTGGCTGGAGCGGCCGTAGTTGATGACCACGCCCCAGTTGCCGCCGGCGCCCACCACCTCGGCGCCGACCTGCGCGCCGGCGGCCACCAGGCGACGCAGGGTGCCGTGATCGATGGTCTTGTCGGGGGTGAGCATGTTGGCGAGTCTCGTGATACAGAGTCTAGGAAGACATCGTCGCATTTTCTAGAAAGGTGCGCCACGTGATCGTAGCCCACGCGCTGGTTGCTCGACATGAGACGGGTCGTCGCTGTTGCTGGGCACGGTCCCGCTCTGGCTGCTCCTCCTTGACTTCGCTGCGCAGAGCGCGCAGGCGGCTGGATCATGCGGCCCTGGACGTCTGGCCGCTCATGAGATCCTGCGCTGAGCAGCCCGCCTCAGAGCCAGGCTCTGACGCCTTTCCAATCCACGGCCTGATTTCAGCTCTGACCGTGTTGCACGCCGAGGACGGATACCTGGGGCGTGAACGCTGGTCCTACCTGTTGTTGGCTGATGAGCTGCGTCGCTGGTCCTCGCGCCCTGAAAAGGACCGGCTGGAGCTGTTCCGCCGCATGGTCTTCAACGCCATGGTCACCAACAACGACGACCACCCGCGCAACCACGCGTTGCTGCAGGTGGGCGGGCGCTGGCGACTGTCTCCCTCCTATGACATCGTGCCCGAGCCTGCCACGTCGAAGGAGCGCCGTGACCTGGCCTTGCAGGTCGGCAGCTTCGGCCGCGTGGCAAGCATCTACAACCTGCTGTCGCAGCCCGCAGTGTTCGGGCTGTCGCTGGAAGCGGCTCGCGCCGCGATCGACCGCATGCGCGAGAAAGTCTCGCGCTGGCAAGAGGTCTTCAAGGCGCATGGGGTCTGCGGTGCCGACATCGATGCGATCGCCCCGGCGATGCTGCCGGAAAGCTTCGAGCGAACTGAACCGCCTTATCCGGTGTGACGGCGGCGGGGGTGATGGCGGCTGGGCAGTGGGCGGACTACAAGAAGTACGTGTGAGGGGTCATTGCCCCGGCGGGCAACCTTCCCGCCACAAGCGCCGAGTGCCTGAACGGACGCGCAGTGCCTGCTCGCCCTAGCCCAGCGACCCGTCTTGGGGTGAGGCTTGGATCGGCGCATGATGCATGAAACGTCAATTGAATAGCATTCGATCTCCCATGCCCGCCTTGGTCGCCAATCCCCTGCCTGCCGCTTCTGCGCATGTCGCTCGCGCCTTGCGCCCAGGGCGTGTGTACAGGCGTGAGGATCTGGCGCTGCTCAGCACGGCCGTGGACCGTCACCTGCGGGAGCTGGTCTCGGCAGGCCGCCTGACCAAGCTCGCCCGCGGCCTGTACTATGCCCCGCGCGAGTCCGCGTTCGGCGTGGTACCGCCTGCCGACGAGGAGCTGGTCGCCGCGTTCCTGAAAGACCGGGACTTCCTTCTCTTCTCCCCCTCGGCCTACAACGCGGCAGGTCTGGGCACGACCCAGCTCTACAACCGCACCTGGGTCTACAACCGCAAGCGTCATGGCGTGTTCACGCTCGGCAGCCGGCAGTACGACTTCAGGGTCAAGCCCCGATTCCCGCGGCGGCTGTCCGACGAGTTCCTGTTCGTCGATGCGCTCAACAACCTGGGCGAGCTGGCCGAGGACGAGGCGGCAGTGCTCGCGCGCGCCAGGCAGCGTTCCCGAGAGATGGATGGCACGAAGCTGAAGCGCGCCCTGGAGCAATTCGGGCTGGTGGCCACCCGCAAGCGCGTGATGCGCTGGCTGGATGCCTGAGTTCCTTCACGTTCGGCGAGACTTCGGGCAACTGGTCAGTCTGGTCGCTGCCGAGCGCGGTGTCGATCCGGTCCTGGTGGAGAAGGACTACTGGCTGATGCACTGCCTGTGGGGCCTTCAGGCGCATGGGCTGCGATTCGAGCTCAAGGGCGGCACCTCGCTCTCCAAAGGCTTCGGGATCATCCATCGGTTTTCCGAGGACATCGACATCCGCATCGAGCCGCCGGCCGCGCTCGACGTGAAGGCCGGCCGAAACCAGGACAAGGCCTCGCATGTCGAGTCCAGGAGGGCGTTCTACGACTGGCTTAGCCAGGGGATCCGGATCCCAGGCATCGTCTCGGTCGAGCGTGACACCGATTTCGACGACGAGAAGCTGCGCAGCGCGGGCATCCGGCTGGTCTATCCGACCACCCTTGGGTCGCTGCAGGGGGTCAAGTCCGGTGTCCTGCTGGAGGTCGGCTTCGACGACACGGCGCCGAACCGTCCGGTCACGATCTCCTCCTGGGCATACGACACTGCTGTCGCACGCGGGGTATCGGTCGGGGACAACCGCGCCTTGGACGTACTCTGCCACGAGCCCAGCCATACCTTTGTCGAGAAGCTCCAGACGCTGTCCACCAAGTACCGGGTATTGCCCGAGACGGGCCGGTTACCGCCGAACTTCCTGCGCCACTACCACGACGTGTACTGCCTGCTGGGGCTGCCCGAGGTGCTTGATTTCATCGGCACGCCCGCCTACGAGGCTCGCAAGCGGCAGCGGTTTCGGGCGGCCGATGAACGGGTCATTGCGCGCAATCCGGCGTTCGTCCTGGCTGAACCGTCTTGGCGCACCGCCTTTGCCGCCGAGTACGCGCGCACGGCCGCGCTGTACTACCAAGGTCAGCCGCCCTTTGAGGAAATCGTCGCCAGGATCCATGAGCATATCGAGCGACTCTAGGTGCAGGCCAACGGCACGCAGGTGCAGTCGGCCGACTGGGGCAGCTACACCATCCTGACCTTCTCCGAGGTGCCGCCGGTGGAGGTGGTGCTGATCGACCGCCCCGGCGCCCCCTTCCTCGGCACCGGCGAGGCCTCCCAGGGCCCCACCAGCGCAGCCCTGGCCAATGCCGTCTTCGACGCCGTGGGCGTGCGCTTCCGCCGCCTGCCCTTGACGCCGGAGCGGGTGCTGCAGGGCTTGAGGGGGTGGGGGCGCTCGGGCATCGGCGGCGGGGTCGCTGGGCGCAGTGAACTGGCCGGGCCCCGCCCGGACGACCCGGATCCAGGATGACTCCTCCACAGAGGCCGTGATATTCTGGTCAGCATGACCAAAAACACATCGCAGCCTGGTGTGCCCGCCGTCGAGGCGGTCCGGCATCGATGGCGTCTGCAGGACGCCAAGGCGAGGTTCAGCGAACTCGTGCGTCACGCCCACCGTGACGGGCCGCAGCACGTCACCGTGCATGGGCGCGAGGCCGTCGTCGTGGTCGACGCAGAAGCCTTCGATCGCCTCGTGGGCGAAAGGACCGGCGAATTGCTGATCCAGGCCTTGCAGGCGTCGCCGCATCGGCAGGTTGAGATCGAGGTGGACCGGGCGCCCATGCCCGTGCGGGCGGTCGATCTGTGAGCGCCTGGCTGCTCGACACCAACGTCATCTCTGAACTGCGACGCCCGCGCCCGCATCCGGGCGTGCGCGCCTTCGTGGCGCGCCAACGGCTCGAGGACCTGTTCGTGAGCGCCGTCACGTTTGCCGAGATCCGCTTCGGCATCGAGGGCGTTCAGGACGCGGCCCGCCGGGCCGAGCTGCTGGATTGGTTGCAGCATCGGGTGCGCCCCATGTTCGACCAGCGGGTGCTGGAGGTCACCGAGAACGTGATGTTCCGCTGGCGGCTGCTGGTCGAGGACGGCCGCAAGGCTGGCCACACCATCTCGCAACCCGACTTGATCATCGCGGCCACGGCCCTCCAGCACGGCTTGACCGTGGTCACCCGTGACACCGGCGACTACGCGCGAGCGCGGGTGCCCTTGCTCAACCCTTGGCTGGCCGAGGGTTGAGGGCGACCCGGCAGGTGGCGACACGGCCGATCTCTGCGCATCCGTTGGGCGCGTGGGTCGAAGGCTGGCCCCGAGGGCGCTGTCAATCCAGCGCCAGCCCGCCCAATGCCGCGATCACCTTGCCCCAGCGCTCGCCGTCGTCGCGCAGCATCTGGCCCATCTGCGCCGGCGTGCTGCCGTAGAGGTCGTAGCCGGCCGGGCGGAAGCGGTCCTGGATGGCCGGGTCGGTCAGCACGGCCGTCAGGTCGCGCGAGATGCGCTCGATCACTGCCTGCGGGGTGCCGGTGGGGGCCAGCACGCCGAAGCGGGCGTAGGTGCCTTCCACGCCCGCAAAGCCCAGCTCGGTGAAGGTGGGCACATCGGGCAGCAGGGCCGAGCGCTTGGGGCCGTTGATGGCCAGCGCCCGCAGCTTGCCGCTCTTCACGTGGTTCTGGGCGTTGGCCATGTCCACCAGCAGGGCCGAGATCTGCCCGCCGATCAGGTCGTTCAAGGCCGGGCCCGTGCCCTTGTACGGCACGTGGACCAGCTCGATGCCCGCGGCCTGGTTGAAGGCCTCCACGCCCAGGTGGCCGCCGGTGCCCACGCCGAAGGAGCCGTAGCTCAGCTGGCGCGGGCGCGACCGCGCCAGAGCGACGAACTCCTGCAGGTTGCGCGCTGGCAGCTCGCCGTGGATCAGCAGGGCCGCCTGGGCGATGCCCACGTGCGACACCGGGACGAGCTGGGTGCGCGGGTCGTGCGGCAGCTTGCGCATCACCAGCGGGTTGATGACGACCGGCGAGGCCGAGGTCATCAGCAGCGTGTGGCCGTCCGGCGCGGCCTTGACGACCGCATCCACCCCCAGCACGCCGGAGGCGCCGGCGCGGTTGTCCACCAGCACCGGCTGCTTCCAGGCCTCGGCGAGCCGCTGGGCGATCACGCGTGCGATCAGGTCCGAGCCCGAACCCGCCGCCGTGGGCACGATGATGCGCACGGCCTTGTCGGGCCAGGCGGGCTGGGCGATGACGGACCCGGCTGCAGTTGCCAGCAGCAGGGCGGTGGCGCGCCGTCGGTCGAGCATGACGGGGGTGCGGGTGTGCTTCATTCGATGTCTCCTCTTGTCAACGCGGGGTGGGGCGCACGTTCTCGTGCAGGTGGGGAATCGCCTCGGCGACGCGGCCGGTGCTCTCGGCGAGCTCGTAGGCGTGCCGCACGTCGGTGTAGTCGCGATAGCCGAGCCGTGCCAGCGGGCGCAGCCGCGGGATGTCGATACGGCCGTCGGGCGTGAGCGCGGCGTCGTCGATGTGGATGCCCGTCACTTCGCCCACCAGGATGCAGGCCTGCGCATCGGGGGTGTGCGCGGGGATGTCCATCTGCCGGATCAGACGGCACTCGAACTGCACCGGCGAGCCGCGCACCCGGCGCGGCTTCACGCCTCGGGAGGGCAGCCAGGGGATGCCGACGGCCTCGAACTCGTCCACCTCGGGCGGCAGGTCGCGCGAGCTGGCCACCACCCATTCGCGGAGTTCGAAGGTCGCCATGTTCCAGACGAACTCGCCGGTGTCGACGATGTTGCGCGCCGTGTCCTTCAGGCGGCCGTCCTCGCGCCCGTTGCACACCACCAGCACGGTGGGCGGGTCCCAGGTCACGTTCTGGAACTGGCTGTAAGGCGCCAGGTTGTGCACGCCCGCGAGGCTGACGGTGGAGATCCAGCCGATGGGACGCGGTACGCAGCAGGACTTGAAGGGGTTGTAGGGCAGGCCCGAGACCTGCGCGCCGGGTTGGTAGAACATGTCCTTCTCCTCTTTGTGGCTTCGAGTCGCTTCAGCCCGCCCGGCCTGCGCCTGCACGGCTTCCCCCCACCGCCCGCACCTTGCGCGGCGCGGCCTGCCACACTGCCAGGATGCCGATCAGGCTGGCCGCGATGCCGGTGGCGAAGGCCGGGCCGTAGCTGCCGGTGGCATCGTGCAGGGCGCCCATGACCCAGGGGCCGAGGGCGCCGCCGGCGAAGCCGCCGAGCATGAGCACGCCGAAGATGCTGCCGAAGTGGCGGCCCTGGAAGATCTCGGCCGGGATGGCGCCGAAGACCGGGGTGATGCCGTAGCCGAGCAGGCCCTGGGCGACGACGATCAGGTACAGCAGCACTGGCTGCGCGCCCAGCGGCGCGAGCAGCAGCAGCGCCCCGTAGGTGATGACGAAGCCCAGGCTGCCGATGGTCCAGACCACCTCGCGCCCGACGCGGTCGGACAGCGCGCCCAGCGCGATCTGCCCCGGGATGCCGAAGAGGCTGACCGCCCCCAGCGCCCAGGCCGCCTGCGCCGCGCTGAAGCCGGCCTCGCGCAGCACCTGGGTCTGGTGGACCTGCACCGCGTACCAGGCGTACAGGCCGCAGAACAGCGCCAGCCCCACCCACCAGAAGCGCGCGGTGCGCATGGCGCGCGCGAGCGTCCAGTCCACCGCGGCCCAGGCCGGGTCCACCACGCGCAGCGGCGCGCGCGCCGTGGTGCCGGCCGCGGGCGCGGCGTCGCCGTCGGGGCGCAGGCCCAGGTCTTCGGGGCGGCGGCGCAGCAGCAGGTTCAGCGGCCCGGCGACGACGAGCACCACCACGCCCAGCGTGACGCAGGCGCTGCGCCAGCCGGCGTGCTCGATCAGGGCCTGGAACCAGGGGAACATCACGATCGAGCCCACGCCCACCCCGGCGTAGGCGATGCCGATGGCCAGCCCGCGCCGGCGCGCGAACCAGTTCGGCAGGAACAGCGCCTGCCCGGTGTAGCCGAGGAAGGAACTGCCCGCGCCCACCAGCACCCCCAGCGTCAGGTACAGGTGCCAGGGCTGGTGGGCGACGGCGGCCAGCAGCAAGCCGGCGCCGGTGGCCGCCACGCCCAGGGGCATGACGAAGCGCGGCCCCCGCGCGTCCATCAGGCGGCCCAGCGCCGGGCTCATCAGCCCGGTGACGAAGAAGCCGAAGGAGAAGGCGCCGGCGGTGACCGCGCGGTCCCAGCCGAACTCGGCCAGGATGGGCGGCATCAGCAGCGAGAACGCCGTGCGCGCGTTGACGCCCAGGGCCATGGTCACGAAGACGATGGCGACGATGAGCCAGCCGTAGAAGAAGGGCAGGCGGCGGGCGAGCCGCTGCGTGGGGGTGGCGGGTTCGGGCAAGGGCGAGGTCTCGTTCAGGCGGCGGGGGCGTGCGGGCGGGCTGCCGAGGGGGCGCTCACCCGGCCGGGGGCGGCCGGGCGCCGCCGATGCGGGCCTCGCGCCGCGTGACCCAGATCGTGGCCGCGGCGATCAGCAGGCCGCCGGCCAGGGTGTGCAGCGTGGGCACGTCGGCAAAGACCACCCAGCCCAGCAGCGCGGCCCAGATCAGCTCGATGAACTTGACCGACTGCGTGGACGAGATCTCGGCCACCTTGAGCGACTTCGTCAGCGCGTAGTGGCCGAGCGTGCCGAGCACCCCGCAGGCCAGGAAGCCGGCCCACTGCGCGGCCGACAGCGGCTGCCACACCCCCACCGCCAGGGGCAGGCTCAGGCCGGCGATGATGATCTGCTGCCACAGCAGGATGGTGCCGGTCGACTCGTGCCGCGTCAATGCCTTGGTGAGCAGGTAGGAGGCGGCGAACACCGGTGCCGAGGCCAGCATCACCAGGTGGTACAGCCCCGGGCCCGCGGCCGTGAACGAGACCTGCGGCAGCACGACGATCAGCACGCCCGCGAAACCCAGCACCGTGGCGAGCCAGCGCTCCCAGCGCATCTGCTCCTTGAACACGAGCCAGGCGCCGACCATCACGAACAGCGGCGTCGTGAAGCCGATGGCGGTGAGGTCGGCCAGCGGCACGCGCGGCAGCGCTGCGAACCACAGGGTGAGCCCGAGCGTGTGCAGCGCGCCGCGCGCCAGGTGCCCGTGCAGCGACTGCGGGCGGTAGCCGGCCGCGCCGTGGTGGAGCACGAAAGGCAGCATCACCAGCAGCCCCATCGCGTAACGCAGGAACTGCACCTGGTAGCTGTCCAGCCCCTGCGACAGCACCCGGGCCACGGCGTTGAGGCCGCTGAAGACGGTGACCGACAGCGCCGACCACAGCAGGCTCTGTACCGTGGGCGGCAGGTGCGCGGTGCGCCTGTGCACCGAGCGACGGAGGAGGCGCCAGCCCCGGCGCAGCATGGTCGACCTGCGCTCAGCTCACGGTCTGGTAGTACAGGTTCTGCGGGTGCCG
>JBILNB010000020.1:0-64784 GCA_044375195.1 Rubrivivax sp. | reverse complement strand
GAAGATCCTCGCGGCCTGAGCCCCAGACTGCCGCAATGACTGGATCAGGCCTGCGCCGGCACGGTGCCTGGCACCGCGTCAGCGAGGCCTGGTACCGAGTGCTCAGCGTGCTGATGGTCGGCGCCCTTGTGGTGCTGATCATCCCGGTGACGCTGCAGATCTTCTCGCGCCACACCTCTCTCGTGCCGACCTACATCTGGACCGAGGAGATGGCCCGCCTGATGTTCATCTGGCTGATCATGCTGGGGGCGATGGTGGGCATGCGCGAGCGCCTGCACTTCGTCGTCGACGTCTGGCCCGAGCTCTCCCCGCGCGCCAACGCGGTGGTCGAGCTCGTGGCCGGGGTCGCCACGCTCCTGTTCGCCCTGGTCTTCGTCTGGGCCGGCTGGGAGTTCACCGAGTTCGCCCTCTACCGCATCTCCGAGCTGGCCGAGTTGCCGCTGTGGACCATCCATATCGCCTGGCCCGTGCTCGGCGTGACCTGGGTGCTGTTCCAGGGCGAGCACATGCTGGCCATGGCGCGCGTGGCACTGCGCGGCCCCGAGCCCTCCTGACGTGACGAACCTCCTCTTCTCGCCCGGGCAGGCGGCGGCGCTGCTGTTCGGTATCTTTTTCCTGTTGCTGTTCCTGCGCGTGCCGGTGGCCGTGGCGCTTGGCGTGGCCTGCCTGCCCATGCTCGCGCTGGAGAAGCAGCTCTCGTTGATGGTGCTGGTGCAGGAGACCTTCAACGCCTACAACTCCTTCATCCTGCTGGCGGTGCCCTTCTTCCTGCTGACCGCCAACCTGATGAACACCGGCGGCATCACCGACCGGCTGGTGCGCCTGTCGCGCGCGCTCGTGGGCCGCATGCCCGGCAGCCTGGCGCAGGTCAACATCGTGCTGTCGATCTTCTTCGCCGGCATCTCGGGCTCCTCGACGGCCGACGCGGCGAGCCAGGGCAAGATCTTCATCGAGGCGCAGACCAAGGAAGGCTACGACCTCAGCTTCTCGGTGGCCATCACCGCCGTGTCGGCCGTGATGGCGGTCATCATCCCGCCGTCCATCCTGATGATCGTCTGGGGCGGGGTTCTGACCACATCGATTGGCGCGCTCTTCCTGGCCGGCATCGTGCCCGGGCTGCTGATCGGGCTGGTGCAGATGGCCACGGTGCACGTCTACGCCAAGCGCCGGGGCTATCCCACATATCCGGGCAGCACGCTCAAGGAGATGGCGGTGGCCTTCCTGGTGGCGGTGCCGGCGCTGATGACGCCGGTCATCATCATCGGCGGCAAGATCTTCGGCTGGTTCACGGCCACCGAGTCGGCCTGCATCGCGGTGCTCTATGCGGCGGTGCTGTCGATCTTCGTCTACCGCGAGATGAGCTTCGCCGGCCTGCGCACCGCGCTCGTCGACACCGGCAAGCTCGCCGGCGTGACGCTGTTCTGCGTCGGCACGGCCAGCGCCTTCGGCTGGATGATGGCCTACTACCAGATCCCGCAGGCGCTGCTGGGCAACGTGCTGGGCTGGGGCATGGGGCCGGTGACGGCGGGGCTGTTCATCGCCGCGGTCTTCCTCGTCGTGGGCTGCTTCCTCGACGCGATCCCGGCCATCATCATCGTCGGCGCCATCCTGCAGCCGGTTGCCAAGGCGGCCGGGCTGGACCCGGTGCATTTCGCGATGATCGGCATCGTCTCGCTGGCCTTCGGTCTGGTGACGCCGCCCTACGGGCTGTGCCTGATGATCTCGTGTTCCATCGCCGGGGTCCGGCTCGGCTACGTCCTGAAAGACGTGATGATCATGCTGATGCCGATGCTCGGCGTGCTGCTGCTGGTCATCGTCTGGCCGCAGGTCTCGCTCTTCCTGCCGGGGCTGATCTCGCCGCAGTTCCTGAAGTAGCCCGGCGGTCGCCGGCGGCCCGTCACGGCAGCCAGCGCGCCACCGCCTGCAACAGCGCCGAGCGCACGCGCGCCTGCCGTGCCGGGTCGGCGTCGCCGCAGGCCAGGCGGCACATCCAGTCGGTGGGCGACTCGAAGTCGCAGTGCGTGGCGCCTTCGATCACGGTGTCGGCCAGCAGTCGCGGCAGCGCCGCGCCCCAGGGTGCCGAGACGCCCTGCGCATTGCAGCGCGAGGGCGGGGCGCGCAGCAGCAGGGCCTCGGTCCTCAGCGTGGGCGCGTGCGCCATGCCGAGCCCCTGGGTGCCGCTGCCTTCCGGCCGCGTCTCCAGCCGGTCGAAGGCGTCGAGCCCGACGTAGCCCACCACGCCGGGGGTACCGGCAGCCAGCAGGCTGGACAGCGCCCCGGCGGAGAAGCCGACGAGCACGACACGCCCCACGGGGCCGCCGAGGGCGGTGGGGTCGGTCTCTCGTGGCGCGGCCGTCGCGGGCGGCGTGCCGCCCTCCGACGCGGCGCCGCGCAGCATCGCCACCAGCTCGGCCAGCCCCTGGGCGTTGCGCTGGAAGTCGAAGGTGTAGGGCAGGTCGGGCGTGAGGGCGAGCACGCCCGCGGCGGCCAGCGCCGCGGCGTGCCCGCCGAGCGTGGTGCGGCTGCGCGTGAAGCCGTGCGACAGCACGACCGCGCCGCGCGACGGGCCGGCGGGGCGGTAGACGTCGATGGCGACGCTGCGCCCGGCCAGTGTCAGCGTGAGCGTTCGGGGGCCGGGAGCTGCTTCGGCGGCCATGCCGGCCAGTGGCACCTGTGCTGCGGAAACCTGAGCGCCCAGTACGAACATGAGCGCTACGCACCGGGCGGCCAAGCGCCCTGTCGACCGCGCGCGCGATCCCGTGACGTCTCGGCGCGACGCCGCAGTGCGATGCCGCGGTGCCGGGAGGGTGCGAGATCGCCAGCACGTCATGCCGGGAGCATACGCGTACCCAAGGGTCGCACATCCCCGCGCGTGACCATCCTTCCGTCGTGCTACAGATTCAGCGGCCCCGTCCAGGATATTGCGGCACGCGCCGCACACGCTACTTCTTCAAGGCCGCGCACGCATCGCGTCGCGCTTGGGCCAGCGCCTTTCGGCCCTGCTCCTTGGCGCGTGTCTCCATCTGGGTGCGGTGCTGTTCCAGGTAAGCCTGGCACTCCTCGTAGGTCTTCATCTCCTGCAAGCGCTTGCGGTGCTCGTCGCGTTCCTGCTTGCTCATCATCGACCAGCCGGGCGTGTAGTCGCTGCCGTGGCGCGCCGCAGGGGCCGCCTTCTGCGCCGCGGCGGGGCCCATGCCGTGCCCGCCTGTCTGTGCTCGCGCCGGGGCTGCTGCCATCAGCAGTGCCAACAAGGCTGTGCCCGTTCCATGGACTGCGATCATGATCCTCCCTCCCACCCTCAGGCACACAGTGGTGATCCTGCGGCCGGATGGCAACGCTCAGGCTGCGATCGCTCAACGCGAGCGCGCTCCCCGGTCTCAGGCCACCTGCATCGGCAGTGGTACGTCGTCGGTGTGCCGCTGCATCTCCTGCACCAGGCGCAGCGCGAGGTCGCCGCGCAACTTGGAGCAGGCCGGGTCGGCCCAGAGATTGTTCTGCTCCAGCGGATCCCCGGCCAGATCGTAGAGCTCGCCCCAGTCCTCGTCGGCGCGCACCGACAGGCGCCAGCGCCCGGTGACGAGGGTACGCACGCGCAGCGGGAAGGGCGCGCCCGGATAGCGGTGGTGGGCCTCCTCCTCGATGAGTACGGCCTCGCGTTCGCCGGTCCCGGGCGGGGAGCGCAGGTCCCGCCCGTGCAGGCCGTGCGCCGAGCGCAGGCCGCAACGCGCGAGCACGGTGGTGGCCAGGTCGAGCGTGCTGCACAGGCGCTGGTCGCGTCCGCCTGGCCGCTCCTGCGGGTCGGCCCAGATGAAGGGCACTCGCACGAGACCCTGGTAGTGCAGCGGCCCCTTGTTGAGCAGACCGTGGTCGCCCATGAAGTCGCCATGGTCCGAGGTGAAGATCACCACCGTGCTCTGGTCCAGACCCGATGCACGCAGATGGGCGGTCAAGCGGCCGACCGCCTCGTCGATGAAGGCGATTGCGCCATGGTTGAGTGCGATGGCGACCCGCGCCTCGTCCGGTGTCACGGCAATCGCGCGGCTCGTGCCCGAAGGGCGCTTGGCGGCAGCGAGCTCGGCATGCAGGGCGCGCTTGAGCGGCACATCCTGCGGTACTGCCGGGCCGCAGTGCGGGGGCAAGACCACGTCGGCCGGATCGAACAGGCCCCAGTAGCGGCCGGGTGGGTTGAACGGGTGGTGCGGGTCGGGGAAGGAGCAGTGGACGAAGAAGGGCTGTTCGCGCCGGTTGCCGCGCTGGTGCTCGCGCAGCCATTCGATCGTGCGCAGGGCGACATAGCGGGTCGGGTGCAGCTCCTCGGGCAGACGGGTGCGCCAGGCGTCGAGCACGTCTGGCACCTTTCCCGGCAGCGCGTTGGCGCGACCGCACAGGCCCGCCGGGTCCGCGCCCTGCGCGCGCAGCCAGCGCTCATAGTCGCCGCCCACCTGGTCGCCATGCTCGAGGCACAGCTGCACGTGGTCGAAGCCGTAGTACGGCAGGCGCAGCCGGTGCGCCGGGTCGGCCCAGCGCGTCACCGACTCCTGACGGTAGGCGTCATCGTCGCGCAGGTCGGCCAAGGCCTGGGCCTGTGCGCTGTCCGCCCGGCCCCGCCACGCCGCCGGTCGGGCGGTCATTGGCTGGAGATGGGCCTTGCCGATGAGCGCGGTCTGCCAGCCCGCCTCGCGCAGCTGGTCGACGAAGGTCCGCGCCTGCAGGGGCAGCGGCACCCCGTTCATCCGCACCCCTGCGGCTGACGGTACGCGGCCGGTCATCATCGCGGCCCGGTTCGGCATGCACACCGGGGAGGCGACGTGGCAGCGCTCGAACATCACCCCGCGCTGCGCCAGGCTGTCGAGGTGCGGCGTGACCAGCAGCCGGTCCCCGGCGCAGCCCAGATGGTCGGCGCGGTGCTGGTCGGTCGTGATCAGCAGGATATTGGGCCGGCCCGCGCGGGCCGCGGGATCGCGGTGAGCCGCCGTGTCGATCCCGCCGGCGGTCATTGCCCGTCCAGCCGGATCTGCGTGGCCAGCACCCGGTAGCGGGAGATGTCCTCGGCCACCTGCGCTGCCAGGGCGGCGCTCGTGCCGACCTCGACTGCCATGCCCTGCTGGGCGATGCGCTGGCGTACCGCGGGGGCCTCGAGCGCCGCACGGACCTCCCGGTTCAGCGCCGCGATCACTGCGGGGGGTGTCTGCGCCGGGGCGAACAGGCCGAACCAGCTCTTCACCGCGAAGCCGGGCAGCGTGTCGGCCATCGTCGGAACGTCCGGCAGCACCGCCGAGCGCACCGACTGCGGCACGGCGATGGCCACGAGCCTGCCGGAGCGGATGTGGGGCAGGGCGGGGGAGATGCCGGCGATCATGGCCTCGATCTGGCCGCCGACCAGATCCTGGACGGCGGCGGGCCCACCCTTGTACGGCACGTGCACAGCGCTGAAGCCCGAGGCGCGGGCCAGTTGCTCCATGATGACGTGGTTGGGCGTGGCAGCCCCGGCCGACCCGTAGCGGACCTTGCCCGGCTGGGAGCGCGCATAGGCGAGGAACTCCTGGAAGTTGCGCACCGGCACGCCGGCATGGACGACGAGCACGAACTCATTGAAGCCGAGCGAGGCCACCGGGGCGAAGTCGCGCTGCGGGTCGTAGGGCATGCGGGGCTGGACGACGAAGCTCATGGCCATCGTCCCGTCGTGGCCGACGACCAGGGTGTGACCGTCCGGGGTGGCCTTGGCCACGCTGTCGACCCCGATAACGCCCCCGGCGCCGGGCTTGTTCTCGACCACGACGCTCTGCCGCAGCGCCGGACCGAGAGATTCGGCCAGCACGCGCGCCAGCACGTCGGGCGCGCTGCCGGGCACCGAGGCCACAACCAACTTGACGGGGCGCGCCGGGAACTCCTGAGCGGCCAGCGGCAGTGCCGCAACCAGCGCGGCGGCTGCCAGGGCCGGCCTGAGGAAGCAGAGGAAGGTCTGGTGCATCGGGGTCTCCAGTGTTGTCTTGGTAGCGGGATCTGCGGTCGAGCACTTCGAGGGAACCGCGCCGGGCGCAAGCCTCAGCGTGGCATGCCCAGCCCGTTGTCGCCGTGGATCAGCGCGAGGAACTGCGCTGCCGCCACCGACAACGGGCGGCGCCGGTCCATGATGGTGCCATACGCTTCGAGCCCGGCATGCACCTTCAGCGGCAGGACACTGAGCATGCCGTGGCGCTCCAGCAGCCGCGCCTCCGGCATGGACATCGCGGCGACGTGGTGGCCGTCGGCCACGAGGCACAGCGTGGCATAGAGCGATGGCGTCTCGATCCGGGCGGCCGGCAAATCCAGCTGCGCGAGCTGGAACTCGCGATCGATGAGCTGCCGCACGGCGAGGTCGCCCGGCGGCAGGACCCACGATTCGCCGGTCAGGTCACGCAGCGTCACGCGGCGGCGCCCGGCCAGCCGGTGGCCCGGGCTGACCACCAGCGCGAGCTGCTCGGCGGACAACTCGCGGTAGGCGTGCTCGCGGTGCGAGAAGTCGGTGCCCGGCCGACCGATGACGATGTCGAGCTCGCCGCGCGCCAGCGCCTCGAGCAGGCGCTCGCTGCTGTCTATGGTCAGCCGCACCGTCCAGCCCGGCAGAGCCGCGCGCAGCGCCGAGATCGCCGGAGCCAGCAGGTGCGAGGTGGCGGTGATGATGCTGCCGATCACCAGCGTGCCTGTCTGCCCGCCCTCGGCCTGAAGGCGGCGCCCCAGCGCCTCGACCGCACCGCGCACGGCCTCGAACTGCGCCATCGCCAGGCGCCCGGCAGCGTTGACCCGCAGTTGCCGTCCCGCGCGCTCGAACAGCATGCAGCCCAGCGCCGACTCCAGCTCGCGCAGCAGCTTGGTCGCCGCGGGCTGGGTCACGCCCACCTCGGCCGCGGCGGCGCTGAGTGTGCGGCCTTCCTTCAGCGCCAGCAGCAGGGCCACCTGGCGCATGCGCAGGCGGTTCAGCAGACGCCTGCTGCCGGGCCAAGCTGGCGGGACGGGCGCTGCATTCATAGCTTCAGGTGATGATTTCTTCACGAATTTCTATTTTTCAGGAATGAGGGCGAAGCCTACGATGCAAGACCCGTCCTGGAGTCGAACCATGCCTTGCTGTCGCACCCGCCGCCACGCCCTGATGCTCGCCTGCGCCGTCGCGGGCGCCCTGGCGCTGCCGGCCCAGGCCCAAACGGCGTTTCCTGCGCAGCCCGTGCGCATCGTCGTCGGCTCCGAGGCTGGCAGCGCGCCCGACGTGATCGCGCGCAGCCTGGCCAAGGAGCTGGAGCCGCTGCTGAAGCAGCCGGTGGTCGTCGACAACCGTGCCGGGGCCGCCGGCACGGTGGGCGCGGCGGCGGTCGCGCAGGCCGCGCCCGACGGCTACACGCTGCTGATGGGCACGGTCTCCAACGTCGCGCTGGCGCCGGTGTTCTACCCGATCCGCTACAAGCCCGTCGAGAGCTTCACCGCTGTCGGCATGGTGGCTTCGGTGCCGCTGGTGCTGGTGGTCTCCTCGGCCACGGGCGCCGCCACGGTCGCCGAGCTTGGCGCCAAGCTGCGCGCCCGGGCCGCAGGTGCGCCCGCGCCCTATGCGTCGCCCGGCATCGGCGGCCCGCAGCATCTGGCCGGCGTCCTGCTGGAGAAGCAGTTCGCCACGCCGCTGCTGCACGTGCCCTACAAGAGCGGCGGCGCGGCGATGACTGCGGTGGCCGGCGGCGAGGTGCAACTGGCTTTCGCCGGCATCCCGGCCGCGCTGCCGCTGCTGCAGTCCCGGCGCGTCAACGCGCTGTTCGTGACCTCGGCCACGCGCTCGCCCGCGCTGCCCGACGTGCCCTCGGCACCGCAGGCCGGTCTGCCAGGCTTCGAGGTCGACAACTGGCACGCGCTGTTCGCGCCGGCGGGGCTGAAGCCCGAGGTGCGCGCCGCGTTGGAGTCGGCCGTGCGCGCGGCGCTGCAAAAGGAGGCCGTCCGCAAGGACTTCGAGCGCCTGGGCGCCGAGCCGCGGCCCGGTACGGGCGCCGAGCTCGCCGAGTTCGTGGCGCGGGAGACGGCGCGCTGGGGCGCGCTGGCGCGCGACGCCGGCCTCGGCCGCGCACCCTGAATCCCGGGCTGCGACCCGGCGACCCGGCGACCGTGCACCCGCCCGACCTGCCCCCCTGCCTGGAGACCCGCCCTTGGAGCCGATGAACCTGCTCGTCATCATGGACGACGAGCACAACAAGAAGGTGCTCGGCTGCAATGGGCACCCGATGGTGCGCACACCGCACCTGGACGCGCTGGCCGCGCGCGCGGTCTGCTTCGACAACGCCTACTCGAGCTCGCCGATCTGCGTGCCCGCGCGCGCCGCGCTCGCCACCGGCCGGCACGTGCACGAGACCGGCTGCTGGGACAACGCCATCGCCTACGCGGGGAAGCCGCGCAGCTGGGCGCACGCGCTGCGCGATGCCGGTCGCCGCGTCGTCTCGATCGGCAAGCTGCACTACGGCAGCGAGGAGGTCGACGGCGGCTTCACCGAGCAGATCGTGCCGATGCACATAGAGGCCGGCGTCGGCGACCTGTACGGGCTGCTGCGCGACCCGCTGCCGATCCGCCACCAGTCGGCCGACCTCGCGCGCAGCATCGGCCCGGGTGAGAGCAGCTACACGCGCTACGACCGCGACATCGCCCGCCGCGCCGTGCGCTGGCTCGAGCAGGAGGGCCAGCGCCGTCAGGACCAGCCCTGGGCGCTGTTCTGCTCCTTCATCGCGCCGCACTCGCCGCTGATCGCGCCGCCGGAGTTCTACGCGTTCTACGACCCGGCTGCCATCGCCCTGCCCAAGCGCCGCACCCGCCCTCTGCACCCCTGGGTGCAGGCCTGGGACGACTGCTACCGCTTCGACACCCACTTCGAGAGCGACGCGCAGCGCCGCGTCGCCATCGCGTCGTACTACGGCCTTTGCTCCTTCCTCGACTACCATGTCGGGATGCTGCTGGGCGCGCTCGAGTCCTCAGGCCTGGCCGGGCGCACGCGCGTGCTGTTCCTGTCGGACCACGGGGACAACCTCGGCGCGCGTTCGCTCTGGGGCAAGTCGACGATGTACGAGGAGTCGGCCGCGGTGCCGATGATGCTGGCCGGCCCCGACCTGCCCGCCGGCCGGCGCGTGCGCACGCCGGTGTCGCACGTGGACCTGTACCCGACGGTGCTGCAGGCCGTGGGCGTGCCGCCCCCCGGGGACGAGCCGCCGCGGCCCGGACGCTCGCTGCTGGAGCTGGCCACACCGGCCCCGGGTGACGAGTCGCGCTGGGTCTTCAGCGAGTACCACGCCGCGGGCTCGGTCAGCGCGGCCTACATGCTGCGCCAGGGGCGTCACAAGTACATCCACTACACCGGCCACGCGCCCGAGCTGTTCGACCTCGAGGCCGACCCCGAAGAGATGGACGACCTGGCGAGCCGGCCCGACGTGCAGCCCCTGCTTGAGCACTTCGACCGCCTGCTGCGCACGGTATGCGACCCGCAGGCCACCGACGCGCGCGCAAAGCACGATCAGGCCGCGTTGATCCGCCAGCACGGCGGCGCGCAGGCCATCCTCGCGCGTGGTGGCAGCAGCTACACCCCGATCCCGGGCGAAGAGGTGCGCCTGATGAGCGCCTGAAAGCTCTGGCCTCAACCGCGGGGCCGCCGCACCCCCCAGCCCACGGGTGGGCGGCGGTTGCCGGGGTGAGCCGGGTCGGGCCCCCAGATGGCCTGGTAGGTGTCGATGCAGCGCCCGGCGCGTTGCCAGCGCGCGAAGGCGGCGCCCAGCAGCGCCCACCACAGGGCCAGCACGAGCGGCATCCAGCGCGGTGCGTCGGCGGTGACCAGACCCAGCCCGATGCAGGCCACGGCGCCGCCCAGCGCCGCCCACCCCAGGCCCTTGTGCAGGCGCTCGAAGCGCACCCGCCGCGGCGTCATGTCGTAGTGGTCGCCGCGCAGCTCGGCCGCCGTCGGGCCGCCTTTGCTGCCCCGGGCCTGGCCGGCAGCCACCTGTAACCAGGCGGCAGCGGCGAGCAGCCAGCCCAGCCAGGCGTGCGCCATGGCCGCCGGAGGGCGGCCTGGCGCGTCCTGGCGCACGAGCACGAGCGCCAGCGCCAGTGTCATGAGCGCGACGCCCGACCACTGCAGCAGCCGGTGTGCGTGCCACCAGTGCTTGGCATCCAGCACCCGCGGCCAGTCCTGCCCGGGCAGCACCTTGAAGAAGCGGGCCGCCAGAGCGCCCAGGGGCAGCAGCACCCCCCAGGCCAGGACCATCAGCCGCGCGTGCCAGGCCATCGCAGCCTCGATGTCGTGGGTGGAGGCTCCGCTGAGCGGAGTGGCGAGCCATTCCAGCATGGGCACGGCGCAGTTGAGGCGGGCGAGCTTGGCCGAGGGCTCAGCGCCTGGGAAGCCCGCGCGTGCGCAGGCGGATGCGGTAGAGGGAGGACGAGGCGCAGATGAAGAGCTCGTCGCCCGCAGGCCCGCCGAAGGTCAGGTTTCCGACCTTCTCGGGCACCGGTATGCGCGCCAGCCGGGTGCCGTCGGGGTGGTAGATCTGGACGCTGTCCCCGCTACTGGTGTAGACGAAGCCGTGCATGTCGACACGCATGCCGTCGGCCAAGCCGGGCTCGATGACGGCGAAGACGCGTGGTCGCACCAGGTCCTGCCCGTCGACGACGTCGAAGGCCACGATGTGGTGGTTTCCGCCCCCATCGTCGCGCAGTGCCGCCGAAGTGTCGGAGATGTACAGCACCGACTCGTCGGGCGAGAAGGCCAGGCCGTTGGGCTCCTCGACGAAGTCGCTGACGATGCGCAGGGCGCCGCTGCGCGGGTCGAGGCGGAAGACGTAGCAGTCGCCGAGCTCGCTGTCGGCCTGGTGTCCTTCGCGGTCGGAGGCGATGCCGTACGGAGGGTCGGTGAACCAGATCGTGCCGTCGGACTTGACGACGATGTCGTTGGGCGAATTCAGGCGCCGACCCTGGTAGCGGTCGACGACGATCTCGTCGGGGAGCGCCTGCGGCCCTGGGCCGAAGCGGGTGCGCACGACCGCGCGCAGCCCGTGCGAGCAATGCAGCAGCGCGCCATCGGGCTCGCGCGTGTGGCCGTTCGTGAACTCCACGCCCTGGCGCCAGACCGACATCCCGTGCTGAGGGTGCCAGCGCAACATGCGGTCGTTCGGGATGTCGCTCCACAGCACGCTGCCGTCCTCGCTCATCCACACCGGGCCCTCGCTCCAGATGGCGCCGGTGCACAGCTGCTGCAGCGCGCCGGCGCCGACGGCCACGGGCGCGAATCGGGGGTCGAAGACTTCGATGTCCATGCGTGTTCCTCGAGAGCGGCAGCCTGGCAGGCACTCCGCCGCTGCGGCGTCGGCGCGGCTTTTACCATGTCCGACCCGCCTCGCGTCGCGCGCGCCGGGCCGATACTGCGGCGCATGTCCCGCCCGCTCCTCGTCGGCTGCGCCGCCGGCTTCTCCGGCGACCGCACCGACGCCGCCCGCCCGGTGGTTGACACGCTGCTCGCGCGCGGCGGACCGGCCTGCCTGGTCTTCGAGACGCTGGCCGAGCGCACGCTCGCGCTGGCGCAGCTGGCGCGCGAGGCGAACCCGCAGGCGGGCTACGAGCCGCTGCTCGACGAGATGCTGGCCCCGGTGCTGGCCGACTGCCTGGCGCGCGGTATCCGCATCGTCGGCAACTTCGGCGCCGCGAACCCGCGCGGGGCCGCGCGGCGGGTGCTCGCGCTGGCCGGCGAGCTGGGCGCGCGCCGCCCGCGCGTGGCCGTGGTCGAGGGCGACGACCTGTCGGCGCCCGGCCATCGCGCGCTGCTGCTGCAGGCCCTGCGCGAGGCCGGCACCCCGCTGGACCCGGACGGTGACGACGCCGCGGCACAGGCAGTGGGTGCCGGTGCCGCCGGCGGCGACATCGCCAGCGCGAACGCCTACCTCGGCGCCGAGGGCATCGCGCAGGCGCTGCGCGCAGGTGCCGACGTCGTCGTCACCGGCCGCGTGGCCGATCCCTCGCTGACGGTTGGCCCGGCGCTGGCGCACTTCGGCTGGGCGGCCGACGACTGGGACCGCCTGGCCCGCGCGACGATGGCCGGCCACCTGCTGGAGTGTGGCGCCCAGGTCAGCGGCGGCTACTACGCCGACCCCGGCTTCAAGGACGTGCCCGACCTCGCCCACGTGGGCTTCCCGATCGCCGAGATCGACGCCGACGGCGGATGCGTGGTCTTCAAGGCCGACGGCACCGGCGGCTGCGTCGACGAGCACACCGTCAAGGAGCAATTGCTGTACGAGCTGCACGACCCCGCGGCCTACCTCACGCCCGATGTCGTGGCCGACATCAGCACGGCCGCGGTCGAGCAGGTCGGCCCCGACCGCGTGCGCCTGGCCGGCGTGCGCGGCCATCCGCGGCCGGCCAGGCTGAAGGCCCTGGTCTTCCGCCGCACCGGCTGGCTGGCCGAGGGCGAGATCTCCTATGCCGGCCCGGGTGCCGAGGCGCGGGCCCGGCTGGCGGCGCAGGTGCTGCGCGAGCGCTGGGGTGAGGGCGGGCCGCTGCGCCTGGACCTGCTGGGCGTGTGCAGCGTCTTCGGCGACGACGCCGGGCGCGCCCTGGCCGCGAGCCCCGTGGGCGACGCGCGCGACGTGCGCCTGCGCGCTGCGACGCGCCAGCCCACCCGCGCCGCCGCCGAGCGCCTGGCGCGAGAGGTCACGGCGCTTTACACCTGCGGCCCGGCAGGCGGCGGCGGAGTGCGCACCGCGCTGCGCGAGCGCCTGGGCTCGCTGGCCTGCCTGGTGCCGCGCGAGCGCGTGCCCACGCGGGTGGAGATCGTGTCGTGAGTCTGGACGAGCCGGGCACGGTCCCACTGCGCTGGGCGGCCCATGGCCGCACCGGCGACAAGGGCAACCGCTCGAACATCAGCGTCATCGCCTGGCACCCGGCGCTGTATCCGCTGCTGCTCGAGCAGGTGACCGAGGACGCGGTGGCCCGGCTGTTCGCCGCGCGCCGGCCGGCCCGCGTCGCGCGCCATGCGCTGCCGACCCTGCATGCGCTGAACTTCGTCCTTGACGAGGTGCTCGACGGCGGGGTCAACGACGCGCTCAACCTCGACAGCCACGGCAAGACGCTGTCCTTCCACCTGATGACGCTGCCGCTGCAGGTGCCGGCTGCGCTGCGGCGCTGCCTGAAAATCCCCGCCCTTCCCGCTGAGGCGCCGTCCGGCTGACACTTCAGGCCCGCAGCGCACCCGGCCCAGGCCGGCGCGCACGGGCGGACGCCCTTGCGGTCCCGCCCGTCCCCTCGATTTCCCGTCGACCCACCAGGAGACCCCCGCATGACCACCCTCCGCCGCCGCCAGGCCCTGATCGGCACCGCGCTGCTGTGCAGCACCGCCGCCGCCTTCGCCCAGGCCTACCCCAACAAGCCCATCCGCGCCGTCGTGCCGTTTGCCGCCGGCAGCGCCACCGACCAGATCGGCCGCGCCTTCGCCGAGAAGATGTCGCAGGCGCTGGGGCAGCAGGTCGTCGTCGACAACAAGCCCGGCGCCAGCGGCATGCTCGGCGCCGACATCGTCGCCAAGGCGCCGGCCGACGGCTACACCCTCCTGATCGGGACCAACAGCACGAACGCGGCGCTGAAGTTCCTGATGAAGAAGCTGCCCTACGACCAGGACACGGCCTTCGCGCCGGTGGCCTACATCGGCTCGGTGCCGCTGATGGTGACGGTGAACACCAACGTGCCGGCGAAGACGCTCAAGGAGTTCGTCGACCTGGCCAAGGCCAAGCCCGGCGAGGTCAGCTTCGCGTACGCGAGCACCTCGCAGCAGGTGTCTTCCGAGATGCTGTCCAGCATGGCCGGCATCCGCATGAACGCCATTCCCTACAAGAGCGGCCCGGCGGCGATGACCGACCTGATCGGCGGCCAGGTGAACATGTTCACCGCCGACTTCGCCGTGACCGTGCCGCAGCACAAGGCGGGCAAGATCCGCGGCCTGGCAGTGACGTCGAGCAAGCGCGTGCCCGTGGTGCCCGACCTGCCCACGGTGAACGAGGCGCTGGGCCTGAAGGACTACGAGCTCATCGCCTACTTCGCCGTCTTCGCCCCGGCCGGCACGCCGCGCGACGTGGTCATGCGCCTGAACCAGGCCGTCAACGCCGCGGCCAACAGCAAGGACGTGCAGGAGAAGTTCGCCGCCACCGGCTTCAGCGTCGAGCCCGGCACGCCCGAGGACCTGGCGCAACGCAATGCGCGCGAGACCGCGAAGTGGGAGAAAGCGATCCGCGACGCGAAGATCGAGCCGCAGTGACGCTGCGCGCCTGAGCGCCGGGGGTGGGTACGGGCGGGCCGCCGGCTCGCGCCAGTCCGTGCCCGGCCCGCTCACCCCCCACGCGCCGCCCCTTCGAGGCGCCATGACCCACACCCACGCCCCCGCTGAAGATGCCGACGCCGACGCCGCCGGCGGCGGCAAGGACGCGGACAGATCCTTCCTGCCGCCGCAGCCCATCAGCCTGGAGGTGCTGCGTGAGAAGTACCTCAAGGGCGACGAGCGCAGCGTCGAGGCGCTCTTCGACCGCGTCGCGCGTGCGCTCGCCAGCGTCGAGGCGCCGGACCGGCGTGCCGAGTTCGAGACCCTGTTCCGGCGCAACCTGCAGGCCGGCGCCATCGGCGCCGGCCGCATCATGAGCGCCGCTGGCACCGGGCTGAAGGCGACCCTGATCAACTGCTTCGTCCAGCCCGTGGGCGACTGCATCCAGGGCCGGGACGACGAGGGCCAGCCTGGTATCTACGAGGCCCTGCGCGAGGCCGCCGAGACCCTGCGGCGCGGCGGCGGCGTGGGCTACGACTTCTCGCGCATCCGCCCGCGCGGTGCGCTCGTGCGCGGCACCGGGTCGGTGGCCTCCGGGCCGTGCAGCTACGTCAACGTCTTCGACCAGTCCTGCGCCACGGTGGAGAGCGCCGGCGCACGCCGGGGCGCGCAGATGGGGGTGCTGCGCATCGACCACCCCGACGTGGCCGAGTTCATCGGCGCCAAGCGCACCCCCGGGCGCTGGAACAATTTCAACGTCTCGGTGGGCGTGCCCGACGCCTTCGTCGAGGCCGTGCTCGCCGACGGGCCGTGGGAGCTGGTGCACCGCGCCGAGCCCGGCCCCGACCTGCAGCGCGAGGGCGCGCGCCGCCGCGCCGACGGGCTGTGGGTCTACCGGACGCTGCCCGCGCGCGAACTCTGGGATCTGGTCATGCGCTCGGCCTACGACTATGCCGAGCCGGGCATCCTGTTCCTGGACCGCATCCGCGAGGACAACAACCTGCGCGCGATCGAGTCCATCAGTGCCACCAACCCCTGCGGCGAGCAGCCGCTGCCGCCCTACGGCTGCTGCGACCTCGGGCCGGTGATCCTGCCGCGCTTCGTGCGCCACCCCTTCGGCCACGGCGGCGCGCCGGCCTTCGACTTAGACGCCTTCGGCGCGGCCGTGGCGCTGCAGGTGCGCGCGCTGGACAACGTGCTCGAGCTCACCCACTGGCCGCTGCCGCAGCAGCAGGCCCAGGCGCAGGCCAAGCGCCGCATCGGCGTGGGCTTCACCGGCCTGGGCGACGCTTTGATCATGCTCGACCTGCGCTACGACGCGCCCGAGGGGCGCGAGATGGCGCGGCGCATCGCCGAGCGGCTGCGTGACGCGGCCTACGCCGCCTCGGTCGATCTCGCGCGCGAGAAGGGCGCCTTCCCCCTGTTCGACGCGAAGAGCTACCTGGCCGAAGGCACCTTCGCGAGCCGCCTGCCGCGCGCGCTGAAGGCGCGCATCCGCCGCCACGGCATCCGCAACAGCCACCTGCTGTCGATCGCGCCCACGGGCACCGTGAGCCTGGCCTTTGCCGACAACGCCTCCAACGGCATCGAGCCGGCCTTCGCCTGGACCTATGTGCGACGCAAGCGCGAAGCCGACGGCCGCCGCACCGGGCACGAGGTGCAGGACCACGCCTGGCGCCTGTACCGCGCCCTGGGCGGCGACACGCAGCACCTGCCGCCGGCCTTCGTCGGCGCGCTCGAGATGAGCGCGCAGGACCACGTGGCGATGATGGAGGCGGTGCAGCCCTTCGTCGACACCGCGATCTCGAAGACCGTCAACGTGCCGGCCGACTGCCCCTACGAGGACTTAAAGGACCTGTACCTGCAGGCCTGGCGCGCGCGCCTGAAGGGCCTGGCGACCTACCGGCCGAACGACATCCTGGGCGCGGTGCTGGAGACCATGCCGCAGGTGGGCGTCGGTCCGGCCGCCGTCGATGCGCCGCCGGCGGGCGAGGCAACGGCGGCGGCACCGCCCGCCGCGCCGCTGGACACGTCAGCCGGCCCCGCCGCGCCCGACCCCATGCGCGCCGTCATCGAGAGCCGCCCCAAGGGCGCGCTGGACGCGGTCGTCGAGAAGATCGAGTACTGGACGCGCGAGGGACACAAGACGCTGTACCTGGTCGTCTCCTTCCTGCCGGTGGCGCGGGCCGACGGCGCGGGCACGGTGGAGCGGGCGATCGAGTTCTTCATGCCCGTGGGCCAGAGCGGCGAGTCGCAGCAGTGGATCACCGCCAGCATGCGCCTGCTGTCGCTGGCCGCGCGCGGCGGCTTCCTCGAGCGCGCGCTGGCCGACATGCGCAAGGTCGCCTGGGACCGCGGCCCGGTGCGCCACGGGCACCGGGTGCGCGACGACGGCACCCGGGTGCCGCTGTGGCACGACTCCGAGGTCTCGGCCATCGCCTACGCGCTGCAGGCCATCCTGGCACGACGCGCCGGGCGGCCTCAGCCCGAAGCCGCCGACAGCGCGGACACCGCGCCCGCCCCCACGCCGATCCCCGGCCGCAAGTGCCCCGACTGCGGCGCGCACGCGATGATCCGCCGCGCCGGCTGCGACCACTGCACCGCGTGCGGCTTCGTCGGCGCCTGCGGCTGAGGGTAAGCAGGCCGGGTGCGATGCCTGAGGCCACAATGCCCGCGTGGACATGACGCCCGTGATCGGCCTGCCGGCCATCGTCCTGGCGCCGTCCGGCCGGAGGTGAACTTGCGCAGGCACCTGCGGCGCGCCTTGCTCGCGGCGTGGCTGGGCGCCGCCGCAGGGGCCTGGGCGCAGGCCCTGCCCTCCTTCGCCGAGCTCGAGGCCGCGGGCGCGCGCGTCGGCGAGATCCGGATCTCGCCGCGCAACATCTTCGACACCGCGGACCCGGCGGAGGACCGCGCGCTGTTCCGCCTGGCCAATGCGCTGCACGTCGGGACCCGGCCCGAGGTGATCCGCCGCGCCCTGCTGTTCGCCAGCGGCGAGCCGGTGTCGGCGCGCGTGATCGAGGAGACCGAGCGCCTGCTGCGCGCCAACCGCTACCTGTACGATGTGCAGATCCGGCCGTTGGCGGTGCGTGACGGTGTCGTCGACATCGAGGTGCTCACACGCGACACGTGGTCGCTTGAACCCGGGCTGAGCCTCGGGCGTGCCGGGGGCGCGAACCAGGGCTCGTTGCGCCTGCGCGAATACCACCTGCTCGGCACCGGCGTCTCGGTCGGCCTGACGCGGCGCCGCACCGTCGACCGTCTTGCCACCGAGTACGGCCTCGAGGCCGACCGCCTTTTCGGCACCTGGGCCTCGGTGGCGCTGGCCTATGCCGAGCGCAGTGACGGCCGCCACCATCTCATCGAGCTGGTGCGGCCCTTCCACGAGCTCGACGCGCGCTGGGCCGCCGGCGCCTCCTGGCGCGAGGACAACCACGTCGATGCCATCTACAGCGGTGGTCAGGTGCAGGGGCGCCACCGGCATCGCGAACGCCGGGGGGAGGTCTACGCCGGCTGGTCGGCGGGTCTCGTGGACGGCTGGGTCCGGCGCTGGTCGGTGGGTCTGGCGCTGGCCGAGGATGCCTACGCCGTCGAACCCGGCCTGGCCGCCCCACCGCAGCTGCCGGGCAACCAGAAGCTCATCGTCCCCTTCGTGCGCCACGAGCTGCTGGAGGACCGCTACGAGCGCCAGGTCAACCGCAACCTGGTCGGCCGTCCCGAGTTCTTCGCCCTGGGGCTGGGCGCGCGCGTGCAGCTCGGTCGCGCCTGGCCTGGAGCAGGATCGACGCGCGCGGCCTGGCTGTACGCGGGTCAGGTCGGCCGCGGCTTCTCGCCGCCCGGCGGCCGCACGCTGACGGCCCTGGCGCGGGTCGACGGCGAGCTCAGCGACGGCGCCCCGCGGCGCCAGCAGGCCGGCGCCGTGCTGCGCTACTACCAGCCCCAGGGCCCGCACCGGCTGTTCTATGCCGCGCTGTCGGCCGACGTCCTGCTGCGGCCCGACCCCACGGTGCAGCTGGACCTGGGCGGCGACAACGGCCTGCGCGGCTACCCGCTGCGCTACCGGTCCGGGACGCGCCGCGCGCTGCTGAGTGTGGAGCAGCGCTTCTACACCGACCTGTACCTGTGGCAGCTGTTCCGCATCGGCGGCGCCGTCTTCGCCGACGCGGGCCGCGCCTGGGGCGGCGCGTCGGCCACGGGCGCGGGCTGGCTCGGCAACGCCGGTGCGGGCGCCCGCATCGTCAGCGTCCGTTCGGCCTTCGGCAGCGTGCTGCACGTCGACCTGGCCATGCCCGTGGGGGCCCCGCCGGACGCGCGCGCCTGGCAGTTCCTCGTCAGCACGAAGACGAGCTTCTGACCACCCCCAAGGACCAGGCGTCTTCTGGAGGCTCTACGCGGTCAGGCCCTGCCCGCCTTGTCCGCCGAGCCTTCCAGCCCGGCCAGCAGCGCCCGGTTCGAGCCCGGGATGACCATCTGGAAGCGCTGGTCGACGAAGGTGTAGTCGTAGTAGCCCAGGCGCGCCAGCGGCTGGATCTTCAGGATGTCGACCAGCCCCTCGGGCGTGAGCGCGGCGTCGTCGATGTGCACCGCCACGACGCGGCCGAAGACGACGTCGGCCGTCCCCATGGGCGGCGTGCCGGGGAAGCGCAGCGTGTTCAGGTAGACGCACTCGAACTGGATCGGCGAGCCGGCCACCCGCGGCGGGCGCACCTTGCGCGAGGGCAGCTTGCCCAGACCGGCGAGCTCGAACTCGTCGGTGCCGGGCGGCACCTCCTGCCCGGTGAGATTGACCGCCTCGCGCAGCGCGTAGGTGGCCAGGTTCCAGACGAACTCGCCCGTGTCCTCGGCATTGCGCACCGAGTCCTTGCGCCGGCCGTCGGTGGTCTGGTTGGCCGAGAACATCACGATCGGCGGGTTGAAGGTGACGTTCTGGAACTGGCTGTAGGGCGCGAGGTTGGCGCGGCCGTCGCGGTCCAGCGTCGAGATCCAGCCGATGGGCCGCGGCACGACGCAGGACTTGAAGGGGTCGTGCGGCAGGCCGTGGGGGGTGATGCCGGGTTCGTAATACATGGTCAGAGGTCTTCCTGGTAGCGCTGGCGCATCTGTTCCTGGGTCTCGTCGCCGCCACCGGCCACTCCGGTCTGGTCGGCGATCATGCGGCCCATGCTCGGCAGCACCGAGCGCTCGACCCGGGCGCCTGGCTCCCACAGGCGCGAGCGCATGAAGGCCTTGGCGCAGTGCAGGTAGGCCTGCTCGACGCGCACGCGGACCACCACCGGCGCGCGCCTCTGCCCGGTGCGAGAGGCCGCGAGGGCGGCCACCGCCTCGCCGGTGAGCAGTTCGGCCGCGCCGTTGACGCGCAGCGTCTCGTCCACGCCCGGGATCATGAACAGCAGCCCGAGCCGGCCGGTGCGCGCGACGTTGTCCAGCGTGTCGAGGCGGTGGTTGCCCGGCGCGTCGGGGATCAGCAGCGTGCGCGCGTCGGGCGCCTTGACGAAGCCGGGTTCGCCGCCGCGGGGCGAGGCGTCCAGGCGCAGGCCGGGGTCGGCGCTGGCGAGCACGACGAAGGGCGAGAGTTCGATGAAGCGCAGGCAGTGCGGGTCGAGGTGGTCGAGCTCCTTGCGCAGCGCGCGTTCCTTGGCCGCCGGGTACAGGCCGCGCAGCGACTGCGGCGAGTTGACGTCTTCCACTCTTGCAGGGTTCGTGCTCATCGGGTGTCGTGGGCTGGGATCGGGGCTGCAGGGGCCGGTGGGACGCCGGGCCTACAGGTAGAACTCCACCGCGGGCAGCGGCTCGTCGGCGTGCAGCAGGTCCACGCGCTTGAGGCGGATGCGCAGCGCGCCGTTGACGAGGACGAGCGTGTGGCGCGCCGTGCCGGGCAGGGTGGTGGTGCGCCCGGCGCGCAGCTCGGTGTAGAGGAAGGGCGTGCGCAGCTCGAAGCGCCCAGCCGTGTCGTCGCGCTCGAGCAGGGTTGGCGGCTGAAGCAGGTGGTGGCAGCGTCCCGGCGGGCGCTGCGAGTAGGCCTGCGGGCTGAGCAGGCGCTGCAGTCGCACCGCGCGCAGCAGGTGGTCGTCGTACAGGTGGCAGGCCTCGTCCAGCGGGTCGCCGGCCGCGGGCGAGGCCGGCAGCCAGTACCAGCCGTCGTCGGCGAAGAGGGCGTTCCACTCCTCCCAGCGCTGCTCGTCCAGCAGCCGGGCCTCGTGCGCGACGAAGTCGGCGAGCTGCTCGCGCGTGACCGCCCCGGGCTGCGTCACGGCGCCTCCCCGGCGGGCGGGGCCATGAGCTCGGCCCAGGCCCGGTACTGGTTGCGCATCAGGCCCTCGTCGAGGCCGCCGACGTCGCGCGGCGGCGGCGCGTCGGCGCCGGCGCGCGCGCCGCGGTGCAGGCTGACCCAGGGGTTGCCGTCGGCCGCGAGGCTGCTCTGCAGGCCCTCGAAGAGGTGCAGGTCGTCGTGCGCGACCATGGACAAGGGCGAGAACACTTGGCGGTTGTACATCAGGGCGCTGCGCAGGGCGCCGGGATCGGTCCCTTCGGGCTCGAAGGCCCAGGCCTCCAGCAGCGTGCGGTCAGGCGCCAGCGGGCGCAGCACCCGCATCACCTGCGGCGTCCCCTTCAAGGCCATCGACGGGTAGAAGACCACGTTCTGCGGCGCAAAGCCCAGCACCTGCTCGGCGCGCGCCGGGCCATGCGCGGCGCGCAGCGCCTGCGCGTCTAGCCCGCCGTAGCCGGTGTGCAGGCTCTGCCGCGTGCCGAGGATGCTGTGGCCGTGCGGGAGCAGCCGCCCGCCCATCTGGTCGAAGAAGTCGGGGCCGGAGCCGAAGGGCAGCAGCTGGCGCATCGCCAGCGGAGGCTCCGGCGCCTTGCCCTCACGGTCCCACAGGCGCCGGGCCGACTCGGTGACCGAGGCATGGGTGCTGGGCGGGTGCAGGGCGTCGTTGACGTTCTCGAGGTAGATCTTCCAGTTGGCCGGCACCACGCTGCGCAGCACGCCACCGGCCACGCGCAGCCGCCCGTGCGGCGAGCGATCTGCGATCAGGTCCAGCGCGTCGAGCAGCTCCCCCATCGCAGCCTCGAAGCCTGGCCCGTCGGTGCGCGCGCGGGCGAAGACGAAGCCCCGGTGCACCGCGACCTCGCCATAGGGGGTCAGGCCGCGCGCTGCCGCCGCCGAGTCCAGGCCGCTGCCGTCGTAGCCGTCGCGCTGCGGCAGGCCGGCCACGCGGCCGTCCAGCCGGTAGGACCAGCCGTGGTAGGGGCAGCGCAGCAAGCGCCCGGCCCGCCCGGGGCCCTCGGGCGCCAGCGGGGCGCCCTTGTGCGCGCAGCGGTTGTGCAGCACGGCGATCCCGCCATCCTCGCGGCGCAGCATCAGCACCGGCTGGCTCGCGAGCTGCAGCGCGACGAGGTCGCCCGGCGCGGGCACCTGGCTTTCGTGGCCGACGAAGAGCCAGGCGCGCGCCCACAGGCGCTGCATCTCGAGCGCGAACACGCGCGGGCAGCGGTAGACGTCGCGGTGCACCTCGTGCGCGCGCACGAGGCTGCGGACATCGAGCTCGCGCGGGTCCCGCGTGCCAGACGGGTCTTCGTCGCGCATCCGCTATTTGCCCAGCAGCAACTGCGGCAGCCCGGTCGCCAGCGGCGGCGCTGCCAGCACCAGCGCCAGCACCGCCAGACCGATCAGCACGTAGGGCATGACCGCGGCGAAGATCTCGCGCGTGGGGATCTCCCGCGGCGCGACGCTGCGCATCGTGAACAGCAGCATGCCGAAGGGGGGCGTCAGCAGGCCGAGCTGCATGCAGATCAGGTAGACCACGCCAAACCACAGCGGGTCCCAGCCGAAGTGCTGCACGATGGGCATGAAGAAGGGCAGCGTGATCAGCATCATGCTCACCTGGTCGACGAAGCAGCCGAGTACCAGCAAGATCGCGATCATCCCCGCCAGCACCGCCCAGCCCGCCAGCCCGCTGCCCTGCACCAGCGCGACCAGCCCGTTCGTGGCGCCCGAGAACGACAGGATCTGCGAGAAGGTCGTCGCGCCGAGGATGATGAACAGGATCACGCCCGAGATCGCGGCGGTGCCGGCCAGCGCCTTGGCCAGCGCGGTGAGACTCAGGCTGCGGTAGAGCATGCCGACGACGACGGTGGCGAGCGCGCCGAGCGCGGCCGATTCCGTGGGCGTGGCCCAGCCGGCGGACATGGCCACGATCACGAGCACGAAGATCAGCACCAGCGGCGTGACATGCACGAACAGCGGCTGCCAGCGTGCCCAGCCGTGCACCGGCTCGGGGTCGGCCGGCGGCGCCCATTCGGGGCGGCGGCGAGCGGTGATCACGATCCAGGCCAGGAAGAGCGCGGCCATCACCAGGCCCGGCACGATACCGGCGATCAGCAGCCCCGAGATCGAGATCCCGGCCAGGCTGCCCAGCAGCACGGTCAGCGCCGAGGGCGGGATCAGCATGTCCACGCCGCCGATGGCCATGATGGGCCCCATCGCCAGCCGCGGGTGGTAGCCGCGCCGCAGCATCTGCGGCAGCAGCAGGCCGCCCAGCAGCGCGGTGGTCGCCACCGTCGAGCCCGAGATCGCCGAGAACACCGTGCCGGCCACGATGGCCACGACCGCGAGCCGCCCCGGCACGCCGCGGATGGCGCGGTCGAAGGCGTCGATGGCCTTCATCGCCAGCCCGGTGTGGAACAGCACCTCGCCCATCAGGACGAAGAACGGTATGGGCGTGAGCGAGAAGTTCGTCAGCGAGGCCACGCCATTGCGCACGACCTGCATCAGGCCGGCCTCGCCGCCGAGGTAGAGCACCGCGCCGACGAGGTTGACGGCGAGGAAGGCGAAGGCCGCCGGCAGCCCGGTCAGCAGCAGCACCGACAACAGGCCGAACAGCAGCAGCAGGCTCTGCCACCAGGTCATCGGCTGCCTCTCGGCTGCTCCGGCCCGGCGGGGGGCGGCGACGCCGTGGCATGGGCGCCGCCGGCATCGTCAGCCGCCAGGCCGGAGGGCCACAGCACGCGCCGGGCGCACTCCAGCGCCAGCAAGGCGAAGGCCGCTGGCACGGGCATGTACAGCCACCATTCGGGAAAGACCAACGCCTTGAGCACCAGGCTGCCCGCCTGCTGGCTGTCCAGCAGCATGCGCCAGGCGTACCAGACCATGCAGGCGCTGACCACCAGGCCCAGCGCCGAGGCCATGCGGTCGACCCGGCGCTGCGCGGCTGGCGACAGCACCATGCCCAGCAGGTCCAGCCGCACGTGCTGATTGCGCCACAGCAGCCACGGCGCCGCCAGCAGCGTGGCTACCGGCAGCGCGTACTCGGTGACCTCGTTCGTCCACCCGGGCGTGCGCAGCCCGAGGTTGCGCCCGACCACGTCCCAGCACACCAGCAGCGTGATCGCGCCGATCGTGGCGGCGGACAAGCCGCCGCAGGCGCGCATCAGCCAGGCGTACATGCGCAGGGCGCCGGGATCAGGGCGCCATCAACTGCCGCAGCCGCGGCCCGTGCGTCGGGCTGGCAGCGATGACGCCGGCCCAGCCCGCCTCGAGCGACAACGCGAGCAGCTTGCGCGCCTCGGCCTCGGGCAGCTTGATGGTCTGTATGCCCACCTCGGCCTGACGCTTGAGGTCGGCGGCTGCGTCCTTGCCCGCCATGTCGGCGTTCTTCGCCTCGAGCCACGCGACCTGCTTGTTCAGGAAGTCGCGCTGCGCCGGGGTGAGCGCGTTCCAGGTCTTGGCGCTGAAGATCACGCCGAGCTCGATGTTGTAGAAGCCCGGGTCGACGCGGAACTTGGTCTTCTCGTGCCAGCCCAGGTCGAACACGCCCAGCAGCGGCCAGCCGTAGCCGTCGACCACGCCACGGTCCAGCGCGGTGTAGACCTCGCCCGGAGCGATCTGCATCACCGAGGCGCCCAGGCGCGTGAAGAACTCGCGGTAGATCGGCGCGATGCGGATCTTCAGGCCCGACAGGTCGGCCTTGTCGATGCGCTTGTTCAGGTAGATGTGGTACGGCACGCCGTCGCCGGTGCGGGCGTAGTAGTACAGGCCCTTTTCCATCATCAGCTTGTTGAGGAAGTCCAGTGTGCCGTTGCGCCGCATCTCGGCCCAGGACACCGTGGCGTAGTTCAGCGCCAGACTCTCGGGCGAGACGCCGGCGACAAAGGACGTCGTGGTGTTGGCCAGGTCGACGACGCCGTTGCGCAGCGCTGCGCCCTGCTCCATCGTCGGCACCGCCTTCGGCCCGCCCAGGTAGTTGATCTGCACGACGCCCTTGCCTTCGTCGTTGACCTTCTTGACGAAGGCCTCGAAGTTGCGGGCGTAGTAGGTGCCTTCCTGGAAGCCGTTGACGGCTTTCAGCGTGACCTGCTGGGCCTGGACCAGGCCGGCGGCGGCCAGGGCCAGGACGGCGGCCATCAGGCCGGTATGGCGACGGGTGAACTTCATGGGGCGGTTTCTCCTCGGGGAAAGGCACGCGGGTGCCGGTGGGGCAGGGGTGGATGGGGCGGCGCTCAGGGCAACGTGTCTTCGGCCGCCGGGCGGAACATGCCCGCGTGGCGCAGCATGCCCAGCGTACGGGAAAGCACGTCGCGGCGATAGGCCGGGACATCCCTGCCCGCGTAGTCGTAGAAGCCGCGCCCGGTCTTCAGGCCCAGGTGCCCGTCGGCCACCATCCGGCCGATGACCGCCGGCGCGCGGTAGCGTTGCGCGTCCACGCTGGCCGACATCTCGCGGCTGGCGTGGTGCAGGATGTCGGCGCCGCCGAAGTCGATGAACTCCACCACGCCGAGCGCGGCGAAGCGCAGGCCCAGGCCGTAGCGCGTGGCCTTGTCGATCTCCTCGGCGGTGGCCGCACCCTCCTCGACCATGCGCGCGGCCTCGTTCATGACCAGCGCCTGCAGCCGCGGGACGATGTAGCCGGGCGTCGGCCCGCACACCACCGGCAGCTTGCCCACCGACTCCATCAGCGCCCGTGCCCGCTCCAGCACGGTGGGCTCGGTGCCCGGGTGCGTGGACAGCTCGACCACCGGGATCAGGTAGGCCGGGTTCAACCAGTGGATGTTCAGGAAGCGCCCTGGCCGGTCCACCAGCGGCGCGAGCTCGGTGACGAGGATGCTGCTCGTCGTGGAAGTGACGATGGCGTCGGGCTGCGCGTGCGCGCCGATGAAGGCGAGCGCCTCGCGCTTGGCCTGCATCGTCTCGGGCACGCCCTCGAACAGCAGCTCTGCCGCGGCGATGGCGGCGGCCGCGTCGTCGCGGCCCACCAGGCGCACGCGCCCGGCCAGCGCCTCCACCAGCCCGGCCGGCAGCGCGCCGAGCTGCACCAGGGCCTGCAGGCTGCCGCGCAGCTCCTGCGCGACCTCGTCCTGCAGGCGCTGCCAGGCCTCGGGCGCGCGCGGGCGCAGGTCCACCAGGTCGATTCGGTGCCCGGCCCAGGCGAAGGCCAGCGCGATGCCGCGGCCCATGCGGCCGGCGCCGACGGCGGCAAAGCGGGCCACGGCCTAGGCGCCCTCGTGCAGCAGGCGCTGCAGTGCGGCGGGCGTGAGCCCGGCCAGGCCGAGCGACTCCAGCGTGCGCGCGCCGCGGCGCAGGTCGCGCCCCAGCCAGGCCCCGGCCAGCGCGAGCAGCCCGTGTGCCACCGGCGCGTCCACCCCGGCCCAGCGCGCCACCGAGCACAGCAGCGCCAGGCCGATCTCGATGTCCTCGGTGACGTAGCGGTGCTGCGCGAGGTCGATGTGCTCGCGCCAGTCGCCGGACTTCTGCAGCTTGCGGTGCGCGTCGCCGTACATCCAGCGGTCGCCCGTGTAGTGGTCGGCCAGCGGGAAGTGCGGCGTCGCGTAGCCCAGGGCCTCGCGCACGGCCACGCGCTCGGCGTCGAGACGGTCGGTGACGGCGCGCACCGCCGGCTGGGTGCCCTCGGAGTGGATGTCCCAGCGCTCGAAGTGCTGCAGCGGCGCGGTGTTCATCACGACCAGGGGCGGGTGGATCACCGGGCCGGCGTTCATCAGCGCGCCTGACAGCGCGTCGCCGCAGGGCTGCACCGCCGGGTAGGCGCGGCCGATCACCGCCAGCGCGTGCCCGGCGCTGCGCCCCGGGTAGACGCCGGTGGGCAGGCGCACCGCGCGCACGGTCACATTCACCTCGGCCGGACCGTGCTTGCGCGCCAGGTAGGGCAGGGTGCCGGTCTCGGCCCAGGCGACGTCGGCGGTGTGGCCGGCGGCGCGCGCCAGGCGCGCCATGACCATCGTGCCCAGGCTGCCCGGGGGCAGGAAGACCACCTGCCCGTCGCGCAGGTGCGGCGCGGCGGCGCGGCCGATGTCCTCGTGCGCGGTTGCCGGCCCGGGCACGACGACGAGCTCGGCTCCGGCCAGCGCGGCGCCGATGTCGCCCGTGGCCAGCGCCAGCGGCACGCAGCGCGTGCCCTCGGCGTCCTTCAGCACGATGCCGCCTTGCGCGTGCACGGCGGCCAGCGCTGCCGCGTCGCGGCGCCACAGCCGCACCTCGTGCCCTTGCTGCGACAGGTCGGCGGCCGCGGCGTAGGCGCCGTGGCCGCCGCCCAGGACGGCGATCTTCATCGGTGTACTCCTGCGTCCAGGGGCGGGATGACCGGACGGTTCATGAAAATACTTTAGAAGTCGATATTTCCATATTCAACTAGGGAAAACGCCGTCGGGACCCGGCGCGTGCGCGCGGCGGAGGGGCCCGCGTTGGCTTCAGAATGCCACAGCCTCGGCCACCCGGTGGGAGGCGTCCGCAAGTCCCGCGTCGCGGCGGGCGCGACCCCGCCCGGGTCGGGCTGCGCCTCCCCAAGAACATGGATTTCTGCCTTTTCATCGAGCTCGGGCCCGGCGCCGACGCGGCGCGCCTGCAGGCGCTGCTGGAGGCGCCCGACACGCTGCGGCGGTTGGGCGGGATGGCCGGGCTGACCTCGGCGCTCGCGCACACCCCGGAGCGTGCGCACGACCCCTTCCTGGCCGCAGCGCCGCCGCCCGTGCTGGTGCTGCAGTTGTACTTCGACCGGCTGCTCGCGCTGGAGGCGGCTGCGGGCCGGGGCGGCCCGCTGGGCGCCCTGGCCGGGGCGCTGGCGCAGGCCGGTGGCGAGCCCGGCGCGTGGGAGACGGTGCTCACGCGCCGCTACCCCGTGCCGCAGCCGCAGCCGCGGCCGGCGGGCGCCACCGGCGCCTGCTGCAGCTACCTCGTCGCCTACGAGGGGCCGGCCGTCGACCCCCACGCCTGGATGGACCACTACCTCGCGCAGCACCCGCCGCTGATGCGCCGGCTGCCCGGCCTGCGCGAGCTCGAGATCTGCAGCCCGCTCGAGGCCGTGGCCTTCCTGCCGGGCCGGCGGCTGCGCCAGCTGCAGCGCAACAAGGTCGCCTTCGACAGCCCGCAGGCGCTGGACGCGGCGCTGCGCTCCCCGGTGCGCGAGCAGATGCGGCGCGATTTCACGGCCTTTCCACCCTTCGCGGGCGGAGTGGCGCACCACGCCATGGTCACGCGCCGGCTGCAGGCGGGCTGAGCGCCTGAGAGCCCTTCCCCCAGCCCGTCTTCCACCCCAAGACACCCGGTCTCGTCGTTGCAGATCCGCGCCATGGCCCGAGCCATGGCTGTGTTTTGCGCCTGGACCCGGGGCGTCCTGGCGCGCCTTTCGGGCACGGCGGAAAGACTCTCATGCTCTGATGCGGCGCGACGGCGCGGAACGCGTTACTCGAGCACCCAGCCCGCGTTCATCCCCGCGTAGGTGCCCGACGCCCCGCCCGCCCGCGTCAGCGGGGCCCGCAGCACCGGTTTGAAGTGGGGGTAGTCACCGGCGCCTTGCAGCAGCATGGGCTTGCTGCTGCCGTCGGGCAGCAGGGCGACGCCGGTGATCTCGAGGTCGGCCGGCGGCAGGTCGTTCAGGTCCTTGTTCCCCATGCGCGGGTCCCAGTCGCGCTCGACGACGAAGGGTTCGAGCCGCTGCCCGTCCACGGTGGGCGAGACCGGCCGGACGGTGAAGCGCAGCTTCGTGCCGGGGGGGGCGGCGGCACGGTCGGCTTGCGCGTGTCCGCGCGCCAGGTCTGCCAGGCCACGCGAACGTGCACGCCGTACCAGTGCGTGTGGTTGTTCGGGTCCGGGCCCGAGGCGCGGCCATAGGGCGTGAGGCCCGTGGTCTTCCAGACGAAGTCCTGCACGATGCCCTCGGCGGCGTCGCGGTTGCGATTCCAGCGCTCGCCCACGGGCTCCAGAGGCAGGCGGAACTCGCGCTCGCCCAGGCGCACCGTCAGCTGGCTGCCGCCGAAGCGGTACTGGCCGGGGGCGATCCGCTGCCGGTAGCGGCCGTCGGCGCCGACCTCGGGGCCGTAGCTCACGCGCTCGCCGGCGGCACTGATGCCGCTGAGGCCGATCGCGATGTCCTTCACGTCACCCGTGAGCGGGCTGCGGTCGGGCATGGTGACGCGGCCGACGGCGAAGCCGGGGGTGGGGGTGGCGGCAGGGACCGGCGCTCGCGGGCCAGCCGCGGTGGCCGGGCCGGTCGGCGCCGCGCCGGCGGGTGTGGCAACCGCCGCGGGCGCGGATGCGGGGGCTGTGGCCGCGCCGGGCAGGGCGGGCAGGGGCGCCGCGGAGGGACGCGCGGCCACGGGGGGTGGGTCCGGCTGGCGCAGCACGCCGGCCTCGTACTGCCCCGACTGCACCACGCTGCCGTCGGCGCGCACGACCGCGCCCCGTCCGTGCATCGCGCCCTCGCGGAACTGGCCGACATACTTCGAGCGGTCGCCGAGGAAGGTCAGCACCCCTGACCATGCACGCGACCGTCCAGCAATTCGCCGGCATACAGGCTCGAGCCGGTGCGCATCAGGCCCAGGCCAGAGGGGCGTCCGCTGCGGAACTCGCCGGCGCAGAAGAAGTCCCGCGTGCGGTCCTCCCAGGTGCCCAGGCATTGGTCCCAGGCCTGCGGGTCGGCGCCGGTGCAGGCGGGCAGGGCCGCAGGCTGGGCCGGCGCGTCGGCCAGCGCCAGAACCGCCATCGCGCCCAGCATCCATCGCCCCCCACGTGCCCGCATCGCAACCCTCCTCGGTGGCGCTTGATGTTGCCTGCCCCGACCATGCCGGACATCCCTTGAATTGGCGAGGCGGGCGCGCTCGCCAGCCCGGCATGGCCGCCTACGTCCGGGCCGTGGGGCGCGGGCCGAGGGGGGCGCAGGCGCCGGCATAGACTGCCGCCATGGTGCATCGGGTCGTCATCGTCGGCGCCGGCGTCATGGGCGCCGCCACGGCCTGCTTCCTCGCCCGCGACCACGGGGTCGAGGTCACGCTGCTGGAGCGTGACACGGCCTTCGCGCGCGCCTCGAGCAGCCTGTCGGCAAGCTCGATCCGGCAGCAGTTCAGCACGGCGGTCAACATCGAACTCTCGCGCTGGAGCCTGGACTTCCTGCGCAGCGTCCCGCGGGAACTGGCGGTCGGAGACGAGCGCCCGGCGCTCGGGCTGGTCGAGCCCGGTTACCTCTACCTCGCGCGCCCCGGCACGCAGGCGCGGCTGCGCGCGGCGCACGCGCTGCAGCGCGCCGCCGGTGCTGACGTGGCGCTGCTGGAGCCTCCCGCGCTGCATGCGCGCTTTCCGTGGCTGAACACCGAGGACCTGGCGCTGGGTTCGCTCGGACTTTCCGGCGAAGGCTGGTTCGACGGCCCGGCGCTGCACCGGGCCTTCCTGCGCAAGGCGCGCGCCTGCGGGGCGCGGCTCGTGCGCGCCGAGGCCACCGGCTTCGAGACCCGCGGCGCGCGCGTGCTCGGCGTGCGCCTGGCCGACGGCACCAGCGTGCCGGCGCAGGACGTCGTGCTGTGCGCCGGCGCCTGGTCGGCCGTGCTGGCGGCCGGGCTCGGCCTGGCCTGGCCGGTGCGCGCGCGCAAGCGCGACGTCTTCGTCTTCGACAGCCCGGCCGTGCTGCCCGGCTGCCCGCTGCTGATCGACCCCGGCGGCGTGTGGTGCCGCCCCGTGGGCCAGGGCTACCTCGCCGGCGCCCCGCCACGCGCGCGCGCCGACGACGGCCCGGGCGACCCGGACGAGCCCGACCTGCAGGCCATCGACCACGGGCTCTTCGAGCAGGTGATCTGGCCGGCGCTGGCCGCGCGCGTGCCGGCCTTCGAGGCCTTGCGCCTGCGCTCGGCCTGGGCCGGATACTACGAGATGAACGACTTCGACCACAACGGCCTGGCCGGCGCCGTGCCTGGCTGGGACGGGCTGTGGACGGCCTGCGGTTTCTCCGGCCACGGCATGCAGCAGGCCCCGGCCGTGGGCTGCGCGCTGGCGGCAGAGATCGCCGGGGCGAGCGTCGCGGCGGCAGGCGCGCCATCGATCGCGGCGCTGTCACCGCAGCGGCTCGAGCGCGGCGAGCCGCTGCGCGAGCTCAACGTGATCTGACCTTTCGCGGCCCGCCGGCCGGCGCGCGGACGAGGTTCAGCGCATTGCCGGCCAGGATCAGGCCCACGCCCAGGGCCGTGAACAGGTCCAGCCGCTCGGAGTAGACCAACCAGCCCAGGAGCGCGGTCAGCGGCACGCGCAGGAAGTCCATCGGCACCACCACCGTGGCGTCGGCGTGCTGCATCGCGCGCGCGAAGCAATAGTGCGAGTAGGCGCCGCAGAAGGCCACCACCACCATCCAGCCCCAGGCCTCGGCCGACGGCCATTGCCACACCAGCAGCGCCGGCACGAGCCCGATCACGGTCTGGATCACGAGCATCCAGAAGCTGATGGCCACCGCCGCGTCGGTGCGGGTGAGCGACTTCACCAGCACGATGGCGATCGCGAACCCGACCGCGGAGGCCAGCGCGATCAGCTGCCCGCTGTTGAACTCGCCCGCGTCGGGCCGCACGATCACCGCCACGCCCACCAGTCCCAGCAGCACCGCGAACCACTTCAGGCTGTTCATGCGCTCGCCGAGAAAGGCCACCGCCAGGACTGCCGCCCAGATCGGCATGGTGAACTCGATGGCCACCACCTGTGCCAGCGGGATCAACATGAGCGCCGCGAACCAGCCGTACTGCGCGGCGTAGTGGACCGCGTTGCGCAGCGCGTGCACGTGCAGCCGTTCAGTGCGCAGCGCAGCAAGGCCGCCCGCCGCGCGCAGCAGCGGCCACAGCAGCGCCATGCCCAGGACCGAGCGCACCAGCATGATCTGGAACACCGACACCTCGCGCGCGGCCTCGCGCCCGGCCACGGCGATCACGAGCATCAGCACCTGCCAGCCGGCCATCCAGGCGGCGGCGCGGGCGATCGAGGGGATGGGGGCGGCCTGCATCACCCGCAGCGTAGCCTATGACTCGCCCCGCCCGGGCGCCGAGTCCGCCCCCGGGTGCCAGGCGGCGCCCAGCCCGGACTCCGGGGGTCGTGAAGCCTCAGCCGATGAACTCCGCGAGGATGCGGTTGAACTTGGTCGGGCTCTCGACGAACATGAAGTGCTGGCCACCCTCGGCCTCCTCGAAGATCTCCAGGCGCGCGCCCGGCGTCACCGAGGCCGACCAGGCCACGCTCTTCCAAGGCACCAGGCTGACCCGGCCGCCGATGTAGAGCGTGGGCACCTTGATGCGCGGCATCACGTCGCGCCAGTCCTGGTGGCAGTGGTTGTAGATGAGCGCGGCCGAGTGCCCGCGCGGGAACTTCAGGTTGCAGTCGATCATCCACTCGAGCTGCTCCTTCGGCATGGTCGAGGTGACCATGCCGCCGACGAAGCCCTTGGAGGTGGCCACGCCGTCGGGGCCGGCCAGCGCGTTGGCGGTGCCGGTCACGGCCTCGGGCGGGAAGATGGCGCCGGCGTTCGTGGTCTCCTCCTCGCTCCAGGCCGGGTTGGAGGTGAGGAAGGGCGGCTCGTCGCAGAACACGAACCTGCCGATGCGCTCGGGACCGAAGAGGTCGAAGTAGCACCACAGCACCGAGCAGCCCATGCTGTGGCCGAGGATGGTCACGTCCTGCAGGTCGAGCGCGCGCAGCGCGTCCCACACGTCCTTGGCCAGGCGCTGGATGCGGTAGCCGTGCGCCGGCTTGTCCGAGTCGCCATGGCCGCGCATGTCGATGGCGATCACCCGGTAGCGGTCGGACAGGCCCTCGATCTGGAATTTGAACTGCTCGGCCGCCTGCGACCAGCCGGGGATGAGGACGAGGGGCCGGCCGCTGCCGGCCTCCAGCACGTTCAGGCCGACGCCGTCGCTGGTGGTGATGCGGTGCTGTTTCATTGCGTGTCTCCTGGGAAGCCGGTGCGGTCCGGCAGTGGTTGAATCACTGAACAAATTCATCGGAACGCATTGCCCCTGTCGGTCACAGCCCGAAGATTCGCGCCGCATTGCCGCCGCGGATCGCGTCGCCCTGCGCCGCGGGCAGCGCATCGAGGCGGGACACCGCCACGTCGGCCTCATGCACGCGGTGCGGCCAATCCGTGCCCAGCATGACCTGGCTCGCGCCCGCGACCTCGATCAGGTAGCGCAGCGGCGCAAGGTCGTAGGTGATGCTGTCGTAGAAGATGTGGCGCAGGTAGTCGGTGGGCTTGCGCTTCATCTCGCGCAGGTGGTCGAACTCGACCCGGTCACCCATCTCGAAGCGGCCCACCAAGTAGGGCAGCATGCCGCCGCCGTGCGAGGCGATCAGCTTGAGGTTCGGATGGCGGTCGAAGAAGCCGCTGAAGATCATCTTCGCCACCGCCAGCGTGGTGTCGTAGGTGAAGCCCACCGACCAGAACAGGTTGTGCGGCGCGATCCCCATGGCCTCGGCGCCCTGTGGGTCGGTCGGGTGCACGAGCACCGGCATCGCCGCCGCGTCGATGGCCTGCCAGACGGGCTCGAACAGCGGGTCGATCAGGCTGCGGCCGGCGATGTTGCCCAGCACCATCACGCCCACGGCGCCGTTGGCGCGCGTGCGCTCGAGCTCGCGGATCGCGGCCTCGGGATACTCCCAGGGCAGCGAGGTGAACCAGCGGATCCGGTCGGGCCAGCGCGCCTGGGCCGACTGCATTGCGTCGTTGGACTCGCGCGCGGCCAGCGCGCTGGTGGCTTCGTCGCCCCAGTAGACGTTCGGGCAGGTCAGCGAGACGATGGAGATGTCGATGCCGTGTCGGTCCATCTCGAAGATGCGCAGCTCGTAATCGAAGTGCCCGACCTGCGGGATGACCACCGGCGTGCGGCCGCGGAAGATCTCCTGCTTGCCATCGGGGCGGGTCTGGAGGTTGAACTCGCCGCCGCGCGTCTTCAGCAGCTCCAGCCACTTCGTGGTGAACATGTGCGTGTGCACGTCGATGACGGTCACGATCGATGACTCCTGGGTCGGGGTTGAGCCCGGGCGCGCCGTGGTGCTGCGCGCCCGGGGGTGGCGGTCACTCGGCGCGGATGCCCGCGCGGCGGATCACGGCGCCGAAGTTGCGCAGCTCGGTGGCCATGAACTCGCCCAGCTGGGCCGGGCTGGTGGGCATGGCCTCGATGCCGAAGCCCTTGAAGCGCTCTCTCGTGTCCTCGGCGCCGAGCAGCGCGGTGATCTCGGCGTTCAGGCGCTGGATGATCGCGGCGTCGGTGCGCGCGGGCATGAACAGCCCGAACCAGCCGTTGACATCGAAGCCGGCCAGGCCTGCCTCGGCCAGCGTCGGCACCGAGGGCGCGAGCGCCGAGCGGTCCTTGCCCAGCAGCGCGATCGTCTTGAAGCGGTTGCCGTCGGCGCGACCCACGACGCTGGTCAGGTCGACGATGGCCAGATCCACCTCGCCCGCCATCACCGCGGCCACCGCGGGCGCGCTGCCCCTGTAGGGGATGTGCGTCATCGAGGTCTCGGTGACGGCCTTGAAGCTCTCGCCGCCCAGGTGCATGGCCGAGCCGTTTCCGGTGGTGGCGTAGTTCAAGCGCCCGGGCTGGCGGCGCAGCAGCTCGATCAGCTGCGGCGCGGTCTGCGCCGGTACGGCCGCGTTGGCGATCAGCACCAGCGGGATGCGCGCGAAGCCGCTGACGGGCGCCAGGTCCTGCAGCGGGTCGTAGGGCAGGTTGGGCACCAGGTGCGGGCTGATCGTCAGCGCGCCGGCCGCCGCCAGCAGCAGAGTGTGCCCGTCGGGCGCCGCCGCCTTGGCCACCTGCCCGACGGCCAGCGTGCCGCCGGCGCCCGGCCGGTTCTCCACGATGACCTGCTGCCCCAGGCGCTCGGCGAGCTTCGGCGCCAGGAAGCGGGCCGCGACGTCGGCGCTGCCGCCCGGGGCGAAGGGCACGACGATGCGCAGGGGCCGCGAGGGCCAGCGCTCCTGGGCGCTGGCGCTGAAGCCGACCGCGGCGAACAGGCCGGCCAGCAGCGAGGCCAGGCTGCGCTGCAGCGTCTGCCGGCGGGTGGGGTGGGACATGGTGACGGCTCCGGGGGATGTGAAGGCATGGCGCGCAGGCCCGACGCCTGCTCTTGAAGCCCGGGCGGGGCAGTCTCGTGCCCGAGTCGGCCGGGATTCTGACCCACTGCGCGAGCCCCTTGCCAGCCCTCACCCACCCCACACCGCGCGCGCCACGCGCTGCATGTTCCCGCCCAGCACGAGCGCGGCCTCGGCCGCGCTCATGCCCAGCGCCTGCAGCGCCGGGCCGAGCTCGCGCCAGGCGGCCACGGGCGGGTAGGTGGACGGCGCGCCCTGGCGATCGTAGCCGGCCTCGGGGGGCCACCACCAGCGCGGGTCGTGGTCGCCGGGCGGCGTCTCGTCGATGCCGGGCTGGGGGAAGCTGATGTCCAGGCCGATGCCCACGTGCGCCACGCCCACGAGGTCGGCCACGTAGGCGGCGTGGCGCGCGACGTCGGCCGCGCCGGGGCGTGCGGTGCCGAGGAAGCGCGAGACGCCGTTGACGCAGACGACGCCGCCGGTGGCGGCGCAACGGCGGATCTGCTCGTCGGTGATGTTGCGCCCGTGGTCGATCAGCGCCTGCGGGTTGGCGTGGCTGAAGATCACGGGCGCGTCCGAGACCTCCATGATGTCGAGCGAGGAGCGCCGCCCCGTGTGCGAGCAGTCCATCAGCACGCCGGCGCGGTTGACAGCCTCGACCATGCGCCGGCCCAGCGGCGTGAGCCCGGTGTCGTCGTCGTGGCAGCCGCCGGCCACGGCGTTGTTGCGGTTGTAGGCGAAGTGCACCTGGCGCACGCCCAGGTCGCGGTACAGCGCCACCATCTCGGGCTGGCCCAGCAGTGGCACCGCGCCCTCGAGGTCGAAGCCCACCGCCAGCCGCCCCTGCGCCGCCGCGGCCTCGATGTCGGCCACGGTGCGCGGCAGCACGTAGCGCCCGGGCTGTGCCGCCAGGCGGGCGCGGAAGGCGGCGATCACCGGCAGCATCTGCTCCAGCGGGTTCATGTCCATGCCGATATTGATCGACACGTAGTGCACGCCGCAGGCTCGGTATTCCTCCAACGGCGCGAAGTCGGCCTCGGGGTGCAGCGGCAGGCAGGTGTGGGCTTCCCAGGTGAGGTTCATGCGGGTTTCCTTGGGCCAGGCGCGGTTTCAGACGCAGGGGAAGGCTGTTGCGATGGCCTCGCGCACGAGGCTGGCGGCATTGAATCGGTGCAGATCGGGCCGGGCCTGGAGTTGCGCCGCCACGACATCGACCAGTTGCGATGCGGCCACGCCGGGGCCGATGCAACTGCGCGGGTCGCGCGCGAGGGTGAGCGCGTCCACCACGCCGAGCACGTAGTGACGCCCGGCCTCGCGCGCAGCCTGCTCGGCGGCCGACAGCCTCAGGTGCAACTCGCCGGCGCTCATGAAGCGCGCGCTGCTGCCCTGGGCGACGGCCGGGCCGGCAGGCAATGCGGAGAGGGTGAGCCCTGCCGCGGCCGCGAGCGTGGCGGACCAGCGGAGCGGGAACGGACGCGAGGAAAGGGGTCGGATCATGCGGTCGAGTATGCAGTGAACGGCGTAGCACGGCACGCCGCAAACGGATACCATCGAAACACGCATGACGCGGGGCGTGATCGCCCACCGCCGGCCTGGCCCGCCTACCTGACCCGCCGTCATCACATGCACCCTTCACCGGTTCTCGGTCAGCTCGTCCTGGGGTACAGCCCGGTGATCGGGCGCGGGCGGGCACCGCTGGCGACCCGGTTGACCGTCTTGCCCGAACCTCGCGACGCTGCCCCTGACGCGCGTGGTCTGCTGGCCGCTGTGCACAGCGTGTGGCCTGAGCCTGTGTCCGGGTGCGGGCGGCCGGCAGCCCGAGCGGCGGCTGACGCCGGCGGTGTGCCTCAGGTCCTGGATCCGGTGCTCCTGAACATCGCCTCCGAACCCTGGCTTAGCGACATGCTCGGCGCCCAGCCATGCTCCAACGTGATGCTCGAGGTGCCCGCCTTCATGGCGATGGCGGCGGCGAACGCCGGAGCCCTTCGCGCCCTGCATCGTTCGGGCAACGCGCTCGTGTTCAAGGGCCGGCCGGTGGCCGAGCTGCCGGCCTCGATGGCCCCGTGCTTCCGTTTCGCCCTGGTCGAAGGCGACGACGTCCTCGCGTGCTCTCGGAGCCGGGCCGTCCTTCCGATCCAGACCGGGGCGCGCGCGGCGTCCGATCTGGACGCCGCCTTTGCTCGGGGCGCTGTGGCTGCGCTGGGATGGCCGCTCGGGGGCGACATCGTCGTGGCGGATGCCGAGGCCCAGCATGCCGATCTGGCAATCGTGGCCGAGCTCATCAGGCGGGTCGATGCCGAGGAGCCGATTTCGCGGCTCGAGGCTGTCCTGAGGAGAGAGCCGCGTCTCGCCTTCCTGATGTTGCGTCAACTGAACTCGACCGCTTCCAGCCTGCCGATGGAGGTGTCTTCATTGGGTGACGCCATCATGCTGCTGGGCTATCGCAGGCTGAGGCGTTGGCTGGCCTTGCTGCTGGTCTCGGCACATGGCGATCCCGCGACAAAGCTCTTGATCTTCGCGGCCGTCCGGCGCGGCTTCGTCATGGAAGAGCTTGTCAGCGCCGACCCGGATGCCGAGCTTCGAGGCGACATGTTCATCTGCGGCGCCTTCTCGCTGCTGGACCGCATGCTCGGGCGCAGCTTTCCCGACCTGTTCGTCGATGTCGCGGTGTCCGAGAGCGTCAGACGGGCGCTGATCCACGGCGCCGGGCCCTGCATGCCCTATCTGGCGCTTGCAACGGCCCTGGAGCTGGGCGAGCGCCGCGCCATCGTCGAGGCCGCTGACCGCTGCCTCCTCAGCCTGGAGGAGGTCAACTCGGCCCTGCTGCGGGCCCTGGCCGCGGCGCGGTCGCTGGACTGACCCCGCGCCCCGCCTGCCTCGGCGGCCGAGCGCTGCGAGGCCGTGGAACGGGCCAGGCGCGGCCCGGCCCTGGGGGGCGCTCTCAGTGCGCGTCTGCGCTCTTGGCGGCCTCGACGGCGGCGCGCTCGTCACCGCGGCCGCCGTTGAAGAACAGGTTCAGGGTCACGGCGCTGATCGACGCGAGCAGGATGCCTGACTCGATCAGCGGGTGGATGCCGTGCGGCAGCCACTGCAGGTAGCGCGGCGCGATCAGCGGGATCATGCCCACGCCGATCGACTCCGCGACGATGAACAGGTCGTTGCGGTTGCCCTTGTAGTCCACCGTCGCCAGGATGCGGATGCCGGTGGCTGCGACCATGCCGAACATCACGAGGCCGGCGCCGCCGAGCACGAAGGTCGGCAGCGACTCCACCAGCGCGGCCATCTTCGGCAGCAGGCCCAGCAGCAGCAGGATCACGCCCGCGGCCACGCAGACGAAGCGGCTCTTCACGCCCGTCACGCCCACCAGGCCCACGTTCTGCGAGAAGCTGGTGTGCGGGAAGGTGTTGAAGATCCGCCCACCAGGGTGCCCAGGCCATCCACGCGCAGGCCTCCTACGCGCGCGCCGGGATCAGGAACCCCGGTAGGTGCTCCAGCTCCAGGGGCTGACGAGCAAGGGCACGTGGTAGTGGCCGGCGGGGTCGGCGATGCCGAAGTCCAGCTGCACCACGTCCACGAAGGGCGGATCAGGCAGCTCGACCCCGCGCGCGCGGAAGTAAGGCGCCACCTCGAACAGCAGGCGCCAGCGCCCGCGGGCCATGGCGCTGGCGTCCAGCAGTGGGCCGTCCGGGTTGCGGCCGTCGTCGTTCAGCACGACCTCGCGCACGGTCTGCGCGCTGCCGTCGGCGCCGATGCGCTGCAGCCGGACCTTCATGCCGGCCGCAGGGCAGCCGTGGGCGGTGTCGAGGACGTGGGTGCTCAGGCGTCCCATGGGGCGGGTCTCCGGGTTCAGTTCGTCGGCGCGCCCGCCTCGAACCAGCGCCTGACGAGCTGGCGCTCGGCGTCGGTGATCTGCGTGGCGTTGTTCATCGGCATCAGCTTCAGCGTCCAGACCTGCTGGTAGATCGCCTGGGCGTGCTGCTTCAGCAGCTCGGGGGTGTGCAGGGCCACGTTCTTGCTCTGCACCTGGGCGTTGTGGCAGATGATGCAGCGCTGCTCCATCACCTGCTGCACCGCGGCGAAGGTGACTGGCTGCGCCGCCTGGGCCTGCTGCGCCGCGCTGGCCGGCGCGGGCATGCGCCACACCACCAGCGCGACCAGCACCACCACGCCGGCCACCGCGTGCTCCCACGGCGTGCGCAGGCCCTGCGCGTGGGCGCGGTGGCGGGCGACGAAGCTGTGGCGGATCAGCGCGCCGGCCAGCATCAACAGCACCAGCACCCCCCAGTTGTGCGTACCCTGGTAGAGCCAGCCGTAGTGGTTGGACAGCATCGCCACGATGACCGGCAGCGTGAAGTAGGTGTTGTGCACGCTGCGCTGCTTGCCGCGCTTGCCGTGGATGGCCTCGGGTTGACGGCCCTCGCGCAGCGCCGCCACCACCTTGCGCTGCCCGGGGATGATGACGAGGAACACGTTGGCGCTCATCGCCGTGGCGATCATCGCGCCCACCAGCAGGAAGGCCGCGCGGCCGGCGAACAACTGGCAGGCGAGCCAGGACGCGAACACGACGAAGACCGCGACGACCACGCCGACGATCAGGTCGCCCTGGCGGCGCTGGCCGAAGAGGCGGCAGATCGCGTCGTAGATCACCCAGAACGCGACCAGGAAGACGAGCGAGGTCGTGATCGCCGCCGCCGGGGACCAGTCGAAGACGTTCCGGTCGATCAGGAAGCTGCTCGCGTTGAACAGGTAGAGCACCGTGAACAGCGCGAAGCCGGTGAGCCAGGTGGAATAGCTCTCCCAGAAGGACCAGTGCAGCTTCTGCGGCAGCGGCAGCCAGCGCGGCGCCAGCATGTACTTGTTGGAGTGGTAGAAACCGCCGCCGTGCACCGCCCACATCTCGCCGTCCACGCCCTTGTCGAGCAGGTCCTGGTGCTGGGGCTTCGTGAGGCTGTTGTCCAGCATCACGAAGTAGAACGACGAGCCGATCCAGGCGATCGCGGTGATGACGTGCAGCCAGCGCAGCAGCAGGTTGAGGATGTCGAGCAGGTAGGCGTCCATGGGGTGAGTCTCGATCGGGCGGGCACGAGGTGCGGGTCTTTCGCGCACGCATGGGCGCAGGCAGACTCCGGCAACGCTCCTCACCACCGCGGGCCCTGTGAGGCAAACGGGTCGCGACTGCCGACGCCCGGACCGCCGCATGCGTGTGCGGTGGCCGGGCGCGGAGCCCGCTGCGACCATGGGGCGCGTGTATACACTAAATCGGCTCGAACGCGCTGGTTCTCCCCTCCGCCTTACGGCCGGGATGCCCGCAGCGCGCCTTGCGATCCAGATGCCTCGCCATCGGGGCAACAGCCACCACCAGTGCCGCCTGCACGCGGCCCGCGCACCCATGAACAGCACCGCCGTCGTTCCCCGCTACCCGCGCGACCTCCTCGGCCACGGCCGTCGCCCGCCGCACGCGCGCTGGCCCGGCCAGGCCCGCGTCGCGGTGCAGTTCGTGCTGAACTACGAGGAAGGCGGCGAGAACTCCGTGCTGCACGGCGACGCCGGCAGCGAGCAGTTCCTGTCCGAGATGTTCAACCCGGCGGCCTACCCGGCGCGGCACCTGAGCATGGAGGGCATCTACGAATACGGCAGCCGCGTGGGCGTGTGGCGCATCCTGCGCGAGTTCGAGCAGCGTGGCCTGCCGCTCACCGTCTTCGGCGCGTCGATGGCGCTCGAGCGCTGCCCGGAGGTCACCGCTGCCTTCGTCGAGCTCGGCCACGAGATCGCCTGCCACGGCTGGCGCTGGATCCACTACCAGAACCTCGACGAGGCCGTCGAGCGCGAGCACCTGCGCATCGGCATGGAGATCATCGCCCGCCTCACCGGCGACGGCACCGGCGGCGCGCCGCGGCAGCTGCACGGCGCCGGCTGGTACACCGGGCGCGACAGCCCCAACACGCGCCGCCTGGTGGCCGACTTCGGCGGCTTCGAGTACGACAGTGACTACTACGGCGACGACCTGCCCTTCTGGCTGCAGGTGCGCAAGACCGACGGCGCGCTCGCGCCGCACCTGGTCGTGCCCTACTCGCTGGACTGCAACGACATGCGCTTCGCGCTGCCTCAGGGCTACAGCCACGGCGACGAGTTCTTCGAGTACCTGCGCGACGCCTTCGACGTGCACTGGGCCGAGGGTGACGAGCGCCCCTCGATGATGAGCATCGGCATGCACTGCCGCCTGCTCGGCCGCCCCGGGCGCATGCGCGCGCTGCAGCGCTTCCTGGACCACATCGAGAAGCACGACCGCGTGTGGGTCACGCGGCGCGTGGACATCGCGCGCCACTGGAAGGCCACGCATCCCTTCGACGCGGCCACCGCCTTCGTCTGGGAATGAACCCCGCACCGGACACACCATGCCCCTGACGCTCGAGCAACTCAATGCCGCCGACCGCGACGCCTTCGTCGCCCTCCTGGACGGCACCTACGAACACTCGCCGTGGATCGCGCAGCGCGCCTGGGCGCGCCGCCCCTTCGCCACGCTCACCGCGCTGAAGCAGGCGCTGGCCGACACCGTGCGCGAGGCGGACCCGGCCGAGCAGCTCGGCCTGATCCGCGCCCACCCCGAGCTTGCCGGCAAGGCCATGGTCAGCAAGTCGCTGACGGCCGAATCCACGAACGAGCAGGGCCGCGCCGGCCTGACCGACTGCACGCCCGAGGAGTTCGCGCGCATCCTGCAGCTCAACGCCGACTACAACGCGAAGTTCGGCTTCCCCTTCATCCTGGCCGTGCGCGGCCCGCGCGGCGGCGGGCTGAGCCGCCACCAGATCATCGACACCTTCGCGCGGCGGCTGGGCCACCCGCCCGACTTCGAGCGCGCCGAGTGCCTGCGCAACATCCACCGTATCGCCGAGATCCGCCTGAACGACAAGTTCGGGGTCGAGCCGGCCCTGGGCAACCTCGTCTGGGACTGGGCCGAGGCCCTGGCCGCGCACAGCGACCCGGGCTTCGCGGAGCGTGGCCAGCTCACCGTGACCTACCTCACCGACGCGCACCGCGCGGCCGCTGCGCAACTGCAGGGCTGGATGCGCGAGTGCGGCTTCGACGAGGTGGGCCTGGATGCGGTCGGCAACGTGGTGGGCGTTTACCACGGGGCCGCGGGCGCACCCGGCACGCACCCTGCAGGCAGCGGCGCCATCGCCGCCGACCCGTCGGCCCCGCGCCTGCTCGCCGGCAGCCACTTCGACACCGTGCGCAACGGCGGCAAGTACGACGGCCGCCTGGGCATCCTGGTGCCAATGGCGTGCGTGCGCGAGCTGCACCGCGCCTGCCGGCGCCTGGCCTTGGGCATCGAGGTGGTGGGCTTCGCCGAGGAGGAGGGGCAGCGCTACAAGGCCACCTTCCTGGGTTCGGGTGCGCTGACGGGCGACTTCAACCCGGCCTGGCTCGAGCAGCGCGACGCCGACGGCGTCCCGATGCGCGAGGCCATGCAGGCCGCAGGCCTGCCCGCGACGATGGAGGCGATCGCCGCGCTGCAGCGCGACCCCGCGCGCTACCTCGGCTTCGTCGAGGCGCACATCGAGCAGGGCCCGGTGCTCAACGCGCTGGACCTGCCGCTGGGCGTGGTCACCTCGATCAACGGCAGTGTGCGTTACCTCGGCGAGGTGCAGGGCATGGCCAGCCACGCCGGCACGACGCCGATGGGGCAACGGCGCGACGCCGCCGCCGCCGTGGCCGAGCTGTGCCTGTACCTGGAGCGCCGCGCCGCGCAGGTGCCCGACGTCGTGGGCACGATGGGGCAGCTGCAAGTGCCCGACGGCTCGATCAACGTCGTGCCCGGGCGCTGCCGCTTCAGCCTGGACATCCGCGCCACGACCGACGCCGCGCGCGACGCCTGTGCCGCCGACGTGCGCGCCGAGCTGGCCGCGATCTGCGCGCGGCGCGGCCTGGCCTTCACGCTCGAGGAGACGCTGCGCGCCGCCGCCGCGCCCAGCCACCCTGCGTGGCAGGCGCGCTGGGAGGCGGCCGTGCAGGCCCTGGGCCTGCCCGTCTTCCGCATGCCCAGCGGTGCCGGGCACGACGCGATGAAGCTGCACGAGATCATGCCGCAGGCCATGCTCTTCATGCGCGGCCTGAACGCCGGCATCAGCCACAACCCGCTGGAGTCCATCACCAACGACGACACCGAGCTCGTCGTCCGCGCCTTTCAGCACCTGCTCGACCACCTCGAAGCGTGAGTCAAACCCGCCTGCCCCTCTTGCGCGGCCTGGACTGGACGCGAACCAGCCCTTCGACAGGCTCAGGGCGAACGGCTCCTCTGCGTTCTGAATGTGATCAAGCCCTTCGACAAGCTCAGGGTGAACGGCCTCCTCTCCGTTCGGGCTGAGCCTGTCGAAGCCCTCTCCCCCGACCTCACGCCACCCCACACCATGACCACCCCCTACGACACCCTCGACGCCTGGATCGACGCCCATTTCGACGAGGAGGTGCGCTTCCTGCAGGAACTCGTGCGCGTGCCCACGCCCACCCCGCCCGGCAACAACGCGCCACACGCGCTGCGCACGGCCGAGCTGCTGCGCGGCTTCGGCCTGGAGGCCGAGGCCCACGCCGTGCCCGAGGCCGAGGTGCAGGCCTACGGCCTGCAGAGCATCACCAACCTGATCGTGCGCCGCTCCTACGGCTCGCCGGGCTCGGGGCCGACGATCGTGCTCAACGCGCACGGCGACGTCGTCCCCCCGGGCGACGGCTGGACGCACGACCCCTATGGCGGCGAGGTCGTCGACGGCCGGCTCTACGGCCGTGCCGCGGCGGTGAGCAAGAGCGACTTCGCGAGCTTCACCTTCGCCGTGCGCGCGCTGGAGGCGCTGCGTGCCGGCGGCACGGCGCTCAAGGGCGGGGTCGAGCTGCACTTCACCTACGACGAGGAGTTCGGCGGCGAGCTCGGCCCCGGCTGGCTGCTTGCCAAGGGCCTGACCAAGCCCGACCTGCTGATCGCCGCCGGCTTCAGCTACCAGGTCGTCACCGCGCACAACGGCTGCCTGCAGATGGAGGTGACGCTGCACGGCACGGCCTCGCACGCCGCCTACCCGCACACGGGGGTGGACGCGCTGCAGGCGGCCAACCAGCTGCTGACCGCGCTCTACGCCCACAACGAGGTGCTGCGCGCGCGGCGCTCGCAGGTCGCGGGCATCACCCACCCCTACCTGAACGTGGGCCGCATCGAGGGCGGCAGCAACACCAACGTCGTCCCCGGCAAGGTGGTGCTCAAGCTCGACCGGCGCATGATCCCCGAGGAGGATTCCGCCACGGTCGAGGCCGAGGTGCGCGCGCTCATCACCGCCACCGCCGCCCGCTGCCCGGGCATCCGCCTCGAGATCCGCCGCCTGCTGCTGGCGAACTCGCTGAAGCCGCTGCCGGGCAACCGCGCCCTCATCGAGCCGCTGCAGCGCCACGGCCAGGCCGTCTTCGGCGAGCCCATCCCCGAGAGCGGCACGCCGCTGTACACCGACGTGCGCCTGTACGGCGAGCACGGCGTGCCCGCCGTGATCTACGGCGCCGGCCCGCGCACCGTGCTCGAGTCCAACGCCAAGCGGGCCGACGAGCACCTGGTGCTCAAGGACCTACGCCGCGCTACGAAGGTGATCGCCAGGACGCTGCTGGATCTGCTGCGGGGGTGAGGGAGTGAGGGGCTGAGGGCATGGAGATCACCGCGGCCATCCTGGAGAGGCCGGTGATCGAGAAGATCCTGAGCCACCTCGGACTGGATCCGCAGCCGCCGGCCCGGGAAAGGGTGCGCGAGACGGGTGAGGCTTGCGTGCATGGAAGCCTTGAGCCGGCCCGAACCAGGATCTCGTGGAGCGGTGCTCGATGCGCCTGACCGAGCCCACCGAATCCATCGAAGCCATAAAGATGCCGCGACGCTCGACCCGGCAGGGGTAGTGCAGGGAGTTCGAATTTCCTGTGCTTGCGCGTTACCCACGCGGCGGCAATCTCCGGCCAACCACGGCTTCCGCGGGCCGCGAACTGGCGGTACCGGCTCGGAGCAGAAGTGCCCGCCAACGGCTGCGTTGCCAGAAGGTAGTTGCTCAACGTGATCTGAGTGAACCTCAAAGTCGCGGACCACCAGGCACAACGGGCCGCAGAGCGAGTTCTGGAATGCTCTCGGTTCTCTGGAACGGCTCGTGCTCGGGGTGAGGCCGAGGCGCAGTCGCCGCCGTTGCCGGCTTCGCGTGCGTGGCCTGCAGCGCCGCCAGCTCGCGAGGTATCGCCTCGGCAAGGAAGTCGAACACGTGCCGCACGAGCGCGCTGCCGTGGATCTCGCGGTGCACCGCCAGCCAACAGGGCAGCGGCGGGATCTTCAGCATCGGCAGCACCGGCACCACTCCCGGTAGCCAGCGCAGGCTGTATGCTGCGACGAAGCCGATGCCCGCGCCGGCAGCGATGAGGCGACCGTAGGCGAGTTGGTCGTCGGTGCGTACCGCGAAGTGCTCGCGCCCGACCGGGAAGCCCATTGCCGCGAACCCGCGCAGCAGTGTGTCGTCGCGGTCGTAGCCCACGAGACGGTGGCATAGCAGTTCGTCGGGTCGTCGCGGTGTGCCGGCGCGTGCGAGGTAGCTTTCGTCCGCGCATGCGGTCATTGCGATGTCGGCGAGTTTCCTCGCCACCAGCGAGGCCTGCGCCGGACGCACCATACGCACCGCTATGTCGGCCTCACGGCGCAGCAGATTCGTCAAATGGTTCGACGCGACGAGTTCGACCTCGACCCCCGGCTCGGCCGCCTGCAGCGCGGCCAGCACCGGCGGCAGCAGGTGGCTTGCCGCGACCTGGCTGGTCGTGATGCGCACGGTGCCGCCCGTGCGTGAACGCTGGCGCGCTAGCCGCCGCTGCAACTGCTCCGCGCCGATTTGCATCGCGCGCGCGTCGTCGGCGATCGCCAGCGCGAGCGCCGTGGGCGCCACGCCGCGGCCGGTGCGCTCGAAGAGCGGCGCGCCGAGCTGTGCCTCCAGTGCTGCCACCTGCCGCGAGAGGGTCGGCTGTTGCGCACCGAGCTTCTTGGCCGCGCCGCTCAGGCTGCCGGCGTCGAGCACGGCGACAAAGCTCTGCACCAGCGACCAGTCGAAGCCGCGATCCCCGGGTGCATTTGGTCGGCCAGACCCATGGGGTGAACCTGCAGCTCGGCCGCCGCCTGCCTCGACCGATTGGTTGCAAGGGTGGCCACGCACGGGTTGAGGCATACCGAAATGTATAGCTCAATTGCGCACTTCGGCAATTGCGGAATGCCTCGTCGCGGTTCACAGTGAGGCCTTCGAAGTCGCCCCGGATGCCTGCAAGGAGACACGCATGTCGAATCCCATCGCTCTCGTTCTCGGTGCCAGTGGCCGCATCGGTGCCGCGGCGGTGGCCTCCTTCGCCGCCGCAGGCTGGACCGTGCTGGCGCAGGCGCGTCGCACGCCGATCGGCCTGCCGCAAGGAGCCAGGCATCTCGCGGTGGCGCTCGACGACACCGAGGCCCTGGTCGCCGCGGCTGCCGGTGCGTGCGTTGTCGTTCACGCCGTCAACCCGGTCTACACCGAGTGGACACGGCAGCTGCTGCCGCTGGCCCGCCTGGGCCTGGACGCCGCCGAGCGGCTCGGCGCGCTGTTCATGCTGCCGGGCAACGTCTACGGCTACGGCGAGGGCATGCCGCACGTGCTGCATGAGGACACGCCCGAGCACCCAACGACCCAGAAGGGTCGCCTGCGCGTCGACCTCGAAGCCGAGATAGCCTGTCGCGCCGAGGCAGGGCGCCTGCGCGCCGTCGTCATCCGCGCCGGCGACTTCTACGGCGGCGGCCAGGGCTCGTGGCTCGACCTCGCGGTCGTCAAGTCGCTGGCCTCCGGCAAGCTCGTGTACCCCGGTCCACTGGACGTGCCGCACGCCTGGGCCTACCTGCCCGACCTGGCGCGTGCCTTTGTTGCGGTGGCCGATTTGGCACGCGAGGGCGACGCGCCGGCCTTCGAGACGCTGCACTTCACCGGCCACACGCTGACGGGCGCCGAGCTGCTCGACGCGGTGCAGGCCGCCGCCACCGACCTCGGCGTCACGCCGCCGGTCGTGGCAACGCGCGGCTGGCGCCGCGGCGGCATGCCTTGGGGTGTGATCCGCTTGATGGGACTCTTCGTGCCGATGATGAAAGCCGTCGCCGAGATGAGCTACCTCTGGCGGGTGCCGCACAGGCTCGACGGCACGCGGCTTGCGGCGCGCATCGGCCCGATGCAACAGACGCCGCCGCGTCAGGCGCTGCGCCAGGCGCTGGTCGGGCTGGGCTTCGGCGCGGCGACCGCGTCCTGCGTTGCGTGATGCCACCGGGATCGAATCGGCTCAAGGGTCCAGGCACGCCCCGCGAGCACGTCCTGCGTGCCGCGTGCCGAACCCCTCACCGCGTGGCCATGTAGGCCGCCATCAGCGGTGCCGACAGCGCCTTCAGCCGCGCGCGCTGCGCGACGATCTCGTGGTGCCGTCCCTGGCGCTCGAGCCGCAGCAGGGCGGCGACGGTCTTGTACGCCTCGCCGGGCAGGCTCGTGGGCGGCGGGTTGGCGGGCGCAAGCGGGCCGGCCAGAAGGGGGCGGTCGACCAGGGCGAAGGCGGGCAGCCAGGCCCAGTCCTCGCCGGATGGGCCGGCGAGGTCGAAGCAGGCCTCGAAGCGGGCTGCGAGCTTCGTCAGCGCCAGGTCGGCCAGCAACGGCAGCAGCGCGGCGGCCCGGGCCGGCGCGAGCCACAGCGCCTCGGCCAACAGCGGCCAGCCGGCGTCGGCGCCCGTGCCGAGCCACCGCGCCTGCGTCATCCACAGCAGCGGCTGGGGGATGCGGCGCCATGCGGCGATGGTGTCGACCGCGCTGGCGGCCGCGTTCCAGGCCCGGGCGCGCAGGTGCAGGCCGGCGGCGTGCGCGTCGGCCTGCGTCGGGTGCCACTCCACCCCGGCCGCCCCTTGCGCCAGCGCCTGCCATCGGCTGGCGAGCCAGGTCTTCGCCGTCTCCCGGTCGAACACGGCGGCCGCCGCAGCCGTGACGGGCCCCTCCAGGTGGCGCCGGGCGTCGAGCACGGCCTGGGCGCCCAGGCGGCTGGGGGCGGCGGCAGCCGGCGGCTGCGCCTGCAGATGCTCGATCAACACGGCGGCGGGCGTGAGCACCGCGTCCTCGCCGAACTCGGCGCGCAGGCTCTGCGCGGCGCGCTCCGCGGCGGGCACGTCGCCGTCGAGCAGCGCCTGCGCCAGGTCGTTGCGCAGACCGACGTCGCGGCTGTCGGCAAAGATGTCGAGCTGTGGCATGGGTCGCGGTGGGGGCCGATTCTCGCGGCCACGCCGGCCCCACGGCCGTCCTCGTCGAGGCAGCGCCGCACGGGTGGCGGCGTTCGAGCGCCCGCGCGCCCGCGGCCGAGATGGCGAGATGGCGAGATGGCGAGATGGCGAGAATAGGCCTGAGCGCAGGCGGCTGTCGTCCGCGCGGGCCTCTCCACACCGCACCGATGAACACCGTCCGCCAAGCCGTGTCCGCCGACCTCGACGCCGTGTCGGAGTTGTTCGACCAGTACCGCCAGTTCCAGGGGCGCCCGGCCGACCTGCCGGCCTGCCGCGCCTTCCTGCATGCGCGCTTCGAGCATGGGCAGTCGGTGGTGTTCCTCGGCGAGGTCCAGGGCCAGGCGGCCGGGTTCGCGCAGCTCTACCCGAGCTTCTCGTCCACGGCGCTGGCGCGCGTGTTCATCCTGAACGATCTCTTCGTCGCGCCGACGGCGCGGCGCACCGGGCTGGCCTCGGCCCTGCTGGAGGCCGTGGAAAGCCACGCGCAGGCCTTCGGAGCCTGCCGGCTCAGCCTGAACGTGGCCCGGGACAACCTGCCCGCGCAGCGCCTGTACCAGGCGCGGGGATGGGTGCAGGACGGCGAATTCTTCATGTTCCACCGCTTCCCGCCGCGCGACTGATCAGCCTCCTAGGCTGCCGGGCCGATGCCGAAACGCTGCGCCGACGCCAGCGGCCAGTAGCGACGGAACACCTCCGACGGCCAGGGCGCATGCCCCGCCTCGGCCGCGAGCAGGGCCCCGGGCTCGGCCAGCGTGAGCGCCTCCGACAGCAGGCTCACGCCCAGGCCCGAGCGGCGCACGATGTGCGAGGCCCGGATCTGGCCCGGGTGCTCCAGCCCCGCGGCCTGGGTCAGCTCGCGCAACGCCTCCAGCGTGCCCTGGTGGAAGCGGAACACGCGCTCGGCCTTGTCGGGCACGACGATGGCGCGCTGGCGCAGCGGGTCCTGCGTCGTCACGCCGGTGGGGCAGCGGCCGGTGTGGCAGGTCTGGGCCTGGATGCAGCCCAGCGCGAACATGAAGCCGCGTGCCGCATTGCACCAGTCGGCCCCGAGCGCCATCATGCGCGCGATGTCGAAGGCGCTGACCACTTTGCCCGCGCTGCCGATGCGCACACGCTCGCGCAGCCCGAGCCCGACCAGGGTGTTGCGCACCAGCAGCAGCCCCTCCTGCACCGGCGAGCCGACGTGGTCGGTGAACTCCAGCGGCGCCGCGCCGGTGCCGCCCTCGGCCCCGTCGACGACGATGAAGTCGGGCAGCAGCCCGGTCTCGAGCATGGCCTTGCACAGCGCGAACCACTCCCAGGGGTGGCCGATGCACAGCTTCAGCCCCACGGGCTTGCCGCCCGACAGGCCGCGCAGGCGCTCCACGAAGTGCACCAGCTCCAGCGGCGTGGCGAAGGCCGAGTGCGCCGCCGGGCTGATGCAGTCCACCCCGGGCGGGACGCCGCGCGCGGCGGCGATCTCGGCCGTCACCTTGGGTCCCGGCAGCACGCCGCCGTGGCCGGGCTTGGCGCCCTGGCTGAGCTTGAGCTCGATCATCCTCACCTGCGGGTTGCGCGCGTTCGCGGCGAAGCGCTCCTCGCAGAAGCGGCCCTGCGCGTCGCGGCAGCCGAAGTAGCCCGAGGCCACCTGCCAGACCAGGTCACCGCCGTGCACGCGGTGGTGGGCGCTGATCGAGCCCTCGCCGGTGTCGTGCGCGAAGCCGCCGCGCCGCGCACCCTCGTTCAGGGCCTGGATCGCGCGCGCCGACAGCGCGCCGAAGCTCATCGCCGAGATGTTGAAGACGCTGGCCGCGTAGGGCTGGGTGCAGGAGCTGCCACCCGCGCCGACGACGACGCGGAAGTCGTGCGAGGCGATCGTGCTCGGCTGCAGCGAGTGGTTGATCCACTCGTAGCCCTCGGCGTGCACGTCGAGCTGGGTGCCGAAGGGGCGCTTGTCGGCCTCGCCCTTGGCGCGCTGGTAGACCAGCGAGCGCTGCTGGCGCGAGAAAGGCGCGGCCTCGTTGTCGCTCTCGATGAAGTACTGCCGCATCTCCGGTCGCACGAACTCGAGCAGGAAGCGCAGGTGCCCGATGACCGGGTAGTTGCGCAGGATCGAGTGGCGCTGCTGGCGCAGGTCGCTCAGGCCGATGGCCGTGAGCGCGAGCCCGGGCAGGGCCCACAGCACCGAGTGCCCGAGCAGGGCCCAGGACGCCAGGCCCCAGGCCAGCAGCCCCAGGCTTGCGCCGAATGCGGCATAGCGCACGGGCACGTGGCGGTCGATGTGGTGCAGCAGGGCAGGAACCATGGCGCGCACTCCCGGCGAGTACGCCCCAGTATCGGTCCGGCAGGGCGTCGCGTCAGGCGGAGATGGGCGCGAATCCCCGGTCTTGTCGCTCCACGGCCCCGCCCGCGGCAGCGGGATCGGGACAGCGCGCAGGGTCTCAGTGGAAGCTGTAGCCGTCCATCGCAATCACGTGGTCGCTGATGCCGCGGAAGAAGGCGCGCGGCCGGGCCCCGGGGCCGGCGGCGCCCAGCGCGGTGAACAGCGGCAGCAGGTGCTCGTCGCGCGGGTGGGCGCGCACGCCCGCGGGCTGGGTCTGACGGTAGTCCAGCAGCGCCTCCACCGCGCCTGCACTCATCTGCGCCTCCACCCAGTCGGCGAAGGTGCGGACCTGCGCGAGCGTGGCGGCTTCCGGCCCGAAGTGCACCGCGCGCTGCCAGTCGCGCAGGTTGTGCGTGATGTTGCCCGAGGCCACCAGCAGCAGGCCCTGGGCGGCGAGCGGGGCCAGGGCCTGCCCCACCTGCCAGGCGTGCCGCGGCCCGCCGTGGTGCTGGATGGACAGCGGCACCACTGGCACGTCGGCGTCGGGGAACATGTGGCGCAGCGGCACCCAGGCGCCGTGGTCCAGACCGCGCCGGGCGTCGGTCGCTACCGGCAGCCCGGCAGCCTGCAGCGCGGCCGCCACCTGTTGCGCCGCTTCCGGGCAGCCGGTGGCGGGGTACTGGATGTCGTACAGGCGGGGGTCGAAGCCGCCGAAGTCGTGGATCGTCTCCAGGCGGGTGGCACATCCCACGGTCGGCACGGCGGTCTCCCAGTGCGGGCTGACGACGACGATGGCGCGCGGCCGGGCCCAGAGCGCGGGCAGGTCGGCCAGCGCCGCGCCGGCGGCGCCGGGCTCCAGCGCGAACATCGGCGAACCATGGGGAACGAAGACAGCAGGGCGGTACGTGTTCATGGGGTGGGACTGTAGAAAGTCCGAAGGACGAGAAAAACCACCCAATCACGAAAACTTTGTTGCAAACTTGCAAACAATGGACAAGCTCGACGCGATGCAGACCTTTGTGCGCGTGGCCGAGGCCGGCAGCTTCATTGCCGTGGCGCGACAGCTGCAGGTGGCGCGCTCGGTGGTCACGCGCCAGGTGGCTGCGCTCGAGAAGCACCTGGGCGCCAAGCTGATCACCCGCACCACGCGCAGCCTGACGCTCACCGCCGCCGGCGCGGCCTACCTCGAGAAATGCCGCGTCATCCTGAACATGGTGGACGCGGCCGAGTCCGGCGTGGCCGAGGAGAAGGCCGTGCCGCGCGGGCGCATCCGCCTGGGCCTGCCGCTGAGCTTCGGCCTGCTGGAGCTGATGCCCGCCCTGCTCGATTTCGCGCGCGACCAGCCGCAGGTCGAGCTGGTGATGGACCTGTCTGACCGGCGCGCCAACCTCGTCGAGGAGGGGCTGGACCTCTCGATCCGCATCACCAACGACCTGCAACCCGGCGACATCGTGCGCCCGCTCGGCCGTTGACGGCTGCTGACGCTGGCCTCTCCGGGCTACCTGGCCTTGCACGCCGAGCCCCGCCACCCCCGCGAGCTGCGCCACCACGAGTGCCTGATCTATGCCAACGACAGCGCCCCGGGCAGCTGGTCCTTCCTGGACGGCGGCCAGACGCTGCAGGTGGCGGTGCGCGGCCGCCTTGTCGCCAACAACGGCGTGCTGCTGACCGAGGCCGCCGCTCGCGGCCTGGGCATCACCCACCAGCCCGACTTCATCGCCGGTCCCTACCTGGCGCGGGGCGAGGTGTGCGAGCTGCTGCAGTCCTACGAGCGGGCGCCGCTGGGCATCTACGCTGTGCTGCCGAGCAACCGCTACATCCCTCACCGGGTCAGCGCGCTGATCGAGCATCTGGCGCAGGCCATCGCCGCGGGCGCTGCTGCCCGGCTGCCGGCCGCGGCCCGGCCTTGAGCCCCGATCCCACCTGCGGCCGGCGCGACGCTACACTTCGGGCCGCGCCGATTTGCTCCAGCTTGCGGGCGCTTCACAAATGCCGCTAAACAGGTCCCGGTCGACCCGGTGTCCGTGGTGTGCGGCACCGGGTTTTTCTTTGGGCGCCGTCGTGCGCCCGGGTCGCATCGGATGGGTTCGGTCGGAGAGGTCACACCGCAGCAGATGCACTTCAGCGAGCCGCTGCCGCTGAGGAGCGGCGCCGTGCTGCCGGCCTACCGGCTGGTGTACGAGACCTACGGCACGCTGAACGCGCAGCGCAGCAACGCGGTGCTGGTGTGCCACGCGCTGAACGCGAGCCACCACGTGGCTGGCACGTATGCCGGGCAGGAGCGCAGCGAGGGCTGGTGGGACAACCTCGTCGGCCCGGGCAAGCCGCTGGACACCGACCGCTTCTTCGTCATCGGCGTCAACAACCCGGGCTCGTGCTTCGGTTCGACCGGGCCGATGGACACCCACCCCGCCACCGGCCGCGCCTGGGGCGCGGACTTTCCCGTCGTCACGGTCGAGGACTGGGTCGACGCGCAGGCGCGGCTGCTCGACGCGCTGGGCATCGAGCGCCTGGCCGCGGTGATCGGCGGCAGCCTGGGTGGCATGCAGGCGCTGAGCTGGACGCTGCGGCACCCGCGGCGCGTGCGCCATTGCGCGGCGATCGCCACCGCGCCCAGCCTTTCGGCCCAGAACATCGCCTTCAACGAGGTCGCGCGCCGCGCCATTGTCACCGACCCCGACTTCCACGGGGGCCACTTCTATGCCCACGGCGTGCTGCCGCGACGCGGCCTGCGCGTGGCGCGCATGATCGGGCACATCACCTACCTGTCCGACGACGCGATGGAGCAGAAGTTCGGGCGCGAGCTGCGCGCGGCCGAGTTCGGCTACAGCACGCAGGACATCGAGTTCCAGATCGAGAGCTATCTGCGCTACCAGGGCGACAAGTTCAGCGAGTACTTCGACGCCAACACCTACCTGCTGATCACGCGCGCGCTCGATTACTTCGAGCCCGCGCGCGAGCACGGCGGCGACCTCGCGCGCGCCTTCGAGGCCGCGCGCGGCTGCGGCTTCCTCGTCGTCAGCTTCACCACCGACTGGCGCTTCCCGCCGGCGCGCTCGCGCGAGATCGTCAAGGCGCTCGTCGACAACCGCATCGCCGTCAGCTACGCCGAGGTCGCCGCCCCGCACGGGCACGACGCCTTCCTGCTCGACGACGAGCGTTACCACCGCGTCGTGCGGGCGTGGTTCGACCGCATCGAGACCTGAGGAGCGTCGTTGTCCATGACCACGCCCCACCAGCTCGACCTCATCGCCGCCCTCGTGCCGCAGGGCGCGCGCGTGCTCGACCTGGGCTGCGGCACCGGGCAGATGCTGGCGCACCTGCAGCGCACGCGCGGCTGCAGCGGCTACGGGGTCGAGATCGACGACGCCAACGTGCACGCCTGCGTGCGGCGCGGCATCGAGGTGATCCAGCTCAACCTCGAGGAGGGCCTCGCGCTGTTCGAGGACCAGAGCTTCGACGTCGTGCTGCAGCTCGAGACGCTGCAGCACCTGCGCAACACCGAGCGCATGCTCCAGGAGACCGCGCGTGTCGGCCGCATCGGCATCGTCAGCTTCCCGAACTTCGCGCACTGGCCCAACCGGCTGCGCGTGGCCACCGGTCGCATGCCGGTGACCAAGGCGCTGCCCTACGAGTGGTACGACACGCCCAACATCCGCGTGGGCACCTTTGCCGATTTCGAGGTGCTCGCGCGCAAGAACGGGCTGCGCGTGACGGATGCCTTCGGCTTGCACGACGGCCGCGTCGTGCGCCGCTGGCCCAACCTGCTCGCCAGCGTGGCCGTGTTCCGCATCGAGCGCGCCTGACGCACGGGCCTTGAGCCAGCGCCGTGCACGCCCCGGGGCGCGCGCACTACAATCTTGGGCTTCCGAGGAGCGTTGCAACCCCCGCCATGGGGGCCAGGCTCGGACACTGCATGCAACCGCGCTCACCCGCACGTCCGGTCCCGTGGGTGAGTGGTGAACAGACATCCCCAACACACGAGCCGCCGGCGTGCGGGTTCCTCACCCGACCCAGGAGCCCGAAGATGAACGCCGTCCTCAAGCCGCTGCACACCAGCGACTACGCCATTGCCGACCTGTCGCTCGCCGAGTGGGGCCGCAAGGAGATCCGCATCGCCGAAACCGAGATGCCCGCGCTGGTGGCCATCCGCGACGAGTACGCGGACGCCCAGCCGCTGAAGGGCGCGCGCATCACCGGCAGCCTGCACATGACGATCCAGACCGCCGTGCTGGTGGAGACGCTGCAGGCCCTGGGCGCCGACGTGCGTTGGGCTTCGTGCAACATCTTCAGCACCCAGGACCACGCCGCCGCCGCGCTGGTGGCCGCCGGCACGCCGGTGTTCGCCTACAAGGGCGAGAGCCTGCGCGACTACTGGGACTACACGCACCGCATCTTCGAGTTCGGGCCCAAGGGCAGCGACAGCGAAGGCCCGAACATGATCCTGGACGACGGCGGCGACGCGACGCTGCTGATGCACCTGGGCAAGCGGGCCGAGCGCGACGCCTCGGTCATCGCGAACCCGGGTTCCGAGGAGGAGCGCGAGCTCTTCGCGGCCATCCGCGCCAAGCTCTCCGAGGACGCGACCTGGTACACGCGCAAGAGCGCCAGGATCATCGGCGTCACCGAGGAGACAACCACCGGCGTACACCGCCTCAACGAGATGAGCGCCAAGGGCACGCTGATGTTCCGCGCCATCAACGTCAACGACTCGGTCACCAAGAGCAAGTTCGACAACCTCTACGGTTGCCGCGAGAGCCTGGTCGACGGCATCAAGCGCGCCACTGACGTCATGGTGGCGGGCAAGGTCGCGGTGGTGGCCGGCTACGGCGACGTCGGCAAGGGCAGCGCGCAGGCGCTGCGCGCGCTGTCGGCGCAGGTCTGGGTGACCGAGATCGACCCGATCAACGCGCTGCAGGCGGCGATGGAGGGCTTCCGCGTCGTCACCATGGACTGGGCCGCCGACAAGGCCGACATCTTCGTCACCGCCACCGGCAACAAGCGCGTGATCACGCGCTCCCACATGGAGGCGATGAAGCACAACGCCATCGTCTGCAACATCGGTCACTTCGACAACGAGATCGACATCGCCGCGGTCGAAGACCTGCAGTGGGAGGAGATCAAGCCCCAAGTCGACCATGTGATCTTCCCCGACGGCAAGCGCGTCATCATGCTGGCCAAGGGCCGGCTCGTGAACCTGGGCTGCGCCACGGGGCACCCGAGCTACGTGATGTCGAGTTCCTTCGCCAACCAGACCATCGCCCAGATCGAGCTCTTCACGCACGCCGATTTCTACGAGCAGGGCAAGGTCTACGTGTTGCCCAAGCATCTGGACGAGAAGGTCGCGCGCCTGCAGTTGAAGACGCTGAACGCGCAGCTCACCGAGCTGACCGAGGAGCAGGCCGAGTACATCGGCGTGCCCAAGCAGGGGCCGTACAAGCCCGACAGCTACCGCTACTGAGCCGGGCACGAGGGCAGGAGGGGCGGGCATGCAGATCGTCTTCCACGGGGCCGGCGGCATCGGCGGGTATTTCGGCGGGCGGCTGGCGGCAGCGGGGGCCCGGGTGGCCTTCCTCGCGCGCGGACGCCACGCGCAGGCCTTGCGCGAGCAGGGCCTGCGCATCGCGAGCCCGCTGGGCGATCTGCACCTGCCGTCCGTGACGGTGGCCGAGGACCCTGCGGCCCTGCCCAAGGCCGACCTGGTGGTCTTCAGCGTCAAGCTGCCCGACGCCGAGGCGGCGGCCGCGCAGTTGCCGGCGCTGATGCACCCGGGCACGGTGGTGCTGCCGCTGCAGAACGGTGTCGACGTGGCCGAGCTGCTGGCGCGGCACGTCGGCGCGCCGGCGGTGGCGCAGGGCCTGGCCTACATCGCCACGCGCATCGCCGCGCCCGGCTGCATCGAGCATGGCGGCGACTTCGCGCGCCTGCGCTTCGGCCCGCTGCAGCCGGCGCAGGCGCCGCGGCTGCAGCGCTTTCTCGAGGCCTGCCGCGCGGCTGGCATCGACGCCGAGATGCCCGCCGACATCCGCCGCGCGGTGTGGGAGAAGTTCGTCTTCCTCGCCGGCCTGAGCGGCCTGACCGCGCTCACGCGCCAGCCGGTGGGCGTGGTGCGGGCCGACGCCGAACTGCGCCGCATGCTGCAGGCCGTGATGGCAGAGGCCACCGCGCTCGGTCGCGCCGAGGGCGTGGACCTGCCCGCCGACTACGCCGAGCAGCGCATGGCCTTCGTCGACACCCTGCCGCACGGCATGAAGGCCTCGATGCTGCACGACCTGGAAGCCGGCCGCCCGCTCGAGCTGCCCTGGCTGGCCGCCGCCGTTGTGCGCCGCAGCGCGAAGCTCGGACTCGAGGCGCCGGTCAACCGCTTCATCGCCGCGGTGCTGGGGCCTTTGGCGGGTGGGCGCGCGGGCGCTTGATCCTTCTTTCCCGCACCGAGCGGGGCGCGATGGCCTGGAGGTGATTTGCCAGTCAGGCAACAGAGATCCATAATGGATTCTCGATGAATCCGAAATGGAGCTTCTCGTGTCAGTCAACCTGTCGGTCAAGGACGTTCCGGAAGATCTGGCCCAGCGCCTGCGAGAGCGGGCCGAACGCAACCACCGTTCGCTCCAGGGCGAACTGATGTCCATCCTGTCGCAGGCGGTCGAGCCCCCGGCTGGACTGGCGGCCCCGCCGCGTGCGGCACCGCCCGCGGCCACCTGGCTCGGCGAGGACTCGTCGCGCTGCTGGCTGCAGGGCTGGAAGACGGTGGAGTACCTGGCTGCGGAGCGCCGCGCCACGGGCTGGAAGCCGCACCCCTCGCTGGCGCAGGCGCCGTTGGCGGTGGACATCATCCGCGCGGACCGGGACAGCCGATGACGGGCAGCGCGCGGCCCCTCTTCGTGGCCGAACCCCCCGGGCGCTGGATGGAGCGTCCGCCTGCCGTGGTGGACTGCAGCATCCTCGCGGCCTACTTGTGGCGCGAGCCTGCAGCCGACGAGGCGGAGCGCGTGATGACCGGCCTGGCCCTGCACGCCCCGGTGCTGCTGAAGTACGAGATCGCCAACGTCGCGCGCAACAAGCTGCGCTCGGGCGTCCTGAGGGAGGCGGCGTGCAGCGGCGTCGACGCGCTCGGCGACCAGCGGCTGGTCTTCCACGACGTCGAGCCTCCCGAGTTGCTGGACATCGGTACCCGCTACGGGCTCACGGCCTACGACGCCGCTTACCTGGCGCTCGCCGACCGGCTGCGCGCCCCGCTGCTCACTTTCGACCAGCGGCTGGCCGAGGCCGCGGCGCGGCATTTCAGGCCAGGTGTCTGAGAGCCTGTCGGCGCTCTTGCACCCCCTCAGCCTCGATCCTTCGCGCCATGCTGCGATTTTCCAAAACAAACGGATCATGAACCCCACCCCCGTCAGCTTCGAGTTCTTCCCCCCCAACACCCCCGTGGGCGACGCCAAACTCGCCGAGGTGGTGCAGCGCCTGGGCGCGGCCCAGCCCGAGTTCTTCAGCGTCACCTATGGCGCCGGCGGCGCCACCCGCGACAAGACGCTGGCCACCGTGCGCGCCATCGCGGCGGCGGGCCACGAGGCCGCGCCGCACCTGTCGTGCGTGGGTTCCACGCGCGAGGGCATCGCCCAGATCCTGGCCACTTACCGCGAGCAAGGCATCCGCCGCCTGGTCGCGCTGCGCGGTGACCTGCCCAGTGGCACCGCGACGGCAGGCGAGTTCCGCTACGCGGCCGAACTGGTGCGCTTCGTGCGCGAGACCCAGGGCGAGGACTGGCACATCGAGGTCGCGGCCTACCCCGAGTACCACCCGCAGCAGCGCTACGCCGCGCGCGACCTGCAGCACTACGTCGACAAGGTCCAGGCCGGCGCCAGCTCCGCGATCACGCAGTTCTTCTTCAACCCCGACGCCTACTTCCATTTCGTCGAGCAGACGCGCCGCCTGGGGGCGCAGGTGCCGGTGGTGCCGGGCATCATGCCCTTCCACAACTACGCCAAGATCGCGCAGTTCGCCGCCCGTGACGGCATCGAGATCCCGCGCTGGGTGGCGTTGAAGATGGAAGGCTACATGGACGACACGGCCTCGATCCGCGCCTTCGGCCTGGACGTGGTGGCCGCGCTGTGCGAGCGCCTGCTCGCCGCCGGTGCGCCCGGCCTGCACTTCTACACGATGAACCAGGCCGACCTGACGCTGGAGCTGTGCCGGCGCCTGAAGCTGGCGCCGGGCTGAGGTTCACGCGGCCTGCCAGGCCGCGCCGTCCTCGTTGAGGATGGCGTCCAGCGGCACGTCGTGCGCCTCGCCGGTGAGCCAGGGCACGAAGCCGTGGCTGTAGGCCAGGCCCACGGTGAAGGGGCGCGGCTCGAGCGTGGCCAGCGTGCGGTCGTAGAAGCCGCCGCCATAGCCCAGGCGGATGCCGCCGGGCCCGTAGCCGACGCAGGGCACGAGCAGCAGCGTGGGCTCGAAGGCCGGCGTGTCCTTGGGCTTGGGGATGCCGTAGGCATCTTCTTCCATCGCGCAGCCCGGGTACCAGAGGTGGAAGCGCAACTGCTTCGTCTCCCGGTGCACCACCGGCAGCCCGATGCGGCGGCGCTCGTCGGCCTCGGTCCAGCGGTACAGCGCCGGCAGCGCGTCGAACTCGCCCTTGATCGGCCAGTAGGCGCCGATCGCCTGGTCGGGGCGCGTGGCCAGCCACACGCGCAGCACTTCCTGCAGGTGCATGGCGCGCTGGTGGCGGTCCACCAGGGTCTGGCGCTCGGCCTGCAGCTGCCGGCGCAGCGTCTTCTTGTCGCTCGATGGCTCGAGCGGCGGCAGGTCGAAGGGCAGCGGCATCTTGAATAGGCGCAAGGCGCGCGGGGTCCTCGGAAGACGCGATTGTGGGGGCTGCCTGCGAAAATACCGAACATGTCCTTGACCCATCCGAGAAGTTCCGATGCCGCCCCACCTGCGCCCGCCGCCGCGGGCGCAGGGGTCCGCCTGCTGGGCGTGCTGCTCCTGGCTGCCGCCGCGGCGCTGAGCCTGGGCCCCGCCCCTGTGGCAGCCCAGGCCGGCAATGCCCCGCGCACCCTGCTCGCCTCGGCGCCCGCCACGCTGCCGGTGGGGGCCTCGGCCGGGGCCGATGCCCTCATCGTCGAGGCGCGCGAGGCCCACCGCAAGGGCGAGCGCGCGCGCCTGGCCAGTCTGCGCGCCGCCGCGCTGGCCTCCGCCCACCCGCTGGCGCCCTGGGTGGACTACTGGGAGCTCAACAACCGGCTCTACCAGGCAGGCAGCGCCGAGGTCGAGGCGTTCTTCGCCCGGTGGCCGGACAGCTATGTCGAGGACCGCCTGCGCAACGACTGGCTGCTCGAACTCGGCCGGCGCCGCGACTGGGCGGGCTTCGCGCGCGAGCACCCCAAGTTCCGCATGAACGACGACCGTGAGGTCGCGTGCTACGCGCTGTACCTGCGCCACCAGGCCGGTGAGGACGTGCGCGCCGCCGCGCGCGAGCACTGGTACGCGCAGCGCGACGCCGACGATGGCTGCCTCTGGCTGGCGCGCACGCTGTTCGAGGCGCGCCAGTTCGGCGCCGCCGACGTCTGGCAGGAGGTGCGCCTCTCAGCCGAGTTCAACCGCCCGCGTGCCGCCCGCGCCGCCGCGGCGCTGCTCGGGGCCGAAGTGGCCCGTGCCGTCGAGCAGGTCTTCGACAACCCGGCGCGCTGGCTGGCGCACCGCGCCGGCGGCAGCGGGCCGCATGAGCGCCAGCTTCGCACCGTGGCCCTGCTGCGCATCGCCGCCAACGACCCCGACGTGGCCGCCGCGCAGCTCGGCCAGCCTGGCGCCAAGGCCCTGCCGCCGGAGCTGAAGTCCGCCGCCTGGGCCGTGGTGGCCAAGCAGGGCGCCCTGAAGCTGCAGACTGAGGCAGGGGCCTGGTTCCGCCGCGCCTTCGAGTTGCAGCGCGCAGCGCACGACGCGCGCGAGACCGCGCCCTGGTCCGACGACACGCTGGCCTGGGCGGTGCGCGCGGCGCTGCGCTCGGCGCGCGACGACGAGCGCTGGGCCATGGTGCAGGACGCCATCGAGGCGATGAGTCCCGCCGAGCGCGCCAAGGACCCGGCCTGGGCCTACTGGCACGCGCGCGCCGTGGCCGGCCGCGCCGCCGCCGGACCGGCGGCTGACGAGGCGCGCGCCGCGGCGCGCGCCGCACTGCAGGCCATGGCCTCGCCGTTCACCTTCTACGGCAAGCTCGCGCTCGAGGACCTGGGCGGGCGCGTCAGCCTGCCGCCTGCGCCGCCTGCGCTTTCCGCCGCCGAGCGCGACGCCGCCGCCGCCCACCCGGGCCTGCGCCGCGGTCTGCAGATGATCGCGCTCGGGCTGCGCCCCGAGGGCGTGCGCGAGTGGAACTTCAGCCTCATCGGCATGAGCGACCGTCAACTGCGCGCCGCGGCGCAACTGGCCTGCGACCGCGAGGTCTGGGACCGCTGCATCAACTCGAGCGACCGCACCCGGTCCGAGATCGACCTCGCGCAGCGCTTTCCCACGCCCTTCCGGCAGGACGTGGTCGGCGCGGCCCGCCGCATCGGGCTCGACCCGGCCTACGTCTACGGCCTGATCCGGCAGGAATCGCGTTTCATCATGGACGCGCGCTCGCACGTGGGCGCCTCTGGCCTGATGCAACTGATGCCCGGCACGGCGCGCTGGACGGCGCGCAAGATCGGCCTGGATTTCACGCCCGAGATGATCAACGACCGCGACGTCAACCTCCGGCTGGGTACCGCGTACCTCAAGCTCGTGCTCGACGACTTCGGCGGCTCCGCGGCGATGGCGGCGGCGGCCTACAACGCCGGGCCCAGCCGGCCGCGGCGGTGGCGTGACGGGCCTTTGATGGAGGTGGCTGCCTGGGCCGAGGGCATCCCCTTCCACGAGACGCGCGACTACGTCAAGAAGGTGCTGTCCAACGCCACCGTCTACGCCGCGCTGCTGGAGGGCGCGAGCACCGTGGCCCTGAAGCCCCGGCTCGGCGCGCCGATCGGCCCGCGCGACCCGTCGGCCCCGACACCCAACCAGGAACTTCCATGATCCGCCACATCGCCGTCACCGGGGGCACCGGCTTCGTCGGCCAGGCCGTGTGCGAGCAGCTCGTCGAGCGCAGCGGCGGCGCCGGCGGCCGCATCGTCGTGCCCACGCGCCGCATCCGGCGCGGCCAGGCCGTGCAGTCCCTGCCCACGGTCGAGCGCGTGCAGGCCGACGTGCACGACGAGCGCGCGCTTGCGCGCGTGCTCGCCGGCTGCGACGCCGTCGTCCACCTCGTGGCCATCCTGCACGGCAGCGAGGCCGATTTCCAGCGCGTGCACGTGGAGCTGCCGCGCAAGCTGGTGGCCGCCTGCCGCGCCGCGGGCGTGCGCCGCATCGTCCACGTCAGCGCGCTCGGCGTCGCGCCCGACGCGCCGTCGCGCTACCTGCGCAGCAAGGCTGCGGGCGAGCGCGTGCTGCTGGAGTCGGGCCTGGACGTGACCGTGCTGCGCCCGAGCGTGATCTTCGGCGCGCGCGACCGCTTCCTCAACCTCTTCGCGCAGCTGCAGGCGCTCGCGCCCTTCATGCCGCTGGGCGGCGCCGACGCGCGCTTCCAGCCCGTGTGGGTGGAGGACGTCGCCGCGGCTGCGGTGCGCTGCCTGGACCGGCCGCAGACGATCGGGCAGACGATCGAATGCGCCGGCCCCGATGTGCTGACGCTGGCGCAGCTGGTGCGTCTGGCCGGCCGCCTGGCCGGCTGCGAGCGGCCGGTGCTGCCGCTGCCCGAGGCGATCGCGCGGCTTCAGGCCGGGCTGATGGAACTGCTGCCCGGCGAGCCGCTGATGTCGCGCGACAACGTCGCCTCGATGCGCGTGCCCAACGTGGCCACCGGCACGCTGCCCGGCCTGGACACGCTGGGCATCACGCCGGCGCCGGTGGAGGGGGTGGCCGCCGGCTACCTGGGCGGGCGCAGCGGGCCCGCGCGCTTCCTGCCCTGGCGCGCGCGCCGGGGTTGAAGGCGCACGTTCCGCCGGCCTGGACGCCTCGACGCCGGCCTGACACCCTGCCCCCGGGATGACCACCCCCGATCCCGCCGCCGCGCTGCAGGGCCGCTGCTTCGAGGTCGGCGGCTGCGTCCGCGACACGCTGCTCGGCCGGCCCTCGGCCGACCGCGACTGGGTCGTGGTCGGCGTGTCGCCGCAGCAGATGCTGGAGCTGGGCTTCAAGCCCGTCGGGCGCGACTTTCCCGTCTTCCTGCACCCGCACACGCATGAGGAGTACGCACTTGCGCGCACCGAGCGCAAGTCCGGCCCCGGCTACCACGGCTTCACCGTCCACGCCGCGCCCGACGTCACGCTCGAGCAGGACCTGGCGCGGCGCGACCTCACCATCAACGCCATGGCGCGCGCGCCCGACGGCACCCTCGTCGACCCCCATGGCGGCGCGCGTGACCTGCGCGACCGCGTGCTGCGTCACGTCAGCGAGGCCTACGCCGAGGACCCGGTGCGCCTGCTGCGCACGGCGCGCTTTGCCGCGCGCTACGGCGACTTCACGGTCGCCCCGCACACGCTGGCGCTGATGCGCCGCCTCGTCGACGAGGGCGAGGTCGACGCCCTGGTGCCCGAGCGTGTGTGGCAGGAACTGGCCAAGGGCCTGATGGAGCCGCACCCGCGGCGACTGTTCGAGGTGCTGCGCGCCTGCGGCGCGCTCGAGCGCCTGCTGCCCGAGCTGGACCGCCTGTGGGGCGTGCCGCAGCCCGAGGCCCACCACCCCGAGGTCGACACCGGTGAGCACCAGTTGCTGGTGCTCCAGCAGTGCGCGCGCCTGCAGGCCCCGCTTCCGGTGCGCTGGGCCTGCCTGGTGCACGACCTCGGCAAGGGCACGACGCCCCGCGCCGAGTGGCCGCGCCACCTGGGCCACGAGCAGCGCAGCGCGCGCCTGGCGCAGGCGGTGGCGCAGCGCCTGCGCGTGCCCAACGACTGCCGCGAACTGGCCGACGTCGTCGCGCGCGAGCACGGGCACATCCACCAGAGCGGGGGCTTCGGCCCCGAGGCCACGCTGCGTCTGCTCGAGCGCTGCGACGCGCTGCGCCGCCCCGAGCGCTTCGTTCTCGTGCTCTGGGCCTGCGAGTGCGACGCGCGCGGCCGCACCGGGCTGGAGGACCGCCCCTACCCGCAGCGCGAGCGCCTCACCGAGGCCCTGCGCGCGGTGCTGGCCGTCGATGCCGAGGGCGTGGCGCGCGCGGCAATGGAGCGCGGCGCCGCCGGGCCGGAGATCGGGCGCGCGGTGGCGCGGGCGCGGGTGGCGGCGCTGGGTTGAGAGCCTGAGGGGGCAGCGCCGTCAACGGCCGGGAGGCCATCCCCAAGGGCCTTGCGTCGTTCGTCCAGGCGATCCGTGCAGGGGCTGGGCGCAGCGCGCTGCCGGCGGGCGTTCTTCAGCCCCAGAGTTCCTCACTCGCCATCCTTGCCCCCTCAGCCATGCTCGCGAGCTTGGCGTAGGCGATCGGCGGGTGGATGGCGCCGAAGCCGGCGAAGGTGCCGAAGCCGCAGTCGGTGGCGGCCATGACGCGGTCGCGGCCGACGATGTTGGCGTACTGCAGCAGGCGCTGGGCGACCAGGCGCGGGTGCTCGATGAAGTTGCTCACCGAGTCCAGCACGCCCGGGGCCAGGATCTTGTTCTCGGGGATGCGGCCGGCGCGCGCGGCGGCGGCCCAGACCTCCCACTCGTGCGCGTGGCGCGGGTTCGAGGCCTCGAACAGCACGGTGGCCGGACGCGCCGCGAGCACCAGTTCGATGATGCGCTCGAGCCCGATGTCGTGGTGGTGCGGGCCCTCGTAGTTGCCCCAGCACACGTGCATGCGCACGCGCTCGGGCGGCACGTTGCGCAGCGCGTGGTTCAGCGCCTCCACCTGCAGCCGCGCGTTGCGCAGGAATTCGGGCTCGTCGGCGTCGCGGAAGCGGATGTGCCGGCCCATGCCCAGGTCGGGCGCGTCGATCTGCAGGTCCAGCCCGGCCGCGACGATGGTCTCGTACTCGGTCTGCATCGCATCGGCCAGCGCCTGGAGGTAGGCCTCCTGGCTGGGGTAGTGCTGGTTGGGCTGGAAGACCGCGATCACGCCCGGCGAGGCGCTGTTCATGAAGGCGCGCTTCGCGCCGGCCTTGGCGCAGGCCGCCTTCAGGTTGGCGATGTCCTGGTGCAGGCCCGAGAGGTCCTTCACCGCGATCGGGCCGGTGCAGATGGGGCGGTGGTACTTGGGCGTCCCGCCCATCTTGGCCAGGCGGTCCTTGTACTCGGGGAAGTCGTCCAGGTCCTTGGGCGTGGCGCGCGGCATCACGCCGATCTCGAAACCCGTCAGGCGGTGGCGGATGTAGGTGGCGTAGCTGATCTTGCTCATCTCGCCGTCGCTGACGACGTCCACCTTGGCCGCCACCTGGCGCGCGACCACCGCCTCGACCTCCTCGCGCATCGCGGTCTCGAAGGCCTGCGCGTCGTGGCCGACGCCGGAGTCCTGGGCGAACAGCAGGTCCACGACGCGCTGCGGGCGCGGCAGGCTGCCGACGTGGGTGGTGAGGA
>JBILNB010000134.1:0-5978 GCA_044375195.1 Rubrivivax sp. | reverse complement strand
GCGACCAGGCGCGCGTAGCGTTCAGCGCTGGGCACGGCCTTGGCGTCCGTCCAGCCCATCATGCGCTGCGCCACGGTCTTCGGATCGAGCCCGCCGGCCTCGGCCAGCGCGCGCTGCACCAGCAGCCGGCTCACCCCGACGCGGAAGCCGCCACCGATGAGCTTGACGAGCAGGAAGCGCCCGGCCGCGTCGAGCTCGTCGAAGGCCGCGCGCAGCCGCACCGCCTGCTCCGCAGGCGGCAGGCCCTTCAGCGGCAGCAGGCGCTGCTCGACCCAGTGCGCCAGGCCCTCGCTCGAGACGCCAGGTGCGGCAGGCAGGACGTGAGCGACCGTCTCGGCCAGGTCACCCACGGCCTGGTAGCACTCCTCGAACAGCCAGTCGTCGATGCCGGCGACGGCGCAGGCGGTGGCGCGCAGCAGCGCCGTGGGCACCACCTGGCGCGGCTTGCCTCCGGCCAGAAAGTACACGGCCCAGGCGGCATCGGCCGTCGGCGCGGCGCGGAAGTACGCCGCCAGCGCCGCCACCTTGGCGGCGGTGGAGGTGCTGGCGTCCAGGGCCTCGAACAGGGCGGCGAAGGCGCGCATCGGCGCATGATGCCCCGAACTCCGCGCTGCGTGGAGGCGACGCCGGTCAGCGCGCAGGCGAGCACTGCGCCAGCATGCGCGCCGTGACGAGCGTGATGCCCCGCTCGGTGACATGGAAGCCGCGCGCAAGGTCGGCCGCGCGGTCGACACCGGCGTGGAAACCATCGGGCAGGCGGCAGCGCTTGTCGACGATGGCGCGCACCAGACGCGTGCCCCGGCCCACGCTCACGTCCGGCAGCACGAGCGAATCCTCGACCACGCTGCCCTCCTCCACGCGCACCTTGCAGAACAGCACCGAGCGCCGCACCACGGCGCCGCTGACGATGCAGCCGCTGGCCACGAGCGAGTCGACAGCGTAGCCGCGCCGGCCCTCGGGCTCGTCGAAGACGAACTTCGCCGGCGGCAGCTGCGGGATCTGGCTCAGGACGGGCCAGCCGTCGTCGTAGAGGTTGAGCTCGGGCAGCACGCGCGTGAGGTCCATGTTGGCCTCCCAGTACGCATCCACGGTGCCGACGTCGCGCCAGTAGGGCTCACCGTCGACGGTGTTGACACTGCTGCACGCGAAGCGGTGCGCGTGCACACGGTGGCGCCCGATCACCCGCGGGATCAGGTCGCGGCCGAAGTCGTGCGTGGAGTCGGCCGCGGCGGCGTCGCGCGCCAGCTGCTCGTACAGGAAGCCTGCCTCGAAGACATAGACCCCCATGCTCGCGAGCGCGTGCGTCGGACGCGCGGGCAGGCCCACCGGATGGCGCGGCTTCTCGTCGAAAGCGATGACGCGGTCGGCCTCGTCCACCGCCATGACGCCGAACTCGCCGGCAAGCTCCAGCGGCACCTCGACGCAGGCCACGGTGAGTTCGGCACCACGCTCCACGTGCTCGGCCAGCAGCACGGAGTAGTCCATCTTGTAGATGTGGTCGCCACCGAGCACGAGCACGTGCCTGGGCCCGGCCTCGCGCACCAGGCCGAGGTTCTGCCACACCGCGTCGGCGGTGCCGCTGTACCAGCCCTCCCCGTGCTGCTGCTGGGCGGGCGCGATGTCGATGAACTCGCCCAGCGAGTGCGACAGGAAGCCCCAGCCACGCTCGATGTGGCGGATCAGGCTCTGCGCCTTGTACTGCGTCAGCACGCCGATGCGCCGGATGCCGGAGTTGACGCAGTTGCTGAGGGTGAAGTCGATGATCTTCAACTGCCCGGCGAATGGCACCGCCGGCTTGGCACGGCCGTCGGTGAGCTGCTGCAGGCGGCTGCCGCGGCCGCCAGCCAGCACGACGGCATAGGTGCGTTGGGTCAGGTGGTTGCGCGGCAGCGGCATCAGGGCGGACAGGCGACAAACGCAAGGCTAGGCGGTGCCGCCGTCGGGGGCTTGCCTCTGCGCAAGGTGGCTGCACGGCGCGCGGCCGGACGCTGTGAGCATCGGGTACCGTCGCCTCCTCGCGACGCCCTGTCATGCAGTCCAGGCATCATCGGGCTCCCACATATCTCCCAAGCCCGGCAGGACGGCCCCGCCCGGCACGACCCCTCGGGCTCGCGCATGAGCATCCGCAACCTCGACCACTTCTTCGACCCCGCCTCGGTGGCCGTCATCGGCGCCTCCGCGCGCCCCGGCAGCGTGGGCGCCACCGTCTGGCGCAATGTGCGCGAGGGGCGCTTCACGGGCCCACGCTGGGCCGTCAACCCGCGCCACGCGACGCTCGACGGCGAGCCCTGCCACCCCGACGTGCGCAGCCTGCCCGCGACGCCCGAACTGGCCATCATCTGCACGCCGCCCGCCACGGTGCCAGGGCTGGTGGCCGAGCTCGGCGCGCGTGGCACCCGGGCCGCCGTCGTGCTGAGCGCCGGCTTCGACGCGGCGACGAAGGCGGCGATGCTGAACGCCGCGCGGCCGCACCTGCTGCGCATCCTCGGGCCGAACTGCCTGGGGCTGCTGGTACCGCACCTGGGGCTGAACGCGAGCTTCGCCCACACCGGGGCCGAGCCCGGCAGCCTGGCCTTCGTCTCGCAGTCGGGCGCGCTCGTCACCGCGATGCTGGACTGGGCGCGCGGCCGCGGCATCGGCTTTTCGCACTTCGTCTCGCTGGGCGAGCACGCCGACGTGGACTTCGGCGACATGCTGGACTGGCTGGCGACCTGCCCGCGCACGCGCTCGGTGCTGCTGTACGCCGAATCGGTGGAGGGCGCGCGCAAGTTCATGTCGGCGGCGCGGGCAGCCGCGCGCAACAAGCCGGTGCTGATCGTGAAGGCCGGACGCAGCGCCCAGGGTGCGGCGGCGGCGGCCTCGCACACCGGCGCGCTCGCCGCCTCCGACCTGGTGCTGGACGCGGCGATCCGGCGCGCCGGCATGCTGCGCGTGGACACGCTGCGCGAACTCTTCGACGCCGCGCAGACACTGGCGCACTTCCGCGGCTCCATCGCCACCGAGGTCGCGCGCTTCGACCCGCAGCAGCAGCGCCTGACGCTGGTGACCAACGGCGGCGGCGCGGGCGTGATGGCGGCCGACGCGGCAGCGCGCGAGGGCGTGGAACTCGCGCCGCTGGCGCCCGCCGTCCGCGCCGCACTGGACGCCGGGCTGCCGCCGAACTGGTCTCGCGCCAACCCGGTGGACATCATCGGCGACGCGCCGGTGGTGCGCTACGTGCACACGCTGCAGACGCTGCTGGCCGACCCCGGCAACGGCACGCTGCTGTTCATGCATGCGCCCACGGCCATCGTGCCCAGCGCCGAGATCGCACGCGCACTGCTGCCCGTGGTGCGCGAGCACCCGGGGCGGCTGCTCGCCTGCTGGCTGGGCGGGCCCGCGGTGCAGGAGGCGCGCAGCCTGTTCGAGGCCGAGGGCATCCCCTGCCACGACACGCCCGAGACCGCGGTGCGTGCCTTCGCCATGCTCACCGAGTACCGGCGCAACCAGGTGCAACTGATGGAGGCGCCACCAGCACGGGCGGGGGCGACGGGGAGGGCAGGCAGCCTGAACGGGCCGGAGACGACAGATTCACCGGGCAGGCCCGTTTCGGCGCCGGACGGCAGCGCAACGCCCGCGCCGCCGGCAGGCACCGGCCGGGACGCGGTGCGCCACATCGTCGACGCTGTTCTCGCCGGCGGCCGCGAGTTGATGACCGAGCCCGAGGCCAAGGCGCTTCTGGCGGCATGCGGCATCCCTGTGGTGGCCACCCGCGTCGCCACGCCCAGCCCGGTGGCCGCGCTGCAGGTGGCCAGCGAGATCGGCTACCCGGTGGCACTGAAGGTGCTGTCGCCGCAGATCACCCACAAGAGCGACGTCGGCGGCGTGGCGCTCAACCTGGAGAACGGTGCCGCGGTGGCCGACGCCGCGCAGGCCATGCTGGCGCGCGTGGCCCAGCGCCGGCCCGACGCCACCGTCACCGGCTTCACCGTGCAATCCATGGTGCAGCGGCCGCGCGCGCTCGAGCTCATCGTCGGCGCCAGCATCGACGCCCAGTTCGGGCCCGTGGTGCTGTTCGGCCAGGGCGGCACCGCGGTGGAGGTGCTGGCCGACCGCGCCATCGGCCTGCCGCCGCTGAACGCGCCGCTGGCGCGCGCGCTGATCGCGCGCACCCGGGTGGCGCGCCTGCTGCAGGGCTGGCGCGACGTGCCGGCAGCCGACCTGGACGCAGTCGTCGGCGTGCTCACGGCCGTGTCGGAGCTGCTGGCCGACGAGCCGCGTATCGCCGAGATCGACATCAACCCGCTGCTCGCCGACGCCCGTGGCGTGATCGCGCTCGACGCGCGCGTGCGCCTGAGCGCCGCCGCGCCCGGCGGGGCGGCGCACTTCGCCATCCGGCCCTACCCGGCCGAGCTGGAACGGCAGGTCGCCTGGCAGGGCCGCACGCTGACGCTACGCCCGATCCGGCCCGAGGACGAGTCTCAGCACCGGGCCTTCACCGAGAGCCTGGACCCGGCTGACCTGCGCATGCGCTTCTTCTACAGCCGGCGCACGATCGAGCGCAGCGAGCTCGCCCGGCTGACGCAGATCGACTACGAGCGTGAAATGGCCTTCGTCGCCACCGAAGCCGACGCCACCGGGGCCGAGCGCACGCTGGGCGTGGCGCGCGCCACCTGCGACCCCGACAACGAGGAGGCCGAGTTCGCCGTGACCGTGCGCTCCGAGCTCAAGGGCGGCGGCCTGGGCACCCTGCTGATGCACACGCTGATAGACCACCTGCGCCAGCGCGGCACGCGCCGGCTCGTGGCCTACGTGCTGCGCGACAACGAGCGCATGCTGCAGCTCGCACGCGACCTCGGCCTGAAGCCCGAAACGCGTCACCACGATCCCGACACGGTGAAGGTGTCGATGGACCTGCAAGCCGAGGTGATCCTCGGCGACCGGGCCAAGCCTCAACAGTGAGCACACGCTCACGCGGCAAGCCCAGCTCCAGCCAGCGGGCGAGCCCGGGTCTCTGCAAGGAACCTGGCCAGACCGGTGCCCTCCGGGACCGCGCGCTGCCAACACGGCGGCAGAGGCCACGCATTTCCACAGACCACGCGGTCAGCACTCTCCACCCAGGAGTGCTAATATCTCTGGAACTTGTGGATCAGGGTTTACTCTGAGAGGCTCATGAACACAAACACCGCCACCGCCCTCGCCGTCCGCGACCCGCGGTCGCTCGTGCCCTCGCTGGGCAACCTGGACGCCTACATCAGCGCCGTCAACCGCCTGCCGCTGTTGACGCCCACCGAGGAAAGCTCGCTCGCCCGGCGCCTGCGCGACCATGGCGATCTCGAAGCCGCCGGAAGGCTGGTGCTCTCGCACCTGCGGCTCGTCGTCTCGGTCTCGCGCCAGTACCTGGGCTACGGTCTGCCGCAGGGCGACCTGATCCAGGAAGGCAACGTGGGCCTGATGAAGGCGGTCAAGCGCTTCGACCCCGAGCAGGGCGTGCGCCTGGTCAGCTACGCCTTGCACTGGATCAAGGCCGAGATCCACGAGTACATCCTGAAGAACTGGCGCATGGTCAAGGTCGCGACGACCAAGGCGCAGCGCAAGCTCTTCTTCAACCTGCGCTCGATGAAGCAGGGCTTCAAGGCGGCGGCCGACGACGCCGACGCGCACCGCAGCACGCTGACGCCAGCCGAGGTGGCCATCGTCGCGCGCGAGCTCGACGTCAAGCCCGACGAGGTCGTCGAGATGGAGACCCGCCTGTCCGGCGGCGACATCGCGCTCGAGCCGACCGGCGACGACGCAGAGGACGAGTACGCGCCGATCGCCTACCTGGCCGACGAGCGCCACGAGCCCACGCGCGCGATCGAGGCGCGCCAGCGCGACTGGATGGCCGGCGACGGCATCGCGCGCGCGCTGGATGCGCTGGACGCCCGCAGCCGCCGCATCGTCGAGCAGCGCTGGCTCGAGGTCAACGACGACAGTTCAGGCGGCATGACGCTGCACCA
>JBILNB010000133.1:0-6018 GCA_044375195.1 Rubrivivax sp. | reverse complement strand
TACCCGAGCCCGTGGCCAGCGTGACATCGACGGCCAGGGTCGTGCTGCCGTAGCTCTGGTTGCCCGAGGTCGTCACATCCCCGCCCAGCGTGGCGGCCTTGGTGACCGTCACACTCGTGGCGCTCAGGGCGCCGCTGGTGGTCAGGTTGTCCGCCAACACCGCACCCAGGCCCGTGCCTGACGCCACGTTCTGCGCGCCTGTGCCTGTCAGCGTGAGGTCGTTCGTGCCACCCGTCACCGCGCCCGTGCTCAGCGTGCCGCTGCCTGTGGCCAGGGTCACGTCAGCCGAAAGAGTGATCGCGCCGAAGCTTTGATTGCCCGTGGAGGTCACAGAGGCGCCCAGCGTCGCCGGCCCAGAAACAGTCACGCCGCCGCTACCCGCATTCAGCTCGGCTCCAACGTTCACAGTGCCGGCTCCACCGTCAATCGTCAGGTTGATGGCGCCGGTACCGCCTGTGGTGTCGAGCTTCGCACCGATGCTGATTCCGCCGGTACCGGTCTGTGTTCCACCCTTGTCGTTGGCGGTGAACGAAATGTTTCCGCCATTGGTGGTGATGGTTGCACCAGCATTTACCGTGATGTTGTTGCCTGCCCGAGCCTTCAGCCCGATACCGGCATTGCTGATGGAAACAGCGGTTTCAAACGTAATGTTGTTGGTGGCCTGCAACTCGACATTAGTGCCTGAAGCGTTGATCGAATCAACCTTGATGGCAGTCCCGCCGATGCCCTTGTCGCCGACAGAGAACGGATTGACATCGTTCAGATCCAGGGTGTCCTCCCCTACGGCCACCACCCGGATGTCGGTGGGGTCCAGTAACAACGTGCCCGCCTTGCCCTTGGGAGCACTGGCATTCACGGAGCCCTGATAAGTGAGGTTCTCCTTCCCCGAAACCTCCGCAAACCCCCCATCCCCCGCCATGGACCCACCCCGGGCGCTGATCTCGCCGAAGAAGCGCGTGGTGTTGTCGGCCCAGACGATGACGGTGCCGCCGTTGCCGGTTTGCCCGGCGTCGGCGTTGATCTTGGCGTCCTTGGCCACGTAGGTGGCGCTGGCGTTCTGCTCGGGGCCCTGGCCCTGGAAGTTGCCGCCCACCAGCACGGTGCCGCCGCCCGCCTGGCCGGAGGCGTCCACGCGGGCGCCGTCGTACAGGCCCACCTTGTCGCCCAGCACCTTGACGGTGCCGCCGGTCTGGCCGGCTTCGGTGCCGGCGGCCTGCAGGCTGCCGGTGACCTTGACGATGCCGGCCGGGCCGCCGCTGAGGGTGATGATGCCGTTGGCCTGGCTGACGGTGTTGGCGCGCACCACACCCGTCTGGTTGACCACCGTGGCCATGGCGGCGTCGGCGTCGTGCGCCGTCAGGGCCACGCGGCCGCCGTCGGCGGTGATGGTGCCGGTGTTGGCCACGCTGGCGCCCAGGGCGCCGGCGTCCACCTGGAAGGTGACCAGGCCGTCGCCTTGGCGGTCGATGCTCACGCGCGAGCCCGCGGCCAGGCCGACGGAGGCGCCCGCGGCGCTGATGCTGCCGTCGTTGACCACCTGGGCGCCGGCCAGCAGCGCGTAGCCGCCGGGGGCCACGGTGATCTGGCCGCGGTTGTGCACCAGGCCGGTGCCGCCGCCGCGAAGGGTGAGGTTGCCGGCGTTGAAGTCAGCGTCGCTCAGCGCCATGGTGGACGCGACGAAGGCGCCCGTGTCCACGCGCGCGCTGGGCGCGAAGTACACGCCCTGCGGGTTGAGCAGGAAGACCTGGCCGTTGGCCGTGAGGCTGCCGTAGATGGACGAGGCGTTGTTGCCGACGACGCGGTTCAGCGCCACCGAAGAGGCATTGGGCTGGACGAACTGCACCGAGTTGCCCAGGCCGATGTTGAAGCTCTGCCAGTTCAGCGCCGCGCGCTGCGTGCCCTGGTTGATGACCATCTGCCCGGCCGCGGGCGTGCTGGCCGTGGCCTGGCCCGAGCTGACCTGCAGCCCCGTGGGCAGGCCCGCGGCGGCCGAGGCGGCGTAGAAGCCGCCCAGCAGCGCGCCCAGCACGCGCGGGAAGGGGTTGCGCACGAAGAAGCGGTAGGTGGCCCAGAGCTTGCGAGACACGCGCACGCGCACGAAGCGCACGAGGCGCGCGGTGCGCCCCTTGGAAGAGCGCTTGCCGTGGCCGGTGGTCGGGTGGGTGGTGGCGCCGGATGCATTCATGGTGCTGGCTCTCTCAGGCCCGGGGGGGCCGTTGGGTGTGTTTCGCGGGCGGCGGGGCGCGTCTCGCGCGCCGGGTTTGCGTGTCGCCTGCGACCTCTCTGTGTGACGTGAAACCTGGTGGCGCGGGGCTCAGAAAGCCTTGACCGCCGACAGCCAGAACTGGGACTTGGACGAGTTGCCGGTGAATACCGGCCCGCCCAGGCGCCACGCGAGCGTGGCGTTGACGAAGAAGTTGCCCTCCACGCCGAGGCTTGCGCCGACGCCCCAGGAGTCGACCGAGACGCGGTTCTCGGTGCCGACGAAGATGCTGTTGGTGGTGGCGCTGCGCGTCTTGTGCAGGTAGCCCACGCCGTAGTCGTAGAAGGCGCTGACGTTGAGAGCCGCGCCGAAGGGGCTGTAGCCCAGGCGCTGGCGCACCTCGACGGACATCACCATGCCCTGGTCGACCACGGTGTCGGAGCCCGCCACGTAGCCGCGCACCGCGGTGGGCCCGGTGAGCGAGAGCTTCTCGGCCGAGGTGAGGTTCTTCGACGACGTCTGCCCGGCAAAGGAGCCGAGCATCGTGACCGTGTCGCTGAGGTACTCCACGCGCTGCAGTTCGATGTTGAACTTGCGGAAGGCGCCCTGGGTGCCCGGGCCGGTGGCGAGCTGGTCCTGCGCCAGGGTGGCCGCGTCGCGGATGCTGAGCTGGCCCACGTTGTACAGAAGGCTGTAGCTGGTGGTGGCGCCCAGCATCAGGCCGGGGCCGGCGGTGTTGCCCAGCAGGCCGAACTTGCCGACGTTGACGTGGCGCTCGGGCGCGGTGCCGCCGGATTCGTCGCGCAGGCGCTTAACATCGCCGCCGAGCTGGAAGAACACGTTGTTGGCACGTGAGCGCACCAGGGGGTGGATCAGCGCGCCGGCAAGGATCTTGGCGTCGCCCGAGGCGTTGAGCGTGGCGAAGGCGCCGCCGAGCTGGTACTTGCTGTGGCTGAAGCTCAGGCTGGCCTTGGTGCCGCCGGGGCCGATGCCCGAGCGGTAGCCCAGGCGGTACAGCACCGTGCCGGATTGGTCGGTGGGCTGGACGCTGACGCTGGTGGTGTCGCCGTAGCCAAGCAGGTTGTCGACGCTGCCGTTGAGCGTGAAGCGGTACTGGCCGATGTCCTCGGCGCCGAAGTTGTCGAAGCCCACCGAGGCCGCGGTGCGCCGGCCCTGGGGGGAGACCGTCACGGTGATGTCGGCCTGGCCGACGGCGGCGCCCGGGGTGACGTTGGCCGTGGCGGTGGAGCCCGGCATGTCGCGCAGCAGCAGCACCGGGCGGTCCAGCGCGGCCTGGGTGATGAGGTGGCCCGGGGCCAGGTGCCATTCGACCAGGCTGCGGATGTAGTCGGGCCGCACGCGCGCGCCCGGGGCGACGACCACGTTGACCTTGCCGATGCGGGCCTCGATCACGGCGAACTCCACCGTGCCGCCCTGGGCGGCGAAGCTCTGCTCGGGGAAGTAGACGTCGGTGAGCGGGTAGCCGGCGTCGACGTAGAAGCGCTTGATCTTGGCGGCCACGTCGGCCAGGCCGTTGAAGTCGAGCTCCTTGTTGCGGAACTCGGCCACCTGGGCCTGCAGCTGCTCGGCCGTGAAGACGGTGGAGCCGCTGACGCGGAAGCCCGCGGGGCGGATCTTGACGTCGGAGGCCACGAAGGCGGGGCGCGGCGCGGCGGGTACCGCGACGCCGGCGCCGCCGGTGCGCGGTGGCGGCGTCTCGGCCAGTTGGCGGCCGGGCTGCTGGGTGGAGATGGGGGCCTGTGCCGTCTGGGCGATGGCGGCGATGCTGGCCAGCGCGGCGGCGGCGAGGGCACCGCCACGGACGAGGGCGGTTCGTTGTGTTCTGAGGATCAAGATGCAGCTCCCGTGGGCGCAAATTGCGCGCAGTCTTTCGGAGTTTGCCTGAGATACGCCTACATCCAAAGTAGGAATAGTCCGGCATGTCACCCTCAAACCACAGTGGCGGGCCTTCGCAGGCCCGCCGCGGCCCTGGCGGCAGGCCGCGGCGGGGTCGCCACCTTGCCCAAGGGCCGGTGCTGACTAGAATCAATGCCCTTCCCCGCGTCCCGCGCGCCCCAGGCCGACTGTCGATACGTCATCGTGAAGAAGATCGGTCGCTACGACATCGTCGAAGTCCGCGGGAAGGGCGCGATGGGTGTCGTCTACAAGGCGCACGACCCCAACATCGACCGCACGGTGGCGATCAAGACGGTGCTGGTGCAGCACCTGTCGGACGAGCTGGCCACCGAGTTCGAGTCGCGCTTCCGGGCCGAGGCCCGCGCCGCGGGCAAGCTGCAGCACCCCAACATCGTGGGCGTCTACGACGCCGGGCGCGACCAGGGCGTGGCCTACATCGTCATGGAGTTCATCCAGGGCGAAGACCTGGCCGAGGCGCGGCGCCGGGGCGAGCAGTTCACGCTGGAGCGCACGCTGACCATCGTCACCCAGCTGCTTGCGGCGCTGAACTACGCGCACGAGCAGGGCGTGGTGCACCGCGACATCAAGCCGGCGAACGTGATGCTCGACCAGGGCGGGCGCGTGAAGCTCAGCGACTTCGGCGTCGCGCGCATCACCGATTCGGGCGAGGCCACGCGCACCCAGGGCTCGATGGTGGGCACGCTGAAGTACATGTCGCCCGAGCAGGTGCAGGGCCTGCGCGACGTGGACAACCGCTCCGACCTGTTCGCGGTGGGGGTGCTGCTCTACGAGATGGTCACGGGGCAGAAGCCCTTCGACGGGCCGAGCGACTTCGCCATCTCCACGGCCATCGTGATGCAGGAGCCCAAGCCGCCTTCGGCGCTGAACCCGGCGCTGCCGGGGGGCTTCGACGCGGTGATCTCCAAGGCCCTGGCCAAGGACCGCGACCAGCGCTACCGCACGGCCAAGGACTTTGCGCTGGCTCTGCGCGCGCTGGCTCGCGGCGGCGACGGGCGGACGATGCCTTCGGCCGCGCCCGAGAGCGCGGCCACCGCGCCCTCGGCCGCCGCGGGCCGCGCCCCCGCGGGCGTGCCTCCGACGGTGACCACCGCGCCCACCGGCACCAGCGGCAGCTCGGCCGTCTCGCAGGAGATGGAGCTCGAGTACTGGAAGGAGGTCAAGGATTCCAACGATCCGGCCGACTTCGTCGGCTTCCTGAAGGCCTTCCCGAACGGCTCATTCGCCGGCCTGGCGCAGCGCCGCCTGCGCCGTCTGAGCCCGGCCGAGGACACCCAGGGCTCCACCGGCACCACGCCGCGCGGCGCGCCGGCGGACACCTCCTCGACGGAGACCCCGCCAGCGCCGCCAGCCCCGGCAGCCGATGCCACGGTGATGCTGCCCACCGGTACCGAGCGCCTGCGGGCCGAGGCCGCCGAGAAGGCGCGCCGCGAGCAGGAGGCGCGCGAAGCCGCCGAGAAGGCGCGCAAGGAGCAGGAAGCCCGCGAGGCCGCTGAGCGTGAACGGCAGGCGCGTGACGCCGCCGAACGCGAGCGCCAGCGCCGCGAGCAGGAAGCCCGCGAAGCGGCCGAACGCGAGCGCCAACGCCGTGAGGCCGAGGCCCGCGAGGCGGCCGAGAAGGCTCGCCGCGACAAGGAGGCCCGCGAGGCCGCCGAACGCGAGCGCCAGGCGCGCGAAGCCGCCGAGAAGGCGCGCAAGGAACAGGAAGCCCGCGAGGCCGCTGAACGCGAGCGCAAGGAACGCGAAGCCGCCGAGAAGGCGCGCAAGGAACAGCAAGCTCGCGAGGCCGCTGAACGCGAGCGCAAGGAACGTGAAGCCGCCGAGAAGGCGCGCAAGGAACAGGAAGCCCGCGAGGCCGCCGAGCGCGAGCGCAAGGAACG
>JBILNB010000132.1:0-6108 GCA_044375195.1 Rubrivivax sp. | reverse complement strand
CGGGGGCGGGGCGGATGCCGCGGTACTTCTCGGCGATCAGGTCTTCGTTGGACAGCGCCTCGTCCGGGGCGTAGCCCCAGAGCTCGGTGCGCACGCGCTGGTGCAGCCGCTCGGCGAAAGCCTCGGCAAGGCGGTCGGCCAGGGCCTTGAGCATGATGGCCGAGTAGTCGTCGTGGTCGGCCAGGAACTGGCGCTCCTTCTTCTCCACGCCAAGGCCGGCGGTCACCGCGAACAGGCCGATGTAGTCGGGCCGCGCGCCAGGGCCTGATCTCGGGGCGATGAAGTCGGCCAGGCAGCGGTTGGGCCGGCGCACGCCGTCGACCACCGGGCGCTCGGTCTGCAGGCGCAGCGGCGACCAGCGCAGCAGCGCCTGCTGGCGCGACTCGTCGGCGTAGACCTCGATCGTGTCGTCGTCCACGGTGTTGGCCGGCAGCAGCGCCACCACGGCTGTGCTCGATGCCGCGACCAAGGTGCCGACCGCGCTGTGTCCGGTCATCATGGTGCAGGGCCAGCGGCTGCATGCGCTGGCACACTACGCCGCACCTTTGCCCGCGAAGGCCTTGCGGCGACCTGTGGAGAACGTGGCTGCCCAAGCCAGCGCGCTGGTGTCGGCCTTGGCCGCGGTGTTGTCGGGAATCTAGTTCGTACCGATTCGGACGGCCGCTTCGCCGCACCGAGACCGGTGCGGCCGCTGTCTGCTGCGGGTCGGCCAGCGCCAGTCGGGCGCGCAAGCTCACCGCCGGAAAGCTGACCTCCAACTTTGGCCACCGGGTAGCTGATCTCCATGGCAGGCAGTGGTCGACCCTGAGGAGCCGTCCAGAAGCTGGATTCGAGCGGCACAAAGCCGCTCTTGCCTTGGCCACTGGCGCACCCGAGTCGCTCGTCCAAGAACACCGACCTGCAGTCCGCGCATCAAGTGTCGCCCGGGCTCTCAGCGTCGGCGAGTCGCTGGTTGCACTTGCAGGCGGGCCTCTGTCGCTCGGCGACAGGCCAAACGGAAGGCACGCTTCTTTGGCCGGCGCTTACGGCGCCGTAAAGGCAGGAGGCGATATCGCAGACAGGCATGCCAAATCCGATTGCGTCGTCTGTCGGTCAAGGAACACTGCTGCGATGGAGGTGGCGCAAGCATTGCGCCCAACCAGCGCGTGCGTGTCTGCGGGCACCGTGATCAAGGTCTTGTTGGTGAACTTCACGGAGCCAAGCTCGGCCTGCAGCGGCGGCGTGACCGGGTCCAGCGCGCCCGACAGGAACAGAGACCGCACGGACGTGGCCACCGGCTGAAGGTCTGACATCGGAACCTGCGGCACCGGCCACACGCCGCTTCTGCAAGCGTCGATGAAGCTGGGCGTCAGGGCCTTCACGACCGAATCCGGCCAGTTCTCAAGGGTCTTCACGGGTTGAACACCAACCTTGGTGTACGGCACTTCACTGCAGTAAACGGAGATGTTGAGACCCAAGGACGACGCGAGTTGCGGATCGAATCCCGTCGGGGACGCAGGTGCTCTGGCGGACAGCTCGCCGAACGCAGTGCCAACAGCCGTGCCGAACAACTGCAGGTTGCCGCTCGCCACGGCATCGATGATGGAGGGGACGCGGGCAAAGGCGGGCGACTGTTGGAGCTGGGCCATCAGGAGCGCGAAGGTCGCGCCGTCCAAAGATGTTGTGCCGACCGCGTCCTCCAACCCGGTACCGGCGAGATCCAGTGGGGTGACGTTCAAGGTCTCGACTGCCAGCGGAAACCGTGTGCGCAGGTCGGGATAGGCGGTTGCGCACTTTGGGTCCGCCTGGCATGCGGCAAACAATCGCGTGAAGCCGTCCAGGTTGCTCTGAAGGTCGGCGTAGGCGATGTCGGATGGCTCCGAGCCGGAGTCAAGAATTGCCGCATTCACCGCGCCAGCGTCCTGCCTGAGGACCGCGTAAGCCGTCGACACACCGTAGCTCACGCCCCACAGGTTCCATTTCGCCAACCCCAGTGCCTTGCGCAACTGCACCACATCTCGGGCCGCAACGCTGGTGGCGTACTGTGCGAGGTCGATCCCTTGGTCCACCAGCCTTCGGTGGCACGCAGCAAGATCCGTTTCGGTGCACTGCAGATTTGGACTCGCGGGCCCATTGCCGCGTTGCTCGATGACGATCAGATCCCGTTCGGCGTAGAGAGGTGCAGCATTGACCACCGAACCAAGAACGCCAATGGCACTCTCGCCAGGTCCTCCAGTCAAGAACACCACGGGTTCGCGCTTTGCGCCGGCCTTGAGCGCAGGGACGATCACGTAGGGCAAGGAGAGACGCCTGCCGGTCGGCTTGTCGTAGTTCTCGGGAACGTCGAGCACACCGCACTGGAGCGCCACACCCTCGACGCTGACGTTGCACGGAACGCTCTTCGCCGTGGCGATCGCTGGATCGTCACCCCCGCCGCCGCAGCCTGCGAGGTTGCCAACTCCGACGGCAATGGACAGAGTCAGCGCTGAGTAGATTGGTCGAGATGTCATGCTTGGTCCAGCAACGCGTTTCGAAGGCTTTCATTGCAGCATCCGAATGCTTAGGACTTGCTGAGGACGAGCGCGCCCATCGCCATGCGTGCACGCCGATCTGAAGGTCGGTGATAGGGTTCATGGGCAGCGCGTCCATCGCGCAAACGTTGGGACTGCGTGCACCTCACGGTCGCGAAAGCGGCGGGGCGTGCAGGGTCCTTTCATGATCGTTTCCAGCTCGCCTGAAGCCACCATGCATCTTCTTCTCGTCGAAGACGACCCGGATCTGGGCGCTGCGGTCCACCAATCGCTCCGAACGCACGGCTTCACGGCCCGCTGGGTGCGGACAGCCGGCGATGCGCTCACGGCTGTCAGTTCTGGCGGGTTCGACGCGATGGTGCTCGACCTGTCGCTCCCCGATGGTGACGGCCTGTCGGTCATCCGCGATCTGCGCGCCCGCGCGCTGTCGTTGCCAATCATCGTCATCACCGCCCGGCTCTCGCTGGACGATCGACTCGTGGGACTGGATGGCGGCGCAGACGACTACATCGTCAAGCCGTTCGATGCCAGAGAGTTGGTTTCGCGGCTGCATGCGGTGATTCGGCGCGGTGCACAGCAAACGTCGTCGGTGTGGACGCGGGGTGCGCTGCAAATCGATTCGCTGCAAAGGACAGTCACCCTGCACGGCGATCCTGTTCACCTGACACCGAAGGAGTTCCAGTTGCTCTTCACCTTGGCGCGACATGTTGGGAAGGTTGTTCCGAAGCACAAGATTGCCCACGAGTTGTCGCCGTTCGGCACCCCGCTGGACTTCAACGCGCTCGAGGTCCACGTGCACGGACTGCGCCGCAAGCTGGGCAACGACCGGATTGGCACCGTACGCGGTGTCGGTTACCTGCTGGAGCCGTGATGCCACGCCTCAAGACGCGCTCCATCGAGCGCGGGATCCTGGGGATCTTTCTGGCCAGCTTCGCCGTGGTTGCTGTTCTCCTGGCCGTGCTGATCGCGCATGGAGCACTGCGCAATGAGGACGGCGAGATCGAATCGACCATTCGAGAGAGTTCGCTGGCCATGCTGGCCTCGTTGGAGGCTGCAGGTCAGGCCGATGCAGCGGAGGCAGTGCCCCGTGCAGTGATCGCTTTCCAGCGATCCATGTTGCAGGACGAGGTCCGACGGACCGAACCCATGGTTGCCATCTACGATCATCTTGGCACCCTCGTTGTCCAGGAAGGTGGGTGGCCCGGGCTGGCACCACCGCAGCCGATCGTGGGCTGGACCACCAGCGCTGCCGGCGACAGGACGCTGCGCGGATTCGGCGCGCGAGGCGGACGCTGGTGGGTCGTGCAATGGCTTGATGCGGACGAGGTTCGTCGCCTCGTTCTCCACGGCATTGCTGTGGACCTCGCAAAGTACCTGGTGTTGGCCGCCCCAATCCTGGTCATCCCGATCGTTCTGGCGCTCCGGATCGGGCTTGCACCACTCCGACGACTGGCTGAAGAGTTGCGGTTTCGTTCTGTCGACGACTTTCGACCCTTCGAGACGCCGCCGTATCGCGAGCTCGCGCCGATCGCAACCGCCTTGAACGAGATGGCTGCACGGCGCGGCGAAGCGGTTGCCCGGGAGCGTGCGCTCATCCAGGACTCGGCGCATGCACTGACGACGCCGCTGTTCGCCCTGGTTGCCCGCGCACGCGCGCTGTCCGAGGGCCCGATTCCGATCGAGCTTCGGAACAATCTGGAGAAACTGGAGCAGACGGCTGAACGAACAGCACGCCTGGGACGTCAGTTGCTGAAGCTGTCCCTGGTCAACGCCGAGACGGACCAGCGGCTCGAAACGGTGGCAGTCATGGACATCCTGCGGGAGGCGCTTGCCGAAGTCTCGGAAGCGCCGCGTCGAGCAGAGACGCCACTTGAATTGGTGGGCCCTGACGCGCTCGACTGGCCATCGAATACTGTCGTTCTTCGCTGTGTCATCGACAACCTGCTGTCGAATGCGTTGCAGTATGCGCCGGGCGGTACAGGCATCGTCGTCCAGGTCCTGCCGCGCGAGGACGATCTCACTATCTTGGTTCACGATGATGGGCCGGGCATTGCGGAACCCGATCGTGAGCGCATCTTCGAGCGTTTCGTTCGTTTGGGTCAGACCCCCGGCCCCGGCGCGGGTCTCGGATTGGCGATCGCCCAGCAGGCACTCACCGCTGTCGGCGGACGAATCCGAGCGACCGTCAGGTCGGGAAGGCCGGGCGCATGCTTTGAGATCACACTGCCTAGGCCCTCGTCGGCTGGCGCGACAAGTTGGCCCGGCGAAACGCTGGTTCTGCGCAGCAAGTACCCCTAAGCGGCCTGTCGCGAACGGCAGCTCCTGGCCGGGTCCTGGTGGTCACGAGCGGCTGCTTCGCGGACACAGAAACTGAGAGAGGCCGATCCAGGCGGCGGGCAGCTTGGGAGAAGCCTGACGGGCAGGTTTGGGTCGATAGCCGACTCATGCGAGAGAGGGTGGTTCGATTCCCCCTCCCGGCCCGTTCGGAAACCCTCCTGACCGAAGGCTGTCTGGGGCTCCATCCTTCCTGCTCCGCCAGGACAAGACCTTCGAACCTGCTGAGCGGGCTTCAAAGGCGCTCGTCTGGACCGCCGCCTGAGCCCGCCACAGGTGTGCGTGTTGAACTTCGCACTTGAAACCGCACTGTCGCGATCTTTGCGGCATGTGCTTGCCGCTCTGATGCGTCATGAGCGGCAAGTTGGCGCCACTGGGCATCGCAATCGCCGGGGCGGTCTGTGATGTCCGCTCTGGTATAGAAAATGCAGACATGGGAATGACATCCCCTATGCGGCAGTCTTCGGAGATGACCATGAGCAGTCTGATCGTTCAGCGACAGGGTTTGAACAGTCTTGCCTCCCAAGCCGGCCGGCCCCATGCGGCCAGCCGGGTCAAGGACTCCGCCGCAGATCCGGCGACGCGAAACGCGTCGGAGTCGAGCGTATCGATTTCTCCGCAAGCCCAGGCCTTGTATGCGCAGTCTCGTGCGGTGAAGGCCACCGCGCAAGGGTCGGCGCTCAACGCTGCGCCGTCTGAGAGGGCGCGTGGTGCCTCGGTTCAACCTGAGATCAGTTTTGATCAATTCGTTGAACGTTTCGTTCGCATGTCGCGTGAGTACTATGGCAACGAGGATGGCGGACCCATCTCCATATCGAAGTTCGCGGAAAGAGCGCAGCGTGTACTGCTCGACGTGTCTACCCGGGTCCAATCGAGATTGAAGGCTGCCGGATTTGCACTCGAGCCACCCATTGAGATGGCGGCGGACGGCGCTGGCACGGGGGTCCGTGTCGGCCCGCATCCCTTGCGAGAAAAAATCCAGGCCGTGATCAACGGGGACGAGAGTTTGAACAGCGAATACCGCAATGCCTTGCTGATGCGAGCCAACGCAGCTGAATGGCAGCGCGTCGAGAAGGCGCACCTGGCCTACTACGCCGCTCATGACGCCGGTAGAGTCGATGAGGCGCAGCGAATCATCCAGGCCCTGGCATCGGCCCCTCGGATCGAAGTGATCCAGCGCTTTGGTCGTTCCGGTGTCGAGACCTCGAGCCGGTCCTCTTGACTGACGACTGACGACTGACGACTGACGCGCACCGATCCGCCG
>JBILNB010000073.1:0-21502 GCA_044375195.1 Rubrivivax sp. | reverse complement strand
GCTGCTGCAGAAGCGCTACGCGCTGTGAAGCCCGGCGCGATGCAGGCCCCCCCCGTGGCGCCCGAGACCGGGCGCTTCCGCTGGAGCGCGCCGCGCGCGCGCCTGCACGCCACCGGCACGGCCTGGGACGACTGGTGGCGCTGGGCCGGGCATGTGGCACGGGCCGACGAGCGGCGCCTGCAGGCCGAGGCCGATGCGGCGCGACAGGAGGCCGAGCGCTGGGGCGCCCTGGACGACGCCGCGCTGGACGCCGAGCTAGCGCGCCTGCGCGCCGGCCTGCGGCGCGCGCGCGCGCAGGATGCGGGCTTTCGGGTGCTGCGCGCGCAGGCCGTGGCCGCGGTGGCCGTGGCGGCGCAGCGCACCGTGGGCAAGGCCCCGTACCCGGTGCAGCTGCTGGCCGCGCTGGCCATGCACGAGGGCCTGCTGGTGCAGATGAACGCCGGCGAGGGCAAGACGATCGCGGTCGCCCTGGCCGGGGTGTTGCACGGCTGGAGCGGCCACCCCTGCCACATCGTCACCGCCAACGACTACCTCGCGCAGCGCGACGCCGAGCTGATGGGCGCGCTGTACCGGCGCTGCGGCGTGACCGTCGCCGCCGTCGCCCACGGCCTGACGCCCGAGCAGCTGCGCGCGGCCTACGACGCCGACGTCGTCTACGGCACGAGCAAGCAGTTCCTGGCCGACCACCTGTTCGACCAGATCGTGCTCGAGGGCGCGATCGACCCGGTGCGCCGCCGCATCCGCGAGCTGCAGCCCCCGCGCGGCGCGGTGCGCACGCGCGGCCTGCACACGGCCCTGGTGGACGAGGCCGACAGCGTGCTCATCGACGAGGCCAACACGCCGCTGATCATCTCCGCCCCGCAGCCCAACCCGCTGCTGGTCTCGGCCGTGCTGGCCGCGCGCGAGGTGGCCGAGGAGCTGCAGGCCGGGCGCGACTACCGCGTCGACCTGGAGTTCCGCGACGTGGACTTCACCGACGCCGGCCGCGCCCGCCTGGAGACGCTGACGCGCCGCCTGCCGCCGGTGTGGCACGCGCCCGAGCGGCGCGACGACCTGGTGCGCCAGGCGATCTCGGCGCGCGAGCTCTACCTGCGCGACCGCCACTACATCGTGCAGGAAGGCAAGGTCGAGATTCTGGACGAGAACACCGGCCGCGTGATGCCCGGGCGCTCGTGGAGCTACGGGCTGCACCAGGCGATCGAGGCGCGCGAGGGCGTGCAGATCACGAACCCCTCGCGCACCATGGCGCGCATGAGCTTCCAGGAGTTCTTCCGCCACTACCACCGCCTGGGTGGGGCCAGCGGCACGCTGCAGGGGGTGCGCCAGGAGCTGTGGTGGACCTACGGGCTGCTCACCTTCGTCGTGCCCACGCGCCTTCCCAGCCGGTTGCAGGTGCCGCCGCCGCGGCACTTTGCCGACGGCATGGCCAAGTGGGCCGCGATCGTCGACGCCGTGGAGCGCCTGCACCGTGAGGGCCACCCGGTGCTGGTGGGCACGCGCCGCCTGGGCGACAGCGAGGTGCTGCAGCAGCGCCTGCAGGCGCGCGGGCTCGAGTGCGCCGTGCTCAACGCCAAGCAGCACGACCAGGAGGCGCAGATCGTGGCCGAGGCCGGGCGCCCGGGCCGCATCACGGTGGCCACCAACATGGCCGGCCGCGGCACCGACATCCTGGTCGGCCCGCTGGTGGCCAGCCAGGGCGGGCTGCACGTGCTGATGCTGGAGCCGCACGAATCGGTGCGCGTGGACTGGCAGCTCTTCGGCCGTGCCGGGCGCCAGGGCCAGCCCGGCCACGCCCAGGCCTACGTGGCGCTGGACGACGACCTGCTGCGCCGCCACCTGCCGTGGTGGCTGGCGCCGCTGCTGACGCTGGCGCGGCGCGTGCCGCGCTGGCGCGGCGCGCTCGTCTCCCCGCTGATCGCCTGGGCCCAGCGGCGCGCCCAGGCGCGCGCCTTCCAGCAGCGCCGCTACCTGCAGCAGCGCGAGCGCGAGCTGCGCAAGCAACTGTCCTTCACCGGCGCGGGGGCGGCCTGATGGGGTCCGGCTGCGGCGCGCCGCCCCGCCGGCGCGGTATCTTCAGCACCCGTCCGACCAAGGAGACTGCATGCCCATCCCGCGCACGCCCGTCCTGACCGCCCCCCTGCGCCCCGCGCCCTGGCTGCGCGCCGGCGCCCTGGCCTGCGCGCTGCTGGCCGCGGCCGGCACCCGCGCCCAGGGCGCCGAGTTCATCGGCATCGTCTACCCGGTGCGCGACCTGGCGCTGAGCGTGCACGTGGCCGCGGTGGTGGAGCAGGCGCCGGTAGCCGTAGGGCAGCGCGTGGCCGCGGGGCAGCTGATCCTGCGCCAGGATTCGCGCCTGCAGGAGGCCGAGCGCGAGCGCCGGCGCGTCATCCTGCAGGATCGCGGCGAGCTCGACAGCACCGAGCAGCGCCGCCGCCTGATCGAGGGCCTGGTGCGCGACGCGACCGCGCTGTACGAGCGCGCCGGTACCGTCAGCCGCGACGAGGTGACCAAGCTGCGGCTGGAGCTGGAGTCCGCCACCGGCCGCGTCGAGCAGTTGCGCCAGGCCAAGCGGCGCGAGCAGGTGGAGCTCGACCTCGCCGAGCGCGAGCTCGCGCTGCGCGAGCTGCGTGCGCCCGTGGCCGGCGTCGTCACCATGGTCAAGGTGCAGGGCGGAGAGTGGGCCGCGCCGGGCGAGGCCATCGTGCGCCTGGTCGACGAGACCGTGTGCGAGCTGCGCGTCAACGTCAGCCCGGCAGCGGCGCGCCGGCTCGCCACCGGCGCGACGGTGGCGGTGCGCGTGGAGGACCCGGCGGTGGCCGCGGCCGTCTCCGGCCGCGTGACCTTCGTCTCGCCCGTGGTGGACGCGGCCAGCTCGCTGGTCGAGGTGCGCGTGCAGTTCTCCAACGCCGACCGGCGCATCCGCCCCGGCGTGAAGGCCCGGCTGCGCGTGGAGGGCGCATCGTGAGCGAATCCGGCCGGCCCGGCGACCCGCAGCAGGTCTTCGAGACCCTGCGCTCGCTGCGCGGCGCGCCGCGCGACGCCGCCTACTGGGCCGCGCTTTGCGCCGGCCTGGCGGCGCTGTGCCGGGCGCGGGCGGTACTCGCGCTGCGCGCGGCCGACGACGGCAGCGGCGGCTGGCGCCTGCTGGGCGGCCACCCGGCCGGAGATGGCAGCCTGGCGGCCCAGGCCCCGGCGCGGCTGGCCGAGCTGGCCCCGCGCGCGCTGGCCCAGGGCCAGGCCTACACGCCCGACGCCCAGGGCCAGATCGTGGCCGCGGTGCGCCTGGTCGACCCCGACGGCACGACGCTCGCGCTGATGGAGATCCCGGCCCGCGAGCGCGCGGCCATCAACGACCTGCTCGTGCGCGCGCAGCTCGTGGCCGACCTGCCGGCCGGCACCGCGCTCGCACCCGCAGGCGGCGGCGCGGGCGCCGCGGCGGCGGCCGACAGCCGCGCGCTCGTGCCCGCGCAGCCGGGCGTCGGCCTGGTCGACCTGGTCGCGCGCGTCATGAAGGAGACGCAGTTCGGCGCCGCCTCGCTGGCGCTGGTGAACCTGCTCGCGGCCGAGCTGAAGTGCGACCAGGTCGTGCTGGGCGTGGGCGAGCACGGGCAGGTGCGGGTGGAGGCGATTAGCCACATCGACCGCTTCGAGCGCAAGGCCGAGAACGTGCAGCTGCTGGAGGCCGCGCTGGAGGAGGCGCTGGACCAGCACGGCGATCTCGTCTTCCCGCTGCCGCCGGACAGCCCGGCGATCTCGCTTGCGCACGACCGGCTGGCGCGGGTGATGGGCTACGGCCACCTGGCAACGCTGGTGGTGCGCGACGACGAATCCCCGCAGCGCCCGCCGATGGCGCTGATGCTGGGCCGGCGCGAGGGCGGCTTCGACGCCACGGTGCTGCACCAGGTGTCGGTGGCGATGCACCTGCTGCACCCCTGGCTGGCGACGCTGCGCGAGCGCTCCCAGGGGCTGGTGCGGCGCTCCTGGGGGCGGCTGCGCCACGGCCTGCGCGAGGGCCTGAGCCCCGAGCGGCCGGGCCGCAAGCTGCTCGCGCTGGCCGCGCTGCTGTTCGTGCTGGGCATCAGCTTCGGCACCTGGCCCTACCGGCTGGAGGCGCCGGCGGAGCTGAGCACCGACAGCGTGCAGGTGGTCAGCGCGCCCTTCGAGGGCTACCTGCGCCAGGTCAACGCCAACCTCGGCGACGCGGTGCGCGCCGGGACGGTGCTGGCGCAGCTGGACACGCGCGAGCTCACGCTGCAGGCGGCCGACCTCGCCTCCGAGCTGGGCCGCCACGAGGCCGAGGCCGACCGCGCGCGCGCGCTCGGGCAGGCGGCCGAGACGCAGATCGCGCTGGCGCGCGCGGCGCAGGCGCGGGCGCGGCTGGAGCGGGTGCAGTTCCAGCTGCGCCAGTCCGAGGTGCTGGCCCCGTTCGACGGCGTCGTTGTCGAGGGCGAGCGCCGGGAGCTGGCCGGCACGCCCGTGCGCCAGGGCGACAAGCTGTTCAGGCTGGCGCGCGTGGAGGGACTGTACGTGGTGATCCACGTGGCCGAGCGCGACATCCGCGAGCTGCCCGCGCAGGCCCGAGGCCGCCTGCGGCTGCTGAGCCAGCCAGACCGCGAGATCGGCTTCAGCGTCGAGACGCTGGTGCCGATAGCGCAGGTGCGCGGCGCCCAGGGCGGGCAGTTCCACCTGAAGGCGAAGCTGGACCCGGCCGCCGAGCCCTGGTGGCGCCCGGGCATGACCGGCCTGGCGCAGATCGACGTCGGCGACCGCACCATCCTGTGGATCTGGACCCACCGCCTGATCGACACGCTGCGGCTCAAGCTGTGGTGGTGACGGGGCGGTGACCGGGTGGTGACGGGCCTCCCGTAAACTGACGGGCTCATGGATTCCCAAGGCCTGCTCCTGTCCCTGGCGGCGATCGTCGCGGCCTACCTGCTGGGCTCGCTGTCCTTCGCGGTCATCGTCAGCCGCGTCGTCGGGCTGGCCGACCCGCGCAGCTACGGCTCGGGCAACCCCGGGGCGACCAACGTGCTGCGCTCGGGCCACAAGGGCGCGGCGGCGCTCACGCTCGCCTTCGACGTGCTCAAGGGCTACGTGCCGGTCTTCCTGGCGCTGTGGTGGCGCGAGCCCCTGGGCTTCGGCCTGGCCACCGTGGCCCTGGTCGGGCTGGCGGCCTTCGTCGGCCACCTGTGGCCGGTGTTCTTCCGCTTCCAGGGGGGCAAGGGGGTGGCGACGGCCGCCGGCGTGCTGCTGGCGCTGAACCCGCTGCTCGGCCTGGCCACGCTGGCGAGCTTCGCGCTCATCGTCGGCTTCTTCCGCTACGTCTCGCTCGCCTCCATCGTCGCGGCCGTGTTCGCGCCCTTCTACCAGATGCTCATCTGGGGCGGCGGGCCCTACCTGCTGGCGCTGGTGCCGATGAGCCTGCTGCTGATCTGGCGCCACTCGGCCAACATCCGCAAGCTGCTGGCCGGCACCGAGAGCCGGCTGGGGCAGAAGGCGGCGGGCGCCGGCTCCGCCGCGCCCCGCCAGGCCGGCAAGGGCCGGCGGCGTTGAGAGGCTGAGAGTCTTCCCCCCCGCCGCGACGACCTGACGGGCCCACGCTGCCGCCTGGCGGCCGGATGCCGCGCTCCACGATCCCTCAACCCTCCCAGGGAGTTTTCTCATGATCCAGCGATTCGATGTCGGCGCCCGGCTGTCCGAGATGGCCGTGCACCAGGGCGTGGCCTATCTCGCCGGCCAGGTGGCCTCCGACGGCAGCCAGGACATCACCGGCCAGACCACGCAGGTGCTGGCGCAGATCGACGCGCTGCTGGCGCGTGCCGGCACCGACAAGTCCAAGATCCTGATGTGCCAGATCTTCATCGCCGACCTGGCCGACTTCCCGGCCATGAACGCGGTCTGGGAGCGCTGGGTCGCCCCCGGCAACGCGCCGCCGCGCGCCACCGTGCAGGCCCGCCTGGCCAAGCCCGAGTGGCGCGTGGAGATGGTGGTGACGGCGGCGGTCTAGTCCGCCTCCAGCCCCAGCGCTGCCGGGTCGCCGCGCCCGAGACGCGTGACCACGGGCTCCGGGCCGCTGAGGTCGACCACGGTGGTGGGCTCGCGCGGGCAGGCGCCCGCGTCGACGATGGCCTGGAGCTGCTTCTCGAAGCGCTCGCGGATCTCCTGCGCATCGTTCATCGGCTCGGTCTCGCCCGGGGCGATCAGCGTCGTGGCCAGCAGCGGCTGGCCCAACAGCTCCAGCAGCGCCTGCGTCACCCGGTGCGCGGGCACGCGCAGGCCGATGGTGCGGCGGGCCGGGTGGCTCAGGCGCCGCGGCACCTCCTTCGTGGCTTCGAGGATGAAGGTGTAGGGCCCGGGCGTGCCGCGCTTGAGCAGGCGGTACTGGCGGTTGTCCACGCGCGCGTAGGTGGCCAGCTCGGCCAGGTCGCGGCACAGCAGCGTCAGGTGGTGCTTCTCGTCGACCTGGCGCAGCCGGCGCAGGGCCTGCGCCGCGTCCTTGTCGTCGAGGTGGCACACGAGCGCGTAGCTCGAGTCGGTGGGCACCGCGGCCACGCCGCCCGCGTGTAGGATCTGCGCCGCCTGCTTCAGCAGCCGGGCTTGAGGGTTCTCCGGGTGGACGTCGAAGTACTGCGCCATCGCCGGATTGTGGGGCGCCGTGGCGCAGACTGCTTTGCTATGCTGCAGCGCATGAAGCTGCTCCTGCGCTGGGCCCTGCTGGCCTGCTCGCTGCTGCTGGTGGCGCACCTGCTGGGCGGGGTGGAGGTGCGCAGCTTCGGCGCCGCGCTCGTCGCCGCCCTGGTGCTGGGGCTGCTGAACACGCTGGTGCGCCCGCTGCTGATCCTGCTGACGCTGCCAGTCACGCTGCTGACGCTGGGCCTGTTCGTCTTCGTCATCAACGCGCTGATGTTCTGGCTGGCCGGCTGGGCGCTCGAGGGCCTGCACGTCGAGGGCTTCGGCGCGGCGCTGCTGGGCTCGCTGCTGTATAGCCTGTGCGCGCTGCTCATCGACGCCGCCATCGAGGCGGTGTTCAACCGGGAGGAAGGGCGGGGCTGAGGCTGGGGATGGAACCGGTGGGCGCAGACTCGTTTGGCCGCTGAGTTAGACATTGTCCGCGCTCCTGCCCCGCGCCAGGCCCTCAAGCGCCGCCACCAGGGCGAGGGCTTCGCGCTGCAGTGGCGAGCCGGCCCAGCGCTCGGCGGTCGCGCCGCGGCCGGCCTGCCAGGCGGCGTGGACCGCGGTCTCGACGGCGGCGGCGGTGTCGGCCTGCAAGGCCAGGCCCTGCAGGCCGAGGGCGCGGTAGCTCTCGTCGAAGTTGGCGACGTTCGGGCCGTGCAGCACGGCGCAGCCCAGGGCCAGCGGCTCGAAGGGGTTGTGGCCGCCCACCGGCGCGACCGAGCCGCCGACGAAGGCGATGGGCGCAAGGCGGTACCACAGCCCCATCTCGCCGATGGTGTCGGCCACGTAGACAGCCGTGCCGGGCTCGGGCTGCTCGCCAGCGGCGCGGCGGCGCGTGGCGCCCGGTGGGCCGAGCGCGGCGATCTCGGCCCCGCGCGCGGGCAGGCGCGGGGCCAGCACGAGCAGGGCGCCGGGGTGGGCCTGTCGCAGGCGCTCGTGCGCGGCGATCAGCAGCGCCTCCTCGCCCGGGTGGGTGGAGGCGCCGAGCCAGACCGGCCGCCCGGAGACCTGGGCCTGCAGGCGGGCCAGGGCCTGCCCGTCGCAGGGCAGAGGCCGGGCCAGGGTCTTGACGGTGGCGGCCACGCGCACGCGTGCCTGCGGCGCGCCCAGCGCCACGAGCGCCTGCGCCGAGGCCTCGTTCTGCGCGTAGAGCAGGGCGTAGCGGCGCAGCAGCGCGGTGAAGTAGGGCCGCAGGCGGCGCCGGCCGGGCAGGGCCTGCGGCCGCACGCGCGCGTTCACCAGCGCCATCGGCACGCCGCGGCGCGCTGTCTCGGCCACGAGCACGGGCCAGAGGTCCAGCTCGCACCAGACGGCCAGGCCGGGCCGCCAGTGATCGAGGAAGCGCCCCACCGTGGCAGGCGTGTCGATGGGCGCGAACTGGTGCAGGCAGCGCGGCGGCAGGCCGCGGGCGAGCGCCTCGCCCGAGGTGCGGGCGCTCGAGGTGATGAGGAAGTGATGCGCCGGCAGGCGCTCGGCCAGCGCCGCGAACAGGCCCACCAGGGCCTGCGCCTCGCCCACCCCGACGGCGTGGCCCCACACCAGCGGCCCGGGCGGCCGCGGCGCGGGCTCGAGCACGAGCTTCTGCGCGATGCTGGCGGCGCTCTCCTTGCCGCGCGCGAGCCGGCGCTGCAGGTGCCGCTGCCACAGCGGCGCCAGCAGCGCCAGCAGGGCGCGAGCGAGCCCGAGCACGGCGCGGTCGGCCGCGCCCGGGGCGCTGTCGCCCATCGGCCTCAAGCGCTCACCCCGGCACCCACTGCCGCAGCACTGCCATGTGGCGCGCCGTGGCGCCGGCGTGTTCGGCCAGGAACTGGCGCGCGCCGCGCTCCACGGTGGCGCGCACCTCGGGCACGGTCAGCAGCTCGAAGAACTTGTCCGCCAGGGCGTCGGCGTCGGGCACCTGGTGCAGCATGCCGATGGCCAGGGCCTCCACCGCGGGGTATTCGATGCCCCAGATGCTGGGGCCCACCACCACCGGTTTGCCCAGGTTCAGTGGCTCGATGATGTTGTGCGCGCCCAGCGGCACGAAGGACGAGCCCACGGCCACCGCGTCTGACAGCGCGAGGAAGAAGTACATCTCGCCCAGCGAGTCGCCGAGCAGCACGTCGGCCTCGTCGATGGCCTGCGGCCCAGTCCAGGCGAGCTGCGCGTCCAGGCAGCGGCTGCGCCGCAAGGTGCGCAGGCCGGCCTGGCACAGCATGTCGTGCACGAGGTCGAAGCGCTGCGGGCTGCGCGGCACGTGCACGAACAGCGGCGGCGGCCCGCCCAGCGCGCGCAGGCGCTCCTGCAGGCGCAGGTGGGCGGCGATGAAGTGCTCGTCCTCCCCGGCCATCGAGCTGGCGATGCACACCACCGGCCGCCGGCCATGGCGGTGGATCTGCGCCAGCAGCCGCGGCGCGGCGTCGAGCTGGGCCTGCGAGATGGGCAGGTCGAAGCGCGTCTCGCCCGCGATCTCGACACGCGCGCAGCCGGCGGCGCGAAAGCGCTGCGCGTGCGTCTCGGATTTGCACAGCACCAGGTCGTAGGCCTGGAACATCGCCGCGCGGAAACCCCACAGGCGCACCAGGTCGCGCTCGGCGCTGTGGCGCGGGTACTGGGCGTTGACCATGGCCAGCGGCACGCCCGCCCGCCGCACCGTGCTGACGAAGGTGGGCCAGGTGTCGATCTCGGTGACGAGCACGCAGCGCGGGCGCACGCGCGCCAGCAGCCGGCGCACGGCGAAGCCGGCTTCCACCGGCGTATAGACCACCTCGAGCCTGCCCTGCGCCAGGGCCTCGGCAAAGAGCGAGCCGGCCGCGTTGCGACCCGCCGGCGTGAGGGTGCTCACCAGCACGGGCCAGCCCTGCGCCAGCAGCGCGCGCACCAGCGGCGCGGCACCGCGCAGCTCGCCCAGCGAGGCGGCGTGGAAGACGACGGGCCGCCCGAGCGCCGTGCGCACGGCGCCAAGACGCTCATTGAAGTGGCGGTGGTACAGCGGCTCGCGCCGGCCGCGCCGACGCAGGTAGAGCCAGGCCAGCGGCAGCGCCAGCACCCACAGCGCGCCATAGACCGCCAACAGCAGCCGGTGCAGGCGCCGCGGCGGAAAGACCGTGCCCGCTGCCGCCGCGGCGGGCGGTGGGGGCTGGCGCGGCGGTTCTGGCGGCAGCGCGGACGGCGAGGGCGGCGGCCGGGTGGGGGCGTCGGCGGGCATGGGTGGCGGCAGGGCAGGCGCCGATTGTCCTTCGCCCGCTATAGACTGCCGGCCGCCGGCGGGGCTGCCCGCCGCAGAGCCCCTTCCGATGCCCCGCGAGCGCCCTGTCGACCCCTTGACTGCCCCCGAGACCACCGCCGTGACCACCGCCGTGATGGCCCCGTGGACCGCCCTCGTGCCGCTGCGTGCCGGCTCCAAGGGCCTGCCGGGCAAGAACACGCGCTTGCTGGCGGGCCGGCCGCTGTACCTGCATGCGGTGGCGCAGGCGCTGGAGGCGGGCGCCACCCGCGTCATCCTCAGCACCGACATCGAGGCCGTGCTGCAGGCCGCGCACCCGCCCGGGGTGGAGGCGCTGCGCCGCCCGGCGCCGCTGTGCGCCGACGACACGCCCATGGGCCCGGTGGTGCTGCACGTGCTGCGTGACGCCGTCGTGCAGGGCACGGTGGTGCTGCTGCAGCCGACCTCGCCGCTGCGCCGAGCGCAGCACATCCTGCAGGGCCTGGCGCTGCACGCCCAGGGGCGGCACGAGCTGGTGATGTCGGTCACCGAGGCCGAGCGGGGCGTGCTCAAATGGGGACGGCTGAAGGAAGGCCGCTTCGTGCCGCTGGCGCAGGCGCGGCACGTGTTCTCCAACCGCCAGAGCCTGCCGCCGGTGGTGCGGCCCAACGGCGCGGTCTACGTCTTCGACGCCGCCGGGTTCCAGCGCCGCGGCGGCTTCGAGACCGAACACATCGGCGCCTTCGAGATGGACGCCGACGCCAGCCAGGACATCGACACGCTGGCCGACTTCGAGCGCTGCGAGCGTCTGCTCGCCGCCCGCAGCGGCCCGCCCGACACCGCAGGAAGTTCCGCATGAAGATCGCCCACCGCCCCATCGGCCCCGAGCACCCGCCGCTCGTCGTCGCCGAGATCGGCATCAACCACGGCGGCAGCCTCGAGGTGGCCAAGACCATGGTCGACCTGGCGCACCGCGCCGGCTGCGAGATGGTCAAGCACCAGACGCACTTCGTCGAGGACGAGATGACCGACGAGGCCAAGGGCATCTTCCCGCCCAACGCCGACGTCTCCATCTGGGAGGTGATGCGGCGCTGCGCGCTCAGCCCCGACGACGAGATCGCGCTCAAGCGCCACACCGAGGCGCTGGGGATGATCTACATCTCGACGCCCTTCTCGCGCGCGGCGGCGGACTTCCTCCACGACATCGGCGTGCCGGCGTTCAAGATCGGCTCGGGCGAGTGCAACCATGTGCCGCTGATCCGGCACATCGCGCGCTTCGGCAAGCCGGTGATCATGAGCACGGGCATGCAGACGATCGAATCTCTGCGTCCCTCGGTGGCGGCCCTGGACGCCGCCGGGGTGGACTACGCGCTGCTGGAGTGCACCAACCTCTACCCCTCGCCGCCGGAGATCGTGAGCCTGCAGGGCATCACCGAGCTGCGCCAGGCCTTCCCGCGCGCGGTGATCGGCTTCTCCGACCACAGCATCGGGCCAGAGATGGCGCTGGCCTCGGTGGCGCTGGGCGCCTGCATCCTGGAGCGCCACTACACCGACACGCGCTACCGCAAGGGCCCGGACATCGCCTGCTCGATGGACCCGGCCGAGCTGCGCTTCCTGATCGACCGCTCGCGCGAGATCCACACCGCGCTGCGCAACCCCAAGCAGCGCACCGCGCCCGAGGAGGACGTCTACCGCTTCGCGCGCGGCTCGGTCGTGGCCGAGCGCGACCTGCCCGCGGGCCACGTCATCACCGAGGCCGACATCTGGGCCCGGCGCCCGGGCTCGGGCGAGATCTCGGTGCAGCACTTCGACCGCCTGCTGGGCGCGCGCACGGCACGGGCGCTGAAGCGCAACGAGCAGCTGCGCTGGGCCGACCTGGTGGGCGTGGCCCGGCTGCCCGATTGAGCCCGCGCGCCGCCGCCCCCGAGCCCACACCCGTGACCACGCCCCTGCCGCCGGAAAAGGACGTCCAACTGTCGCCCTGGGGCGGCGAAGGCGGGCGCAAGATCCTGTTCGTGACCGGCACGCGGGCCGACTACGGCAAGCTCGAGCCGCTGGCCATCGCCGCGCGCGAAGCCGGGTTGCGCGTGGGCTTCTTCATCACCGGCATGCACATGATGGCCCGCTACGGCGAGACCAAGCTCGAGGTCAAGCGCTTCGCCGGGGCGGAGTTCTTCGAGTTCGTCAACCAGCGCGCCGGTGACGCGCTGGACTTCATCCTCGCCAAGACGGTGATGGGCTTCTCGGACTTCGTGCACGAGCACCGGCCCGACCTGGTGGTCGTCCACGGCGACCGCGTCGAGGCCATGGCCGCGGCCATCGTCTGCGCGATGAAGTACATCCCCTCGGCGCACGTGGAGGGTGGCGAGGTCTCGGGCACCATCGACGAGAGCATCCGCCACTGCAACACCAAGCTGTGCAGCACGCACTTCGTCAGCTGCGAGGCCGCGCGCGAGCGCGTGCTGGCCCTGGGCGAGGCGCCCGGCAGCGTGCACAACATCGGCTCGCCCGAGCTCGACGCGCACGCGCGCCCCTCGGGCGTGAGCCTGGCGGAGGTGCGCCGGCGCTACGACATCGGCTTCGACGAGTTCGGCATCGTCGTCTTCCACCCCGTCACCTCCGAGGCCGACACGATGGGCCCGCAGGCGCAGGCGCTGTTCGGCGCGCTGCGCGACAGCGGCCGCTGCTTCGTCGTCATCGCCCCGAACAACGACCCCGGCAACGAGGCCATCTTCAGCGTCATCGAGGCGCTGCCGCGCGAGCGCTTCAGGCTCATCCCCTCGATGCGCTTCGCCTACTTCTCGGAGCTGATGCGCCACGCCGCGGTGATGGTGGGCAACAGCAGCGCCGGCGTGCGCGAGGCCCCCTTCCTGGGCCTGCCCAGCCTGGACGTGGGCACGCGCCAGAACCAGCGCGCCAGCGCCCCGTCCATCACCGCCGCCTCCGCCTTCGACACCGGGGCCGTGGCCCGCTTCCTGCGCGAGCAGTGGGGACGGCGCCACCCGCGCGACGCCACCTTCGGCAGCGGCGACGCGGCCCAGCGCTTCGCGCAGGTGCTGGGGCAGGAGTCGTTCTGGAGCCGGGGGCTGCAGAAGGTGTTCGGCGGGGAAGGCGGGGCGCCGCTGCCCGCCCGGTGAGTACCGGCATGGCGAGCTACACCGTCCACCCCACCGCCATCGTCGACGAGGGCGCGCAGATCGGCGAGGGCTCGCGAATCTGGCACTGGGTGCATGTGTGCGGCGGCGCACGCATCGGCCGCGGCGTGTCGCTCGGGCAGAACGTGTTCGTCGGCAACCGGGTGGTCATCGGCGACCGCTGCAAGATCCAGAACAACGTGAGCGTCTACGACGGCGTCACGCTGGAGGAGGGCGTGTTCTGCGGGCCGAGCATGGTCTTCACCAACGTGCACAACCCGCGCGCGCTGATCGAGCGCAAGAGCGAGTACCGCCCCACGCTGGTGAAGAGGGGCGCCACGCTGGGCGCCAACTGCACCGTGGTGTGCGGCGTGACCATCGGCGAGCACGCCTTCGTCGGCGCCGGCGCGGTGGTGAACCGCGACGTCAAGCCCTACGCGCTGATGGTGGGCGTGCCGGCGCGGCAGGTGGGGTGGATGAGCGAGTTCGGGGAACAGGTCCCCCTGCCCTTGGACGGCAGCGGCTCGTACCGGTGCCCCCACCAGGGTGGGGTCTACCGGCTCCACGAGGGGCACCTCAGCTACCTGTGAGATCCGCTGGCCTTGACGCGGGCTCTCGCCATGCCCATGCTAATGACTGGTCGAACTGGTCAAGAGCGCGCCGGATGCCGGTGTGACACGCTGGTTCGAGGCGCGTCAGGCGCACGAGCTCTGCATCAGCGCGATGAGCTGGGCCGAATTGCACCGAGGCGTGACGCGCTTGCCCGAATCCAGGCGGCGGCACGAACTGGCTGCGTGGCTGCAGGATCTGGAGGCGGGTTTCGAGGACCGCATCCTCTCCTTCGACCGAAAGGCTGCAGAGGTGTGGGCGCAGATCTTGCCTGCCCGGCTGAGCGCTTGGCTCCCCTCTCCCGCGAGGGGAGGGGCTGAATCCTGGCTTGCCGTCTGCGGTATGGATGTTTCATTGAAAACGGGTTTTGTTGTTTTTATACGGAAGCGCTAGACTCACCCCAACGATCACCCCTTGCACGAGGAACCGACCATGGGAGCTGTCGCTGAGCGTGAAGTGACCGCGTCGTAAGAACGTGGCGCCCTGGCCAAGATGGTCATGACCCTGCTTGACCACTGGAAGTTGAGCACCGAGGACCAGGCGGCGCTGCTGGGCATTGCCCCCGGCAACCGGGCGGCGTTGTCGAACTACCGCAGCGGCAAACCGATCGGCACCAGCCGGGACCAGTACGAGCGCGTCGGGCACCTGCTGGGCATCCACAAGAACCTGCGCCTGCTGTTCCCGCAGAACCGCGACTTGGCCTACCGCTGGATGAGCACCCGCAACAAGGCCTTCGACAACCTGACCCCGGTGGAGGTGGTCAAGGAGTGGGGCTTTGCGGGCCTGCTGATGGTGCGTGGCTACCTGGACCGCGCGCGCGGCGTCTGAGCAGCGTCCGTGATGAAGTCGCTCTTCGCTCAACTCACGCTGGCCGACATGCGCCAGGACGTGGCCCGGAACGTCGTCTCCCTGCGCCATTCGCAGGATCTGTTCGACGACTTGACCGCAGACCCGGCCGAATGGCTGTTGGCGCAGAAGGTGGAAGACGAGATCAAGCCGCCGGTCTACAGATCCAGGATGCCCATCATCGATCGGCCGTTCGAGGATGCGCAATGGTTCAACGCCATCACCTGGCCGTTCAGGCATTGGCGGGCCAGCCGCTTCTCTGACGGCTCCTTCGGAGTCTGGTACGGGTCGGAGTCGGTCGAGACGACGGCGTTCGAGTCTGCCTACCACTGGTATCGGGGCTTGCTGGGCGATGCCGGGTATGACCGTCAGGGGGTGATCGCCGAGCGCAGGGTGTACCTGGTCGCATGCAGCGCGGCGCTGCTGGATTTGCGCAGAGCGGCGGATGCGCACCCGGATCTCCTGCATCCGTCGGACTACGCTTTTTGCCAGTCCGTCGGCGCGAGGATTCACAGGGAGGGGCACCCGGGTCTGCTGACGCAGTCGGTTCGCAGGCCTGGAGGTGAAGACCTGGCCATCTTCAATCCGGGCGTGCTTTCCAACCCCAGGCAGAACGGCCACCTGACGTACCGGCTGGAAGACCGGCAGATCGTGGTGGAGAAGCAGCCCGGGGTGCCGTGGCTGACCTTGGACGTGGCGAACTTTTCGTAGGAGACCTCGGGTACAGGCCGTTGGCGGTGGTGCACGCCGAGGCCCAGGGACAACCCGCTGTCAGCCTTCGACTCGATCATCGTCGCCGCGGTCTGTGGGGCGACCAATTGCTATCATTGAAATCATTGAAATCTTGCTGTGAGGTAGCCTTTGAGCAGCATCACCATCCGCAACCTGGACGACAAGCTCAAGGCCCGGCTGCGCTTGCGCGCTGCGAGTCACGGCTTGTCCATGGAGCAGGAAGTCAGGAACATCCTGCACAAAGCGCTGGCTGAAGACAGCGCGCCGAGCAGTGGGAGTGAGCTTGCCAAGCGCATCAACCAGCGTTTTCAGGGGCTTGGCGCCGATGAGCTGGTCTTCCCTTCGCGGCAGAGCACTCGATCCGCACCAGGCTTCGACATGCCATGAGCCCTGCGCACCCGAGCGCAGGGTACCTGCTCGACACCAACGTGCTCTCGGAGTTGATGCGCCCAGCACCGGCGCAGGAAGTCTTGCGGTGGTTTGGCGGGGCGGTCACGAGCCAGTTGCACATGAGCGCGATCATTCAGGCCGAGATCCTGGCCGGCATCGCCGCGCTGCCGGCGGGCAGGCGCCGCGACGCGCTGGCACTGGCGGCGCAGGAGATCTTCGAAGACGAGTTCGCCGGCCGCTGCCTGGCTTTCGGCAGCACGGCTGCCGAGCAGTTCGCGCTCGTCACTGCCACGCGCAAGCGCGCGGGTCGACCCATCGACACGGTGGATGCCCAGATCGCCGCCATCGCGCTGGCGGCCCAGCTCGGGCTCGTCACGCGCAACACACGGGATTTCGAAGGTATCGAAGGCCTGGAGGTCGTCAACCCGTGGCAGCCGAATTGAACCCGCACCGTGGTGCAGCCCCACCCGGGCTGCCCCCAGATGTGATCGCCCGCGCCCAGGCCCTGCGCGCGCGCCTGGCCGCCATCATGAATGCCCCCCTGCGGCCCGACGAAGCCCTGCCCGAGCTGACGACACGGACGCTGGAGCGCCTCGAAGCCTTCGCCCTGCGCGAAGAGGCGAGAAGCTTGCGCTGAGCATGGACCTGCTCATCGACACTGACGTCGCGATCGACGTCTGCGCGGGGCGGCAGCCCCACGCGGAGCACGGCGCGCTGGCCATCGAGCTGGCCCGCCAACAGGGCGCGCGCCTTTGGCTGTACTGCGGCTCGGCCCAGGCGCTGGAGTACGGGCTCTGCCTGCACCTGCTGCGGGCGAACGAGCGCGCGCCCAGCCCCGAGCCCCGTGGGGCGGTGATGGCCCGGGCCCGGCGGCTGCTGGCCGAGTTTGCCCAGGGCATGCAGTGGCTGGCGGCGCTGGCCGGCGAAGGCCCTGTGTTCGACGCCGCGGACCCCGAGGCCGAGCAACTGCTGCGCGCCCTGGGCCGCTTTGCGCCCGGCAGCATCAAGCTGCTGACGCGCGACGCGACCCTGCTCGAGCAGCACCCCGACAAGGCCATCACCCCCGAGGCCTGGTGCCGGCGGGCCGCCGAGCCGCCGCCCATCGCCTTTGCCGACCTGGCGGCGCAGCAGGACGCCATCCGCGCGCCCCTGGAGCAGGGCATCCACCGTGTGCTGCACCATGGCCAGTACATCATGGGCCCGGAGGTGAAGGCACTCGAGGACGCGCTGGCCGCCCGCACGAGCGCGCGCCACTGCATCACCGTGGCCAGCGGCACCGAGGCACTGCTGATCGCGCTGATGGCGCTGGGCGTGGGGCCGGGTGACGAGGTGATCACCTCGCCCTTCACCTTTGCGGCCACGGCCGAGACGATCGCGCTGCTGGGCGCGGTGCCGGTGTTCGTGGACGTGCAGGCCGACACCGCCAACATCGACCCCGCTGCCGTGGAGGCCGCGCTCGGCCCGCGCACCCGGGCCATCATGCCGGTGTCGCTGTACGGCCAGCCGGCCGACATGGACGAGATCGGCGCCATCGCGCGCGCCGCCGGCGGCCTGCCGGTGGTGGAGGACGCGGCGCAGAGCTTCGGCGCGCGCTACCGCGGCCGGGCCAGCGGCAGCCTCTCGCTGGTGGGCTGCACGAGCTTCTTCCCCAGCAAGCCGCTGGGCTGCTACGGCGACGGCGGCGCGCTGTTCACCAGCGACGACGCGCTGGCCCAGGCCATGCGCGAGATCCGCGTGCACGGCCAGCCGCAGCGCTACGTGCACACCCGCGTGGGCGTGGGCGGGCGCATGGACGCGCTGCAGTGCGCGGTGGTGCTGGCCAAGCTGGGCCGGTTCGACGCCGAGCTGCAGGCGCGCGAGGCCGCCGCGCGGCGCTACGACCACCTGCTCGAGCCCTGGGCCGGCCGCCTGCAGCGCCCCGTGGTGCGCGCGGACCGCAGCTCAGCCTGGGCGCAGTACACCGTGCAGTTGGCCGACCGCGAGGCCGTGGCCGCGCGCCTGCGCGCCGCCGGCGTGCCCACCACCGTGCACTACCCGCTGCCGCTGCACCAGCAGCCGGCCTACGCCCACCGCTGCCGCGTGGTGGGCCCCCTGGCCCGGGCCGAGGCACTGGCCCGCCGTGTGCTGAGCCTGCCCATGCACGCCGACCTGGACGCCGCCACGCAGGCCCGCGTGGCGCAGACGCTGGGGGATGCCTTGGGGTGAGAGCCACCACGACGGGGCCGACATGGTCACGGGCGTGACTCGTGGAGCCCTCCCGGGTTCGGCGTTCAGTTCCCCTCGGTGAGTATCGAGACGATGTCCTGTCGGTCCCCGAGCAGCCGCACGACGTCCAAACCGTCATCGGTCTCGAAGTACAACCACTGCAAGGGGAACCCTGTCACGCGCCACGCGCGCAGTCCCGGAATCTCGCAAAGCAGTCCGAGGCGTGGAGACCCGATTCCGGGCATCCTCTGGATGAGTTCGAGCGCTGCGATGGCAGCGTCGAACATCCGTTCAGCCACTGAAGGGCCACCTTCGCGCGCATAGTGTTGGGCAGCAGCCACCAAGTCGGCCTCTGCCAGCGGACGCAGCCGCGCGAGCTTCAAGGCTGCCGGGCCAGTGCCTGCTGCTTCAGGTCGGCAACGCGTGCTGGCGTAGGGACTTGACCAGGGCCCGAGTTCAGCCCTTCCGCGACCAACTCCCGCAAGCGCTGCCTGGATTGCTCTTCCTGGTCGCGCCGGATCAGTGCGCGCAGGTAGTCGCCGGTGTCACCGAACTCGCCCGAGCGCACGCGCTGATCGACATGGCGGCGCATGGTCTCGGACAGGGCGAGGTTCAGTGCGATCGTGTTCATGGCCGTGCATGATCTGGCAGACCGGCATCCCTTGTCAATGAGACGGGAGCCATCCGCTATGGAGATCAGGGTGAACTTCAGAACCCCGCTTCTTTCTGATGCCTCACCGCCAAGATGATTACGTGTTCAGTGTCCAGACGGTAGCGAGCCACGTAGCCGCTGTAGCCTAAATCGATGATCCAGTCACGGAACTCATCGTCCATGTCCTCGACAGGCCTACCCATGCCAGGTTGTAGGGCCAGCACTTTGGCGCCTTGACGAACAGCCGTCACGGCCCCTTTCGCCGCATCCTGATTCTTGGGGACCAGAAATCGATAGAGGCGCTGCACATCCAGCAGGGCCTGGGGCGACCAGATCAGCTGCGGCATGGGGGCGGATCAACATCGTTACCCTGCTCCAACTGAGCCAACCAAGCATCCGCTCGAGCTGCTGTAACGTTCTGACCCGTTGCGCGAAAGGCCTCCCACGCCTGGAGGGCGTCTTGACGAAACGCTTCCCGCTTTTCCTCACGTTCGACGTACTGCGTGATCGCCTCACGCATCAGCCAGTGGGGTGTGCGCTGGCGAGCAGCTGCCAAGCGCTTGACGCGGAGTTTGGTGTCCTCGTCGATCTTGATCGCTACAGGTCGAATGACAGCAACAGCCATGACCGCCCCCGATTTGGTAGTCATTGGTAATACCTAAACACACCACTGTCGATCCCCCAGCGCAAGCCCATGCATGCCGACCTGGACGCCGCCACGCAGACCCGCGTGGCGCAGGCGCTGGGCGAGGCCTTGGGATGAGCCTTGACGCCCTTGTCCTTCTGCGATCGAATAACAATTACCAACTGATAGTGAGGGAGCTATGCCGACCAGTGTTGCCCTGGGTACCCACTTCGAACAATTCGTCCGCGATAAGGTGCAGACGGGCCGCTTCAACAACGTGAGCGAAGTGGTTCGCGCCGGGCTGCGCCTGCTGGAAGAAAGCGAGCAACTTCGCCAACTGGAACTTGACGCGCTGCGTGCCGAGATCGCCGCTGGCCGCGCCAGTGGCGAGCCCAAGGGCGCAGACGCCGTGTTCGACCGCCTCGAGGCCAGGTACGCTGCGCAGGATCGTTGATGCGCTTGTTGTTCACGCCCATGGCCGAGAGCGATCTCGAGTCCATGGGCGACTACATTGCGTCTGACAACCAGCGCCGCGCGATCACCTTCGTGCGGGAACTCCGGGAGCAGTGCCAGCGCATCGCGCTCAATCCGTCCGGCTACCGCATGCGGCCTGAACTGGGGCAAGGCATCCGGTCTTGCGCGCACGGGAATTACGTGCTGTTCTTCGAGGCGTCCGACAACGCGGTGAGCGTGATCCGAATCCTGCACGGTGCGCGCGACTTGCCAGAGGCGTTCGCGCAGCATCGCGAGGACTGAATGGCAGCTCTCCTGCCCGTTGGCGCAGGTCATTCCTGGCGCAACAGCACTCGGCTGAACGCGTGCGCAACGGCCCACAATCCGACCCTACGACATGAGCACCAACTTCGCCCTCATCGGCGCGGCCGGCTACATCGCGCCGCGCCACATGCAGGCCATCCGCGAGACGGGGCACCGCCTGGTGGCTGCGCTCGACCCGAATGACTCGGTCGGCATCATCGACAGCCACTTTCCGGATGCGCACTTCTTCACCGAGTTCGAGCGCTTCGACCGCCACCTGGACAAGCTGCTCCGGCGCGGCGGTGGCGAGCAGGTGGTCTACGTCTCGATCTGCTCGCCCAACTACCTGCACGACTCGCACGTGCGGTTTGCGCTGCGCAGCGGGGCCGACGCCATCTGCGAGAAGCCGCTGGTGCTGAACCCGTGGAACATCGACGGCCTGCAGGAGATGGAGGCCGCCACCGGCCGGCGCGTCTACACCATCCTGCAACTGCGGCTGCACCCTGCCATTGCCGAGCTGCGGCGTCAGGTGCTGGCCGAGGCCCGGGCCACCAAGCACGAGGTAGAGTTGGCCTACGTCACCTCACGCGGGCGCTGGTACCACCAGTCGTGGAAGGGCGACGAGCGCAAATCGGGCGGCGTGGCCACCAACATCGGCGTGCACTTCTTCGACATGCTGGGCCACGTCTTCGGCGCGCTGCAGGCCAGCACCGTGCACCATGCGGCGCCCGACAAGGCGGGCGGTTTTCTTGAGTACGAGCGCGCGCGGGTGCGGTGGTTTCTGTCCATCGACGTGGCCGACGTGCCCGAGGCCGCGCGCGAGGCCGGCAAGCGCACGTTTCGCTCCATCACCGTGGACGGCCGCGAGATCGAGTTCTCGGAAGGTTTCACTGACCTGCACACGCTGAGCTACCGCGAGATCCTGGCCGGCCGCGGCTTTGGCGTGGCCGACACGCGCGCGGCCATCGAGGCGGTGGCGCAGATCCGCAGCGCGCAGCCGGTGGGCCCGGGGGCTGATGCCCACCCCGGGCTGCGCGCCGCCTGGGGCCGCGATGGCTGAAGTCTTCATCCACCCCAGCGCCATCGTGGACGAAGGCGCGCAGCTGGGCCCCGGCTGCCGCGTATGGCACTTTGCGCACGTCTGCGCCGGCGCCCGCATCGGTAGCGGCTGCTCCTTCGGGCAGAACGTGTACGTGGGCAACGACGTGGTCATCGGCGACAACGTCAAGGTGCAGAACAACGTCTCCATCTACGACGGCGTGCACCTGGAAGACGACGTCTTCTGCGGGCCGAGCATGGTCTTCACCAACGTCTACAACCCCCGCTCGGCCATCAACCGCAAGGCCGAATACCGGCCCACCCTGGTACGCCGCGGCGCCACCCTGGGCGCCAACTGCACCATCGTCTGCGGCGTGACCATCGGCGAACACGCCTTCATCGGCGCCGGCGCGGTGGTCAACCGCGACGTGCCGGCGCACGCGCTGATGCTGGGCGTGCCTGCGGTGCGTGTCAAGCTAGTTGTCGCCCGATTCATGCGGCGAGTGCGCCTTTCACCGGTGCCGCCGCGCGATCCCCGGCCACGTCCTTGCGCTCAGGGTTCAGTGTCACGATCTTCTCGGGTGTCCAGTTCCTGGTTGCGCCCGACCAGCGCTGCGGGTTGCGCTCACGCGCTCGCTGGTACACCTCGTGCCGCG
>JBILNB010000131.1:0-6194 GCA_044375195.1 Rubrivivax sp. | reverse complement strand
GGGCTGTCGTGGCTTCTCAGGTCCCGAGCGCGCGCATGTGGCACGCCAGGTCCACCATGCGGCAGGCGTAGCCCATCTCGTTGTCGTACCAGGCGTAGACCTTCAGCAGCGTGCCGTCGGTCACCATCGTCGATGGTGCATCGACGATGCTGCTGCGCGTGTCGCGCGCGTAGTCGGCGCTGACGAGCGGGCGCTCCTCGTAGCCCAGGATGCCGGCCAGCGGGCCGGCGGCCGCCGCGGCGAACAGCGCGTTCACCTCGGCCGGCGTCGTGGCGCGCTGCAGCTCGAAGACGCAGTCGGTCAGCGAGGCGTTGAGCACCGGGGCGCGCACCGCGTGGCCGTTGAGCTTGCCCTTCAGCTCGGGGTAGATCAGCGCGATGGCGGTGGCGCTGCCGGTGGTCGTGGGCGCCAGGCTCAGCATCGCGCTGCGCGCGCGCCGCAGGTCCTTGTGCGGCGCGTCGACGACGAGGTTGGTGTTGGTCGGGTCGTGGATGGTGGTGATCTGACCGTGGCGGATGCCCAGCGCCTCGTGCACCACCTTGACCACCGGCGCGAGGCAGTTCGTCGTGCACGACGCGGCCGTGACGATGTGGTGGCGCGCCGGGTCGTACAGGCCGTCGTTGACGCCGACGACGATGTTCAGCACGTCGCCGGTCTTCACTGGCGCAGCCACGATGACTCGCCTGGCGCCGCGGTCCAGGTGGCCCCGCAGCGTCTCGGGCGTGAGGAACTTGCCCGTGCACTCCAGCACCAGTTCCACCCCCAGGTCGCCCCAGGGGATGGCCTGCGGCGTGGCGTGGGCGCTGAAGCCCAGGCGGCGCGAGCCCACACGCAACGCGTCATCGCCCTCGGCGGCGATGTCCTCGCGCCAGCGGCCCTGCACGCTGTCGAAGGCCAGCAGGTGCGCGGTGGCGGCGCTGCCGCCCTTGATCTCGTTGACGTGCACCACCTCGAGCCGGTTGCCGGCCCGCGGGTCGTCGGCCGGCCGCTCGGCTGCGCCGAAGGCCGCGCGCAGCGCCAGGCGCCCGATGCGCCCCATGCCGTTGATGCCCACTCTCATGACGGGTCTCCGCTGCCGTGGCCCCGGGATCGAAGCCATGGTTCGATGATTTGAAGAACATCGAACTATGGCGCGGCTGTGTGACGGCTTCGTGACGCAGGCGCTCGATGCGTGGAGGGCTTTGCTCCCCTCCCCCCTGGCGGGGGAGGGGCAGGGGGAGAGGGGGGAGAGTGCCGAGACCTCGGCATTCCCCCCTCTCCCCAACCCCTCTCCCGCGAGGGGAGGGGGGCAGTCGTGGTCCCCGCTGCGGGCGCAGAGGGGCGCGCGGCCGCTTCGTCAGACCCCGATGACGCCGCCGTCCTCGCGCGTGATCACGATGGTCGCCGAGCGCGGGCGGCCCGGGCGGCCGTAGCCCTGGTTGCCGGGCCAAACGCTCTCGGGCGTGCCGCCGGCCTTGGTGTTCTCGCCAGGGTGCTGGATGTTGACGAACAGCGTGCGGCCGTCCGGGGTCTCGGTGACGCCCGTGACCTCGGCTCCCGAGGGCGCCACCAGGAAGCGGCGCAGCTTGGCATCACCCAGCGTCGCGCCGATGAAGGTCTCCTGCGTGCCGGTCTGCTCCACGCCGTTGACCACCATGCGGTTCTTCACCGTCACCTTGCCGCCGTCGCCCACCTCGCCCGGGATGGCCGCCAGCATCATGCAGCCGGACTCGTCGGTCATCGCGCCGTCGTCGGTCTGGATCCAGCAGATGCCGGTGGCCTGGCTGAACCACAGCCCGTCGGGCGACGAGAACGAGTTCTTCGCGCTCAGGCCGGACAGGTTGGCGTCGCCCGCGTCCTCCTCGGCGCCGAAGAGGAAGATGTCCCAGGTGAAGCCGCGCGCGGCCGACTGCCCGCCGTCCTCGCGGAAGCGGATGATGTGGCCGTTGGGGTTGCCGGCGCCCTTGCGGCCGTCCACGTCCATGTAGGCGCGCGGGTTCGCGGCGTCGACGCGGCCCGGGGTGCGGTTGGCGGCGCTGTTGTTCGTCAGCGTGAAGTAGACCTCGCCGTTGCGCGGGTTGACCGCGCCCCACTCCGGGCGGTCCATCTTGGTCGCGCCCACGGCGTCGGCCGCGTGGCGCGCGTTGACGTAGACGTCGCCCTGGTGCGCGAACTTGTAGGCCGCGTGGTTGGCGATGCGGGGGTCGGCGATGGTCAGCTCGAGCCATTCGCCGCGGCCGTCGGCGTTGAACCTGGCCGCATAGAGCTTGCCCTCGTTCAGGTACTTGTCGCCGGCCACGAGGCCGCCGCCCACGTCGCGCGGGTCCCAGGGTGCGGCGCTGACGAACTTGTAGATGTACTCGTTGCGTGCGTCGCAGCCCTGGTACATCGCCAGGGGTTGTCCGGGCACGGGCAGGCTGAACACGGCCCCTTCGTGGGCGAACCGCCCACCCGTCACACGCTTGACCGGTGTCGAGGCCGGGTCCAGCGGATCGATCTCGACGTTGAAGCCGAAGGTGTTGGCCTCGTTGCGGAAGTCGCGCTCCGCGTTGCTGCCCACGGCGGCCAGGTTCCAGCGCGCGAAGCGGTCGTCGGTGGCAGAGACGGTGTGCCAGCCCTGGCTGATGGCGCGCGTGGCGTTGGCCGCCGGCGCCGTGGATACCACGCCGTAGCGGCGGCGCGAGGCGACTTCCTTCGCGTCGACCGTAGTACCGGTGCCGGCCATGCCGAAATAGAACGCCCAGTTCTCCTCGCAGCCCAGGTAGGTGCCCCAGGGGGTCTTGCCGTGGCCGCAGTTGTTGAGCGTGCCGCGCGCCATGCCGCCGGCGGTGTCCCAGCGCGTGACCATCATCGAGCGGATGGCCTCGATGTGCGCGCGCGGCCCGCCGATGCGCACCGGCGTCTGCGCCGTGACGCGGCGGTTCAGCGGCGAGCCCTGCACCATGCGCCAACCCGCGGGCGTGCGCACGATCTCGACGATGGACACGCCGTGGTGGTTGATCTCTTTCAGCACTTCCAGCTCGGGCCGGGTGCCCAGGTCCCAGTCGCCGAACTGCGAGAACTTCTTGCCCGCCACGCCATTGGACGTCTGCCCGTTGGGGTGCATGAAGTAGCTGTCGGCCGAGCTCTCGTGGTTGACCACGAGCACCGCGCGGCCGGTGTCGGCCGTCGTGTAGCGGCCGTTGGCGTCAATGAAATACAGGTCCATGCCGTCGTGGTGATCACCGATGCGGCGCGACCAGTCGTCGGTCTCGGTGCCGGCGTTCGTGTAGACCGGCAGGGCGGGGTCCAGGCTGTCGCCGGTGGCGTGCAGCACGGTGTAGCGGTAGCCGGGCGGCAGCGTGACGTTGTCGAGCAGCTGCTTGTCCAGCGACGGGAAGCCCAGGGCCGTGGCCTGGCCCGGTGTGGCGGTGGAGGCGATCGCGGCGGCTCCGGGCAGCATCGCCAGGCCGGCCAGGCCCAGGCCGCCGCGCAGCAGCGAGCGGCGGCTCGGGTTGGCCAGCGAGGCCGCCAGCACGTCCTGGAAGTGCGGGTTGGCGGAGGTGTTGCAGGGGATGTCGTGGTCGGGGTGTGACATGGAAGCTCCCATCGGGTTGAGGACAACCCGGCGAGTGGACTGCGCGCAGATGACAGGCTTGTGTCGGGCCCGCGCGCGGCCGGGGAATGCGCGGCGCGCCTTGCATCGCCAGCGCGGCGGACCTACGCTTTGGCATGCCGAGCATTCACCCTCATCTGCGCGCGCTCGCGTGCGCTGCGCTGCTGGCCAGCCTGGTCCCGGCCGCCCTGGCCGTCGACGTGCCCAACCGCAACCCCCCGGTCGAGGACCGGGCGATGCGTGAGGCGCGTGTGGCCGTGAAGGAGGGCGCCTGGGAGCGCGCGCTGGCGCTGCTGCAGCCCTACGCCCGGGCCCAGCCCGACGACGCCGACGCGCACAACCTGCTGGGCTACAGCCTGCGCAGGCTGCAGCGCTTTGCCGAGTCCGAGGCGGCCTATTTGCGCGCGCTGGCGCTCGACTCCGGGCACCTGGGCGCGCACGAGTACCTGGGTGAGCTGATGCTCATCCTGGGCCGGCGCGACCGCGCGCTGCACCACCTGCAGGTGCTGGAGCGCCTGTGCGGCACCGGCTGCGAGGAGTACCAGGAACTGCGCCGCGCCATCGACGCTGCCGCTCCCGCCCCGCGCGGCCGGTGGTGAGTCCCCCCCGGGGGGAGGGGCCTGCGGCCCTTCGCCGCCCGCTGGCGGCTACTGCAGCACCGCGTCCGCGCGGCGACGCAGGTTCTGGATGCGGCGGTCCTGCTCGGGCGGGGTGTCGGCCTCGGCGTAGGGCGCGGTCTTGTGCGCCTGCATCAGGTGCTCGGCCAGCGCGTCCTGCTCGCCGCCCGGCGGCAGGCCCACCTGGCCGCCCAGCGCCGCCCCGGCGCGCGGGTGCGCGTCGAGCTTCAGCAGCCGCGGCAGGCCGTCGCCCTGCGGATTGGTGGCGCCGAAGCGGTAGCCGTCGCCGCCGGTGGCCATGAAGTTCAGCGTCACGAGGCGGAAGCTGCGCGCCGGGTCGCCCTGGACCACGCCGTCGCGCACGACCACGTCGTTGCCGACCTTGACCGAGCGCACCCGCCCGGGCGTGGTGGACGAGCCGTCGGCCGTGATCGTGCCCTTGGCCGCCGTCGGGTCGAAGCTGAAGCTCAGGCCCGCCACCTGCGGGAAGCGGCCGCCCACGTTCTCGACGTCGCCCACGCCGAACTCCAGCAGCCCGTGCAGGCGCGCGGCGCTGACGTCGAAGACCCAGAGCTTGTTGTCGAACTTGAACGCGGCCTCCAGCATCAGGCGCGAGACGGCGCCAGCCGGGCGTCCGGCCTCGGGGTTGGCCAACGGGGCCTCCAGCCGGGCCTCGCTCGTCGAGCCCGGCGGCGCAACGACCGCCCCGACCTCTGCGCGGATGCCGCCGCCGTTCTTCAGCGAGACCTGCACCGTCGGGTCGAGGTCGCGCGCGTAGGCGAGGTTGGCGTCGGCCGAGAGGTTGCCGAGGTTGGTCTCCTCGGTGCGCACGGCCTGGCGCCGGCCCTCGAGGAAGACCGCGGTGCGGCCGTAGAACACGCCGTCGCTCGCGTTGATGACGCGCCGCAGGCCGTCGCGGATCTGCACCACCTGCGGGATCGGCGTCACGCCGCCCGCGGTGTCGTCGCCCTGGCTCGCCGCCCAGGCGCCCGAGAGCTTGCTGTCGAAGTGCTGCGGCATCAGCACGCCGCGCGCGTCGAAGGGGGCGATGAAGCGGCCGAGGTACTTGTAGTCGGCGTCGGTGTTGACGACGACGACCGGGTCGCCCGCGGCGTCACGGGTGAGGTGGGGGTAGGTCTCGGCGGCGCGGTCGCCCGGGCGCAGCGCGTCGTCGGCGTCGGCCATCAGCGTGTTCGAGCCGCCGGCCACGATGATGTCCACGCCGCGCAGCTTGCGCGCGAGCGCCTTCTCCACCTCGATGGACTGCATGTGCGCCAGCAGCACGATCTTGTCGATGCCGGCGGCCGTCATCTCGTCCACCCCCGCCTGGATGCGCGCGGCCAGGCCGTCGATGTCGACCTCGGTGCCGCGCAGCGGCGGGTCGATCACGAGCCCGCCCACCGAGGTGATGGCCTTGAACACCGGCGAGCTCGCGCCGATCAGGCCGATGACCTGCCCGCCCACCGTCACCCGCGCCCAGCCGGCGACCTTGCCGTGCAGCTCCTGCACCGGGCGGCCGTTGGGCGCGACGAGGCCGCGCGTGTTGGCGTCGCGCGAGAAGTCGGTGTTGTGCGAGAGGTAGGGAAAGCGCGCCCCCGGCCAGACCACGTTGCCGCCGGAGACCTGCGGCGCGACCATCTCGCGGAAGGTGCCCGTGCCCAGGTCCAGGTCGTGGTTGCCCAGCGCCGAGGCCTGCACGCCCAGCGCGTTCATCAGCGCGATGTCGCCGCGGCCCACGCCCTCGCGCCCGAGCAGGGCCCGCATCGTGCCCTGGTTGTCTGCGGCGTTGAAGCGCGGTCCGGGGATCACGTTGTCGCCGCTGCTCACCAGCAGCGTGTGCTGGGGATGCTCGGCGCGAAAGCGCTGCACCAGGCCCGAGAAGTGGACCACGCTGCCCAGCGCGGTGGTGTCCGAGCCGTCGACGTCGGCGAAGTGCAGCAGCTGCAGCGTGAAGGCCGGCGCCGGCGCTCCGGGGGCCTGCGCAGCGGCGCCGAAGCCGCAGG
>JBILNB010000072.1:0-21819 GCA_044375195.1 Rubrivivax sp. | reverse complement strand
CCAGGATGGGCTGGGCCGCGGGCTCGACGCCGACGTGGCGGAACAGCGCCTGGTCGGCGGCCTGGAACTTCAGTGTCGAGACCACCACGCGCACGCCCGTGGCCTCGTGGCGCAGGCAGGCCATGGGCCCGAGCTCGAGCGCGAGGCCCAGGAACATGGGCCCGGTGCAGGTCAGGCGCCCGTCGCCCAGGCGCTCGACGACGAAGCGGCCCTCGAAGGGCCGGTGCCCGGGCAGGCCCGACAGCGCACCAAGCGCGAAGGCGGCCACGGCGCCCGGGCCGAGCGCATGCGCCTGGGCCGCCGCCGCCGGATCCACCAGCAGGCCGAGCACCGCGCCGCGCGCGCCCTGGCGCACCAGCGCCTCGAGCAGGCCCGTGGTGTCGCTGTTGCCGCCCACGCCGGGGTTGTCCTGCGTGTCGGCCAGCACCACGGGCGCGCCCGGGGCGCCGTCGCGCAGCGCGCGCCGCACGGCCTCGTCGGGCTCGAGCAACTCGGCCTGGAAGAGCGGCTCGGCCTGCGCGATGGTCTGCGCCAGGTGATCCAGCGCGGTCTCGGTGGCGGCAGCGTCCTCGCCAAAGCCCACCAGCGCCATGCCGCACTCGGCGATGTCGGCCATCGGGAAGCCGGGCGCGAAGTCCAGCGCCACGCCGCTGCGCGCCTGCAGTGCCGCCAGCTCGGCATACAGGCCGCGCAGCGGCTCGATCAGCGTGCACTGCTGCGGCAGCGTCGTCAGATAGTCGAAGGCGCGCATCCCCTTGTGCAGGCGCCTGCCGCCGGCCAGCATGCGCAGCAGCAGCTGCGCCGCACGCGCGCCGGTCTCGGCCATGTCCACGTGCGGGTACGTGCGGAAGATCGTCAGCCCGTCGGCGTGCGCCACCATGCGGCGCGTGACGTTGGCGTGCAGGTCCAGGCTGGCCACCACGGGCACGCGCTCGCCGACGACGGCGCGCACGCGCGCCAGCAGCTCACCCTCGCCGTCGTCCACGTGCTCGGCCACCATTGCGCCGTGCAGGTCGAGCACGACGCCGTCCAGCGGGCCGGCGGCGCGCAGCCGCGCGAGCATCTCACCGACGATGCGCTCGTAGGCGTCCGTGGTGACGTGGGCCGAGGGCGAGGCCGAGGCCCACACCAGCGGCACCGGCTCGCAGCCGGCGGCGCGCAGCGTGTCGAGCGTGCCCTGCACCGGCACGTTGGCGCCGGCCAGCGTGTGCAGCAGCGCCTCGCCGACCAGCGGGCTGGGCTCGGCGCTCAGCTCGGCAAAGGCGGCGAAGTCGGCCTTCGTCGGCGCGAAGGTGTTGGTCTCGTGGCGGAAGCCGCCGATCGCAATGCGTTTCATCGGGCGGTCTCTCCCGGGGTCAGAGCCTGAGAGTTTTTCCGCCGTGCCCGAAAGGCGCACCAAAACGCCCCGTATCTAGGCGCAAACCACAGCCATAGCTCGGGCTATGGCGCGGATTTGCAACGACGAGACGGAGTGTTTTGGGGTGCAAGGCGGGCATGGGGGAAAGACTCTCAGGCTCTCAGAGCGCCACGTCGACCTCGGGCATCGCCGCGAGCAGCGTGCGCGCGTACCCGGTCTGCGGAGCCTCGAAGATGCGGGCGCTGTCGCCCTGCTCGACGATGCGGCCGTGGTGGATGAGTGCGACGCGATCGCACACGTAGCGGATCACCGCCAGGTCGTGGCTGATGAAGAGATAGGTCAGGCCGAGCCGGCGCTTCAGGTCCTCCAGCAGGTTCAGCACCTGGGCCTGCACCGAGACGTCCAGCGCGGAGGTCGGCTCGTCCAGCAGCAGCAGCGCCGGCTGGGTGACGAGCGCGCGCGCGATGCCGATGCGCTGGCGCTGGCCGCCCGAGAACTCGTGCGGGTGGCGGTACAGGTGCTGGGGGCCCAGGCCGACCAGGCCGAGCAGCTCCACCGCGCGCTCGGTGCGCGCGCGCGCGTCCATGCCCAGGCTGCGCCTGTGCACCAGCAGCGGCTCGGTGACGATATCGTGCACCGACATGCGCGGGTTCAGCGAGGCCTGCGGGTCCTGGAAGACGATCTGGATGCGCGCGCGCAGCCGGCGCAGCGCGGCCGGGCTCAGGCGCGCGAGGTCCTCGCCCTCGAAGCGGATGCGCCCCGCGCTCGGCGCCTCCAGCTGCAGGATGCAGCGCGTCAGCGTGGTCTTGCCCGAGCCCGACTCGCCCACCAGGCCGAAGCACTCGCCGCGCTGCACGCTGAAGCTCACGTCCTGCAGCGCCTGCACCGGCGCGCCGCGCCGCAGCCAGCCGCGGCGCGTGCCGGGGTAGACCTTGCCGACCTGTTCGAGCTCGAGCATGGCTCAGTCCGGGCCGTGCGGGTGGAAGCAGGCCACCTCGTGCGCGCCGGCCACAGCGGCCAGCGCCGGCGCGGCGCGCACACAGGCCTCACCCGCGCGGGCGCAGCGCGGCGCGAAGCGGCAGCCCGCGGGCGGCCGCACCAGGTCGGGCACCACGCCTGGGATGCCCTCCAGCCCGCCGCGCGGCGTGGCGCGCGTGGGCAGCGCCTTCAGCAGCGCGCGCGTGTAGGGGTGGCGCGGCGCGGCCAGCACCGCGCGCACCGGGCCGCGCTCGACGATCGCGCCCGCATACATCACCGCCACGTGGCTGCAGGTCTGGGCCACCACGCCCAGGTTGTGCGTGATCAGCAGCACCGCCATCCGGTGCTCGGTCACCATCTCCTTGAGCAGCGCGAGGATCTGCGCCTGCACCGAGACGTCCAGCGCCGTCGTCGGCTCGTCGGCGATCAGCAGGTCGGGCCGGCCGATCAGCGCCATCGCGATCAGCACGCGCTGGCGCATGCCGCCGGAGAACTGGTGCGGGTGGTCGTCCAGCCGCGCGCGCGCGTCGGGGATGCGCACGCGCTCGAGCATGCGCGCGGCGAGCTCGCGCGCGGCGGCGCGGCGCTGCGCGCGCGAAGCCCCGGGCGCCAGGCCCAGGATCTGCGGGCTGTGCGCACCGGCGGCGAGCGCCACGTCGACGAGCTGGTCGCCCACGCGGAACAACGGGTTCAGGTTGGTCGTCGGGTCCTGGAAGATCATGCCGATGCGGCGGCCCCGCAGCGGCCGCACCTGGGCTTCGTCCAGGCGCAGCAGGTCCTGGCCGTCGAAGACGATCCGGCCCTGGCCATAGCGCCCCGGCGGCGTGGCCACCAGGCGCGACACCGACAGCCCCGTCAGCGACTTGCCGCAGCCGGTCTCGCCCACCAGGCCCCAGACCTCGCCGCGCGCCAGGCGCAGGTCCACCCCGGCCAGCACGTGCGCCTCGCCCTCAAAGCTGCGCATCCACAGGTGCAGCCCGTCGATGTGCAGCAGCGGCTCGGCCGTCGGCACGGGCGGCGCGTCTGGGCTGGCGGGGGCGGTAGCTGCAGCGTCCATGGCCGTGGCGCTCACCGGCGCGAGCGCGGGTCGAAGACGTCGCGCAGCCCGTCGCCGAGCAGGTTGAAGCCGAAGACCGCGAGCAGGATCGCGGCGCCGGGGAAGATCGCCGTCCACCAGTAGTCGGGCATGTAGCCGCGCGCCACCGACAGCAGCGAGCCCCACTCCGGCGTCGGCGGGCGCACGCCGATGCCGATGAAGCCGAGCGAGGCCACGGTCAGGATGGCGAAGCCCATGTCCAGCGACATCTTCACGATCACCGGGGTCATCACATTAGGCAGGATGTGACGGAAGACGATGCGCCCCGGCCCGGCGCCGACCGCGCGCGCGGCCGTCACGTACAGCTCCTGCTTGCGCGCCATGACCTCGCCACGCACCAGCCGCGCGTAGCCGGGCCACCAGGACAGCGAGATCGCAAGCACCATGTTGACGATGCCCGGGCCCAGCGCCGCAGCCACCGCCATCGCCAGGATCAGTCCCGGCACCGTGAGCTTCAGATCGCTCAGCCGCATCAGCAGCTCGTCGGTCCAGCCCCCGGCATAGCCCGCCACGGCACCTACCACGGTGCCGGCCAGCGCGCCCAGCAGCACCACCGCCAGCCCGGCCAGGATGGATACGCGCGCCCCGCCGAGCACGAGCGAGAGCACGTCCTGCCCCATCTCATTGGTGCCGAACCAGTGCTGCGCCGACGGTGCCTTGAAGCGCTCGGCCGTGCTCACGCCGCCGGCGATGTGCTCCGGGTGGGGCGCGAGGCTCGGCCCCAGCAGCGCCACCAGCAAGAGCAGGACCACGATCACCAGCCCAGCCATCGACATGCGGCTTTGGCGGAAGCGGTAGACGCCGCGCCGCCAAGCCTCGCGCCGCGCGTCCAGGCGCGGCGGCGCGGCCGCCGTGATGCCCGCCCCGTCCGGCCTCATCCCTGCCTCACCCGGGGGTCGACCCAGCCGTAGAGCAGGTCGATGACGAGATTGGCGGCGATGAACAGCGTGCCGATCACCAGCGTCACGCCGATCACCGGCATGAAGTCCTGCGTCACCACCGACTTGGTGGCGTACAGCCCGAGGCCGGGCCAGTCGAACACCGTCTCCACCAGCACCGTGCCGCCCAGCAGCCAGCCGAAGTACAGCCCGGTGACGGTGAGCGTGGCCGAGATCGCGTTGCGCGCCACGTACTTCAGCACGATCAGCCGTCGCGGCAGGCCGAGCGCGCGCTCGGTCTGCACGTAGTCCTGCTGCAGCACCTCGATCGTGGAGGCGCGCATCATGCGCATCAGCGTGGCCAGCGGCGACAGCGACATCGCCAGCGCCGGCATCGCCAGGTGGCGGCAGGCGGTGGCGAAGGCCTCCAGGTCACCGGCCAGCAGCGCGTCCACCGTCAGCAGGCCGGTCACGAGCGCCGGCGGATCCAGCGTGATCGGGTAGCGCCCGCCCAGCGGCAGCCAGCCCAGCGCCATCGCGAAGGCCAGCTGCAGCAGCAGGCCGAGGAAGAAGCGCGGCATCGAGATCGCGCCCAGCGCGAGCGTGCGCGAGACCACGTCGGGCCAGGCGTCCCGGCGCACGCCGGCCCACAGCCCGAGCGGGATACCCACCAGCATGGCCAGCGCCATGGCCGCGAACACCAGCTCCAGCGTGGCCGGCAGGTAGGCCGCCAGGTCCTCGACCACCGGGCGGCGCGTGTACAGCGACATGCCGAAGTCGCCGCGCAGCAGGTTGCCCAGGTAGTCGAAGTACTGCGTCAGCAGCGGCCGGTCGAGCCCGAACTCCCGGGCGTAGGCGGCGATCTCGGCCGGCGTGGCGTTCGGCCCGGCTGCCAGCGCCACCGGGTCGCCGGGCAGCAGCCTCGCTATCGCGAACACCAGCGCCGTGAGCCCGAACAGCACGGGCACGGTCAGCAGCAGGCGTCGCAACAGGAAGCGCAGCATGAGTCCGAAGATGGCGCGCCCTCAGGCGCTCAGATCGACAGCCCGAAGCACTCGAGCGCGTTCGAGGCCACCGGCACGAAGGCGAAGCCCTTGACCGCGCTGGCCAGCGCGAGCTTGCGCTTTTCGAGCACGCCGAAGATGTCGGGCGCGTCGGCCACCACCTTCTGCTGCATCTCGCGGTAGATCGCGATCCGCCGGGCCTCGTCGGACTCCGCGCGTCCGCGCTCGATCAGCGCGTCGACGTCGGGGTTCTTGTAGACCGCGTTCTGCCAGTTGCCGTTGCGCGACGAGTGGTAGGCGGCGAAGGCGATGTTGTCCGGGTCCCCGTAGTTCGCCGTCTGGTAAACCGGGAAAAGGTCGGGGAAGGTCTCGGGCGAGCGGCACGCGGCCACCATGTCGGGCCAGATCATCGGCTTGATGTTCAGGCCGATGTTCAGCTGCTTCAGGCTGTCGAGCATCACGAGCGCGAAGCGCCGCTGCTGCTCCAGGCCCGAGACGTGCACCATCGTCAGCGTGATGCCGCCGCTGGGCGACTTCGACTTCGCCAGGTGTTCCTTCGCCTTGGCCAGGTCGGTGCGGTAGACCGGAAGCTGCGGGTTGTGGCCGAGGATGCCGTTGGGCAGCGGCCCGACCATCAGGTCGGCGTAGCCCGCAGCGTCCAGGATGCCCTGGTAGTTGGTGGCGTAGGAGACGGCCTTGCGCAGCTCCAGGTCGGCCAGCGGACCGTGCATCGTGTTCATCTTGATCGAGAAGGTGCGGTACTCGGGCTCGATCACGCGCACGACGCCCGGACGGTCCTTCAGCGCGTCCATGTCCTCGCTCGTCAGGTCCACCGCGACGTGGACTTCGCCGCGCTGTAGCGCCATGCGCTGGGCCGCGGTCTCGCGCGTGATGCGCCAGATCACGCCGGTGAGGTTGCCCCCGCCGGTGCGCCAGCCGCCGGCCACGCGCTCGAGCTCGTACAGGTTGCCGGCCTCGGCGCGGCGCACGCGGAAGGGGCCCGAGGCCGCCGTGTTCGTGCGCAGCCAGTTCTGGCCGTCGTCGCTGCCGAGGTTGGCCTCGACATCGGCCTTCGAGACCACCCAGATCCAGGGCAGCACCTGAAGGAAGGCGGCGAAGGGCCGCAGCAGCGCGAAGCGCACCGTGCCCGCGTCCACCGCGGTCACGCTCTCCGGCCCCACCACGCCCTGGATCATCCAGGCATTGCCCTTGTTCAGGCGCACCGCGCGCTTGAACGAGTAGACGACGTCGTCGGCCGTCACCGGCTTGCCGTTGTGGAAGCGCGCCGCGCCGTTGAGCTTGAAGGTGTAGGTGCGGCCGTCGGGCGAGATGGTCCACGAGGTCGCGAGCGAGGGCACCGGCCGCGGCGGGTTCTGCTCCACGCGCACGAGCGAGTCGTAGACGTTGCGCAGCAGGAAGCTCGCCGAGTAGCCGGTGGCGATGTGGGGGTCGAAGTTCGGGATGTCCTGGTTGGAGGCGATCACCAGCACGCGCCGCCCGCCCTGCTGGGCGAAGGCGGCCTGCGGCAGCACCAGGCTGGCCAGGCTGGCGCCGGCGGCGCCCAGCACATGGCGGCGCGAGACATCGGACAGTTCGATCGGGGGCATGGCAGGCTCCTTCTGTTCAGGTCAGGGGACGAGTGTGGCAGGGGACGCGCCGGCCGTGGCCAGCGCAGGGGAGGATGGGGCGAGGCGGGCCGCGGTGGGGCCGTCGCGGCCGTAGTCCTGGCGCGCGCCCGCGTCGCTGACGAAGCCGAGCTGGCGGTCACGTGCGAGCAGGCCTTCGGGCCGCTCCTCGGGCGGGCCGTAGCCGGAGCCGCCGGCCAGCACCAGCTCGACGACCTCGCGCGCGCTCTTCAGCTCCACAAGCTCACCGGTGCCGCAGTCGCGCAGCTCGCGCCCCGCGGCGTCGAGCACGCGGCCCAGCGCCTCGCCGCCGGGCTGGCCGCCGTACAGGCCGTCGATGGGGTTGTTCACCCCCTCAGGATAGATCGACACCAGGGTCGGCAGGCCGTCGTCGTCGCGCTTGCGCAGGCGCACGCGCTGCCCCAGGCCGCCGCGGTGCCGGCCCGGGCCGCCGGAATCGGTGACGTAGGTCTTCTCCAGCACCAGCACCGGGGCGCGGCTCTCGATCATCTCGATCGCGGTGTTGGCCGCCGAGGTCGGCCACAGCAGCGCCGAGCGCCCGTCGCCGCGCGCCGAGCCGCCCTGCCCGCCGCCGCAGAACAGCATGTCGGAGTAGAAGCGACCCGCGGCGTCCTGGCCGTAGACGTTGGCCGCCACCGCCAGCCCGGTGAAGGACTGCACCTGGCGCGGCGCCGCCTGCGCCAGCGCGCGGAAGATGTTCGGCGCCAGGTACCAGCCGGTGCGCGTGCGCAGGTTCACCGCCACCGGGTAGCTGCAGTTCAGCACCGAGCCCTCGGGCGCCTTCACGGTGAAGGGCCGGTAGCAGCCGGCGTTGCCGCGCACCGTGGGCGTGAGCATGCACTTCAGCGGGTAGGTGGCGTGTGCCGCGGTGTAGTTCAGGGTGCAGTTCAGGCCGCCCTGCGGCAACTGCGGCGGCGCGCCATCGAAGTCGATCTCGATCGCGTCGCCGCGGATGCGCACGCACACCGGGTAGGCCATCACCTGCCCGAGCGGGTTGTTCGTGACCGTGGCGCGGTACTCGCCGTCGGGCAGCGCGCGGATGGCCTCGCGCATCGCGCGCTCGCTGCGGCCCTGCACCACCTCGGCCAGCGCGCCCAGGTCCTCGAGCCCGTAGTCGTCCATGAAGGCCACCAGGCGCTCGGCGCCGATGGCGTTGGCAGTCACCAGCGCCTGCAGGTCGCCGAGCACCTGCTCGCCGTTGCGCACGTTCAGCTTCAGCAGCCGCACCAGCGTCTCGTCCAGGCGCCCGGCGTCGTACAGCTTCATCGGCGGGATCTGGAAGCCCTCCTCGTAGATCTCGCGCGCCTTCAGCGAATCCTTCGTGCCGCCGATGTCCGAGACGTGGCCCACGGTGCCCGTGAGCGCCACGAGCCGCCCCTGGCGGAACACCGGCGTCACCACCGCGATGTCGAACAGGTGGCCCGCGCACAGCCAGGGGTCGTTGGTGATGAGCACGTCGCCCGGCTTCAGGGTGTCGGCCGGGTAGGCCGCCAGCAGCGCCTTCACCGCCCGCGGCAGCGTCAGGTTGAATACCGGCATCGCACGCGGCGAGTGCGCCAGCGTCTCGCCGTCGCGGTCCAGCAGCTCGCAGGCGAAGTCCTGCGCCTCGGAGATGACGAGCGAGAACGCGGTGCGGCACACCGTCAGCCACATCTCGTCGACCACGTTGACGAGGCGGCTCCACATGATCTCCAGGCCGATCGGGTCGGCCTCGATGCGCGCCACGGCCTCGGCGCGGCCCATGCCGGCGCGCACCACCGGCTCGGGCACGCGGCTGGCCGAGACCGTGATGCGCAGATTGAGCTGGGCGTCGACCTCGACGCGGTCGCCCGGGGCGACCACGGTGGTGGACTCGCGCTCCTCGACGATGGCTGGGCCCTGGAAAGCGTCGCCCGGGCGCAGCGCGTAGCGGTCGACCACGACCGCCTCGACCGGACCCTGCTCGAACACGGCGCGGCGCCGGCCCTTGACGCGCTGCGCCGCGTCGGCGCCGCCGGCCGCGCCGTCCAGCGTCAGCGCCGGCACAGGCCCGGCGCAGCGCACGCGGAAGTTCACCGCCTCGAAGCGCATGCCCTCGAGCACCCGGGTGTAGCGCCGCGCATAGGCGCGCGCGAAGGACTCGCGCAGCGCCGGCAGGTCGCTAGCGGCCAAGTCGACCTCGGGCAGCGGCACGGCGATGTCGTGCATCTGGCCCACCAGGCGCATGTCGGCGTGGCGCTCGACGCGCACCTGCGCCGCGTCCACGCCGGCCGCGCCAAGCTGGCGCCGGCCCTCGGCCTCGATCTCGCGCAGCACGCGGTTGATGGCCGCGACGTCGAAGCCGGGGCTGAACTCCACGCGCATCGAGCGCACGCCCTCGTGCGACAGCGGCGCGGCCAGGAAGCCCAGCGCCGAGGCCGCGCCCGAGGCCGGCGGCACGATGACCTCGCGCACGCCCATCGCGCGCGCCACGTCGGCCGCGTGCGCCGGCCCGGCGCCGCCGAAGCCCACCATGGCGTAGCGCCGCGGGTCCTTGCCCTGCTCCACCAGGTGCACGCGCGCGGCCGCGGCCATGCTCTCCACCACCACCTTGTGGATGCCCAGCGCCGCCTGGTCCACCGTCAGGCCCAGCGGCTCGGCCACGCGCGCGACGGCGCGGCGCGCGGCCTGCACGTCCAGGCGCATGCGCCCGCCGAGGAAGAAATCCGGGTCGTAGTAGCCCAGCACCAGGTTGGCATCGGTGACCGTGGGCTCGGTGCCGCCCATGCCGTAGCAGGCCGGGCCCGGGTCGGAGCCGGCCGAGCGCGGCCCCACCTTCAGCAGCCCCACCTCGTCGATCGCGGCGATCGAGCCGCCGCCGGCGCCGATCTCGATCATCTCGATCACCGGCGCCTTGATCGGCAGGCCCGAGCCTCGCGTGAAGCGGTGCACGCGCGCGGCCTCCATCAGCGGCGCGATCTCGGCCCGACCGCCCTCGATCAGGCAGGCCTTCGCGGTGGTGCCGCCCATGTCGAAGGAGATCACATCGTCCTGCCCGGCCAGCGTGCCGAACAGCGCCGTGGCCAGGCCGCCGCCGGCGGGCCCGCTCTCGAGCAGGCGGATCGGGTGCGCGCTCGCCGCCTCCACCGACACCAGCCCGCCGGCCGAGTGCATCAGGCGCAGGCTGCCGCCGAAGCCGCGCTGCGCCAGCGCCGCCTGCAGCCGCCCGAGGTAGCCCGCCATCAGCGGCTGCACGTAGGCGTTGGCGCAGGTGGTGACGCAGCGCGGGTACTCGCCCATCTCGGCCACGACCTCGCTCGACAGCGAGACCGCCAGCTGCGGGTACAGGCGCCGCACCACGGCCGCGGCCTGCTGCTCGTGCGCCGGGTGCGCGTAGGCGTGCAGGAAGCAGATGGCGATCGCCTCGCAGCCCTCGGCCACGAGCCGGTGCACCGCACGCTCGACCGAGGCCTCGTCCAGCTGCGTCACCACGCGCCCGAGCGCGTCCACGCGCTCGTCGACCTCGAGCCGGTGGTCGCGCCGCACCAGCGGCTCGGGGAAGGCGACGAAGAGGTCGTAGATGTCGTAGCGCTGCTCCGTGCCCATCTCCAGGATGTCGCGGAAGCCGCGCGTGGTCAGCAGCCCGAGCGTGGCGCCCTTGCGCTCGATCACGGCATTGGTCACGAGCGTCGTGCCGTGCACGATCTCGGCCACGTCGCCCAGGCCGATGCCGCGCATGGCCACCAGCTCGTCCAGCCCCAGCAGCGCGGCCTCGGAGGGGTCGTGCGGCGTGGTCAGGCGCTTGTGCAGCACGACCTCGCTGCGCTGCGCATCGTGCAGGATGAAGTCGGTGAAGGTGCCGCCGATGTCGAAGCCGATGCGCCAGCGCGCGGCGCGGCCGGTCGGGGCGGCGATAGGGTCTGGGGAGGCCATGTCGTTCATCGGCGGGTTCCTCGGCCGGGGTTCAGGCGGACAGCTCGGCGCGCGCCTGCAGCAGCAGTTCGATGGCGAGCGCGCGCTCCTGTGGGTCGAGCACGGCCATCGGGTAGGTCATGCACAGGCTCAGCCGCTCGCCCGTGCCCGGGTCGCGCACCGCCACCGCGAGCGCGCCCACGCCCTTGCCGGCCTCGTCGCGCGACTCGGCCCAGCCCAGCCGGCGCACCAGCGCCAGGCGCTGCAGCAGTTCGTCGAAGGTGGCGGGCGACTGCGGCGTCGCGCGCGAGACCCGGCCACCCAGCAGGGCGCGGACCTCACCGTCAGCCATCTCCGCCAGCAGCGAGCGCCCGGTGGCGCAGGCGTCCACCGCCAGCCGGCCGCCCAGCGGCACACCCACCTGCAGCGGGTTGTGGCCCAGGTGGTGCACCAGGCCCACCATGTCCGTGCCGCGCAGCGTGGAGACGTAGCCGGTGTAGCCCAGGCGGTCGCAAAGCCGGCGCACCGCGGCGCTGGCGCGCGCCCCCGGGCTCTGCGCCCCCGCGCCCGGCGCGCCGAGCTGGTGCAGCAGCGCACCGAGCCGGTAGCCCCGCGCCGGGGCCGCCGCCTCCAGCAGGCCGGCGTCGCGCATCCCGCGCAGCAGGCGCGAGAGGCTGCTCTTGGGCAGGCCCAGCAACTGCGTGGCCTGGGTCAGGGTCAAGGTGCCGCGCCCGTCCTGGAAGCAGCGCAGCACCCGGGCGGTGTGTTCGAGGGACGCCATCGGGCTGGGGAGGGATGCCTGGAGAGAGTTCCCATAAGTGGAACAGTAGTCTCCTTTTCCGGCATCCTAGCACCGCGCTCACCAGGGCCCAATGCGCACAAACCCCGCCTACCCGGGAGCCCCACCCCGAGCGCCCGGTGTTCGGCCCCTCTCCCCTCGCGGGAGAGGGGAGCAAGACCCGCGTGACTTCAGCCCCTCTCCCCTCGCGGGGGAGGGGAGCACGGCCCGTGCTCCGGACAGGCTGGTTCCGGGGCTCGAGTCGGTGGCGCCAACGGCGCTGCATGGGTCTCGCCCCAGCCCCTGCCTCGTACACTGCACCCGTGCACCTGCTCAACGCCGATCTCCACAGCCACTCCACCGTCTCCGACGGCACGCTGGAGCCCGAGGTGATCGCGCGGCGGGCCCGCGACTGCGGCGTCGAGCTCTGGGCCCTGACCGACCACGACGAGGTCGGCGGCCAGCATCGCGCCGCCGCGGCGGCGCGCGAGGCCGGGATGGACTACCTAGCCGGCTGCGAGATCTCGGTCACCTTCGCCGACGTGACCGTGCACATCGTCGGCCTGGGCTTCGACCCCGACGACGCGGCGCTGCAGGCCGGCCTGCAGGCCACGCGCGGCGGGCGCGCGGCCCGGGCACGCGAGATGGCCGACTCGCTGGCGCGGGTGGGCATCCGCGGCGCCTACGAGGGAGCGCTGAAGTACGTCGGCAACCCGGACCTGATCTCGCGCACCCACTTCGCGCGCCATCTCGTCGACAGCGGCGTCTGCGGCGACACGCACGAGGTCTTCCGCCGCTACCTGACCGAGGGCAAGCCCGGCTACGTGCCGCATCGCTGGGCGCGCCTGGGCGACGCCGTGCGCTGGATCACCGGGGCCGGCGGCGTCGCCGTCATCGCGCACCCGGCGCGCTACCCCTTCACGCCCACCGTCGAGTACGCGCTGTTCACCGAGTTCATCGCCCACGGCGGCCGCGGGGTCGAGGTCATCACCGGTGCGCACGGCGCCGCCGAGCAGCACAAATACGCCGACATGGCGCAGGAGTTCGGCCTGCTCGCCTCGCGCGGCAGCGACTTCCACGACCCCGTCGAGAGCCGCACCGAGCTCGGCTCCCTGCCCGACCTGCCGGGCCGGCTGCAACCGGTGTGGGCAGCACTGCAGCACCGGGTGCTGCGCGCGAGGTGAGCAAGCCAGGCGCAGGGCATCCGCTGGCCGGCACGGCCCTGATGCTGGTCGCGGTCTTCCTGTTCGCGGCCATGGACACGAGCATCCGCGCCGCCGGCGCCCACATTCCGCCGCTGATCCTTCTGGCCCTGCGTTACGGCGTCCAGGCCGGGGCGATGGCCTTGTGGATCGCCGGACGCCGCGGCCTGTCCTTCCGCGTCGCGCACCCGCGCTTCCAGGCCCTGCGCGGCACCCTGCTGCTGACCAGCAGCGTGAGCAATTTCTTCGGCCTGCAGCAGATGCCAGTGCCGGAATTCACGGCCGTGCTGATGATCACTCCGGTGCTCGTGACCCTGCTGTCGGCCCTGTTCCTGAAGGAGGCGGTGGCCCCGGCGCGCTGGCTGCTGGTGGCGATCAGCCTCGGCGGCGCGCTCATCGTGCTGCGGCCGGGCAGCGGGCTCTTCGGCTGGGCGGCGCTGTACCCGCTGGCCGGCGCGCTGGCCTACGCAAGCTTTCAGGTGCTGACCACCCGCATGGCCCACCTGGACCCCCCACTCACCACGCACTTCTGGACCGGCTTCACGGGCACCGCCCTGGTGCTGCCCGCGGTGCTGGCTTTGCTGCCGTCACACGCAGCGCAACTCGCCGCCGTGCCGCCGGGCCCCTGGGCCCTGGCCCTGTTCATCGCCGCCTGCGGCAGCTTCGGCCACCTGCTGCTCGTGCTGGCCTACCGCCAGGCCTCGGCGGCGGCGCTGGCGCCGCTGACCTACGCGCAGATCGCCTTCGCCGTGCTGCTGAGCTGGTTCGCCTTCGAGCGTCTGCCCGACGGCCCGGCCTTCGCCGGCATGCTGCTGATCGCGGCCAGCGGCGCCACGAGCGCCTGGCTGAACCTGCGCGCGCGCCGCCCCGCAGCCTGAAGCCCGCCCGCTCAGTGCGCCGCGGTGGCCACCTGCGCGTCGGGCTTGACCGCCCGCAGCGCGGCCATGAAATCGCGCTCGATGCGCGCCAGCGCGCGCCGCGTGTGGCCCTCGAAGCGCAGCACCAGCACCGGCGTCGTGTTCGACGCCCGGATCAGGCCGAAACCGTCGGGGTAGTCGGCGCGCACGCCGTCGATCGTCGTGATCTCGGCCCCGGGGAAGCGGGCGTTCTTCTGCAGCGCCTCGACCACCTGCCGCGGCTCGCCCTCGGCGCAGGGCACGTTCAGCTCGGGCGTGGAGTGGCCCTGGGGCAGCGCGTTCAGCACCCGGCTCGGGTGACGGCTGCGCGAGAGGATCTCCAGCACGCGCGCGGCGCAGTAGGTGGCGTCGTCGAAGCCGTACCAGCGCTCGCCGAAGAAGATGTGCCCGCTCATCTCGCCCGCGATCGGCGTGCCCAGCTCCTTCATGTGCGCCTTGATCAACGAGTGCCCGGTCTTCCACATCAGCGGCACGCCGCCCGCGGCGCGGATGGCCGGCGCCAGGCGCTGGCTGCACTTGACGTCGTAGATGACCGTGGCGCCCGGGTGGCGCTGCAACACGTCGGTGGCCAGCAGCATGAGCTGCCGGTCGGGGTAGATGATGTTCCCCTCCTTCGTCACCAGACCCAGGCGGTCGCCGTCGCCGTCGAAGGCAATGCCGAGCTCGGCGTCGGTGGTCTTGACGGCGTGGATCAGGTCGGCCAGGTTCTCGGGCTTGCTCGGGTCCGGGTGGTGGTTCGGGAAGTCGCCGTCAACCTCGGAGTACAGCTCGCGCACCTCGCAGCCGAGCGCGCGCAACACGCCGGGCGAGCTGGCCCCGGGGATGCCGTTGCCCGAGTCGACCACGATCTTCATCGGCCGCGCGAGCCTGCAGTCCCCGGCGATGCGCGCGGTGTACTCCGCGCGCACGTCCATGGCCGCGGTGCGCCCCGGGCCGCGGGCGTAATCCTCGGCCTCGATGCGCCGGCGCAGCGCCTGGATCGCCTCGCCGTAGATGGCGCGCCCGGCCAGCACCATCTTGAAGCCGTTGTAGTCCTTGGGGTTGTGGCTGCCGGTGACCTGGATGCCCGAGTTGCAGCCGTGCGCGCCGCGCGTGGCGGCCACGTAGTACAGCATCGGCGTCGTCACCGCGCCCAGGTCGACGACGTCCAGCCCGGTCGACGCGAGCCCGCGCATCAGCGCCCCGGCCAGGCCGGGCCCTGAAAGCCGCCCGTCGCGCCCCACCGCCACCGCGCGCTCGCCCGCGGCCCGCGCCTCGGTGCCGAAGGCGCGGCCCAGGTGCTCTGCGAAGGTCTCGTCCAGGGTCTGCCCGACGACACCGCGGATGTCGTAGGCCTTGAAGATGGAGGCAGGGGTTTGCATGGCGGGGTCGGACGGCGTTCGTGACGGGAAGACCGCAGCATACTTCGTGCCCGGCCCCACGGCAGTCGGCGCGGCGCAGCTTTCCCCGAAGGCTGCCCCGGCGCCCTTGCGCCCCCTCAAGCACACGTCGCCGAGGCAAGCCTAGTCTGCAGCAGTCCTGTCCCACGGAGCCTGCATGACGCCCACTGACCTCGCGCACCGCACCGCCTCCACCCTGCTGCCCGACGACGTCGTGCCGCTGGTGCCGATGCGCAACCTCGTGCTCTTCCCGCAGGTGCTGGCCCCGGTGACGATAGGCCGCCCGCGCTCGGTGGCCGCGGTGGCGCAGGCCACGGCCACACGCGGGCTGCTCGCGGTGGTACTGCAGAGGAACGCCGAGCAGGACGACCCCGCGCTCGCAGACCTGTGCGGCGTGGGCACGCTGGCCAGCGTGGTGCGCCAGACTCGCGCCGAGCCGGGGCAGATCCACGTCGTGTGCCAGGGCGTGCAGCGCGTGCGGGTGCTCGCGCTCGTCGAGGGCTACCCCTTCCTGGCCGCGCGCATCGAGCGCCTGCCCGAGCCCGACCCCGACACCCCGCCCTCGGCTGAGGCCGAGGCCCTGGCGATGCAGTTGCGCGAGCGGGGCGCCGAGATCCTGGCCCTGCTGCCCAGCGTGCCGGCCGAGATCAGCCAGATGCTGCAGGGCACGGCCGAACCGGCCCAGCTGGCCGACCTGGCCGCCAGCCTGGTGGACGCCGAGCCGGCGCTCAAGCAGGAGCTGCTCGAGACCGACGGCTTAGAGGAGCGCCTGAAGCGCGTGCTCGGCCTCGTCACGCACCGCCTGCAGGTGCTGCGGCTGTCGCAGGAGATCGGCGCGCGCACCAAGGAGCAGTTCGATGACCGCCAGCGCCGCGTGCTGCTGCAGGAGCAGCTGCGCGCCATCAAGCGCGAACTCGGCGAGAACGGCGAGCAGGCGCAGGATTTCCAGCGCCTGGAGGAGGCGATCGCCAAGGCGCAGATGCCGCCCGAGGCCGACACGCAGGCGCGCAAGGAACTGCAGCGCCTCAAGCGCATGGGCGAGGGCGGCGGCGAGGCCTCGATGCTGCGCACCTGGATCGAGTGGATGACCGAGCTGCCCTGGGCAGAGCCCGCGCCGCTGCACATCGACCTGGACGCCGCCCGCGCCACGCTCGAGGCCGACCACCACGGCCTGCCCAAGGTCAAGCGCCGCATCGTCGAGTACCTGGCCGTCAAGAAGCTCAACCCCACCGGGCGCGCGCCCATCCTGTGCTTCGCCGGCCCGCCGGGCGTGGGCAAGACCTCGCTCGGCCAGAGCATCGCGCGCGCGCTCGGTCGGCCCTTCGTGCGCGTCTCGCTCGGCGGCGTGCACGACGAGGCCGAGATCCGCGGCCACCGCCGCACCTACATCGGCGCGCTGCCGGGGCTCGTGGTGCAGGGGCTCAAGCGCGCCGGCGCGCGCGACTGCGTGATGATGCTCGACGAGGTCGACAAGCTCGGCGCCAGCCTGCGCGGCGACCCCGCCGCGGCGCTGCTGGAGGTGCTGGACCCGGAGCAGAACGCCACCTTCCGCGACCATTACCTCGGCCTGCACTTCGATCTGAGCCGCGTCGTCTTCATCGCCACCGCCAACATCATCGACAACGTGCCCGCGCCGGTGCGCGACCGCATGGAGGTGATCGAGCTGCCCGGCTACACGCTGGAGGAAAAGCTGCAGATCGCGCGCCACTACCTGGTGCAACGCCAGCGCGAGACCTGCGGGCTGCAGCCCGGGCAGGTCGAGCTCACCGACGCGGCGCTGCGCGAGATCGCCGCCCACCACACGCGCGAGGCCGGCGTGCGCCAGCTCGAGCGCGAGATCGGGCGCGTGATGCGGCACGCCGCCACGCGCGTGGCCCAGGGGCTGGCCGGGGACAGCCCGATCCGCATCGACGCCATCGACCTCGAGCCCATCCTCGGGCCGCCGCCCTACGAGCACGAGACCGCGCTGCGCGCCGGCCTGCCGGGCGTGGCCACCGGGCTGGCGTGGACGGCCGCCGGCGGCGACATCCTGTTCATCGAGGCCACGCGCGTGCCCGGCGGCGACAAGCTCATCCTCACCGGCCAGCTCGGCGACGTGATGAAGGAGAGCGTCCAGGCCGCGCTCACGCTGGTGAAGTCGCGCGGCGCGTCCTTCGGCATCAGTGCCTCGGCCTTCGAACACATGGACGTGCACGTGCACGTGCCTGCCGGCGCCATCCCCAAGGACGGGCCGAGCGCGGGCGTGGCGATGTTCATCGCGCTGGCCTCGCTGTTCTCCAACCGGCCGGTGCGGCCCGACGTCGCGATGACGGGCGAGATCAGCCTGCGCGGCCTGGTGCTGCCCGTAGGCGGCATCAAGGAGAAGGTGCTCGCCGCGCTGCGCGCCGGCGTGCGCACCGTGCTGCTGCCGGCGCGCAACCGCAAGGACCTGGTCGACGTGCCCGAGACGGCGCGCGCGCAGCTCGAGATCATCTGGCTCGAGCAGGTCGACGACGCGCTCGTGGCCGCGCTCGGCGACCGACGGCAGCGGGCGGCGGAGGCGCTGCCGCTGATGGACTGAACGGGTGCTGCCGGCCCCGCCCACGCCCACGCCCACGCCACCGCGCCCGTCCCCGTCCCCGTCCCCGTCCCCGTCCCCGCCACCGCCACCGCCACCGCACTGGAACGCCGCGCGATGGACCCACGGGCCACCCCGCCGCCGGGCGCCGAGAGCCGGGCCATACCCCGCTGGGAGCATTTCGAGCACGGCGCAGACATCGGCGTGCGCGGCTGGGCGCCCACCAAGGCCGGGGCCTACGCCCAGGCGGCGCGGGCGCTGACGGCCGTGGTCGTGCCGCTGGAGCGCGTGCGGCCCGCGGTGGCGGTGGACCTGGCCTGCCGCGGCATCGACGACGAGGCGCTGCTGGTGGCCTGGCTGAACACGCTGGTGCACGCGATGGCGGCGCGGCGCATGCTCTTCGCCGAGTTCGAGCTCACCCTGGCCGACCACCGCCTGCAAGCGCGCGCCCTGGGCGAGCCGCTGGAGCGCGCGCGCCACGAGCCCGCGGTCGAGGTCAAGGGCGCCACCTACACCGCGCTGCGCGTCGCCCCCACTGACGGCGGCTGGGTGGCGCAGGCAGTCGTCGACGTCTGAGAGCCCCCGATGCCCCGGTCCGCACGATGCGTTCGCAGGAAAACCGTCCGGCCTGAGCCCATCCCCGTTCGGGCTGAGCTTGTCGAAGCCCACGCACGCGCTTCGACAAGCTCAGCGCGAACGCAGGGGTGAGCATACCGGGCAGCCTGCCTCGCGCGCGCTTGGACAGCCTCAGCGCGAACAGCGTTGTGGGCAGCAAGGGCGAGTTGTTTCCATCGAGGATCCCTTCGCCATGCACACACTCACGCACGCGCCCTCCCTTCCCGCCGCGGAAGTGCCGCCGCCACCGCCCGACCCCGCGGCCTTCCGCCGCATCGGCGCGGCGCAGTGGGAGCTGCCCGCCAGCGGCGCGATGCGGGTGCCGGTGCGCGTGTTCGCCGACGCCGCGCTGCTGCGCGCGCTGGACGCGCAGGCCCTGCAGCAGGCCGTGCGCGTGGCCGCGCTGCCGGGCATCGTCGGCGCCTCATTCGTCATGCCCGACGGCCACTGGGGCTACGGCTTCCCGATCGGCGGCGTGGCCGCCTTCGACGAGGCCGAGGGGGGCGTCGTCTCCGCCGGCGGCGTGGGCTTCGACATCGCCTGCGGCGTGCGCTGCCTGCTTACCGGGCTCGCCGCCAGTGCCGTCGAGGCCGTTCGCGTGCCGCTGGCCGACGCGCTGTACGCGCGCGTCCCGGCCGGCGTGGGCAGCACGGGGGCCGTGCACCTGAACGCCAGCCGCCTGCACGACATGCTCACCGGCGGCGCCGCCTGGGCCGTCGGGCAGGGCTGGGGCCGCGTGGATGACCTGGAACGCATCGAGGCCGGGGGCCGCATGCTGCACGCCCGGCCGGGCGAGGTCTCGGACCGCGCGCGCCAGCGCCAGCGCGACGAGATGGGCACGCTCGGCAGCGGCAACCACTACCTGGAGGTGCAGGAGGTGGTGGAGATCCGCGACGCCCCGGCCGCCGCCGCCTTCGGCCTGCGCGCGGGCGAAGCCGTCGTGATGATCCACTGCGGCTCGCGCGGGCTCGGGCACCAGATCGGCACCGACTTCCTGGCCCGCATGGTCGAGGAGGCGCCGCGCCACGGCCTCGTGCTGCCCGACCGCGAACTCGCCTGCGCGCCCATCGCGAGCAGCCTGGGCCAGTCCTACCTGGGCGCCATGCGCGCGGCCGTCAACTGCGCGCTGGCCAACCGCCAGATCCTGACCCACCTCGTGCGCGAGGTCTTCGCGCACTTCTTCCCCGGAGCCACCACAGCCGGCCTGCCGCTGCTCTACGACGTCTCGCACAACACCTGCCAGGTCGAGACGCACGAGGTCGACAGCCGGCGACGCGTGCTGCACGTGCACCGCAAGGGCGCCACGCGCGCCCTCGGCCCCGGCCACCCCGAGCTGCCCGCAGCGCTGCGCCCGGTGGGCCAGCCGGTGCTGATCGGCGGCTCGATGGGCACCGGCTCCTTCATCCTCGCCGGCAGCGCCACGGGTGAGGCGCTGGCCTTCGCGTCGGCCTGCCACGGCGCCGGCCGAGCAATGAGCCGCCACCAGGCCGCCCACACCTGGCAAGGGCGCACCGTCGTCGATGAACTTGCCGCGCGCGGCATCAGCGTGCGCAGCGCCAGTTCGCGCGGCATCGCCGAGGAGGCCCCGGGCGCCTACAAGGACGTCACCGCCGTCGTCGAGGCCGCCCAGGCGGCCGGCCTGGCCCGCATCGTCGCGCGCACGCGGCCGATGGTGTGCGTGAAGGGGTGACGCCCGAGCCCTCAGGCTCTCAGGCGGGCACGACCTCCAGCGCCTTCAGCGCCGGCAGGCGGTGCTGGATGAAGTCCGTCGCCAGCCGCGCAAGCTCGGTCTGATTCTCCGCCGCGCCGTCGATGCGCTGGCCGTCCTTGACCATGCGCTCGCCCTGGGCTGACAAGATGCGCCACACCGACTCCGCAAGCCGGTCGGGTTCAGCCGGACCGGACGCCAGGGCCGCCAGAAACAACTGGTGGATGCGGCCGACCGGCACGCCACCACCGGTGACCGGACTCGCCAGGTGGGCGGTCTCCGCGCTCGAACGCGCCTTGGCGACCAGACTGGCGTTCAGGCGCAGCGCCGCCGGGCGTGCCGCCTCGATCGTCACCTCGTCCTGTGCGGGCTGCAGGTGGCCCGCACCGACGAGGATGAACACCATCTCGACCAGGTTGGCGTAGGCCACGCCGCGCGGCGCAAGGCGCTGCTCCAGATCGCCCAGGGACCGGACACCGTGCCCAGCGAGGGCTTCGAGCAGGGCGTCGAGAACAGCAGCGTTCAGGGTGGCCGGGCCGAGCGCTGTCGTCACCTTCCTCTGCACCTCCTGCGGGGACACGGCCAGCACCAGCCGCATGCCCGCCAGGGCCTCGCGCTGCTCCAGGGGGCTGAGCCGGCGCGCCCCGCGGATCCACAGGTCACGTCGGAACTGCTGGTTGACCATGAAATCGCGCACGCTCTCGCGGAAGACCGGGTCCGTGCACTCGCGCAGCAGGGCGCGCTGCTCCGGCTTCAGGTTCACGCCGTCGATCTGGTCCAGCAGGTGGGCCGAGCCAGCGAACTGCAGCTTCGCTGGCTCGAGCCGCTCGGCCACCGTCGAGAAGTGCATCGGGTGCCAGTCGCGGTTGAAGTACTCGTGGGCCAGGTAGCGCCGGTTCTGTTCCTTCAGCCGCTTGAGGCGGTCCGCCAGTTGCGGGTTGCCGCGCGCAAAGGCGGGCTCGGTGGCGAGCAGGCGCTCGGCGAACCCGATCGCGGCGTCGACGCGGCCCACGATGCCGGCGCCCTGCGAGCCGACGACGCGGGCGTGCTCGACCATCAGGTGCCGCATCGGGGCGAAACCGGCCCAGCCGGGCAGTGTGTTGTAGCTGAGGTACAGCACACCGCCCACCGCGAGATGGCGGCGCACGAAGTCGACGATGACAGCCCGGTTCGCGTCGCTGACCCAACTCCAGATGCCGTGCAGCCCGATGAAGTCGAAGGTCGGCAGGTCCGTCCGCTGGACGAACTCGGCGAAGGCATCGTCCAAGAGCCGGGCCCCGCTGCCGCTGGCGGCGGCAAGTTCCTGCGCGCCGGCCGCGTGGGCCGGGTTGAAGTCGGTGCCCGTCCACACCGCGCCGCCGGCAGCGGCGTGCAGGTTGACGCTCAGCCCCTGACCGTAGCCCAGCTCGCAAGCGGTACGGATGTCGCGGCAGGCCCAGCCCGCCCCCAGCAGCGCCAGACGCACACGCAGCGGGTTCAGCTCCGGGTAGTAGCCATGCGTGTAGTCGATATCGGTGACATAGCCCGCCGTCCAATCGCTCATCGGAATCCTCCGTCGTCCTCCATCTTCCCACGCCAGGGGCAGAGGACAGCGGCCGGAATTGGCCCGGGAAGGCGTGAGATCTCAGCGCGCGGCCCGGCGACGAGGCGGCAGGCTCGCCACGTCACGCCAGCCAGCAGGCGCTTGCTGCGCCCCGGACCGCACAATCGATCAGGGCACCATCGGCAGGGATATCCCCTGCGCTCCCCCTGGCCGCGGCGAGGCCTCGGCCTCGACACCGGGGGGCGGCGCCTGCGGGCGCAGCGCCTCGATGCGCTCGCGCAACTCACGCCC
>JBILNB010000071.1:0-21861 GCA_044375195.1 Rubrivivax sp. | reverse complement strand
TCGAACCGTCGAGCTTGCCGTGGACAACGCTGCGCGTTGCCCACCGCGCTCGACTCTGCCCACTTACCCACAGCCTCCACCAGCCACCCCTCAAAGAGACCGATTCTGAAGATACAAGGGGCTGAATTCCGGGCTCCCGGCATGGGGTTCCTGGGTCTGGGCCTGGCGCAGGTGCGGCTCTGGGGCAGCGTGCGCCTGCGCGATCTCGCCCGGCAGCCGCCAGCTCACGCCAGGGCGTGACTTCAGGTCGCGCAGCAGGGCGCGCAGGGCGCCGATGCGGCTGGCCATGCCGCTGACCCAGGGGTGCAGGCCGAGCATGAAGACGGCGCCGCGGCCCTCGGCGGTGCACTCCGCGCGCAGGCGGTCGAAGGCCGCGAGCGTGAGCGCGGCGTGCGCCCGCGGCTCGAGGTGGCGCAGCCACTGGCACTGGACGTCGTCCCACTCGGCCGATAGCGGCAGGGCCCACAGCGACGGCTCGGTCTGCAGCGGGTAGGGCTGGTCGTCGTTGCACCAGTCCAGTGTGTAGCGCAGGCCGGCGCGGGCCAGCAGGCCGAAGGTCTCGGGCGTCGTGCCCCAGTCCTGGCTGGCCCAGCCGGCCGGGCGCCGGCCGGTGCAGCGCTGCAGCGCGGCCAGCGCCGATTCGATGTGCTCGCGCTGCGCCGCCAGCGGCATGCCGGAATGCATCATCGCGGTGGCGGCGTGGCCATGGCCCAGCCACTCGCAGCCCAGGGCGTTCAGGCGCTCCACCAGCGCGGGCAGGCGCTCGACGGCGCGCGCGTTGGCGGCCACGGCCGGCACGATGCCGGCTTCGGCCAGGGCGTCGAGCACGCGGAATACGCCCACGCGCAGGCCGTGCTCGCGCTGCGTCCAGCTGCGGTAGTCGGGGCTGAAGCTGCCGAACTCGCCGACGAAGCGCGGGTCGCGCACCGTCCCGGGCACGGGCTCGGCGTCCCAGTGCTCGAGGAAGAGCACCACGCTGGCCTGCACGCCCGACGCGCCGTGCCCTTCGCGGGGGCGGTGCGGCAGGGCGGAGTAGGTGTAGTGCGTGTGGTCCATGCGGATGGGGCGGGGCAGGTACGTGGCGCGGCGGCCTCTCGCGTGGACAGTCGGGGAAGGGATATTCCGAGCGCCGCGCATGGATTCCGGGCCGTGATAGCCTCTGGTTCTATTGTTCTAACATTGGAACAATACCCGACAAAACGGTCAGAGCAAGCTCTGCAAGCCGGTGCATGTCGGGCAGTCTGCCACGGGCTGCGGCCCGGGCGTTCCAGCATCCGTCCACATCCTCGTGCGAGGCCCTCCCATGACCCTCACCCCCCGCATCTCCCGCCGTGCCGTCGTCAAGGCGGCCGCCGCCAGCACCGTGCTCGGCGCGCCCGGCCTGTTGCTGGCGCAGGCCCGTCCCATCAAGGTCGGCCTGATCCACCCGGTCAGCGGCGCGCTGGCCTACAGCGGCGGCCAGGGCCGCATGGGCTGCCAGATGGCCATCGACGAGATCAACGCCGCCGGCGGCATCAAGGCGCTGGGCGGTACCCGGCTCGAGGCGACGCTGGGCGACTCGCAGTCGCGCCCCGAGGTCGGCGTGGCCGAGGTCGAGCGCCTGCACCAGGAAAACGTGGCCGCCTACGTGGGCTGCTTCTCCAGCGCCATCGCGCTGCCGGCCACGCAAGCCGCGGCCAAGTACAACACACCCTTCATGATCGACGTCGGCGTCTCCGACGCCATCGTCAGCCGTGGCCTGAAGAACGTCTTCCGCCTCGCCCCCGGCAACGGCAAGTGCGTGGACGACGCCTTCGCCGGCCTGGCCGAGGTCAACAAGGCTGCCGGCGGCGTGGCCAAGAGCGTGGTCCTGGTGCACGAGGACTCCGAGTTCGGCACCAGCACCGCGCGCCTGCTGCAGGGCAAGATCTCGGGTGTCGGCCTCGAGGTCAAGGAAGTGCTCAAGCACGCCACCCCCACGCGCGACTTCTCCAACCTCGTGCTGCGCGTCAAGTCGCTCAGGCCCGACCTGGTGATCATCAGCAATTACCAGAACGAGTACGTGCTGCTGGCGCGCACCATGCACCAGCAGCGCGTGGACGTCGCGGGCATGTTCTCGGTGCTGGGCGGGGGATTCAACTACCGGCTCGTGAAGGAGCAGCCGGACGTGGCCCAGTACATGATGGACTTCAACCACTGGTACAACCCGACCAACCCCAAGGCGCAGGCCATGCGCAAGGCGGTCGAGGCCAGGGGCGGCCTGTTCACCTTCGAGGTCTACTGCGGCTACAACGCCGTCAAGTGCTACGCCGACGCGATCGAGCGCGCGCGCTCGGCTGAGAAGGACAAGGTCATCGCCGCCCTCGAGACCAGCACCTGGTCGGACCACTTCATGCCCTACGGCCCGACCAAGTTCGTCAACGGCCAGAACTCCGGCGGCCGCGCCGTGTTGCTGCAGGCGAGCAAGACCGACATCGACGTCGTCTGGCCGAACGAGTTCGCCGGCGCCAAGCCGGTCTTCCCCAAGCCCAAGTTCGGCTGATCGGCGGCCGACCCCGCCCCCTCGGGGCTTCCACGCCCGCCGCCGCAGCGGCGGGCGTGGAGGCCACTTCGACTTCCTTCCTTCGGGGATGCCGGCTTGGACGCGACGATCCTTCTGGCCGCGGCGATCAACGGTCTGCTGATCGGGGGCATCTACACCCTGGTCGCCTCGGGCCTGACGCTGATCTACGGCGTGCTGCACATCATCAACTTCGCCCACGGCAGCATGCTGATGCTGGCGATGTTCGGGGTGTTCTTCCTCCTCAACAAGGCCGGCGTCGACCCCTACGCCGCACTGCTGGTCATGGTGCCGGCGATGTTCGCGCTGGGCTACCTGCTGTACCGCGGCATCATCGGCCGTTTCTCCAGCGGCAAGGACGAGAACATCCTGCTCATCACGCTGGGCCTGTCGATCCTGATCGAGAACCTGGCCCTGATGTTCTTCAAGGGCGACACGCGCACGATCTCGGTGGCCTACTCGGACAAGATGGTCGAGCTCGGGCCGCTGCTGGTCTCGCTGCCCAAGATCATCTCCTTCGTCGCCGCGATGGTGCTGTGCGGCGCGCTGGGCCTGTGGATGCAGCGCAGCGACACGGGCAAGGCCATTCGCGCCGTGGCCAAGGAGCGCATGGGCGCGCGCCTGGTGGGCATCGACGTCGACCGCGTCTTCGCCGTCTCCTACGGCATCGGCCTGGCCACGCTGGGCGCGGCGGCCTGCCTGCTGATGCCGATCTTCTACGTCTCCCCGACCATCGGGCACGTCTTCGTCATCGTCGCCTTCACCGTGGTGGTGCTTGGCGGCATGGGCAGCTTCCTCGGCGCGGTGGTCGGCGGGCTCCTCGTCGGCCTGACCGAGTCCTTCGGCGGGCTCTTCCTGGGTGAGAGCCTGGGGCAGATCGGCATCTCGCTGATCTTCATCCTGATCCTGCTGCTGCGCCCCTCGGGCCTGTTCGGAGGCAGCCGATGAGCGCCCCCACCGCCCGCCAGGCCTGGCTGCTGCACGGCAGCCTGCTCGCCGTGGCCCTCGTCTTCCCTTTCGTGTTCTCGTCGTCGTTCGCCGTCAACTTCGGCGTCATGGCCTTGTTCTACGCCTTCATCGGCCAGTCGTGGAACATCGCCGGAGGCTTCGCCGGCCAGCTCTCCTTCGGGCACGTCGTCTTCTTCGGCGCCGGAGCCTACGCGTCGACCATCCTGCAGATGCGCTTCGGCTTCTCGCCCTGGCTCGGCCTGCCGGCCAGCGCGCTGGCCGGCGCGCTTGTGGGCTGGGTGATCGCCTTCCTGTCCTTCCGCGCCGGCCTGAAGGGCTCGTACTTCGCGCTCATCACGCTGGCCTTCGCCGAGGTGCTGCGCATCGTCGCGAACTCGGTGGAGATCACCGGCGGCGGGCTGGGCATGCTGATCCCGGCCAAGCGCAGCGCGGCCAACTTCCAGTTTCCCGAGCGCATCGGCTTCTACTTTCTGATCCTGGCGCTGACGGTCGCCTCGATCGCGGTGGCGGTGTGGCTCAAGCACTCGCGCTTCGGCGCGCAGCTCGCGGCCATCCGCGAGAACGAGGACGCGGCGCGCGCGCTCGGCATCGACGTCTACACCGAGAAGGTCAAGGTGATGATCCTCTCGGGCGCGATGTGCGGCGTGGGCGGCTGCTTCTTCGCACAGTACTTCCTCTACATCGACCCCATCATCGTCTTCGGCGTCGACAAGTCGGTGGAGATGTTGCTGGTCAGCATGATCGGCGGTGCCGGCACCGTCTACGGCCCGCTGATCGGCGCGGTGCTGCTGGCGGGCATCAGCGACGCCACGCGCGCGCTCACCGACGTGCAGGGCCTGTCGCTTGTGCTTTACGGCACCCTGCTCGTGGTCATCATCGCCTTCCTGCCCAACGGCCTGATCGACCTGTTCCAGCGCTGGGGCCGGCGCCGCCGCCACCCTGCCGAGAAGGGGGGTGCGTGATGCTGCAGGTGCAGGGGCTGACCAAGATCTTCGGTGGCCTGAAGGCCGTCGACAACGCCTCGCTCGAGGTCGGCGAGGGCCGCATCGTCGCGCTGATCGGACCCAATGGCGCGGGCAAGACCACGCTGTTCGCCTGCATCGCCGGCTTCCACCCGGTCAACGCCGGGCGTGTGAGCTTCCTCGGGCAGGACATCACGGGAGCGCCCGTGCACCAGATCGCACGCCGCGGCATGGTGCGCACCTTCCAGATCACCCAGCCGTTTGCCAAGCTCTCGGTGCACGAGAACATCGCGGTGGGCGCCTACCAGCGCTACCCCGACCGGCGCGAAGCCTGGGCGCACGCCGAGCGCGTGGCGCAGCAGGTGGGCATGGGCGCGATGCTCGACCAGCCCGCGGCCGACCTCACGGTGGCCGGGCGCAAGCGGCTGGAGCTCGCGCGCACGCTCGCCACGGGCCCGAAGCTGCTGCTGCTCGACGAGGTGATGGCCGGGCTCAACCCGTCCGAGATCGTCGAGATCGTCGAGATCGTGCGCCGCATCCGCGCCAGCGGCGTCACCGTGCTGCTGATCGAGCACGTGATGCAGGCGGTGATGAGCCTGTCGGAGCACATCTACGTGCTCTCTTACGGCAGGATCATTGCCGACGGGGCGCCGCGCGAGGTCGTCAACGACCCGGCGGTGATCGAGGCCTACCTGGGCCGCGGTGCCGCCGAGGGCATGGCCGCCCACCCCGGCGCACCCACGCAGGAGGCCGCCCATGCTTGAGATCCGCGGCCTGCGCGCCGGTTACGGCACGGTGGAGATCCTGCGCGGCATCGACCTGGACGTCGGCGCGGGCGAGATCGTCGCCGTGCTCGGCAGCAACGGCGTGGGCAAGTCCACGCTGAACAACAACATCTCGGCGCTGTACCGGCCCTTCGCCGGCTCGATCCGCTTCAAGGGCGAGGATCTGGTCGGCCTGAGCTCGACCGAGGTCGTGCGCCGCGGCCTGATCCACGTGCCCGAGGGCCGACGCATCTTCCCCAACATGAACGTGCGCGAGAACCTCGAACTCGGCAGCCTGGTGCGGGGCAAGCCCCACCGGGCGCGCAACCTTGAACACGTGGTGGGCATCTTCCCGCGCCTGAAGGAGCGCTTCGGCCAGCTCGCCGGCACGCTGTCGGGCGGCGAGCAGCAGATGCTGGCCATCGGCCGCGGCCTGATGTCCGAGCCCGAGCTCCTGATCATGGACGAGCCTTCGCTCGGCCTGTCGCCGCTGCTCGTGGAGGAGATGTTCGCGCTTGTGCGGCGGCTCAACGCTGAAGGCCAGTCCATCCTGCTGATGGAGCAGAACGCGGTGCAGACCCTGGCCATCGCGCACCGCGCCTACATCATCGAGAACGGGCGTGTGGCGATGCAGGGTCCGGCGCAGGACCTGGCGCGCGACCCCGAGCTGCGCCGCAACTACCTGGGGCTCTGAGCAATGCAGGTCGGTGCGCAGGTGCAGGAACTCCAGGGCCGCCGCGTGCTCGTCACCGGCGCTGGCTCGGGCATCGGCCTGGCCGCGGCCTGCGCGCTGCACGCCCACGGCGCGCGCGTGGCGGCGGTGCTGCAGCACGCCGGGCAGGTGGCCGAGCTGCGCGCGCGCCTGCCCCAGGCGCCGGTCTTCGTGCAGGACCTGCTGGACGACGAGGCCTGCGCGGCCTTGCCGGCGCGCGCGGCCGAGGCGCTCGGCGGCCTGGACGGCCTCGCCTGCTGCGCCGGCATCTTCTACAAGAAGGGCTCGGACGCAACGACGCTGGACGAGTGGCGCGAGACGATCTCCGTCAACCTGGACGCCACCTTCGTGCTCACGCGCGCGGCCATCGCCCACATGCGCGCGAGTGGCGCGCCGGCCACGCAGCGGGGTCTCGCCGAACGCGGCAGCGTGGTCGTGGTGAGCAGCCAGATCGGCCTGGTCGGCCACGCGCGCGGCGCCGCCTACGCGGCGTCGAAGGCTGGCCTGAACGGCATGGTGCGCTCGCTCGCGCTGGAGTGGGCGCGCGAGGGCATCCGCATCAACGCGGTGGGCCCCGGCCCGACCGAGACGCCTATGGTCGCGGGCGTGCTGGCCGACCCGGCGGCGCTGGCGGCCATGTGCGAGACCATCCCGATGGGCCGGCTCGGCCAGGCGGCCGAGATCGCCGAGGTCATCGCCTTCCTGCTGTCGTCCCGCGCCTCCTTCGTCACCGGCCAGGTGCTGTGCGCCGACGGCGGCTTCACCGCGCGCTGAGGCCATGCATACCGCCCCCCTGTCGCCCGCGGCGCCGCCGTCCTCGCCCCCGGTTCCGCTGAGCGCGTTGGCGCGCGTGGTGCGCAGCAAGAATGCCGGGCCGACGCAGCTGACGCTGGACCTGTTCTTCCACGAGGCCGCGGGCTACGAGCGCGCCGCGGCCAGTGCGGCGCTGCAGGCCGACGCGGTGGCCGGTCTGTACGGTCTTGCGGCCGGCGAGGCGCGGCGCTTCGAGCTGCCGGCGCTGCAGGCGCTGAAGTTCACGTTGCCGCGCCGCGTGGTGGCGGGCAGCCCGGGCGACGGCGACGTCTACGGGGCGCAGCAGCACGGACCCCTGCTGGGCGTGGAGATCTGATCATCAGGCCACCGCGCATGCACGCCACGCAGCGCCTGCTCCAGAGCCACCGCGCCGGTGCGGGTGAGCCGCTGCGCGTGCTCGCCGCCTCGGGGCAGCTCGGCTACGGCATCCCCGAGCCGGCGCTGCGGCGCGGGCTGGAGCGTCAGCCGCACTTCATCGGCTGCGACATGGGCTCCATCGACCCGGGCCCCTACTACCTGGGTTCGGGCACGATGGCGGCGCCACCGGCCGTGGTGCGGCGCGACCTGGCCCTCGTGCTCGGCGCCGCGCTCGAAGCCCGGGTGCCGCTGGTGATCGGCAGCGCCGGCACGGCCGGCGCCCGACCGCACCTGCAGGCCACCCTCGACCTGCTGTGCGAGGTGGCGCGCGAGCAGGGCTGGTCCTTCCGGCTGGCCACCGTCGCAAGCGACGTGCCAGCGCAGAACGTGCTCGCGGCCCGGCGCGAGGGACGGCTCCAGCCCATCGGCCCGATGCCCGAGCCTGCCGAGGACGACATCCGCGCGTGCGCCCACATCGTCGGCCAGTGCGGCACCGAGACGCTGGAGCGCGCCTTCGCCACCGACCCCGACGTGCTGCTGGCCGGCCGCGCCTGCGACACCGCGATCTTCGCCACGCTGCCGGTGATGCTGGGCTACGCGCCGGGGATCAGCCTGCACATGGCCAAGATCGTCGAGTGCACCTCGCTGTGCTGCACCCCCGGCGGGCGCGACGCGATGCTGGCCACGCTGGACCCCGAGGGCTTCGTGCTCGAGAGCATGAACCCGGACGCGCACGCGACCCCCGCCTCGGTGGCGGCGCACGCGCTGTACGAGCAGGCCGATCCCTTCGAGGTCGAGGAGCCGCAGGGCACGCTGGACCTGCGCAGCGCGCGCTACAGCGCGCTCGACGCGCACCGCACGCGGGTCGAGGGCGCGGGCTTCCGCGCGCGGCCGCGGCCGACGCTGAAGATCGAGGGCGCGGCGCGCGTGGGCGCGCGCGCGGTGCTGCTCGCGGGCGTGGCCGATCCGGTGCTGCTGCGCGTTCTGCCGGAGGTGCTGGCCGCGGTCGAGCACAAGGTGCGCGCCTTGGCGCCCGGGCCTTGGCAGATGCACCCGCATGTCTACGGCCAGGGCGCGGTGCGGCCGCTGCCGGCCGCGCAGCGCGGCGCGCACGAGGCCGGGCTGGTGCTGGAGTTCGTGGCCCCCGAGGCCGCTCTGGCGCGCACCGTCGCGGCGGTGTTCAAGCAGAACCTGCTGCACCACGGCTACCCGGGCCGCGTCGCCACCGCGGGCAATCTGGCCTTCGCCCTCACGCCCAGCGAGCTCGACGCGCACGAGGCCTTCCGTTTCGTGCTCTACCACGTGATGCACGACGCGCCGCTGGACGAGATCTTCAGCGTGCAGGCGCACGAGGTCGTGCGCGGAGAGCTGCACTGAGCACCGCGCGCCCACCCGCACGCCGACTATGAACGCGCCGCTGCCCCTGACCAAGTACCACCGGGTCTACCTGGTGCTGCGCGAGCAGCTCGCAGAGGGCCGCTTCGCCGCCGGCCTGCCGGGCGAGCTCGAGCTCGTGCGCCAGTTCGGGGTGGGCCGCGTCACCGTGCGCCGGGCGCTCGAGCAGCTCGTGAACGACGGGCTGATCGTGCGCCAGGCCGGGCGCGGCACGCGGCCGGTGGCGCCCGCGGCCGGCGCCGGTCCGGCTTCCGGCCTGCCGGACTCGGCCGTGCACCCCGTGGCGCGCCTGGGGGGCCTGCTGGGCAGCATCGTGCAGGTCAGCCAGTCCACCACGGTGAAGGTACTGGACTGGCGCGCCGTGCCGGCCAGCGCCGTCGTCGCGCAGGCCCTGGCGCTGGAGCCCGGCACGCGGGTGCGCCGCGCGGTGCGGCTTCGCAGCGCGCGCGCCGGCCCGGTGTCGCTGATCACCACCCACGTGCCGGAGTCGCTCGTGCGCGACGTCAAGCGCGCCGATCTGGTGCAGCACCCGATGCTGCAACTGCTGCAGCGCAGCGGCACCGTGCTCGGCCGTGCGCGCCAGACCGTCACCGCGCGTGCGGCCGACGCCGAGCCGGCGGCGCAACTGCAGGTGCCCGTGGGCGCGGCCCTGCTGGCGGTGACGCGGGTGGTGCACGACGCCGAGGGCCGGCCCGTGCAGCTGCTGCAGGGCCTGTACCGGCCCGACCGCTACGGATACGAGATGGAGTTGTCGCAGGTGGGCGGCGTCGACGCCCGCATCGTGGCACGGGAGATCCTTCCTTGACCGAGACCGAACCCCGCGGGGCAACCCCCCCGCAGACGCTGGCGCAGAAGCTGCTGGCGCGCGCCAGCGGCCGTGCTCACGTGGCTGTGGGCGAGATCGTCAACTGCCGGGTCGACCTGGCGATGTTTCACGACTCCTCGGGCCCGCGGCGCCTGAAGCCCATGCTCGAGGAACTCGGCGCCCGGATCTGGGACCCTTCACGCGTGGTGCTGGTGATGGACCACTACGTGCCCGAGCGCGACGAGGACTCGCGCCGCATCGTGCGCATCGCGCGCGAGTGGGCGGCCGAGCAGCGCCTGCCGCACGTCTACGACAGCATCGGCATCTGCCACGTCGTGCTGCCGCAGCAGGGCCACCTGCGGCCTGGCCTGTTCTGCGTCGGCGGCGATTCGCACTCGCCCACCGGCGGCGCCTTCGGCGCCTACATGTTCGGCATCGGCAGCACCGAGATGCTGGGCGTGGTCGTCACCGGCGAGATCTGGGTGCGCGTGCCGCGGACGATCCGCATGTGGTGGGACGGCCGCCTGGGCGCCGGCCTCACCGCCAAGGACATGATGCTGGCGATGACCGGGCGCTTCGGCATGAACGGCGCCGACTACCAGGCGGTGGAGTTCTGCGGCCCGGCGGTGCAGGCGCTGTCCATGCCCGAGCGCATGACGATGTCCAACATGAGCGCCGAGCTTGGCGCCCAGGCCGGCCTGATCGCGCCCGACGAGACCACGCGCGCCTGGCTGCGCGGGGTCGGCATGGCCGACGCGGCCATCGAGACCGCCGGCTGGCACACCGACGACGGCGCCGATTGCGCCACGCACCGCTTCGACGCCGCCGCGCTCGCGCCCCAGGTGGCGCTGCCGCACAGCCCGGCCAACGCGCGCGACGTCGGCCAGGCCGCCGGCACGCCGGTGCACGTGGCCTACGTCGGTGCCTGCACCGGGGCCAAGCTCGAGGACCTGCGCGCCGCCGCGCAGGTGCTGCGCGGCCGGCGCGTGGCCGAGGGCGTGCAGCTCATGGTGGCCCCGGCCAGCGTGCGCGACCAGCAGGAGGCCGAGCGCGAGGGCGTGATGGGCGTGTTGCTCGCGGCCGGGGCGCAGCTGCTGCCCACGGCCTGCGGCGCCTGCTCCGGCTACGGCGGCGGCATCCCCGAAGGCGCCAACGTGATCGCGACGACGGCGCGCAACTTCAAGGGCCGGATGGGCGTGGCCACGGCGCAGGTCTACCTGGCCTCGCCCTACACCGTGGCCGCGTCGGCGCTGCGCGGCCGCATCAGCGACCCGCGCGAGGTGATGGCATGACGACGACCCACCGCGTCTGGGCGCTCGGCGCAGACATCGACACCGACGCGCTCGCCCCCGGGCCCTACATGAAGCTCGGCATCGACGGCATCGCCCCGCACTGCCTGGAGGCGGTGCGGCCGGAGTTCGCCGCGGCCGTGCGCCCCGGCGACGTCATCGCTGCCGGGCCCAACTTCGGCATCGGCTCCTCGCGCGAGCAGGCGGCGGCCGCGCTGGTGCACCTGGGCGTGCGCGCGGTCATCGCGCCCTCGTTCAGCGGGCTGTTCTTCCGCAACGCCTTCAACCTCGGCCTGCTGCTGCTGACCTGCCCGGAGGCCGGGCGCCTGGGCGAAGGCGAGCGTGTCACCCTGGACCTGCAGGCCCTCACCTTGCGCGCCGCCGACGGCAGCGTGCTGTCCTGCGAGCCGATCCCCGGCTTCCTGCTCGACATGGTGCGCGCCGGCGGCCTGATGAACCAGCTGCGCGAGCGCCTTCAGCGCGAGCGCGCAGCCTCCGGCGCCGCGGCTTGAGGGTCGACGCGTCGAGCTTCCAGCGCCAGCCCAACGCCCCGCCATGCCCGCACACCCAGGAGACCGCCCGATGACACTCCACCCCGCGCGCGTGGTCCGCGCGCCGCGCATGGCCCCCGACGTGCACCGCGTGCCGGCCGTCATCGTCGGCGCGGGCGCCTGCGGCCTGACGGCGGCGATCCGGCTGCGCGACGCCGGCGTCGACTGCGTGCTGCTCGAGCGCGACGCCGTGCCCAGCGGCTCGACGGCGCTGTCCTCGGGCTTCATCCCGGCCGCCGGCACGCGCCTGCAGAAGTCGCTCGGCATCGCCGACTCGCAGGACTTGTTCGCCGAGGACGTGACGGCCAAGGCCCACGGGCGCGCGGCGCCGCACCTGGTGCAGGCCTACACGCGCGCGGTTGCGCAGGCCATCGACGTGCTCGAGCGCCACGGCATCGTCTTCGAGGTCCTGGACGGCTTCCTCTACCCCGGCCACCGCGTGCGGCGCATGCACGCCGTGCCCGAGCACACCGGCGCCGCGCTCATGGCCTGCCTGGAGCGCACCGCCGCGGCCGCCGGCGCCGACCTCCTGACCGAGGCCCTGGTGCGCGAGCTGTGGATGGACGAGCACGACCGCGTGCTCGGCGTCGGCTTCGAGCGTCCGGACGGCCGCGTCGAGCACCTGGCTTGCGATCAGCTCGTGCTCGCCTGCAACGGCTACGGCGGCAATGCCGCGATGGTGGGCGAGCTGCTTCCCGCGATGCGCGAGGCCGCCTTCGCCGGGCACGTGGGCAACGACGGCAGCGCTGTCGCCTGGGGCCGCGCGATGGGCGCGCGCCTGGCCGACCTGACGGCCTACCAGGGCCACGGCTCCTGGGTCACCCCCCAGGGCGCGCTGATGACCTGGGCGCCGATGATGCAGGGCGCGGTGCAGGTCAACGGCCGCGGCGAGCGCTTCCACGACGAGACCCAGGGCTACTCCGAGGCCGCGGTGCACGTGCTCGCGCAGCCCGGCGGCGTGGCCTGGAACGTCTTCGATGACCCGTTGCTGAAGATGACGCGCAGCTTCCCGGACTTCGTCGAGGCCGAGCGCGCGGGCGCGCTGCGCACGGCGGCCGACGTGCCGGCCCTGGCCGCGCTGATCGGCTGCGACGTCGCCGTGCTCGCCGCGGCGCTGGCCGAGGTCGTGCCGGGCGCGGCCGACCGCTTCGGCCGCCGCTTCGCGCGGGCGCTGCAGCCGCCCTACCACGCCGTCAAGGTGACTGGCGCCCTCTTCCACACCCAGGGCGGCCTGGATGTCGACGCGCACTGCCGCGTGCTGCGCGCCGACGGCCAGCCCCTGCCCAACCTCACCGCCGCCGGCGGCGCCGCGCGCGGCGTCTCGGGCGACGAGGTCTGGGGCTACCTCTCCGGCAACGGCCTGCTCAGCGCGGTGGGCGGCGGCTGGGTCGCGGCCGGCACCGTGATCGAGGCCTTGCGTTGAGGGGCGTCGACGGCATGGGCCTGCAGCCGCTGTGCCCCAGCCCGCAAACCGCACGCCGGGACCTCGGCTCCCCCCTCCTCACTCCCGCCCTCCCATGACGACGAAGAGCCTTCAGCAGCGCCTCCAGCAGGCCACCCCCGTCCTCGCCCCCGGCGTCTACGACGCCCTGACCGCCCTCGTCGCCGAGCAGGCCGGCTTCGAGGCGCTGTACCTCTCGGGCGCCTCGATCGCCTACGCTCGCCTGGGCCGCTCCGACATCGGCCTGACCACGGCCACCGAGGTGGCCGACACGCTGGCCCAGATCACCGACCGGGTGCGCCTGCCGGTGATCGTCGACGCCGACACCGGCTTCGGCAATGCGCTGAACACCCAGCGCACCGTGCGCGCCTTCGAGCGCGCCGGCGCGGCGATGATCCAGCTCGAGGACCAGACCTTCCCCAAGCGCTGCGGCCACCTCGATGGCAAGGGCGTGGTGCCGGTGGCCGAGATGTGCGGCAAGCTCAAGGCCGCGCTCGATGCCCGCCACAGCGACCAGACGCTGATCCTGGCGCGCACCGACGCTGTGGCGGTGGAGGGCTTCGAGGCCGCGCTCGAGCGCGCCGAGGCTTACCTGGCGTGCGGCGTCGACGCGCTCTTCGTCGAGGCCGTGCGCAGCCCCGAGCAGATGGCCGCGGCCTGTGCCCGCTTCGCCGGGCGCATCCCGATGCTGGCCAACATGGTCGAGGGCGGCAAGACGCCGGTGAAGAGCGCCGACGAGCTCGGCGCCATCGGCTACCGCATAGTCATCTTCCCCGGCGGCACCGCTCGCGCGGTGGTTCACGCGCTGCAGCAATACTACGCCAGCCTGCACACCCACCGCACCACCGCGCCGATGCGCGGGCAGATGCTGGATTTCGACCAGCTCAACGGCGTGATCGGCACGCCGGAGCTGCTGGAGCAGGGTCGGCGTTACGGGTGAGGAAGCCGAGGCAGCGGGTGGTGGCGAAGCCTCAGTTGCCGGCGAGGAAGAAGTCCACCATCCGCGCGATCTGCCCGCGCATCATCTCGCGCCCTTGCACGGTGCGGCAGCCGCAGCGCTGCGCCAGCGCCAGCAGCGGCGTCACCTCGGGCTTGACGATGGCGTCGAAGACGACCAGTGCCGCGGGCAGCGTGTCCACCTCGATCGGCAGGCGAGGGTCGCCCAGCATGCCCACCGGCGACGCGTTCATCAGCACGTCCATGCCATCGACCGCGGGCGGCCCGAGCTCGACCTTCGTGTCGGGGCTGATCCGGCGCACGGTCTCGGCCACGCGCGCGCAGCGCGTCGCGTCCAGGTCGTGCAGGCGCATCAGCGCGGGCTGCTGGCCGGCCACCGCTGCGGCGATGGCCGAGCCCGCGCCGCCCAGACCGACCAGCATCACCCGCTGCCCGGCCAGCGGCAGGCCGCGGCGCCGGAAGGCTTCCACGCAGCCGCTGCCGTCGAAGATCTCGCCGACCCAGTCGCCGTCGCGCGCGCGCTTCAGCGCATTGATGGCGCCGACCTGCCGCGCCTGCGGGCCGAGCCGTGAGGCCAGCCCCAGGGCCCGGGCCTTGAAGGGGATCGTGAACACCAGCCCGTCCAGGTTGGCCAGCCGTTGCAATTGCGGCGTCACCGCGTCGAAGTCCGGCTCGCGCACGTGCAGCGGCAGGAGCACCGCATTGGCGCCTCGCTGCTGCAACTCCCAGGTGATCATCTCGGGCGATCGCACCTGCTCGATCGGGTCGCCGACGATGCCGTACAGCCGCGTGCGGCCGTCGAGGAAGCTGACCTGGTCGGTGGCCGGGGGCTGCGTCATGTCTGCCGCTCCCACCTCCGCCGCAACGCGGCCCAGCCCGGGGCTCCGAGCCGCGGCAGCGTGGCCATGTTGGTCTCGTAGATCGCCTCGGCTTCGGGGAAGGCGGCCACCGCGCGGTCGATGCTGGCCTCGCGGATCAGGTGCAGCGTCGGGTGGGGCGAGCGGTTGGTGGCGTTGGTGATGTCGTCGGGCGCGGTGCCCTCGAAGCGGTAGTCGGGGTGGAAGCTCGCGACCTGGATCTCGCCCTCCAGGCCGAGGTCGGCCACCACCTCGTCGGCCACGCCGAGGAAGTCGTTGAAGTCCTCGAAATCGGTGAAGACCTTCGGGTGCACGAGCAGCGTGGTCTCGAGCTGCGCCGCCGGCTGGCGCGCGAGCAGCTGCAGCTCGGCCGCCAGATCCCCCAGCAGCGCCGCCGGGTCCTCGGCCGCGCTCTCCACGTAGCGCACCAGGCCCTTGACCTGCGGCGCCTTGGCGAAGGGGCACAGGTTCAGGCCGATCACGGCGTGCTCGACCCAGGCGCGGGTGCGGGCGAGGGCGGGGGTGTCCTGGGGGGTGTCGGGCATGGTGGTGGGATTCTGCGCCCGGGATGCGCGCTGGACGCGCCCGACCGCTTCCGAATTGCAGCAATTCTGCTAATCTGCGAGCCATGAGAGCCACCGTCACCCTCACGAGCCGTGGCGTCGTCACACTGCCGGCCAAGCTGCGCGCCGCGTTGGGCTTCAAGGCCGACGACGCGCTGATCGCCGAGGCCACGCCTGAAGGGCTGTTGCTCAGGCCGGCCTTGACCTTGCCGGTCGAGATGTACACGCCCCAGCGCGAGCGTGAGTTTGACGCTGCCGAGGCCGACCTGGCCGCCGGATTGGCGCTGCGTGACCGTGCCGCGGCGGCACCTGCGCGCCCGGCGGCGCCGGCAGCCCCCGGCACCCGGCGCAAGGCTGGGCGCTGACCCCGGAAGGACTCCCTGCTCCCCCCGCGCCAGAGCCCCACACAGGCAGGCACCGAGCGCCTCGGGAGCTTCCTGGCGCTGCGGTGACCCCGAGATGCGCATCTTCCTCGACGCCAACATGTTGTTCTCGGCCGCCAAGTCCGACGGGGCGGTTCGCCGGCTGCTGGGCATGCTCGTCGACGCCGGGCACACCTGCTGCGTGGACGACTATGTGGTCGCCGAGGCGCGGCGCAACCTCGCCCGCAAGGGGATGCAAGGGCTTGCGGCGCTGGAGGCCTTGTTGCCGCGCCTGGAATCCGCGGCGGCCGAGATGCCGCGTGGCTCCCCCGACGCGCCATGGGCCTGGCTGCCCGAGAAAGACCGCCCCGTCCTGGCCGGCGCCATCCGCCTGCGCTGTGACGCGTTGCTGACGGGTGACCGCACCGACTTCGGCCCCGGGTACGGGCACGCATTCGGCGGCGTGGTCATCCACTCGCCGCGCTCCCTGCTCGAACAGCTGTTTCCGCTGCCGTGATCGCGCCGGTGCGGCGCTCGCGCCGTGCTGCACAGCGCGAGATGCTGCGCTAGGAGGCTGTCGGGCTTGGGGCGCCGAAAGCGAAAATCGGCCTCAGCGAGGCCAGTTCTTGCCGGATTTGCAGGCCCATAGCCCCGCTATGGGCCAAGAAGACGGTGAGAAATGGACCGCTGCGGCCGATTTGCAGCCGGCGATTCCCAAGTCCGACAGCCTCCTAGAGACCGTGGATCGCGACGCCTTCCAGCCACTCCAGCAGCAAGCCGTTGACGGCCTGCGGCTGCTCCCAGGTCAGCAGATGGCCGCAGGCGGGCAGGATCTCGAGCCGGGCATGCGGCACGGCCGCCGCGATCTCGCGCGCGCATTCCGGTGGGGTCAGCGCGTCGGCGTCGCCGCAGGCCACCAGCAGCGGGCAGCGCAGGCGCGGCAGCAGCGGGCGGCTGTCCGGGCGGGCCATCAGGGCGCGGTTCTGGCGCACGAGCTGCGTCGCCCCGGCGCGGTCGATCATCTCGAAGTAGGCGCTCACCAGGGCGGCGTCACCCTGCCGGCTGGGATGGAAGGCGAAGGGGAGGTTGGCGCGCAGCACCTCCTCCACGCGCCCCTGCTCGAACAGCGCGATGGCTTCACTGCGCAGGCGCACCAGGGCCGGCGTGTCGGGCCGGGCGCTGCTGCCCAGCAGCGCCAGCGCCGCCACGCGCTGCGGCGCCTGGCGGAAGACCTCGAGCGCGACGATCCCGCCCATCGAGGTGCCGGCCAGCACGAGCGGGCCCTCGTGCTCGGCCAGCAGCGTGAGCGCCATGGCGCTGAGCGTGCCGGCGCGGGCGTGCACGTCGGCCACGTGCACGGTGTGGCCGGCTGCCTGCAGCGCCGGGATCTGGTCGCGCCAGAGCGCGGCGTCGCTGGCCAGGCCGGGCAGCAGGATGACACGGTGGTGGGGCATGGCGCGGGGTCCGGGGCGGTGAGCGAGGTGGAGCAGGATCCAGCGTAGCAGGTCCGCCGACGGGCGCGCCGGGGGGCTCTGGGATACTCCCGCGATGCCCCGCCGCGCCGGCGCCTCCCGCCGCCCATGACCTGGATCCTCGCCTACCTGGCCACCGGCGCCGTGATCGGCCTGCTGGCCGGCCTGCTGGGCATCGGCGGCGGCATGACGCTGGTGCCGGTGCTGGCGGCGCTGTTCTCGGCCCAGCAGCTCGCGCCGGCGCACGTGATGCACCTGGCGCTGGGCACGGCCATGGCCTCGATCGTCTTCACGGCGTCCTCCAGCGTGCGCGAGCACCACCGGCTGGGCTCGGTCGACTGGGGCATCGTGCGCCGGCTCGCGCCGCCGATGATGCTGGGCACACTGCTGGCCACGCTGGGCTCGGGCTGGGTGCCGCAGCGCGCGCTGGCGTTGGCCTTTGCCGGCATCGTGGTGCTGGCGGCCGCGCAGATCTGGGCCGGGCGCAAGCCGGCGCCCGGCGCGCAGGGGCTGCCGGGCGCGGCGGCGCTGTGGGCCGTGGGGCTGGGCATCGGCCTCGTGTGCGGGCTGGTGTCGGCCGGCGGCGCCTTCCTCACCATGCCCTTCCTGCTCTGGCGCGGCGTGCCCGTGCGCACCGCCATCGGCACCGGCGCGGCGCTGGGCCTGCCGGTGGCGCTGCTGGGGACGGCCGGCTATGTGGCCGGCGGCTGGCAGGTCACCGGGCTGCCCGCGGGCGCGCTGGGCTTCGTGCTGCTGCCGGCGCTGCTGCCGGTGGTACTGGCCAGCATGCTGGTGGCGCCGTACGGCGCCCGCCTCGCGCACCGCCTGCCGGTGGCCATGCTGCGCCGCGTCTTCGCCGTCGTCCTGTGGCTGCTGGCGGCGAAGATGGTGTGGTCCTACGCCTGAGAGCCTGCCGCGCCGCCGCCACCGAACCCCGGGAACGAAGCCCCCATGAACCCCAACCTGCTGCTGCTGGCTTTCTGCCAGGGCATGTTCATGACGAACACCATCGCCTTCATCGCGATGAACGGCCTGGTCGGGCTGGCGCTGGCGCCCTCGGGCTGGATGGCCACGCTTCCGGTGACCAGCTACGTCGTCGGCGGCGCGCTCAGCGCGCCGCTGGTGGCGCGCATCCAGGCGCGCTGGGGGCGCAAGCGCTCCTTCCAGCTCGGCCTGGTGATGGCCGCGGTCTCGGCCGCGGCCTGCGCCCATGCCGTGCAGCAGCAGCACTTCGGCATGCTGATGGCGGCCACGCTGCTGGCGGGCTTCTACCAGGCCAACGCGGCGCTGTACCGCTTTGCCGGCATGGAGCTCGTCGAGCCCTCCTTCAAGGAGAAGGCGCTGTCGCTGGTGCTGGCCGGCGGCATCGTCGGCGCCTTCATCGGCCCCAACCTGGCGGACCAGACCGTGGGGCTGCTGCCCGTGCGCTACGTGGGCGCCTACCTTTCGCTGATCGGCGTGGCGGCGGTGGCCTTCGTCGCGCTGTCCTTCATCCGCTTCCCGCCCCACCAGCCGCCGGTGCCCGGCGCCTCCACCGGGCGGCCGCTGGCCGAGATCGCGCGCCAGCCCGTGTTCGCCGTGTCGGTGGCCGCCGGTGCGCTGGGCTACGGCGTGATGAACCTGCTGATGTCGGCCACGCCGATCGCGATGCAGCAGTGCAAGCACCCCTTCACCAGCGCGACGCTGGTGCTGGAGTGGCACGTCCTGGGCATGTACGTGCCGAGCTTCTTCACCGGCCACCTGATCCAGCGCTTCGGCGCGCTGCCCGTCATGGGCGTGGGCGTGGTGCTGAACGTGGTGTGCGTGGCGGTGGCGCTGTCGGGCGTGGACCTGATGCAGTTCGTGGTGGCACTGTTCCTGCTGGGCGTGGGCTGGAACTTCCTCTACACCGGCGGCTCGACGCTGCTCACCACCGCCTACCGCCCCGAGGAGACCAACAAGGCCCAGGGCGCGATGGACACCTGCGTGTTCGCCACCATGGCGCTGAGCTCGTTCTCCGCGGGCGCGCTCGTCACGACCCAGGGCTGGACGCTGCTGAACCTGGGCTCGCTGCTGCCGATCGCGGCTGTCGGGCTGGCGCTGCTGTGGCTGGCGCGGCAGCAGCGGCGGGTGGTGCCGGCGGCCTGACGGGCGCGGGCTACCGGGCCGCGCCCCGCCGGTAGATCACCCAGTACACCAGCGCCACGAGCACGCTGCCGCCCAGCAGGTTGCCGGCGATGACCGGCAGCAGGTTGGCGAGCGCGGCGCCCAGCCCCGGCGCGGCGCCGGGGTGCAGCAGCGCGGCCAGCGGGAAGAAGAACAGGTTGGCCACCGAGTGCTCGAACCCGAGCGCGACGAAGGCTGCGACCGGGGGGACGACGGCCACCGCCTTGTCGGCGACGCTGCGCCCGGCGGCGGCCATCCACACCGCCAGGCACACCAGCACGTTGCACAGCACGCCGCGCCACAAGGCCTCGTCCCAGGGCAGCGCGGCCTTGGCCGTGGCCACCTTCAGGGCCTGCTGGGCGAGACGGCCATCGTTCAGCGCCCCCAGGCCCGCGGCGTGCACCGCCCAGGCCAGCAGCAGGGCGCCGGCCAGGTTGCCCAGGCCCACGACCGCCCAGTTGCGCAGCACCTCGGCGCTGCGCAGGCGGCCGTCGGCCCAGGCCATGGCGAGCAGGTGGTTGCCGGTGAAGAGCTCGGCCCCGGCGACGACGACCGTCAGCAGCCCGAGCGAGAACACGAGCCCGCCGAGCACGCGCCCGGCGGCGAAGGACAGCGCCGCGTCCGAGGTGACGAGCAGGAACAGCAGCGCCCCGAGCCCGATGTAGACCCCGCCCAGCACCGCCAGCAGCGCCATCGGCGCCAGCGACAGCCGCGCCTTGGCCACGCCCGCGGTCTCCACCCGCTCGGCCACCTCCTTCGGCGAGAAGGCGTCGAAGCCGAACAGGGGCTCGGGCATGCGGGAAATGTGCTCAGTCGTCCCGCGCGCCGAGCTTCTCGAGCAGCCCGTTGAGCTCGTCCAGCGAGCCGAAGGCGATGGCGATCTCGCCCTGCTCGCCGCGGCGGGTCTTGCGGTGAACGCGGATCTCCACCGCGGTGGCCAGCGCGTCGGCGAGCTTCTCCTCCAGGCGCACGAGGTCGCGTGGCTTGTCCTGGCGCACGCGCAGCAGCGGCGCCTGACGGCCGTTGTTCAGCGCCTTGGTCACGAGCTTCTCGGCGTCGCGCACGCTGAGCTTGCGCGCCACCACCTCGTTGGCGTTCAGGATCTGCTGCGCCGGCTCGAGCGAGAGCAGCGCGCGTGCGTGGCCCATCTCCAAATCTCCGGCCAACAGCATCTGCTGCACCGGCGCGGCCAGGTTGAGCAGGCGCAGCAGGTTGCTCGCCGCGCTGCGCGAACGCCCCACCGCCTGCGCGGCCTGCTCGTGCGTGAGCTTGAACTCGGCGATCAGGCGCTGCAGGCCCTGGGCCTCCTCCAGCGGGTTCAGGTCCTCGCGCTGCAGGTTCTCCACCAGCGCCATCACGGCGGCCGTCTGGTCGGGCACCTCGCGCACCAGCACCGGCACCTCGTCCAGCCCGGCCAGGCGCGCGGCGCGCACGCGGCGCTCGCCGGCGATGATCTCGTAGCGCCCCTCGGCCGGCGCGCCCACCGGGCGCACCAGCACCGGCTGCATCACGCCCTGGCCCTTGATGCTCTCGGCCAGCTCGTACAGCGAGCCCTCGTCCATGCGCGTGCGCGGCTGGTACTTGCCGGCCTGCAGGCGCTCGAGCTTCAGGTGCGACGGTGCTCCGGGCACGCCGCCACCAACCACCGCGGCCTCCGGCGCAGCCGGGCCCAGCAGCGCTTCCAGGCCCAGACCCAGGCCCTTGGGTTTCTTCGTCACCATGGGGCCGGATTGTGGCGCCTGCGCACGTGGGCGGCGCGCCATGCGCGATCTGCGTTTATCCTGCGGGGCTGTCCTTCACCGAGAGCCCGGAGTTCCGCCATGTCCGCCAAAGTCTTCGTCGACGGCCAGGAAGGCACGACCGGCCTTCGCATCCACGAGGTGCTCGCCGGCCGCCCCGACGTCGAGTTGCTGCGCATCGACCCCGAGCGCCGCAAGGACGTGGCCGAGCGCGCGCGCCTGCTGAACGCCGCGGACGTGGTCTTCCTGTGCCTGCCCGACGCCGCGGCGCGCGAGTCGGCGGCGCTGGTGACCAACCCGGACACCTGCGTCATCGACGCCAGCACCGCGCACCGCACCGACCCGGCCTGGGTCTTCGGCCTGCCCGAGCTGGCGCCCGGCCAGCGCGAGGCCCTGCGCCGCAGCAAGCGCATCGCCAACCCCGGCTGCCACGCCAGCGCCTTCATCCTGCTGCTGCGCCCTCTCGTGGACGCGGGCCTGGTGCCGCGCGCGCTGCCGGTGTCGGCCACGTCGATCACCGGCTACTCCGGTGGCGGCAAGAAGATGATCGCCAACTACGAGGCCGCCGCCCGGCCCGGCGGCGACCCGAGCCTGGGCTCGCCCCGGCCCTACGCGCTGGGCCTGGCGCACAAGCACATCCCCGAGATGATGGCCCACACCGGCCTGCAGGCGCGCCCGGCCTTCGTGCCGGTGGTGAGCAACTTCCACAAGGGCCTGGCGGTGACCGTGCCGCTGCACCACGGCCAGCTCCCCCCGGGCACGGACGGCGCGGCGCTGCACGCCGCCCTGGCCGCGCGCTATGCGGGCGAGCGCTTCGTGCGCGTGATGCCGCTGTCCGACCCCGCCACGCTGGCCGAGGGCTTCTTCGACGTCCAGGCCTGCAACGACACCAACCGCGTCGACCTCTTCGTCTTCGCCGCGGCCGACCAGTCCGTGCTGATCGCCCGCCTGGACAACCTGGGCAAGGGCGCCAGCGGCGCCGCGGTGCAGTGCATGAACGTGCACCTGGGGGTGGACGAGGGGCTGGGCTTGTAGGGCAGCGCCTTCCGCCCCGCTCCCCTTGCGGGAGAGAACTATGCAGCGCACCGCGCCGCCGGCTTGTGGCCCGGAACCGATTAGATTTGCACGGTTCGGTGTCGGCGTGCAGCGTGACCGCTTACCCCTTGGCG
>JBILNB010000070.1:0-22256 GCA_044375195.1 Rubrivivax sp. | reverse complement strand
ATTCAACAGACTCTTCGAATTGGCTGATCCTCCTTTGGGATCAGCAACAAGTCATGCCTGATGACCATAGCGAGGTGGTCCCACTCCTTCCCATCCCGAACAGGACAGTGAAACGCCTCTGCGCCGATGATAGTGCGGATTCCCGTGTGAAAGTAGGACATCGTCAGGCTATTTATGTGCGAAGGGGAGTCCATTGGACTCCCCTTTCGTCTTTGGGGCTAGCGATTTATTGCGTGGTCAGCACCATGGTCGCCTGAGCCCATGTACTCCGTTTCGGCTTGGGAAAGACGCGCTGCGTCAGGCTTCCTCTCGGCGAAGCAGGTGGAAAAACACCGCGCCTGCCCTTCCCTGTCGAAACAGGGTCCATCCAGACGGTACGCTCAAGGCCTGATCGTCTTCCACATAGGTATACCCGCCGTTTCGCACCAGCGCCGTTGTGGCCTCGAGCGCGGCCTGTAGTTGGCCGCTCCCGTACGGCGGATCGAGAAACACCAAGTCGTAGCTTCCTGGCGGGCTCTGCTTCAAGATCTCAACAGCGTCTGCGCAAGCCACCTCGACATCATCCGCACGCAAGCGCTTCGCCACAGCGCGCAATTGCGCGGCGATACCCGCATCCTTCTCGATCAGCAGCACGCGCTCCGCCCCGCGGGAGGCCGCCTCCAGCCCCAAGGCGCCGCTGCCGGCAAATGCATCAAGGCAACGCCAGCCGGACAAGTCCTGACCCAACCAATTGAACAGCGTTTCGCGGACGCGATCAGGCGTCGGCCGAAGACCGGGTCTGTCCGCCACCGGCAGCTTGCTGCGCTTCCATTGCCCCCCGATCAGACGCACTTCGTGGCGATGAGACCGCGGCGATGTCGCTTGCATGAGCCTGGGAGCGCCGTCAACCGACCAAAAACACAAAGCCGTGGGGCCACGAGCTGCCGTGCATACGCCCGGGTCTCCCCTAGGAACTCGCGAACGGCAACGTCCGGTCCACGCGGGCCAAATTCACCGGCGCACCGCAATGCCCGCCCGGGCAAGTGTTGCCTTGGCCTGCCCGACGGTGAATTCACCGTAGTGGAAGATGCTGGCCGCGAGCACCGCATCAGCGCCGCCGACGCGGATGCCGTCGACCAGGTGGTCGAGCGCCCCAACGCCCCCCGACGCAATGACAGGTACCGAAACTGTGCTCGTGATCGCGCGCGTGAGCTCCAGGTCGAAGCCGATACGCGTGCCGTCACGGTCCATGCTGGTGAGCAGAATCTCACCGGCGCCCGCCTGCGCCATGCGTCCCGCCCATTCGACCGCGTCGAGGCCGGTGTTGCGGCGGCCGCCGTGCGTGTACACGTCCCAGCCCGGACCCCGTGCCGCAAGTTCGTCACCGAGACGACGTTTGGCGTCGATCGCCACGACGATGCACTGCGCCCCGTAGCGTTGCGAGGCCTCCTCGATCAAGGACGGTCGCGCCACGGCCGCCGAATTGAAGCTGACCTTGTCGGCGCCCGCGTTCAGCAACCGGCGGACGTCCTCGACGCTGCGCACGCCGCCCCCCACGGTGAGCGGGATGAAGACCTGCGACGCAACCGCCTCGATGATGTGCAGGATCAGGCCCCGGTCCTCGGCGGTGGCCGTGATGTCGAGGAAGGTGAGCTCGTCCGCGCCCTGCTCGTTGTAGCGCGCAGCAATCTCTACCGGATCGCCGGCATCGCGCAACTCGACGAAGTTCACGCCCTTGACGACGCGGCCAGCAGTGACGTCCAGACAAGGGATGATGCGTTTGGCCAGCAAGGCGTGGGCGTCCGTGAGGGAAACAGGAACGCTGGCGCTCAAGCGCCCAGCGCATCGGCCCGCGACTGCGCCGCCGTGAAGTCCAGCGCGCCGGTGTAGATCGAACGCCCGCAGATCACCCCTTCGACGCCGTCAGACTCGACAGCGCACAAGCGTTCGATGTCCCGGATGTCGGACAGGCCGCCCGAGGCGATCACCGGGATGGTCAGGGCTTGAGCCAACCGGACCGTGGCCTCGATGTTGATGCCCGTCAGCATGCCGTCGCGACCGATATCGGTGTAGATCACCGACTCGACACCGTAATCCTCGAATTTGCGCGCGAGGTCCACCACCTCATGGCCGGTGAGCTTGCTCCAACCGTCGGTCGCGACCTTGCCGTCCTTGGCGTCGAGCCCGACGATGATGTGCCCGCCGAAGGCGCTGCACGCGTCCTTCAGGAAGCCCGGGTTCTTGACGGCGGCCGTGCCGATGATGACGTAGCCAATGCCGTCATCGAGGTAGCGCTCGATTGTGTCGAGGTCGCGGATGCCCCCGCCCAGTTGCACCGGGATCTCCCCGCCTACGGCGCGCAGGATGGACTTGACGGCTCCCTCGTTGACGGGCTTGCCGGCGAAGGCACCGTTCAGGTCGACCAGATGCAGCCGGCGGGCACCGGCGTCAAGCCACCGGCGGGCCATGGCGGCCGGGTCGTCACCGAAGGTCGTCGACGCGCTCATGTCACCTTGTTGAAGACGGACGCACTTGCCGTCCTTCAGGTCGATAGCCGGAATCAGCAGCATGGCTCGCTCAGAGCGTGATGGATGTTTGGGTCCGCGATTCGCGCACAAAGAGTGTGCAGCGTGGGCCGTCAGGGTGTCCAGGTGAGGAAGTTTCGGTACAGCGTCAACCCGTCGGCTGCGCTCTTCTCCGGGTGGAACTGCGTGGCGAAAATGTTATCCCGCGCCACCGCACAGGTAAAGCGCCCGCCGTAATCCGACTCGGCTGCGGTGTGGGCCGCGTCTGCCGGCCGGGCGTAGTAGCTGTGCACGAAATAGAACCATGCGCCCTCGGGCACGCCGCGCCACATCGGGTGCGGCCTGTCCCGACCAGCAGCGGTCGGGAACACCTGGTTCCACCCCATCTGCGGCACCTTGTAGCGGCTGCCATCGGGCTGCAGCCTGCCCTCCAGCTGGAACCGCACCACCCGTCCCGGGATGAGTCCGAGCCCTGGGGTGTCCTGTTCTTCGCTGTGGTCCAGCAGCATCTGCATGCCCACGCAGACCCCCATCAAGGGCTTGTTCGCTGCCGCGTGGAGCACGGCTTCGCGCAGTCCGGAGTCCTGCAGTTCGCGCATGCAGTCGCGCATGGCGCCCTGGCCCGGGAGCACCACGCGGTCGGCGCAGTAAACCTCCTCGGGATGGGCCGTCACGATCACGCGCACGTCCGCGGCGTGCGCCACGTGTGCCACCGCCTGCGAGACCGAGCGCAGGTTGCCCATGCCGTAGTCGACCACCGCGACCGTGGTGACCATGGCCTACAGCGCGCCCTTCGTCGAGGGAATCTGGCCCGCGGCGCGCGGGTCGGGCGCCAAGGCCATGCGCAGCGCGCGTGCGAAGGCCTTGAACACCGTTTCGCACTGATGGTGCGCGTTCTGGCCCTTGAGGTTGTCGATGTGCAGCGTCACCAGGGCATGGTTCGCGAAACCCTGGAAGAACTCGTAGGCGAGCTGGGTGTCGAAGCCCCCGATCATGCCCGCCTTGAACGCCACGTCCATGTGCAGGCCCGGGCGTCCCGAGAAGTCGACGACCACGCGCGAGAGGGCTTCGTCCAGTGGCACGTAGGCGTGTCCATAGCGCGTGATGCCGCGCTTGTCACCCACCGCCTGCGCCACGGCCATCCCGAGCGTGATGCCCACGTCCTCGACCGTGTGGTGCCCATCGATGTGCAGGTCCCCTGAGGCCTCGACTTCCAGGTCGATCAGGCCGTGACGCGCGATCTGGTCCAGCATGTGGTCGAAAAAGCCGATGCCGGTGGCCAGCGTGGCCTCGCCACGTCCGTCCAGGTCGACGCGCACGCGGATGCGTGTCTCCTTCGTGTCGCGCCGGACCTCGGCGCTGCGGCTGGCGGGCGTGTTCATCGGGTGCTCCGGCATGGGGGTGTGCAGACTCTCGGCCCGTCAGCCCGGGCCGTCCAGGCTCGCCGCGAGGGCATCGAGCATCAGCCTGTTCTCCTGCGGCGTGCCGACCGTCAGGCGCAGGCAGTTGGCCAGCAGCGGGTGCAGCCCGGCGATGTGCTTGACCAGCACGCCGCGGGACTTCATCCCCGAGAACGCGCGCGCCGAATCGGGCACCCGCACGAGGATCATGTTGCCCTCGCTCGGGTGGGGCTGCACGCCTGGCAGCGCGGCCAGCGCCGCGGCCAGAAGCTCACGCTCGGCCCGCAGCACGGCGGCCTGGCGCGCGTACTCGTGCGCATGCTCGAGCGCGAACAGCGCCGCCTCGGCGTTGAGCACGCTGACGTTGTAGGGCGGGCGCACCTTGTCGATCTCGGCGATCAGCGCCGCATGACCGCACAGGTAGCCCAGCCGCACCCCGGCCAGCCCGAACTTGCTGAGCGTGCGCAGGACCAGCACATGCGGGTGCGCCGCCATGCGCGCCATCCAGCTGCGCGAGGCGAAGGGCTGGTAGGCCTCGTCGAACACGACGAGGCCGTCCTGCCGGCCCACCGCCTCGACGATGCGGTCGACGATGCGGTCGTCGAAGAGATTGGCCGTCGGGTTGTTGGGGTAGGCGATGTAGGTCAAGGCTGGGCGATGCTCGGCGATCGCCGCGAGCATGGCCTGCTCGTCGAGCTCGAAGTCCGGCCGCAAGGGCACCCCGACGAAGCGCAGCCCGCGCAGGCGCGCGCTCATCTCGTACATCACGAAGCCCGGCAGCGGCGCCAGGATGCTTGCCCCTGGCACGTTGCAGGCCACCGACAGCAGGTCGATCAGCTCGTCCGAGCCGTTGCCCAGCATCAGGCGGCAACCGTCCGGGAGCTCGGCGAACCGCGCCAGCGCCTCGGCCAGTTCGCCGACGCGCGCCCCCGGGTAGCGATTGATCGCGACACGCGCCAGCCGCTCCCCGAGCGCCGCCTGCAGCGGCTCGGGCAGGGAGAAGGGGTTCTCCATCGCGTCCAGCTTGACGAGGCCGGCGCTGGGCTGGATGGCGTAGGCATGCATCGACTGCACGTCCTGGCGCAGGGTGCGTTGCAGTCGCGCCGACAGCGGGACCGCCGCCACTTCCAGCCCGGGGGCGTCGGGCGTCGCGATCGCGTCCTCCACCCGCATCTGCGCCGCGCGCGCGTGGGCCTGCAGCCCCTCGCCTTGCGCGAGCTCGGCCGCCACCGGGCCGAGGACGCGTGCGCCGGCCGCGCTCACCTCGATCAAGCTGCTGCGCTTCTGGAAGTCGTAGACGCCCAGCGGCGAGGAGAAGCGCGCCGTGCCGAAGGTCGGCAGCACGTGGTTCGGGCCGGCGCAGTAGTCGCCCAGGCTCTCGCTCGTCCACGCGCCGAGGAAGATGGCGCCTGCATGCCGCAGCAGCGGCTCCCAGCGACCGGGCTCGCGCGCGCTGATCTCCAGGTGCTCGGGCGCGATGCGGTTGCTTAGTGCGCAGGCCTCGGCGATGTCGCGCGTCAGTATCAGCGCGCCGCGTCCCTCGAGAGAGGCGCGGATAACGTCGCGTCGCGGCATGGTCGGGAGCAGCCGCTCGATCGCGGCCTGCACCGCATCGAGGTAGGCCGCGTCTGGACACAGCAGCAGGCTCTGGGCCAGTTCGTCGTGCTCGGCCTGGCTGAACAGGTCCATCGCCACCCAGTCCGGCGGCGTCGTGCCGTCGGCCAGCACGAGGATCTCGCTCGGCCCGGCGATCATGTCGATGCCCACTTGGCCGAACACCCGGCGCTTGGCGCTGGCCACGTAGGCGTTGCCGGGACCGGTGATCTTGTCTACGCGCGGGATGGTGGCGGTTCCCCAGGCCAGCGCGGCCACCGCCTGCGCGCCGCCGATCGTGAAGGCCCGGCTGACGCCGGCCACCGCCGCGGCGGCGAGCACCAGGTCGTTGCGCTCACCGACGGCGGCCGCGGTACTGGCCCCCTCGCGCCCTCCGGTGGCCACGCTGCCGCGCACCGGCGTGGGTACGACCATCACGATCTCGCCCACCCCCGCCACGCGGGCCGGGATCGCGTTCATCAGCACGCTGGACGGGTAGGCTGCTTTGCCGCCCGGCACGTACAGACCGACGCGGTCCAGCGGGGTGACCTTCTGCCCCAGCAGCGTGCCGTCGGCGTCGCGGTACTGCCAGCCGCGCCCGCAGGCCTCGAGCTGGCGCTCGTGGTAGGCGCGTACGCGCTGTGCTGCGACCTCCAGCGCAAAGCGCTGCGCCGGCGTGATGCGTCCGAGCGCGGCCTCGAGTTCGGCGCGGTCGATCTCGAGCGCGCGCACCTCGGCCGCCTGCAGGCCGTCGAACCGTGCGGTGTATTCGAGCAGCGCCGCATCTCCGCGCTGGCGCACGTCGTCGACGATGGCAGCAACGCGGGCCTCGATGGCAGCGTCGGTCTCGGCCGACCAGTGCAGCACGCGCGCGAAGTCCGCCTCGAAGCCGGCATCGGCGGTGGACAGGCGTCGCACCGCGACCGGGCTTTCCGTGCCGGGGCAGACCGTGGTGCCGATCATGGCGCGGGTCCTTCGGCGGCAGCATGCGCCGCCACCGCCGCCGCGATGGCATCGACGAGCTGGCGCATCGGCTCGCGCTTGAGCTTGAGCGCCGCCTGGTTCACGACCAGGCGCGAGCTGATGTCCATGATGCGCTCGACCTCGACGAGCTGGTTGGCCTTGAGCGTACTGCCCGTGGAGACGAGGTCGACGATCGCGTCGGCCAGGCCCGTCAGCGGCGCGAGCTCCATCGAGCCGTAGAGCTTGATCAGGTCCACGTGCACGCCCTTGTCGCTGAAGTGCCGGCGCGCGATCTGCGTGTACTTGGTCGCCACGCGGATGCGCGAGCCCTGGCGCACCGCGCTCGCGTAGTCGAAGTCGGCGCGCGCGGCCACGCTCATGCGGCAGCGCGCAATGGCAAGGTCCAGCGGGCGGTACAGGCCGTCATCGCTGTGCTCGAGCAGGGTGTCGAGCCCCGCCACGCCCAGGTCGGCGCCGCCGTGCTGCACGTAGGTGGGCACGTCGGTGGCGCGCACGAGCACGACGCGCAGGTCGGGCCGGTTCGTGGCCAGGATGAGCTTGCGGCTCTTGTCCGGATCCTCGGTCACCACGATGCCGGCCGCGGCCAGCAGCGGCAGCGTCTCCTCGAAGATGCGGCCCTTGGACAGCGCGAGCGTGATCATGCCGGCAGTCCCCTGCGTCACTGCACGCGCTCGATGTCGGCGCCCAGGCTCTTGAGCTTGGCTTCCATCGCCTCGTAGCCGCGGTCCAGGTGGTAGATGCGGTCGACCAGGGTCTCGCCCTCGGCCACCAGCCCGGCGATGACGAGGCTGGCCGAAGCGCGCAGGTCCGTGGCCATGACGCGCGCGCCCGACAGCCGGGGCACCCCCTGGACGACCGCCGTGTGGCCGTCGATCTGCACGTTGGCCCCCAGGCGCAGCAGCTCGTTCACGTGCATGTAGCGGTTCTCGAAGATCGTCTCCGAGATCTTCGCCGCGCCTTCGGCGATGCAGTTCACGGCCATGAACTGCGCCTGCATGTCGGTCGGGAAGGCGGGGTACTCGCTGGTGCGGAAGCTCACCGCCCGCGGGCGCCCGTCAGCCTCGACGCGGATCCAGTCCGGACCGCACTCGAGCCGGGCACCGGCCTCGCGCAGCTTGTCGAGCACCGCGTCCAGGTGGTCGGGGTTGGCGCCGCGCAACAGGACGCTGCCGCCCGCCGCCGCGACCGCGCACAGGAAGGTGCCGGTCTCGATGCGGTCGGGGATGATGTGGTGCGGCTGCGCCGGCGGATGCAGTGCGTCCACGCCCTGGATGCGGATGCGACTCGTGCCGTGGCCCTCGATCCGCGCGCCCATGGAGATCAGCAGCTCCGCCAGGTCGGGGATCTCCGGCTCCTGCGCCGCGTTCTCCAGCAGCGTCTCGCCCTGCGCCAGCGTGGCGGCCATCATCAGGTTCTCGGTGCCGGTGACAGTCACCATGTCAGTGGTGATGCGTGCCCCCTTGAGCCGGTGGGTCTTGGCGATGATGTTGCCGCGCTCGACGGTGATTTGCGCCCCCATGGCCTGCAGGCCCTTGATGTGCTGGTCCACCGGGCGCGAGCCGATCGCGCAGCCGCCCGGCAGCGACACGATGGCCACGCCAAAACGCGCGAGCAGCGGTCCGAGCACCAGGATGGACGCGCGCATCGTCTTGACGAGCTCGTAGGGCGCCACCGGGTTGTTCACCGGGCCGGCATCGACGGTCAGTTCGTGGGCGCGCTCGGCATCCGCGACGACGTCGGCCGTCTCCGAGGCGCCGCCTTCGCCCTCGTCACCCCAGCGCGCGGTGGCGCCCATCTGACGCAGCAGCTTCAGCGTCGTGCGCACGTCCTGCAGGCGCGGCACGTTGCGCAGCGTCACCGGGCCCGGCACCAGCAGGGCCGCACACAGCTCGGGCAGGGCGGCGTTCTTGGCGCCGGAGATCGTGATCTCGCCCTGGAGCGGACGGCCGCCGCGGATGAGGAGTTGGTCCATGGTGTGGGCGCGTGGTTCGGGACGGCGCGCTGCCGGCTCCACGGGCGCCCGACGCGGCGCTCACGGGCCGCCCGCGCGCAGCGCAGGCGGGTGTCAGTGGTGGGCGGGGTGCGAGCCGGGCCGGGTCTGGCCTGCCGCGGTGGCGGCCTGCGTGTCTTCGGCCGGGGTGAGCGTCTTCATCGACAAGGCGTGAATTTGCTCCCGCATTCTATCGCCCAGGACGGCGTAGACCTGCTGGTGCCGGCGCACGCGCGTCAGACCCTCGAAGGCCGTGGAGACGATCGTGGCGAAGAAATGCCGGCCGTCGCCCTCGACTTCCAGGCGCTCGCAGGGCAGGCCTGCGGCGATGTAGGAGCGCACTTCGTCGGGGGTGGGTTCAGCCATCCACCTATTATCGGACGGGACGCCGGGTCATCGCAGCTTCTGCGGCCGCGCCGTCGCGCCAGGTGCGCCGCCGCGCCTCAGAGCCTGAGATCTCAGGCTCTCAGCGCCCGCGAAACACCGGGCGGCGCTTCTCGTTGAAGGCGGCCACGCCTTCGCGCCGGTCCTCGGTGTCGACGAGGTGGTTGTAGGCCTCGACCTCGAATCGGAAGGCGGTGCGCAACTCCATCTGCCCGCCGTAGCGCACCGACTTCTTGATCTGACGCACCGACAAGGGCGCGTTGCCCGCGATCGCCTCCGCCGTCTCGAGTGCGCGCGCGAGCACCTCGCTCGGCGGGTGCACCGCGTTGACGAGCCCCCAGGCCTGCGCCTGCGTCGCGTCGAAGGGCCGACCGGTGAGCAGCAACTCCTTGGCGCGGCGCTCACCCAGAGCGCGCGGCAGCGTCTGGGTGCCGCCCATGCCCGGCATGATGCCCAGCGTCACCTCGCTGAAGGCGAAGCGCGCTGCGCTGCTGGCGTAGGCGAAGTCACAGCACAGCAGGATCTCGAGGCCGCCGCCATAGGCGTGGCCGTTGATCGCCCCGATCAGCGGCAGCGGCAGGTCCACCATGGCCCAGTAGGCGCGCTCGAAGATCTCGTGCTGGTGCTGCCACTGCGCCTGCGTCATGCCGTGGCGTTCCTTCAGGTCGCCACCGCCGCAAAAGATGCGATCTCCCGCACCCGTCAGCACCACGCAGCGCCACGGACCTGGCCGCGCCGTCAACTCCAGCCACAGCGCGGTCATCTCCTCGCCCATGCGGGTGTTGATCGCATTGCCGGCTGCAGGGCGGTTGAGTGTCACGAGCAGCGTGTGCTCCGCCGCCGTCGAGGTTGAGAGGGTCTCGAAGTCAGGAAGGTCGGGGTTGCTCATGGTGGGCGAACCCGGTGGTTGCGGGTCGGAGAGGTGCACGACGGCCTGCGACCCCTGGGACGAGGCCACAGGGGGTCACGGCCGGATCTTGTAGCCGCTGGCCAGCAGGCGCAGCGCGACGGCAGCCACCACGGCGAAACTCGCGGCCACGACGCCCAGGCTGAGCCAGGGCGACACGTCGCTCGCGCCGAAGAAGCCGCGGCGGAAGCCGTCGATCATGTAGAAGAAGGGGTTCAGGTGGCTCACGCCCTGCCAGAACGCGGGCAGCGAGTGCACCGAATAGAACACGCCCGACAGGAAGGTCATCGGCATGATGATGAAGTTCTGGAAGGCGGCGAGCTGGTCGAACTTCTCCGCCCACAGGCCGGCGATCAGGCCGAGGGCGCCCAGGATGGCCGCGCCCAGCAGCGCAAAGACGATGATCCACCCGGGCTCGGCCACGCCGGGCGGCGCGAACCACACCGTCACCAGCAGCACGCCGCTGCCGACCGCGAGCCCCCGCACCATCGCCGCGCCCACGTAGGCCAGGAACCACGCCGCCGGCGACAGCGGCGTCACCAGCAGGAACACCAGGTTGCCGGTAATCTTGCTCTGGATCAGCGAGGAGCTGCTGTTGGCAAAGGCGTTCTGCAGCACGCTCATCATCACCAGCCCGGGGATCAGGAAGCTCGTGTAGCCGACGCCGGGGAAGACCTGCACGTGGTCCTCGAGCACGTGGCCGAAGATCAGCAGGTACAGCAGTGCGGTGAGCACCGGCGCGGCCACGGTCTGGAAGGCCACCTTCCAGAAGCGCAGCACCTCCTTGCGCCACAGCGTGACGACGCCTTCGAGCCGCATCATCGCGCCGCCCCGCTCATGATCTCGACGAAGACGTCCTCCAGGTCCGCACGGCCGATCTCGAGGTCTTCGACCCGCACGCCCGCCGCCCGCAGTGCCGCCAGGTGCGTTTCGACCTCGCCGGCATCGTGCGCCTTCAGCTGCGCGATGCGGCCGGTCACTCGGGCCTGAGCGGCCAGCGCCGGCGGCAGCGCGTCGTCGGTCTTGAAGCGCAGCATGGTGCTCGCGGTGCCGGCCAGCAAGGCCGAGGTGCGGTCCAGCGCGACGATGCGGCCCTGCTTGAGCATCGCGATGCGCCCGCACAGCGCCTCGGCCTCCTCCAGGTAGTGCGTCGTCAGCAGCACGGTGTGGCCCTCGCGGTTCAGGCGGGCGATGAACTTCCACAGCGTCTGACGCAGCTCCACGTCCACGCCCGCGGTCGGTTCGTCGAGCACGATCACCGGCGGTCGGTGCACGAGCGCCTGCGCCACCAGCACGCGGCGCTTCATGCCACCGGAGAGCTGGCGCATGTTCGCGCCGGCCTTGTCGGCCAGGCCGAGCTCGGCCAGCACCTCGTCGATCCAGGCGTCGTTGTCCTTGACGCCGAAGTAGCCGCTCTGGATGTGCAGCGTCTCGCGCACGCTGAAGAAGGGGTCGAACACCAGCTCCTGCGGCACGATGCCCAGCGACTTGCGCGCCGCGGCGTAGTCGGCGACGACGTCGTGCCCCATCACGGTGGCCGTGCCGGCGCTGGCGCGCGTGAGGCCCGCGAGGATGCTGATCAGCGTGGTCTTGCCCGCACCGTTGGGGCCGAGCAGGCCGAAGAACTCCCCTGGGGCGATCTCCAGGCTGACGTCGTCGAGCGCGCACAGCGTGCCGCGCGCACCGCGGTAGGTCTTGCTGACGTGGCTGAAGGCAATGGCACCCGGCATGGCGGGCGGATTGTAGGCAGGGGTCCGCCCCGGGCCGGGCCCCTGCATCGTCCTCAGCCCTGGGCGCGCCGCTGCAGGATCTCGAAGGCGGGCAAGGTCTTGCCTTCCAGCACCTCCAGGAAGGCGCCGCCGCCGGTGGAGATGTAGCCGATGTCGCGCTCGATGCCGTACTTGGCGATCGCCGCGAGCGTGTCGCCGCCGCCGGCGATGCTGAACGCAGGGCTGGCCGCGATGGCGCGTGCGACGGTCTCGGTGCCGTGCGCAAAGGCGTCGAACTCGAAGACCCCCACCGGGCCGTTCCAGACGATGGTGCCGGCGGCGCCCAGCAGGTCGGCCAGCATCTGCGCCGTCCGCGGGCCGATATCGAGGATCAGGTCGTCGTCGGCCACCGCGTCGGCCGGCTTGACCGTGGCGGGCGCGTCGGCGGCGAAGGCCTTGGCGCACACCACGTCCACCGGGATCGGCACCTCGGCGCCGCGCGCAGCCATGGCGGTGATCACCGCGCGCGCCTCGCCCACCAGGTCGGGCTCGGCCAGCGACCGGCCGATCTTCAGCCCCGCGGCGAGCATGAAGGTGTTGGCGATGCCGCCGCCCACGACCAGGCCGTCAACCTTGCCCGCCAGGCTCTGCAGGATGGTGAGCTTGGTCGAGACCTTGCTGCCGGCGACGATGGCCAGCAGCGGGCGCCGGGGGGCGGCCAGGGCCTGGGTGATCGCGTCGATCTCGGCCGCCAGCAGCGGGCCGGCGCAGGCAACCGGCGCGAACTGCGCGATGCCGTAAGTCGAGGCCTCGGCCCGGTGCGCGGTGCCGAAGGCGTCGTGCACGAAGAGGTCGCACAGCGCGGCCATCTTGCGCGCCAGCGCCTCGTCGTTCTTCTTCTCGCCCCGGTTCAGCCGGCAGTTCTCGAGCATCACCACCTCGCCCGGGGCCACCTGCACGCCGTCGACCCAGTCGCTGACGAGCGGCACCTCGCGCCCGAGCAGCTCGCCCAGGCGCTGCGCCACCGGCGCGAGCGAGTCCTCGGGCTTGAACGCGCCCTCGGTCGGGCGCCCCAGGTGCGAGGTCACCATCACCGCCGCCCCGGCCTGCAGCGCCATCCGTATGCAGGGCACCGAGGCGCGGATGCGCGTGTCCTCGGTGATGCGGCCGGCGTCGTCCTGCGGCACGTTGAGATCGGCGCGGATGAACACGCGCTTGCCGGCCACCTGGCCGGCGGCGACGAGGTCGGAGAAGCGGAGGATGTGCATGGGACCAAGGTTCGAGCGTTAAGCCGGGGATGATGCCTGATCATGCTTCCAGCGGCCTTGCGTGGGGCATGAGGTTCATGGCTGTCGCAGGGCCGTCCCGCGGCACCCTACTCCCCCCGCTGCCCCCGCGCGCCCGCCAGCCCGGGCCAGTATTTCTGCATCTCGAGGAGCAGGAAGGACGCCGACCAGGTGATCAGCACGAAGCCGGTCAGCGCCTGCATGCCGGTGAGGTAGCGCACAGGCCCGGTGGCGACGATGTCGCCGTAGCCCACGGTGGTGAACGTGACGAAGGAGAAGTAGCTGCAATCCAGCAGCGTGCCGCCGCCGCTGACGTTGCCGGTCAGGGCGCCCATGCCGTCGATGCGCAGCAGGCCCCAGTAGGTCAGCGCAAAGAGCCATATCTCGGCCACATGCGCCACCAGGATCAGGAACACGCCCCACAGCACCTTGTATCGCGGCGGCACCCGCACACGTGGCAGGTGGCGCGCGAGCTGGTACAGGGTCTCTTAGTGGATCACCACGGCCAGCGCGACGACCAGGCCGTTGATGACGAAGACGGTGAGCATATCCATGGGGTCTATCGTGCCTGCGGGCGTTCGACCAGCGCTTGAGCGCCAGGTCATCTGCCGGGGCTCTTAGGATTGACCGGTCGCCCGCCCACCTGTCCGTTCGTGCGCCGCCTGTGGGCGTTGCAGCCTCGCTTCGTTTTTCCTGCATTCGCGATCGCGGGACTTGGAAAATTCCGGTTACGAAATCACAATCGATCGCGCCGGTGGTGGGGCCGGCTGGAGGGGTGTGTGCGTTGGAACGGTGATGTCCGCCTCCCGAGCCTTCGGGGCGCCGGGTCAGGAATGCTGGTTTTCGGGCTTATGGCCGGGTTGTCGTTGCAAGGTCAGGCCGCGGAAGCCGTGCCCGGCGCCGGCACCCTGCTGCAGCAGGCCCGGCCACCAGTGGTCCAGCCCGCACCGACCCCCAGTGACGTCGGGGTGCGGCTGGACATCCCACCCGGCGCACCGCTGCCGCAGAGCGCGCCATTCCAGGTGCGGTCGTTCAGGATCAGCGGCAACACCCTGTTCTCGGCGGAAATCCTGCTCGCGCTGATCGACGATGCTCGCGGCAAGGCCCTGACGCTGCCCGATCTGGGTGCGCTGGCGGCGCGCATCACCGAGTTCCACACCCGTCGCGGCTATCCGCTGGTGCGCGCGGTGATCCCGGCCCAGGTCATCCGCGGCGGCGAGGTCGAGCTGCGGGTGATCGAAGGCCGCTACGGCCGCGTGATCCTGGACAACAGCAGCGCCATCCGCGAGAGCCTGTTGCAGTCCACGCTGTCGCGCCTGCAGCCCGGGCAGGTCGTCAGCCAGGAGGCGCTAGACAGCGTCCTGCTGCTGCTGACCGACATGCCCGGCATCTCCACCGTGGCCGCGCTCAAGCCGGGGCAATCGCCCGGGCTGTCCGACCTGATGGTCAGTACCATGCCCGGCCCGCCGGTCAGCGGGCAGATCGGGCTCGAGAACTACGGCGGCGCCAGCACCGGGCGGCGGCGATTGAACGCGGCCCTGAACATCCCCAACCCCTTGCGCTTCGGCGACCTGCTGTCGCTGAACCTGCTGAGCCCGGGCGGCAGCATGCTGTACGGGCGGGTCGGCTACGAGGTGCTGGTCGACGGCGCGGGCACACGCCTGGGTGGCTCGCTGTCGTCGGTGCGCTACAGCCTCGGGGGCTCGATGGCTGCGCTGGATGCCGAAGGCACGGCGCAGGTGCTGGGGTTGAACGCGCGGCGCCCGCTGGTGCGCAGTCGCATGTTCAACGCCCAAGTCTCGGCACAGCTCGAACACAAGAGGCTCGTGGACCGCGTCGACACGGCCAATCTGCGTACCGACCGGGAGATAGACCTGCTGCAACTCGGCCTGTCGGCGGATCGCCGCGATGATTGGGGCGGCGGTGGCGTGTTCAGCGGCAGCCTCACGTGGTCAACCGGCCGTGTGGGTTTTCAGAGCGCGGCCGCCCGAACCGCCGACGCGGCGGTGGGCAACACGCAGGGCGCTTTCTCCAAGCTCAACCTGGCCCTGGCGCGGGTGCAGGGCCTGGGCCCGGCAGCGACGCTGACCGTGGCGCTTTCCGGGCAGTGGACGAACCGCAACCTCGACCCGGCCGAGAAGACGAGCGTCGGCGGGCCATCGTCGGTGCGGGCCTATGACGTCAGCGTGGTGTCGGGCGACTCTGCCGTCGTCGCTTCCGTGGATCTGCGGCGCAGGCTCGGCGCCCTGCCCGGCGGCATCCCGGGCAGCTGGCAGGTCGGTCTGTTCTTCGACGCGGCCTCGGTCACGGTGAACAGCAAGCCCTGGGCGGCCGCGGTGAACTCGCTCGATCTCCGGGGCGCAGGCCTCGGGCTCGAGTGGGCCGGGCCCCACCAGGTTGGCGCAAGGCTGCAGGTGGGGCAGCGGCTGGGCGACACCCCGGCCGGGTTGAAGGATCCCGCTCGCACGCGCGCCTGGGCCGAGCTGGGCTGGAAGTTCTGATGGCCGGCACGGCGCTTGCTTCCATCGGGGTGCGTTGGGCATGAACCGCATCTACCGCCTCATCTGGAGCCGCCGCTCGGGCGGCTGGGTCGCCGTGGCCGAGACCTGCAGCGCGCGGCGCAAGGCCGGGCGGGGCGGCGGGCTGGTGGCGGGCGCGCTCGCAGCGTTGCCGCTGCTGGCCTTGTCCGGGCCGCAGGGCGGGCAGGTGGTCAGCGGCTCGGCGCAGATCGCGCAGCAGGGCGCCCAGACCACGATCACGCAGACCACGCCGCAGGTGAGCCTGCAGTGGTCGACGTTCAACGTGGGCGTCGGCGAAGCGGTGCGTTTCGTCCAGCCCTCGGCCTCGTCGATCGCCGTCAACCGCATCCGCGACCCGCAGGGCAGCCAGATCCTCGGCCAGTTGAGCGCCAACGGGCAGGTCTACCTGATCAACCCAAACGGCATCCTGTTCGGCCGCGACGCGCAGGTCAACGTCGGCGGGCTGGTCGCGTCGACACTCGACCTGGACGACCGCTCGCTGGCCGGCAGCACCCGGCGCTTCCTCGGCGGCGGCTCGGGCCGTGTCGTCAACCTGGGCCGCATCGAGGCCGCGCCCGGCGGCTACGTGGCGCTGCTCGGGCACCAGGTCGTCAACCAGGGCGCGATCTCGGCCCGCCTGGGCACCGTGGCGCTGGCCGGCGGCTCGGCCACGACGTTGAGCTTCGACGGCGACAGCCTGGTGCGCGTGGTGGTCGAGCAGAACACGCTCGACGCGCTGGCCGAGAACGGCGGTCTGGTCAAGGCCGACGGCGGGCGCGTCTACCTGTCGGCCGGCGCGCGCGATTCGCTGCTGGCCAGCGTGGTCAACAACACCGGCGTAATCGAGGCGCAGACGGTGGAGCACCGCAACGGCGAGATCGTGCTGCTGGGCGGCATGGCCGCCGGCACCACGCTCGTCGGCGGCCGCATCGACGCCTCGGCGCCTGCGGGCGGCGATGGCGGCTTCGTCGAGACCTCGGCCGCCCGCGTGAAGGTTGCCCCCGAGGCCCGCGTCACCACGGCTGCGGCGTCGGGTCGCAACGGCACCTGGCTGATCGACCCGGTCGACTTCACGATCGCCGACAGCGGCGGTGACATGACGCCGGCAGCGCTGTCCACGGCGCTGTCGGCGGGCAACGTGACGATCGAGAGCACAGCCGGGGCCGGCGGCGTGGCGGGCGACATCCACGTCGACGACCCCGTCAACTGGTCGGCCAACACCCTGACGCTCAAGGCCCTGGGCGACATCAACGTCAACGCCCCGATGGCGGGCACGGGCAGCGCGAAGCTGGCGCTCGAGTACGGCCTGGCCTCGCCTGCGGCCGGCAACCTGGGTGACTACTACCTTGCTGACGGCGTCTCGATCAGCCTGCCCGCCGGCAGCAACTTCAGCACCCGTCTCGGCAACGACGGCATCACGGTGCCCTACACCGTCATCACCAGCCTGGGGGCTCAGGGCAGCACCACGGGCGCCGACCTGCAGGGGATGAACGGTGACCTGACGCGCTCGTATGCGCTGGGGGCCGACATCGACGCCTCGCCGACGGCGGGGTGGAATGGCGCGGAGGGCTTTCTGCCCATCGGCGGCCTTGTCACCGATGGTTGGTCCGCAGGAGCCCGATTTGCCGGGCAGTTCGCGGGTTTGGGTCACAGCATCACTGGCCTGACCATCAATCGGCCCAACTATGCTCACGCAGGCCTGTTTCGCGTGGTCGACCTGACCTCGACCGTGCGCGACGTGAGCCTTGTCGATCCGTCAATCAATGCGCTTTTCTACGTGGGTGGCTTCGCAGGCTGGAACCGCGGCCTGCTGAGCAACCTGAGGGTGGTCAGGGCGCAGCCAGGGGTCGGCATCGATTCTGCTGCTGCGGGTGGCGGCGTCGCCGGGCTGAATGAAGGCACTGTCGAATCGAGCCATACCGACGTCGTCGTTCGTGGCGGTGGCGCCAACGGCGGGCTCGTCGGCAACAACCAGTGGGGCACCATCTCCGACAGTTCGGCCTCCGGGGACGTCATAGGAAACGGTGCAACCGGGGGTCTTACAGGCAACAATTCCCTGGGCAAGATCATCAACAGCTTCGCCACCGGCGACGTGGACGGGCGGAACGGCGGCAACATTGGCGGCCTGGCCGGTGACAGCAGCGGCACCATCGAAGAGTCGTATGCCACGGGGCGGGTGTTCAGCAGCACAAACGGGGGCGCGACGCGCGGTGGCCTCGTCGGTGCCAACAGCGGCATCATCCGCAAGAGCTACGCCACCGGTGATGTGGGCGCTGGTGGCAACCAGATTGGTGGCCTGGTGGGCAACAACACCGCCGAATTCGCGCCTGCCGCCACGATCGAGGACAGCTACGCTACCGGCAACGTCACCGGCTGGGGCAGCGAGGTCGGTGGTCTGGTCGGTTTCAACTGGCGTCAGGCGCAGATCATCCGCAGCTATTTCGCGGGCACGGTCAACTCGACGGCGTCGCCGTGGTCCGGGGCGTTCGTCGGCCGCCACTACGGCAGCGCCGCGCTTGTCAAGGACAGCTTCTGGAACAGCGCGGCGCACGCCAACGGCATCAAGATCGACTCGAGTGCCGGACAACCGGTGGTGCAGGCTTCCTCCGGCCTGACGCTGGCGCAACTGCAGACCAAGTCCACCTTCACCGCCGCGGGCTGGGACTTCACCAACACCTGGCTGGCGGCCGACGGCGTGGCGATGCTGCCGGTGCTGCGCGCGACGATGCAGCCGCTGTTCATCACGGCCATTGACGCCGCGAAGACCTACGACGGGCAGGCCTACTCGCTGGCTTCGTTGGGTGACAACGATGTCATCTACTCGCTGGTGCCCGCCAGCGGCAGCGTGCAGGGCACGCTCACCTTCTCGGGTGACGCGCAAGGCGCCGTCGACGCCGGCACCTACAGCATCACCCCGGGCGGGCTGTTCTCGACGCGGTATGCGATCAACTTCGTCAGCGGCCGGCTGCAGGTCAACCCGGCCCCGATCAGCTCGGTCAGCGGCCTGACGGTGGCAAACAAGGCCTACGACGGCAGCGCCCAGGCCACCGTGCAGACCGCCAATGCCAACCTCGTCGGGGTCTTGAACAGCGACGACGTGCAGGTTGCCGGTGGCACAGGCCTCTTCGCCGACAAGAACGTGGGCGTCGGCAAGCCTGTCGCCATTACCGGCCTCACGCTGGGCGGTACTGCGGCGCGCAACTACCGGCTGCTCGACGACACCGCCAGCGCCGCGGCCGACATCACTCCCGCGGTGATTTCGGCCATCCACGCCCCGGGCATGAACAAGGTCTACGACGGCACGACGTCGGCCGTGGTGGACCTGAGCGGCGCCGTGCTCCAGGGTCGGGTCGACGGCGAGGACGTGGGTGTCACCGTCGCGACCGCGAGCTTTGTCGACAAGCATGCCGGCCTGGGCAAACCCCTGGTCGTGGGCGGCCTGGCGCTGTCGGGCGCCGACATCGGCAACTACACCCTGAACCCGATCACGACCACCGTCACGGCCGACATCTCGCCCTTGACCATCCCCGCCGTGACGGGGCTCACGGCCGGCAGCAAGACCTACGACCGGACCCCGGATGCGACGGTGCAACTGGGCGGCGCAGTGCTCAGCGGCATCCTGGCCGGTGATGTCGTGTCGGTCGCGGGGGCGGTGGGTGCTTTCGCCGACAAGCATGTGGGCACCGGCAAGCCGGTCGCCATCACCGGCATCACGCTGGGGGGCCTGGACGCCGGCAACTATGCGCTGGCCAGCAGCACGGCCAGCACGACGGCCGACATCACGCCGGCGGTCATCTCGCAGGTCACCGGCATCACGGCCCTGAACAAGGTCTACGACCGCACGACGGCTGCGACATTGGATACCGGCAACGCGGGTTTCACGGGCCAGCTGACAGGCGATGCCGTGACCGTGGCCGCCGCTCTGGGAGCCTTCGCCGACAAGAACGTGGGCGCCGGCAAGACGGTGAACGTCTCCGGCATCAGCCTCGGCGGTGCCGACGCCGCCAACTACACGCTGGCGAACACCACGACCACCACGACGGCAGACATCTCGGCGGCGAGCATCACCGCGATCAGCGCGCCCGGTATGAGCCGGCCCTACGACACCACCACGGTGGCGGTGCCGGACTTCTCTGGGGCCGTGCTCCAGGGTCGCTTCGCCAACGACGATGTGACGGTCAGCGCCGCGGGGGCTGATTTCCTCGACAAGCACGCGGGTGTCGGCAAGCTGGTCCAGTTGACCAGCCCGGTGCTGCTGGGCACTGACGCGGGCAATTACGCCCTTGCCACGAGCACGGCCACGGCCGACATCACGCCGGCGGTCATTTCCCAGGTCACGGGCATCGCGGCGGTGAACAAGGTCTACGACCGCACGACGACGGCGGCTCTCGACACCCGCGGCGCGGGTTTCGCGGGCCTGCTGCCCGGCGATGCCTTGACCGTGGCCACGGCCGACGGCAACTTCATCGACAAGAACGTGGGCACCGGCAAGACGGTGAACATCGCCAGCATCAGTCTGGGTGGTGCCGACGCAGGCAACTACACGCTGGCGATCACCACGGCCACCACGACGGCGAACATCTCGGCGGCGAGCATCACCGCGATCATTGCGCCGGGCATGAACAAGGTCTACGACGGCAGCCCGGCTGCGACCGTGAACCTGGCCGGCGCAGTGCTGCAGGGCGGGATACCCGGCGACGATCTGAGCCTCGTGGCCACGGGCGCAGCCTTCCTCGACAAGACGGCGGGCACCGGCAAGCCCGTCACCCTGGCCGGCCTGGCCCTGGAGGGTGCCGACAAGGGCAACTACGTGCTGGCCACGAGTTCGGCCCTCGCGGACATCACGCCGGCCACGATCGCTTCGGTGACGGGCATCACGGCGGCCGACAAGGTGTATGACCGCACCGACACGGCCACGCTCCTGACCGGTGGCGCCATCTTCAACGGCGCGGTTTCCGGGGACAGGTTGGCGGTGGCCACGGCCATCGGGCACTTCGCCGACCCGAAGGCTGGTGCGGGCAAGGCGGTGTCCATCAGCGGCATCAGTCTTGGCGGGGACGATGCGGGCAACTACACGCTGGCCAGCACCGTGGCTAGCACGACGGCCCGCATCGCGCCTGCGCCGATTGCCGAGGTGACCGGGATCACGGCGTCGAGCAAGGTCTACGACGGGTCGACGGCGGCGGCCTTGCAGACGGGTGGGGCGGGCTTTTCGGGCCTGCTGAACGGCGACACGTTGAGCGTGGCGACGGCCACCGGCGCCTTCGTGGACAAGCACGCGGGTGTGGGCAAGACGGTGAATGTCTCGGGCCTGACGCTGGGCGGGGCCGATGCGTCGAACTACACACTGCTCGACAGCACCGCGCGAACGGTGGCGGACATCACGCCGGCCACGATCGCTTCGGTGACGGGCATCACGGCGGCCGACAAGGTGTATGACCGCACCGACACGGCCACGCTCCTGACCGGTGGCGCCATCTTCAACGGCGCGGTTTCCGGGGACAGGTTGGCGGTGGCCACGGCCATCGGGCACTTCGCCGACCCGAAGGCTGGTGCGGGCAAGGCGGTGTCCATCAGCGGCATCAGTCTTGGCGGGGACGATGCGGGCAACTACACGCTGGCCAGCACCGTGGCTAGCACGACGGCCCGCATCGCGCCTGCGCCGATTACCGAGGTGACCGGGATCACGGCGTCGAGCAAGGTCTACGACGGGTCGACGGCGGCGGCCTTGCAGATGGGTGGGGCGGGCTTTTCGGGCCTGCTGAACGGCGACACGTTGAGCGTGGCGACGGCCACCGGCGCCTTCGTGGACAAGCACGCGGGCGTGGGCAAGACGGTGAATGTCTCGGGCCTGACACTGGGCGGGGTTGACGCGCCGAACTACACGCTGCTCGAGACTACCGCTCGAACGGTGGCGGACATCACGCCGGCCACGATCGCTTCGGTGACGGGCATCACGGCCTCCGGCAAGGTCTACGACGGCACCCGGGCAGCTGCGCTCGACGCCGCGGCGGCGGTGTTTGTCGGCAAGGTGTCGGCGGACGATCTGTCGGTGGCCGGGGCGGTCGGCGAATTCAGCAGCAGGGATGCCGGCACCGGCAAGGTGGTGAACATCACGGGCATCCGGCTCGCGGGCGCCGACGCCGGCAACTACAGGCTCGCAGACGACACCGCCGCGACCGCGGCGGACATCTCGGTCAGGCCCTTGCAGGTGGGCTTGCAGGGCACGGTTTCCAAGCAGTTCGACGGCAACCGCGAGGCTTCCCTGACCCCGAGCCAGTTCACGGTCGGCAACGTGGCCGGTGGCGACACCATCACGGTCGCGGCGGTCAAGGGTACCTACGACAACGAGCAGGTCGGAACGGGCAAGACCGTGACGGTGACCCTGACCGAGACCGACTATGTGCTCGGTCTTGGCACGCTGTTGTCGAACTACCAGGTGCCGGCTGCCGCGTTGACGACGAACCAGGGCGAGATCCTGCCCAACCCGCCCCCGGTGTCGGTGCAGGGCATCGTCCAGGCGCCGGTCATCTCCAGCACCGTGACGCCCTTGCCGGCCGTTTCGCCGCTGATCGTCCAGGCCGAGACGGCCTTGTCGGTGACGGCCGTGCCTGGGCTTGCGGCGCCCGCCTCTCCCGCGACGATCTCGACGGTCGCGGTGACGAACCCGGGCGCACCCCCGCCTTCGGCAGTGCCCGGTTCTGCGGTGGCATCGCCGGCACCGCCTTCGGACCGCGCAGACGCCGCAAGCCCGACATCCGCCACCGGTACCGAGACGGAGCCTCAGCGCCCCTCGGGCGAATTCGTCGTGGCTGCTGCCCCGGCTCCCGCACCGGCCCCGGCTCCCGCACCAGCCCCGGCTCCCGGACCCGCCCCGGCTCCCGCACCCGCCCCGGCTCCCGGACCCGCCCCGGCTCCCGGACCCGCCCCGGCTCCCGGACCCGCCCCGGCTCCCGGACCCGCCCCGGCTCCCGGACCCG